>JAEWBF010000059.1 GCA_023391285.1 Verrucomicrobiota bacterium
AACCCAAAACTCAAAACCCAGAACCCAAAACCCCGAATACCCTCACCCCTCGACCACCGTATTCGGCAACTCATTACGATCGTCCGGCCGCCGCGGAAAATGTCGCGCGAGCAACTCTCCCGCCTTCTCAATCCCATCCACCAACCCTTCCGTAAATTCGCGCTTCTTGAACCGCAGCTCCATCGCCGCCGCCATCAGCCGCCAGAACGCATCGCCGCACTTCTCGTGCACGCCTGAATCGCCGACCACCGCAAAGGTATGCGACTTCGGCGCGACGAATATCAACACGCCGTTCCGCTCCGCCGTCGCCGTCATGCCCAGCCGCTCGAAATGCTTCCGCGCTGCCGCCACCGGATCTTCCGCCGCTTCCTTCGCCACCAATACGCGAATTTCCCCCGACGTCCTTTCCTCCGCAGCCGCGATCGCCGCCACCACGCGTTCATGATCGATCGGTGTATCCGCATCAAAAATACTCATCGTTCACCACCTCCCTCCCGCGCCGCCGCCACCAACGCCCCCGCCCCCGCCCGAAAACGTCCCGCCTCCGCCAAAGCCGCCGCCGCGCCCGCCCCATCCGCCCGGATGCACCCAGATCCCGCGCCGCCCGCGCCGCGAATACACCGATCCCCGCCGCGCCGCGCGAAACGAAAACATCAGCATCAACAAAACGAATACAAGCGGCGCCCACCCCACCGGCGATCCGCGCCCCTGACCCCGCGTCGCCGCCAGCCCACCCGTCCCCTGATACTCGCCGCGCGTCGCCGCCATCATCGCCTGCACGCCCGCCGCCAATCCTCCCGCCCAGTTGCCCTCCCGAAATCTCGGCAGGATCTCGTCCTCGATAATCCGCTTGCACAACGCATCCGGCAGCACGCCTTCCAGCCCGTAGCCCACCTGAATGAAAAGCCTGCGGTCCTCGCTAAACACAAACAGCACCGCGCCATTCTTCCGCTCCCGCTGCCCCACACCCCACGCCTGCGCCACGCGCACCGTGTAATCCTCGATCGACGACTCGCTCTGCATTCGCGGATAGATCGCGACGACAATCTGATTCGACGTCTCCCGCTCGAACTGCGCCAGCTGCGCATTCAACTGCGCCGCGACCGACCGCGCGACGATCCCCGCGTTGTCATTGAAATGATTTCTCGGCGCCGGCGGAATCACCTCCGCCGCTTGCAACCCCACCGTCAGCACGAGCGCCACCCCCGCGACGAGGGACCGCGTGCGTCGCAGCCACGCCGCTAAGTTCGAAGTTCCCACACGCGATTCTCCGCCTGCACTCGGCCAACATTCGTCCACGTATCCGTGTCCATCCGCGTTCATCCGTGGTTGCAGGTCCACGTCACTCCTTCTTCGCCCCCGCCCCTTCGAACTCGAACTCCACCTTCGGCGGCGTCTCCGCCCCCGGCGTCGACGTGAAATACGGTCGTGGCGAATGCCCAAACATCCCCGCGACCAACACCGCCGGAAACCGTTTGATCGCCGTGTTGTAAGCCTGCACCGCCTCGTTGAACCGCCCGCGCTCCACCGAGATTCGATTCTCCGTCCCTTCGATCTGCGCCTGCAAATCCCGAAACGCCGCCGTCGCGCGCAATTCCGGATAACGCTCCGCCACCACCAGCAACCGCGACAGCGCCGTCCCCAACTGCCCCTGCGCCCGCTCGAACTCCGCCAACTGCTGCGGATCCGTCGGCGCCGACCCCTGCGGCACCTGCACCCGCCCCACCGACGCCCGCGCACTCGTCACTTCGTTCAACGTCGTGCGCTCGAAATTCGCCGCGCCTTGCACCGTGTTCACCAAATTCGGAATCAAGTCCGCCCGTCGCTGATACACGTTCTGCACCTGCGCCCACGCCGCATCCGTCCCTTGCTGCAACGTCACGAGCCGGTTGAACACGCCCGCCAGACTCATCGCGACGATCACGCCCAGAACGACCAAGATTCCCACCACCACCAGCGCAATTTTTCCGAAGCTCATGCGCCCGAACAAATCCCGTTCGCTTCCGCGCGCAACTGGCCCTTCACGTCCGCGCTCGCGGCTCGATCTCCAACCGCCCGCAACTTCACCGATTTTTCTCCCCCCTTTCCCGGCTTTGCGGTTGCAGCTCACTCGCACCACGCCACTGTTCGCGTTAACCCCGCCTCCCCCATGAACAGCACTCCGATCTCAGCACTGCTGGAGCGCAAGGGCTCCGTTGTTCACGCCGTCCCGTCCACCGTCACAATCGCGAAAGCGGTGGATGAAATGAACCGCCACCGGATCGGCTCGATCGTCGTCCTCGAAAACCAGCGCGCCGTCGGAATCTTCACCGAACGCGACGTCCTCCGCCGCGTCGTCGGCCAGAATGTCGATCCGCGCGTGATGCGCGTCGCCGACGTGATGACCACGAACCTCATCACCATCGCGCCGGAAACGTCCATCGAACAGACCATGATCCTGTTCGCCGACAAACGCTGCCGCCATCTGCCCGTGCTCTCCGACGGCAAACTCGTGGGCCTCATCTCCATTGGCGATATCTCCCGCTGGATGGCCGACTCCCACCGTGCCGAAGCCGAGCACCTGAAAAACTACATCGCCGGCGGCCTCTCCGCCTGACCCCTCATCGTAGCGCGGTGCTTCGGCCGCACCTTCATTCAGCCGGGGTTCACACGCCCCGGCTTTTTTATCGTTCTTCTGCACACTGCGCGGCGAGCCAACGGTTTGACGGCCCCCCTCACGCTTCTACGTTCGCCGGGTTATGAAATTTCCCGCCACCTTGGTTGCCCTCTGCGCCTTCGTTCTCCCCTCCCTCCTCTCCGCGAAAATCGTCACGAAGCCGATCTCCTACGAGCACAACGGCGCCCGACTCGAAGGCTACCTCGCCTACGACGACTCCAAAACTCCGAACGCCAAACTCCCCGGCGTCCTCGTCATCCCTGAATGGTGGGGCCTCAACGACTACGTCAAAGGTCGCGCCCGCCAGCTCGCCGAACTCGGCTACGTCGCCTTCGTCGCCGACATGTATGGCGCCGGCATCGTCACCACCGACCCCAAAAAAGCGGGCGAACTCGCCAGCCAGTTCTACGGCAAGCCGCTCTTCGCCGAACGTTCCCGCGCCGGCCTCGACCAACTGCTCGCTCAATCTTCCGTCGACCCCTCCCGCGTCGCCGCCATCGGCTACTGCTTCGGCGGCGCCGCCTCCCAAGCCCTCGCTTATTCCGGCGCTCCGCTCGCCGGCATCGTCAGTTTCCACGGCTCACTTCTCGCCGCTCCCACCGACGCCGCAGCGAAAAACAAAGCCAAGTTCCTCATCCTTCACGGCGCCGTCGACCCCTTCATCTCGAAAGCCGAACTCGACGCCTTCCTCGAAAGCATGAACACCGGCAAGTTCGACTACCAATTCATCGCCTACGCCGACGCCGTTCACGCCTTCACCAACCCCGGCGCCGACGCCATCGCCGCCAACGGCCTCAACGGCGTAGGCTACAACGACGCCGCCGATCGCCGCTCCTGGCAGCACATGAAAACCTTCTTCGCCGAAATCTTCCAAAAGTAGTGCGGCGCCTCAGCCCGCACTCTTCTTCTTCCTCTTCCTTCCATGGATCTGCCCACCGCCCGCCAACACATCGAAACCGGCTTCGCCCGTATGCACGCCGCTTACGGCCAGCCGCTTTTCGACGAGTGGGCGATCCTCACTTCATCACCGCAGCCGGGTGTCCTCGCCTATTCTGGACCACGCGCCCACCGCTTCGGCCGCGATCTTGCCGCCGACGCCCAGCCGCTCGTCGCCACCCTCTCCGGCCGCGAATTTCACCCCGGCGATTTCGATTTCGCCACCGAAGCCGCGGGCACGTCGTTCGACGCCTGCATGATGCTCGGCCCCACCACGTATCTGATCTGCAACCACACCACGCTTTCTCTCGCCGATCTTCGTCGCGACCCAAAGTGGCTCACAACGCAGCCGATCTTCTTCGCCCTCAGCGAAAAATTCCGCGCCGACCCGCTCGTGCTTCAATAAGGTAGAGCGAGGCAGCCTGCCGAGCCGCGCGCTACTTGTGCTTCAATACGGTAGGGCGAGGCGTCCCCGCCGAGCCGCGCGCCACGTAACCTTTCAGCGGCTCAGCCCTTCAGCTTTTCAGCGTTTTCACGCCAGCCCCGCTCCCAGAAAAACCCCATACCCCACCACCAACGGCCACCCCGCCCACCGCGGCAGCCCGCCCGCAAACGCGACGCACATCCCGTGCACCACCCCCGCGGCCGTCACGATCGCCAGTCCTAACCCAAACACCTCCGGCACGTGCACCGGCGTCCACACCGCCGCCAATCCGACGCACAGCGGAATACAAATATGTCCGTCGCCCACCTGCGACGCATACGCCACGTCCCCGCGCCGCTTCGCCGCATAATAAAACGCCAGCAGCGCATTCGGCACCACCATCAGCCAGCCGCTTAGCCAGCCGAGATTTCCCGCATTCAGAAATTTCCCCTCCTGCGCCCCGAGCCACGCCACCAGCCAATCGATGCTCGCCCACAACGCATACGCGCCACCCATCACGATCGCCACGTCGACATAGAACCCCGCGCCAAATCGCCGCCGCTCCCGCACATTGTGCTTCATCACGTCGAACACCTGGAAGCACTGCCAAAACAAAAACAGCCCCACCAGCACCAGCCCGTCGCGCCGATCCAAGACGCCGTCTTCGCCCAGCACCCACGTCGCCGCCCCGAAAAACAACACCGCCGCCACCGTCAACAGCAGCGACAACCGGCTCAACTCCCGCTCCACCTCCTTCCCTTTCCCCGCCCGCCGCTCCGCCGATCCCGCTTTTTTCTTCCGCCCCTTCTCGCCACCCGCCAGCGGCAACCCCCACCC
>JAEWBF010000117.1 GCA_023391285.1 Verrucomicrobiota bacterium
GCCCGTATCCGTCCCCGCACCACGTCCCCCAGCCTCCCCAAATCCCGCGGCGCCAACAATCCCGGCGTGCCGCCACCCCAAAACACCGTCGTCACCGGACGCGCCCAACTCACCAGTTCCGCCTCGCGCGCCACACCGTCGAGGAACCTTTGCACACCCTGCGCGGTCGGCTTGGTCTGATAGAACGCGCAGAAGTCGCAGGTCGAGGCGCAGAACGGAACGTGCACGTAGAGTCCCAACGGTTTACCCGTCGCAGCTTTGTCTTGCTCTGATGCGAAGTGACTCATTACTAACCCGACTCGGTCCGCCCGTTTCTCACGCTCAATTTCGCAATGCATACCAACCGTATTTTTCCCGCGAGAAAATTCCTTCTCGGGCTCGGCCTCGCTCTTGGCGCGCTCTTCTTTTCCGGCTGCCAATCAATGGTTCTCTCCGACCTCACGCCCGCGTCACTTCCGGAGAACCCGTCGCAAATCTACACCCTCACCCTCCGCGCCACGCCCAAAACCAGCGCCATTCCGCGCGAGACCATTGAGCCCAAAATCGTCATCGATGGTCGCAGCCACTCCATGACGAAAAGTCCGCTCGGCGAAAACCTCTACGAGTTCGACTACCAGCTCGGCAGCGGACGCGATCAACTCGCCTACTACTTCCTCGTCGACTACAAGATCAAGGGCGGCGAAGGCCACCTCAACAACGCCCAGGCTTACACCGGCCTCACCCAGGCCAGCATCGTCCGCCGCTACGTTCTTTCCCTGGAGGTCAATCGCGGCCCCGTCGGATCCCGTATCAGCATTCTCGGACGCGGCTTCACTCCGCAGGATGCCGTTTACTTCGATGGCACGCCCGCCCGCACGGTCTTCGAATCTCCCAACTCCATCAGCTTCTTCGTCCCCGCTCTCGCGCCCGGTCAAAACTATCGCGTCACGCTCAACAGCCCGTCCGGCAACTCGCCCGTCGGCACCTTCCGGATCGACTCCGCCAGCGTGACCGTCTTCCCCACTTCGCTCACGCTCCGCACCGGCGAATCGCAATCGCTCACCTTCACCGTGCCCAACCTCGCCCCCCCCGGCGGACTGCTGCTCGATGTCACCACCGACATTCCGGATAGCGTCATCATGCCCGAAGTGATCGTTCCCGAAGGCCAGAATTCCATCACCGTCACCGTTCAAGGTGGTCGCAGCGGCAACGGCAGTCTCTACCTCAAAGGCTACGGCGCCGGCGAAGTCAGCATCCCCGTCACCGTGACCGGCCGCTGAATCTAAACCTAAGCTCTTCCGTTGGGCGGGTCTTCGACCCGCCCTTTTTTTTGCCATTCGGAGCGACGCAAAGTCTGGCCGGGCCCAGTTCGTGTTTAGTCGTGTCCATTCGTGGTTTCCTCCTGCTCCGCCACCCACTCCAGCGTCACCACCACCGGCCGGTGATCGCTCGCCTCTTTCACGCCTTCGCCATCGTAAATCCGCGCCGCCCCTCCCTGCACCGCGTCCGCGAGCCCCGGCGAAACCAACACGTGATCGACGCGCGTGTAACTATCCTGCTTTCGGTAAACATGCGTCCACGCCTCGCCGCGTGAATCCTGCGCCGGCAATACGTCCGCGATCGTCGTGTCGCCTCGCTTCTGCATCCGCTGCAGCGTCCGGCTCGCCCGCTCGTCGTTGAAGTCTCCCACCACGAGGAAGCGCGCCTTCGCCGGCTCCGGAAACCGCCGCAACACCGCATCGCGAATCGCCGTCGCCTCGCCTTCGCGCCGCATCGCCGAACGCGGATCGTCCGCGCGATCCGTGTATCGGCTTTTCAAATGCACGCCAAACAGCGTCACGTCACCCATCGCCGTCTCGAATCGCACCTCGATCAAACCCCGCTTCACTTTCTCCCTCTCGCCAAAATACCGAAACTCCAGCTCCGTGTGCCGCACCACCTCCGCAAACGCCCGCCGCGACAACACCGCCACCCGCCGCGCGTCATCCGCCGCTTCGATCACGGCCGTGTGCGGATACTCCACTCCTTCTCGCCGCAAATCCCTTTGCAACTCCCGCACATACTCCGCGCCACCGATCTCCTGCAGCACCCACACATCCGCATCGACCGCCCGCATCACCTTCCGCAGCGCCGCCTTCTGCACCTCCGGTTTCGGATACTCCTTCCGATATCCATTCTCCGTCATCCGATCCGCCGCGCCATAGTTCTCCACATTATACGTGGCGATGGTCAGCGTCTCCGCCCACCCGCACGCGCACGCCGCGAGCCACAGGAGAATCACTCGCCCTCTCATCTCCATCCGCGGTTTGCTCCGGTAAAACCGATTCCGTTATTGCGCGACCAGCGCCCGCTCCCGCTCCACCAGCGTCGGATGCGAATAGTGAAACCCGCTGAACCACGGATGCGGCGTCAGATTCGACAGATTCTTCTGCGCCAGCTTCCGCAGCGCCCCCACCATCGGCCCCGCCCCACCCACCGCGTCTTTCGCGAACGCATCCGCTTCGTATTCAAACTTCCGCGACAAGAGGTTCATGAAGGGCGAGAACCAGAACGTCACCACCCCGCTCAACAGCCCGAACAGCAAAAACGCCGGCGCCAGCTCGCCCGGCGGAAACCCAAACGCCGGATTGAACCAAGGGCTTTTCGCCAGCCACGCCACCACCGCGAAACCGCCCAGCATCATCCCCGCCGACATCACCAGCATCTTCGGAATGTGCCCGCGCCGATAATGTCCGATCTCATGCGCCAGCACCGCCTCCAACTCCTCCGGCGTCAGCTGCGCGATCAACGTGTCGAACAGCACAATCCGCCGAAACCGCCCGAAACCCGTGAAATACGCATTCGAATGCGCCGACCGCTTGCTCCCGTCGATCACCTCGATCGCGCGCGCCTTGAACCCCGTCCGATCCCCCAACGCCATCAGCCGGTTCTTCAGCTCCCCCTCGGGCAGTGGCGTCAACTTGTTGAACAACGGCAGGATCAGCTTGGGATAAAGCACCAGCATCAGTAACTGAAAACCGAATACGAGCGCGAAGCCCCACACCCACCACGCGTCGCCCGCCCACCGCACGAGCGACAACAACGCCCACAACAGCGGCGCCCCAATCACAAACGCCAGCATCATCCCTTTCAACCGGTCCGTGATCCACAATTTCGGCGTCGTCTTGTTGAACCCATAACGCGCCTCCAGCCGAAACGTCTCCCACCATTCGAACGGCAGCGACGGCAGCGACAACAGGCTCCCCGCAATCAGGATAAACAGCGCCCGCGTCCACGTTGCGTCCAAATCGCCCCATCCCACCACGTGCGCATACAGCCACGGCAGCACGCCCCCGAAAACAAACAGCGCCAGCACCAGCGTATCGAAAATCGACGTGAGCACCCCAAACTGCGACCGCGCCAGCGTGTAGCGCACGGATTTCGCATAGGTTGCGTTGTCCATGATCGCCGCCACCGCCGGCGGCGGAACCGACGCATGCCGCCGCACTTCCGCGCGGTTCAAAGCCGACAACACCAGTTCCCCCACCAGCCGCAGCACCAGCAGCGCCGCCGTGATCACAAGCACAAGTAGCATCGCCCCAACGCATCCAACTTTCCCGCCCCCGCCAACCGCAAATTCCACCTCCCACCCTCCGTTGTAGGGCGGGGTCTCCCGACCCCGCCGTCCCCCCGCATGTTGGAGGAGATCGGAACGAAGCGAGGCTACACCTGCCCAACCACATCTCCCGCCCCGCCGTCTCCATGGAGGCGCGGTGCCCCCACCGCGCACACTCGCCCGGCCCCGAATCTTGGATTGAAAACCCCTCTCCCCGCCGCATCGTTCCGCCCGTGGAAGCTACGGACACACAACCCTCCTTCGAGACCGCGCTCTCGCAGCTCGAGTCCATCGTCGAATCGATGGAATCCGGCGAGGTCCCCCTCGCCGAGTTGCTCGCGAAGTTCGAAGAAGGGAACAAACTCCTGAAGATCTGCGAGTCGCGTCTCAAAGACGCCGAACTCAAGATCGAGCTGCTCAAAAAGCAGAAGGACGGCGTCGCTTTCGCCAAGTTCGAAACCACCAGCGAGGCCTAACCGCTTCGCCGCTTCCCGCCGTCGATGAACGACCCTTCCTCCGCCATGCCGTCGCGTCTGCTCCCGAGCATCCATAATCCCGCCGACGTCAAGGCCCTCCCCGCCACCGAACTTCCTCGTCTAGCACAGGAAATCCGCGACGAACTCATCGCCGTCACCGCAAAAAACGGCGGTCACATCGGTCCCAACCTCGGCGTCGTCGAACTCACCCTCGCTCTCCACCGCGTCTTCTCCACGCCCGAGGATCAATTCGTCTTCGACGTCGCTCACCAGGGCTACGTCCACAAGCTCCTCACCGGCCGCGGCGGCGAGTTCTTCAAAAAACTTCGCCAAACCGGCGGCGCCAGCGGATTCCTCACCCGCTCGGAAAGCCCCCACGACGCCTTCGGCGCCGGCCACGCCGGCACCGCCCTCTCCGCCGCGCTCGGCATGGCCACCGCCCGCGACCTCCGCGGCTCCTCCGAACACGTCGTCGCCATCTGCGGCGACGCCGCATTCACCTGCGGCATCACCCTCGAAGCGCTCAACAACGTCGTCTCTTCCACCAAGCGGCTCATCGTCATCCTCAACGACAACGAATGGTCGATCGCCAAAAACGTCGGCGCGATCTCCAGCTACCTCAACCGCATCAGCACCAGCCCGACCTACAACAAATTCCACCACGACATGGAGAAGTTCTTCACGAGCTTCCCCACCGGCGTGGAGATGAATCGCGTTTACCAAAAGTGGAAACGCGAGACGAAGGACTTCTTCGTCGAGTCCTCCCTCTTCGAAAAATTCGGCCTCCGCTACCTCGGGCCAGTCGACGGCCACAACTTCGACGCCCTCGTCAAAAACCTGGAGTTCGCCAAACACTGCGACGCGCCGATCCTGATTCACGTCCTCACAAAAAAGGGCAAAGGCCTCAACGCCGCCGTGAATCACCCCGAGAAATTTCACGGCGCCAGCCCCTTCGATCCCATCACCGGCGAAAGCACGAAATCCGCCGCCCACACGCCGCCAACTTACCAGGACGTCTTCGGTCACGCGCTCGCCCGTTTCGCGAAGGACGACGCCTCGATCGTCGGCATCACCGGCGCCATGCCCAGCGGAACCGGCCTGTCCCATCTCGCCGCCGCCGTGCCGAAACAATTCTTCGACGTCGGCATCGCCGAGGAACACGCCGTCCTCTTCGCCGCCGGTCTCGCCACCAAAGGCATCAAGCCCGTCTGCGCGATCTACTCGACCTTCCTCCAACGCGCCTACGACCAGATCATCCACGACGTCGCCCTGCAAAATCTCCCCGTGACGTTCTGCATGGACCGCGCCGGCCTCTCCGCCAACGACGGTCCTACGCACCACGGTCTCTTCGATCTCGCCTATCTCCGCTGCGTTCCCAACGCCACGATCATGCAGCCCAAGGACGAGGACGAGCTCGTCGACATGCTGCACACCAGCCTGCAACTCGGCTCGCCCGCATTCGTGCGCTATCCGCGCGGCGCCGGCACCGGCGTATCCATCAAACCACAACCCGCCACGCTCCCCATCGGACAGGCCGAGGTTCTCCGCCAGGGTTCCAACATCATGCTTTGGGCGCTCGGCCCCATGGTGCAGGACGCGCTCAAACTCGCCGCACGTCTCGAAGCCGAGGAAAATCTTTCCGTCGGCGTCGTGAACGCCCGCTTCGTCAAACCGCTCGATCGCACGCTCCTCCTCAGCCACGCCGCGTGTATCCCGCTTCTGGTTACACTCGAGGATCACGTTGTTACCGGCGGCTTCGGCAGCGCCGTGCTGGAAGCGTTGCAGGAGGCGAACTGCCCCACCGCCGTCGAGCGTCTCGGCTGGCCGGACAAATTTGTCGAACACGGCAGCAGCGTGGAAATTCTTCGCGCCGCCTACGGCCTTGCGCCCGACGACATGTATCGCCGCGTCCTCGACCGCTGGCGCCACCTCAGCGCCGAACACGTCGCCACCAACGTGTAGAGTGTGTAGGGGGGGGGGTGCCGCCCCCCCCGCGCCCCCCCCCAGCCGCACCCGCCAAAAAAAAACGCGTGAGCGACTCTCGCCCACGCGTCGCAAAATCAAAGCGCTCCGCGCCTCACTTCTTCTCCGCCATCCCCGCCCCACCGCACTTCTCGCAATTCTTGCCCGCTTCCATCGCCTCGACACAGCACGCGTGGCTGCAAGTCTTGCCATCCTTCTCGGCCTTCACGCAGCAACCGGCCTTCTTCGCTTCGGCCGTCTGAGGTTTGCCATCCGCCGCGAGCGCGACACCTGCGGCCATAAACGAGGCGATAACAACACTGACGAATAATTTGGGGAGTTTCATTTTTTGATGGGGGTTCGCCCGGACGTTACTCCCGTCCCGCCGCCCTGCAACCGTTCTTTGCCGCAGATTGACGACCCTCCGCTCCGCCGTCTTTGCTCGCCCGATGCGTTGGTTCTTCGCGCTCAACGAAAACTCCCCCGGCTTCTGGGACTACGCCCACCTCCTCCAAGTCGCCGTCCATACCGCGCGCAAACACACCTCGCTCATCCCCGTCTGCATCTACGACGGCGAAGAAAACGCGATCACCGTCTGGCTCCGCCAGGCCGGCGTCACCGTTCTCCGCCGCAGCACCTTCCTCGGCGTCATCACCGTTCACTTTTCTCCAATCGCGCGCGGCGCCTACCTCCGTCTCGAAATCCCCGCCATCTGCCGCGAACAACATTGGACTGACGAATTCGTCCTCTACACCGACTGCGACGTCATGTTTCTCCGCGACGTCGCTCCATTCCTCGATTCGGTCCGCCCACGCTTTCTCGCCGTCGCCCCCGAGCACGATCGCAACGACTTCGACCGCTTCAACAGCGGCGTGATGCTCATCAACGTTCCCGCGTGGGAAGCCGAACTCCCCGCTCTCACCAACACGTTCCGCGCCCACATGGACGAAGCGCTTTCCCCGCCTTACGACCAGGCGCTTCTCCAACGCCATTTCGCCGGCCGCATCGATCGCCTCCCGCTCGAGCTCAACTGGAAAACCTATTGGCCCGAAAATCCACACGCCGCGATCCTCCACTTTCACGGCCCCAAACCCGCGCACAAATACCTCGTCTACACCCGCCGCGCTCCCGCCGATCTTCTCACGCTCGCGTCACCGTCCTACTTCCGCGCCTGTCACCATTGGGACGCCGAACTTCTCGAAGCCAACGAGCGTCTCCCGATTCCGCCCGATCCCAACTGCCGCCGCGTCGAACCCGGCTTCGAAGGCTTCGACAACGTCACTGGCCTCGGCCACCCCGAAGGCCCTTTTCCGCTCATCATGCTCCCCGTTCTGCGCTGGGGGCTCGCACCTTTCACCGAACTCGCGTTCACGCTCCCGCCCGGCCAGCGCGCCGAATTCGAACTGAAGTTTCAGTGCCCGCACGTCGAGCAAGCCGTCACGGTTTCGCTCGATGATCGCGAACTCGCCCGCTTCCCCGTGCAACGCGTCTCCGACGCCCAATCTCACGTCCTCGATTTACCCGCCGAGCCCGGTCCTCACCGCCTCCGCCTCACTTACGCGCAAGGCTACCCGCAACCCGCCCCGGACTCCCGCGTCCTCGCCGTCGCCTTCCACACCCTCCGCATCGTTTTCCACCGCCGGTAGCGGAACGCGTGAGCGTTTCGTCCTTCGAGTAGCGAAACGCAGCCTGCCCGACACGTCACCGCGAGCACTGCGCTTTTAACGTAGCGGAACGCGTGAGCGTTTCGCCCTACTCCCGAATTTTGGTGCGGGCGGAGGGAGTCGAACCCTCCTCTCAGGCTTGGGAAGCCCACATAATAGCCGATATACTACGCCCGCAAAAAACGTTGGGAAAAAAAGGGACAAACCTCGCGACCGCAATCCCGAATCTCTCGCTCTCGCCGCGTCACGAATACGTGCGCCGCGCCTCTAACGCGCTCTTCAACGTCACCGAATCCGCATAAAGCACGCCGCCGCCGCTCGGTAGCCCAAATCCGATTCGCGTCACCTTCACCTCACGTCCCTGCGCCGCGAGTTGCTCCGTCAGATAATGGCACGTCGCCTCGCCTTCCACGTCGTTCGACAACGCCAGAATCAACTCCCCGATCCCTCCCGTCTCCACGCGCGCAAACAACGCCGCAAAATTCAGATCCTGCGGACCGATTCCATGCAGCGGCGACAACTTGCCGTGCAGCACATGATACACCCCGCGATACGCCCCGCTTCGCTCGAGGGCCACAAGATCCGGCACCTGCTCCACGACGCACACCACAGATTGATCACGGCGTTCGTCCGCACAGATCGCGCACAACTCCGCCTCCGCGATATTTCCGCACCGCGAACACCGCCGCACCGTCCGCGCCGCCTCCTCCAACGCCGCCACCAACTGCGGCAATCGCTCGGGCTTCTCCACGAGCAAATGCAGCGCGATCCGCTCCGACGAGCGAAACCCCAGCCCCGGCAGCTGCTTCAGATGCTGCTGCAGTTTCTCAAACGCAGACGACATGGAGATTTTCGATTTTCGATTTGGATTCTCGATCCCCGATCTCCCAGCCGCTCACGTCCGCGCGAAAATCGAAAATCGAAAATCCAAATTCGAAAATCACATAAATCCCGGCATCTGAAACGCCGACGTCACCTTCTGCATTTCCGCGTCGTTGTAATCCTTCGCCTGCTTCGCCGCGTCCTGCACGGCCGCGAGCACCGTGTCCGACACGAGCTTCGCGTCTTCCTTCAAAAACTCCGGATCGAGTTCCAACGCTAGAAACTTGCCCGAACCGTTGATCTTGATCTTCACCGCGCCTCCGCCGCTCGTGACATCGATCACCTTCGCCTCGAGTTCCGCCTGCAGCGCCTCGATGCCACGCTGCATTTTCTGCGCCTGTTTGAGAAGTTTGCCTACGCCAGCCATGGGAGAAAAAAAATGAGGGTGAGAGTGAGAGTGCGCCACTTTCACTCTCACTTTCACCCTCCACTCAATACATTTTCGTAGCCTTCGCGAAAACTCGGATACCTCGGCGACCACCCAAGTTCCCGCTTCGCCTTTGCATTCGAAATCACCCGATCCGGCGTCACCGCCCGTCGGCCGCCCGCCGGCTCACCAGTGAACCGCGGCTCTTTCACCCCAAGCATTCGCGCCATCCAAACTGCAACCTCTGCCTTCGGGGTCGCATCATCGTCCGCCACATTGAAAATTCCGCCACTCACCTCCGCCCCTGCCGACCACGCCGCCCAAATCGCGCCACACACGTCGTCGCGATGCACCAGATTCAAGCGATGCTCCCCTCGCCCCGCGACCTCCCCGTTGCGCACCTGTTCGATCAAATGCCTCCGCCCCGGCCCGTAAATTCCCGCGAGCCTCAACACAAAACACCGCTCAAACCCGCGCACTCCATCAGTCCCGCACGCATCCAACAACACCTGCTCCGCTTCCCGCAAAATCGCTCCACGCTCCCCCACGCCCTCCGTGCTCGCTTCCTCGTCAACCACCACGCCTCCGTCCTGTGGATACACGGACGTGCTGCTCGTATAAACGATCGTCCCGTTCGCCGGTCGCGCCCGCGCCCACGTCACAATCGACTTCATTCCTTCCAAATAGCTTCGCCGATATCCATCCAATCCGCCGCCGCCCGAACTCACCGCATTCAACACATACTCCGCGCCTCCCGCCACGTCTCCGTGCCAAGTCTCCGAGGCCAGCTCCGCCACGACCACTTGCGCCCCGTCCCGATGCAGTTCCGCCGCCGTCGCCACATTTCGCGTTAAAGCCGTCACCTCCATCCCGCGCGCCATCGCCTCACGCGCGACCGCGCCGCCGATGTATCCACATCCAAATACAACCAGGCGTTTTCCTGCAAAATTTCCGTGGGCAAAGCCGGACATGCTTGTTCAACTCATCCCATGCCCACCGTTCTCGCAATCCTTGCGGAGGGATTTGAAGAAATCGAGGCCGTCACCCCCATCGACCTCCTGCGTCGCGCCGGCGCCGATGTGACCGTTGCCGCTCTCGGCGAAACCATCCACGTCACCGGCGGCCGCGCGAATCTCACCCTCCACGCCGACACCACCCTCGCCGCCGTCGAATCGAACACCTTCGACGCCATCTTTCTCCCCGGCGGCCCCGGCACGAAAAACCTCCGCGCCGACCCTCGCGTCCGCGCGATCCTTCTTCGTCACCACGCCGCCGGCCGCCTCGTCACCGCGATCTGCGCCGCCCCCACCGTCCTCCACGACGCCGGTCTCCTCGCCAACCGCCGCTACACCGCGCACCCGTCTGTCACTTCCGAGCTTCCCCACATTCTGGCCAACGAACGCGTGGTCCGCGACGGCACCCTCCTCACCTCCCGCGGCGCCGGCACCGCGCTCGATTTCGGCCTTCACCTGATCGAACTCCTCTTCTCCCCCGAAAAATCCCAAGAAGTCGCCGCCTCCATCTGCGCCTGAGTTCGCTGGTGGAGCCCCGTTCGGTGGAGCCCGACGTTCCGTCGGGCTTGTCCCATTGAGCTACCCCGAAGCCGCCGCCGAACCCGCCGCGACTCCTACAAAACCCCTCTCCACGTCGCCGCAGCGACACCCCTTTCGTTTTTACCACCCGTAAACGTCCGCGCCGATTCGCGTTCATTCGTGCGCATTCGCGGTTCGATCAACTTGTTCCGGACTCGACTCATCCCCTCCGCCGCCTGTTTCGCCCGCTCCGCTCCGTCGATTTAGCCAAGGTGTTGAATTGACCTAGTAAACTGGGGGTTATTCCCTACCCGCCAACCCATGGCCACGACCGACGTCGAGCCACTCCACGTCGCCTTTTCCCCAGAAGCGACGGGGCGAAGCCTGGACATTTTTACACGATGTGCGGGATAACCGGATTCATCGAGGCCAACAGCGACGCTGACACCCGCCGCGACGCCGTTGCCCGCATGTGTCAGCACATGGTTCACCGAGGCCCCGATGACGGCGCCATCGAAGCCGCCACGCACGCAACCCTCGGCATGCGCCGGCTCGCCATCTTCGACCCCGCCAATGGACGCCAGCCGATGAGCACCCCCGATGGCCGCTTCCGCATCGTTTTCAACGGCGCCATCTATAACTTCCGCCAACTCCGCGACGAACTCTCCACCGCCGGCTTCACCTTCCGCACGGTCTGCGACACCGAAGTCCTCCTCGCCGCTTACGTTCACTGGGGCGAGCGCTGCCTCGCACGTCTGCGCGGCATGTTCGCTTTCGCCGTGTGGGATTCGCACGACGAATCCCTCTTCCTCGCCCGCGATCCTTTCGGCATCAAACCGCTCTACTACCGCCACGACGGCCCTCGCCTGCTCTTCGCGTCCGAGCTCAACGCTCTCCTCGCCTCCGGCGTCTTCTCGACCGAAATCGATCCGACATCGCTTTCCGAATACCTCGCCTGGCTCGCCGTCCCCGCACCGCGCACCATCTACCGCGGCATCTTCAGCCTCCGTCCCGGTGAGTGCGCCACGTTCCGCCGCGGCGAACTTTCAATCCACGCCGCCTGGTCGTTTCGCAACATTCCAGCCTCCGAATCGCCCTGCCGATCTCGCGCCGATTTCGAACGCGAGCTGCGCGCCCGTCTCGAAGACAGCATCCGCGCTCACGTAATCGCCGACGTCCCCGTCGGCGCTTTTCTCTCCGGTGGTCTCGATTCCGCTGCCGTCGCCGGCCTCATGTCGCGCACCAGCGGCACACCCCTGAAAACCTTCACCATCGGTTTCGGTGAAGCCGGCTTCGACGAATCATCCGCTGCCGAAACCACCGCTCGTCATTTCGGTTGCGATCACCACACCCGCGTTCTCACCGGCGCAGAGGTCGCCCGCGACCTTCCCGGCGTTCTCGCCGCGATGGACCAACCCACCGGCGACGGCATCAACACCTACTACGTCAGCCAAACCGCCCGACAAGGCGGTGTCACCGTTGCCCTCTCCGGCCTCGGCGGCGACGAACTCTTCGGCGGGTATCCTTCTTTTCGCGACATTCCCCGCCTGTCTTCCCTGCTTCGGGTTTGGCGATTCATTCCCCCGCCGTTGCGCCGCAGCCTGCTTTCCCGACTCCGCCACAGGGCCACGCGCTCGCGCAAGCTCGCCGACATGCTCGAACACGCGCGCTCGTTTCACGAGCTCAACGCCATGCAGCGCCGCGTGTTTTCCGAAAACCGTCGCCGCGAACTCCTCTCGCCCGACCTTCGCCGCCTCGCCGCCGCCACCCCGCCTTTTCATCCCGAACTCACCGCCCTCGCCGCCGATCTCGCGGACGCTCCCCCGCTCGACGCCATCAGCGCCTGGGAACTCCGCACCTATATGGCCGACGTCCTTCTGCGCGACAGCGACGTCATGAGCATGCGTCATTCGCTCGAACTGCGCGTGCCCTTCGTCGATCGCCCACTGACCGAGTGGCTCTGGCGCCAACCCGCCGCTTTCAAATTCGATCACCGCGCTCCGAAATCCGCGCTCTCGCACGCGCTCCGCGACATCCTCCCGCCCGATCTAGCCCAACGCCGAAAGCAGGGTTTCAGCTTCCCGTTTGCCACGTGGATGAAATCCGAGCTCCGTCCGTTCCTCGAGGCGACCTTCGCCGACGCCTCCGTCGATCGTTCCAACTTCTTCTCCCGCGACACCGTCCAGCATCGCTGGCAGTCGTTTCTCACTTCCAACGATTCTCGCGATTGGTCCCGAGTCTGGAGCCTCGCGGTCCTCATCGATTTCGTTAACCGCCCCGCGCCCACCCCGCTGCGCCCGCGCCCCTGGCCGATCGAGCCGCAAGCTGCCCCCGCCGTTCCCGCGCCGCACATCGTCACGAACCGTTCGACCGCGCGCGTTCGCGCCGCGAAACAGCGCACGTTGCTCGTCGCGCCCGAAATCTTCGCCTCCGAGGGCGGCATCCCGCGCATTCTTCAGATTTACCTCAAAGCGCTTTGCGACCTCTCCGGCCCCAACGGCGCCGTTCGCCTCGTCGCCCTCAACGACCAGATGGTCGACTCGCGCGATCTCCGCCGCTCCTCCAACGATCGCCTTTCCGAATGGCGCGTCTGCGGCCGCAACAAGTCCCGCTTCATCCGCGACACGCTCGCCCTCTCTCGCGGCGCCAACCGCTTGATCTGCGGCCATCTCGCGCAACTCCCCGTCGCCTTCGCCGCCAAGCTGCGGTATCCAAGTCTTCGCTACTACCTCGTCGCCCACGGCATCGAGGTCTGGCGCAACTACACCGCTCTCGAGCGCCTCGCTCTCCGCCGCGCCGAACGCATCTTCTGCGTCAGCGACTACACCCGCCGCGAACTTCTCCGTGGCTGCGCGATCGCGCCCGAAAAGGCCGTCGTTCTCCCCAACGCCCTCGATCCCTATTTCGAGATTGCTCCCGGCCTTCCGCGCAACGGGCGGGCCCCGACGATCCTCGTCATCACGCGACTCACGTATTCCGATCGCTACAAGGGCGTCGAACACATGATCCAGGCGATGCCCGCGATCCGTGCGGCGATTCCCGATGCGACTCTCCGCATTGTCGGCCGCGGCGATGACCTCCCGCGCCTCCAACAACTCCGCGACCAGCTCCGTCTCCGCCACGCCATCGAATTTCTCGGCTACGTCGAAGATCGCCGCATGGCCGACGAACTGCGCTCCTGCACGCTCTTCGCGCTCCCCAGCGAACGCGAAGGTTTCGGCCTCGTCTATCTCGAGGCCATGGCCAACGGCCGTCCCTGCCTCGGCGCCCGCGCCGGTGGCGTCCCCGAAGTCATCACCTCCGACACCGGCGTCCTGGTGCCCTACGGCGACGTGCCCGCGATCGCCGACGCCGCCATCGCCGCCCTCCGCCGCGACTGGGACGAATCCGCGATCCTCGCGCGCGCGCGCGAGTTTTCGTATTCGCATTTCAAGGACCGCCTCGCTTCGCTCCTCGCGCTCTGACGCTTCCGCTTCGCTCCGGCTCATGAACAAGAATCTCACCCTGCGCGTGCAAAACTCCGGCCTGCTCGCGCTGAAGTGCTTCAAAGACCTTCCCGACGGAAACCTCTTCATCGCCGAAGCCGGCGAGCACGTTCCCTTTCCGATCAAGCGCATCTACTTCATCAACACGCTGGCTAATCCCAAAGCCGTTCGCGGCAAACACGCGCATCGCAAACTCCAGCAAGCGATCTTCTGCATCAGCGGTTCGTTCACGCTTCACCTCGACGACGGCAAAACGAAACAGCGCATCCATCTCAACGATCCCGCTCGCGGCATCCTTCTCGGCCCGATGCTCTGGCACACGATGTCCTCCTTCTCCTACGATTGCGTGATCCTCGTCCTCGCCAGCGACCGCTTCAAAGAAGCCGACTACATCCGCGACTACGACGAGTTCCTCTCCCTCGCGCGCAGCCGATAGCTCATCCCGCTTTGTCCTCCGAATCCGCCATTCCGCCCGAGATCACCCTCGAAGCCGGTAATTCCGACGCCAACTACTGGCGCGACCTCTGGCGCTATCGCGAACTCCTCGGCTTCCTCGCCTGGCGCGACATCAAGGTCCGCTACAAACAAGCCGTCCTCGGCGCCGGCTGGGCCCTCATCCAGCCGCTGATCACGATGGCGATCTTCTCCTTCGTTTTCGGCCGCCTCGCCGGGATGCCCGATGGCGGCGCACCCTACCCGCTCCTGGTCCTCGCGGGACTCCTGCCGTGGCAGTTGTTCTCCACCGCTCTCACCGGCGCGAGCAACAGCGTTGTCGGCAACTCGCACCTGATTTCAAAGGTCTATTTCCCGCGCCTCATCGTCCCGATCTCCTCGCTCGGCGTGGCGCTCATCGACTTCGTGATCGTCCTCGCCTTGTTCGTCGTCGTCGCGCTCTGGTTCGGCTCCCTTCCCACCTGGCACTGGCTCCTGCTCCCCCTCTTCATCGTCAACGCCCTCGTGATCGCTCTGGGCGCCGGCCTCTGGCTCACAAGCCTCACGGTGAAGTATCGAGATTTTCGATTCATCGTCCCGTTCCTCATGCAGGTCGGCCTGTTCGTTTCACCGGTCGGCTTTCGCACCGATAACCTGCCTAACTGGCGTGACCTCCTCGCGCTCAATCCCCTCACCGGCGTGATCGACGGATTCCGCTGGTGCCTCCTCGGCGGCCGTCAACAGCTCGATCCTTTGAGCATGATCTTCTCCGTTGTTGTCGCGTTCCTCCTCCTCGCTGGCGGCCTCTGGTATTTTCGCCGCATGGAGCGCCAGTTTGCCGACGTCATCTAATGGACCCAAACGCTTACGAAGCGCAGAACACCGGGCAACGCCTGCTTCGCGCTCCTTCGTGTTCTTCGCGGTCTCAACTTCGGTTGGCGGGTTCCCCTTCTGAATTCGTGTCCCTTCGTGTCCATTCGTGGTTCTTGTCCAACCCTCGTCGCCTGACGTGAACCTCCCCGCCATCGAAGTCTCCGGCCTCAGCAAGCGCTACGTGATCCAACACGAATCGCGTCACGACAACCTTCGCGACACGCTGCATCACACCGCGCGCAAACTCTGGCGTCGCGTCCGTTGGGGCACCGGTTTCACCAGCGAGGAATTCTGGGCGCTGCGCGACATCAGCTTCACCGTCCAACCCGGCGAGGTCGTCGGCATCATCGGCCGCAACGGCGCCGGCAAATCCACGCTCCTCAAAATCCTCTCGCGCATCACCGAGCCCACGTCCGGCAAAGTAAAACTCCGCGGCCGCGTCGCCTCCCTCCTCGAAGTCGGCACCGGGTTCCACCCCGAGCTCACTGGCCGCGAAAACATTTTCCTCAACGGCGCAATCCTCGGCATGAGCCGCGCCGAGATCCGCCGAAAATTCGACGAGATCGTCGCCTTCGCCGAAGTGGAGCGGTTCCTCGATACGCCGGTGAAGCGCTACAGCAGCGGCATGTATGTCCGCCTCGCCTTCGCCGTCGCCGCCCACCTCGAACCCGAAATCCTGATCGTCGACGAGGTCCTCGCCGTCGGCGACGTCGCTTTCCAGAAAAAATGCCTCGGCAAAATGCAGGACGTTTCCCGTGCCGAAGGCCGTTCCGTTCTCTTCGTTAGCCACAATCTTCCCTCGATCCGCGAGCTCTGCTCAACCGCGGTCTTGCTGAACCAAGGAACCATCCAGGCATCCGGTCCCTGCCAGAGAGTTCTCGCCCAGTATCAACTCGGTCTCGCAGGCACTCCGCTTACCTCGGTGCCAAAACCTCCCGCCGAACTCCTCGACCGTGCCTACGCCACAAGCGTCGAGATTGAGGACCTCGAAGGCAAACCACGCCTCATCTGGCCCGTGGGCGAGCCGTTCCGTGTCCGGGTCGGTTTCCACATCGCCCGGCGCCAATCCGCCTTCGTCGCCGCCGTGGGCATTCAGTCCGCCGATGGGACGTCCGTGCAAACCGCCTGGATCCCGCCACGTGACCTCGAGCCCGGCGACTACGAGGCGGTATTTACCCAGGATCGCGTCGCCATTGAGGCCGGCACTTATCGGTTCCTCATCGGCCTCTCCAATGCCGACCACACCTTTCAGCAATTTGAGGCTGTCCGCATTGAGGTCGTCAGCGAAGGCGCGCGCGGCTTCTTTCCCCGCACCGCTGGCGTGGGAGCGATTTTGAATTCGATGCAAACCTCCATCCATCGACGCACGTGAACCGTCCGACCCTTCCGCACGAATTGAGTCCTTGGCAACGGCGAATCAGAAAGCTCCGCCTGTTCGTCCGGCTCGTTTCCTCGCTCCGCTCTTCCCGCGCCGACCCGCCAAAAATCAGTTTTGCCCAGAGCTGCGAAGACCTGCTGGCCCGCCAGATTCTGCTCTCCCTCGGAATCCCGCAGCCCCGCTACTTTGACATCGGCGCCCATCACCCTTTTGATCTGAGCAACACCGCCCTGTTTCACTTCCTCGGCTGCCACGGCATCAACGTGGAGCCCGACCCCGTCCTGTTCGAAGCCTTCCCGCGTCACCGGCCGCAGGATCTCAACCTCAACGTCGGGGTCGGCCCCGTTCCAGGCGAAATGACGTTTTTCCGCATGGCCCATCCGGCGCTCAACACGTTCTCGGCCGATGAAGCCCATCGCATCGCCGCCGAAGAAGGCATCCCCATCGTCGGTCAAATCTCCGTTCGTATCGAAACACCGGATGCGATCATTACTCGGGCGGGCTACGTTCCCGACTTCGTCAGCATCGACACCGAGGGCCACGATCTCACCATTCTGCAAAGCTTCGACTTCGACCGCCATCGCCCCGCGGTGATTTGCGTGGAAAGCCTCACTTTTTCGACGCGCGGCCAGGGCCGCAAGCTACCCGAAATAGCCGCTTTCCTCGAGTCCGCTGGCTATCGGGCGCACGCCGATACTCATCTGAACACCCTCTTTGTCGACGAACGCCGTTTCCCCGGCGGGGAATGAATCGCGTCTATCTCACGGCTTCTCTCCGCGAGCGCGTCCTCTGCCGTCGGCTCTTCCGATGATCATCACTCGACTCCAAGGCGGCCTGGGCAACCAGATGTTCCAATACGCCGCCGGCGTCGCGCTCGCGGAGCGCCGCCGCACCGTCCTCAAGCTCGACGTGTCATGGTTCCGCGAATACGCGGAGTTCGAGGCGCACAACCGCTACGCGCTTTCCTGCTTCAACATCACCGAGCAGTTCGCCACCCAGGAGGAAATCGACCGCGTCGCCGGCGTAAAACTCACCCGCGCCGAACGCTGGTCGGCCGCCCTCGCCGAGTCCCTCCACTTCTATCGCTACGCGCGCCGGCACGCCGCTCCAGCGAATACTTACTATGAGCCCCCCTCGCGTTTCTCCGCGACGTTCTTCGATCAGCCCGACAACACGTATCTCTACGGCATGTGGCAGTCAGAGGACTATTTCGCACCCATCGCTCATCTCCTTCGCCTCCACTTTAGCTTCCGCTATCCTCCGCAACCATCCGTGTCGGCCATGGCAGAGCGCATCCGCTCCGCGGGTCCGTCCGTTGCCGTGCACTTTCGTCGCGGCGACTACGTTCGCAATCCCGCCTTCAACCAGCAGATCGGCGTCCTCCCGCTCGACTACTACGAGCAGGCCATCGCCCTGGTCCGCGAGCGGCAGCCAGATGCGATCCTCTACATCTTTTCCGACGACATCGACGGCATCGAACGAGAATTCCGCCCGCCAGGTCCGCATGTATTCGTCCGCGCCACCCAGCCCTGGCACGCGTTCGACGAAATCCGCCTGATGAGTCTTTGCCAGCACGCGATCATCTCCAACAGCACGTTCGCGTGGTGGAGCGCCTGGTTGAACCCCAATCCCGACAAGCTCGTGGTCGCTCCCGATCCTTGGTTCGCCGGCGCCAACTCCAGTGGTGGTGATCTCGTGCCGCGTTCCTGGCGACGCCTTTCTCGTCTGCCGTGAAAATCGCGTTCGTCTCGACGATCCTCCACTACCCGTGGGGCGGCGCCGACGTGCTTTGGACGCGGACGGCCGAACGCGCACTCGCCGCGAATCACGATGTGCTGCTCGCGCTCAGTGCAACGGTCTCCTCGCATCCACGTGTCACCGCCCTCGCCGCCGCCGGCGCACGGTTGCATCTCCGCAGTGGCCTCACCCACGAATTTGGCAACCGCGACCGCCTGCGTCACGCGGCCGGTCACTTTCTCCGCTCCCGCCGTTCGCTCACCGCCGCACTCGCACGTTTTCAGCCTGACGTCCTCTTTCTCTGTCAGGGCGGCACTTTTGATTTTCTCGTCGAGGATGGCTTGCGCCGATGGCTCGCCCCTCACCGCACCGCTTACGTTCCAATCTGCCAGTCGAACGACGCGCGCAATTCCCTGCCGTCGTCCGCCCGCGCCGTCGCCCGCAACTTTTTCGCGGGCGCTGCTCACACGGTTTTCGTTTCCACCCACAACCGCGATCTCGCCGGCCGCCAAATCAACGCGCCTGTTCCCCGTGCGAAGGTCCTGCCCAATCCGGTGGAGCGTGTCGTCGCCGAGATTCCCTGGCCCGACTCGCCCACGGCCCGACTCGCCGTCGTCGCCCGTATCGCGAGCGACCCCAAGGGCCTCGATATCATGATCGCCGCGTTGGAACGTCTCACCACCAACCGCGCTTGGGAAGTGAGCCTGTTTGGCCGCGGCCCCGACGAAACTGCGCTGCGTGATGAAATCGTCGGTCGTGGTCTCGCCGAACGTGTCCTATTCCGCGGATACGAGCCTGACCTTCAACGTATCTGGAGCACGCATCATCTTCTCCTTCTTCCGTCGCGCTGCGAAGGCTGCGCGCTCGCGCTTCTCGAAGCCGTGGCCTGCGGCCGTCCCGTGCTCACTACCGACACAGGCGGCGCCAGCGATTGGATCGAGCCCGGGGTCAATGGCTGGATTTGCCCACCCGGCGATGTCGATGCTCTCGCGACGACGCTCCAATCCGCGCTGGAGCGATTCGACCGCTGGCCGGAATTTGGCCAGGCCGCACAGCGGCTCTTCCGCACGCGCTATGTCGCCGAACCGGACGCGCAGCTTCTTGCGCTGGTAAATTGATCCGACGATGAAGCCGCATCTTCTCGCCAGCTTCGGTCCGTTGCCCGACATCCACGGCCCCAGCGGACGCATCTATTGGCGACACCTTCAACGCTTCCTCCACGACGGTTGGGATGTGACCGTTACGGCACTCGATTGCCGCACCAGCTGCCCAATCGCAGGGGCAAAAATTCTAAATCTTCCGTCGCGTCGTCGATGGTGGCCCCCGGTCCGCACCGGTTTCAAATCCTCGGTCTCCCTCCGTAACAAGTTGTTGGCCGGCTACGCGGCCGCGCAACTGGCAACCCGTCCACCCGACCTCGTCCTTGCCGGCGGGGGACATCCGCACATCGACCTCGCCCGTCGCCTGGCCGCCCGGTTCGCGGTTCCGTTTCATCTTATCCTGCACGACTGGTGGACGCACTTCTGCGCCACGCCGGACGACGCCGCTCTCGCCGCTCATCTCGAACGCCGCACTTTCCCGGCGGCGACCTGCATTTGGGCCGTCTCGCCAGAACTCGCGGCCGAAGCAACCAAGCGCGGCGCTCGCCAACCCCGCGTGCTGCTGCCGATCCCCGAAGGTTTCCCGCGCCCCGAACCGCCCGCTCCTCGGCCGGCCGCCTTGAAACTCGTGGCCCTCGGTTCTTACGGTCGCGCCCACGCCCCCGTTTACCGGGCGCTCGCCCGGCGGGCCGCGCGCGTCGGCGGGACGCTCGTGATCGGCGGACCTCAGGCAGACCAAGCCAGCAATGATCTTTCGGACGAACCCAACGTCATTACCTTGCCCTACGGGCCGCTTTCCTCGGCTCTCCACTACGCTTCTCAATCCAGCGCCATCGTCGTCGCCCAGCCGCTTCCCCCAGCAGATCATCCGTGGACATTGACCAGCTTCCCCAGCAAATTGCTCGAGTTTGCGCACACCGGCCGGCCGCTCCTCATCATGGCCGACCCGTCCTCCGCAGTGGGTCGCTGGGCTCTTGCTTCCAACTGGCAGCCCTATGCCGCGAACCTTTCCGACACTTCCATCGATCAGGCCCTGACCCATCTCAACGATCCTGCGCACTGGCACGAAGCCGCTGCCCGCACGCTCGCTGCCGCCAAGGGGGCATTCGCCCCCGACGAGATTCACAACGTCCTTCGCGACGGAATGCTGGCCTCGTTGCGTTCGCCCGCGTGGACTGCGACACCCGAGCCGAAACTGTCCGCCCTTCCCCGATGATATCCGCGATTGCTCGCCGACTCGCCTCCCTTTGGCGGCAAACCAGCTCGCATTGCCGGATCGCTCACGCGCGGCTGACCGGATCCAGCATCTCCGACAACTGCCAGATCAGCGAACGGTGCCAGATATCCCTGGGCAACGATTCGGCGCGGCGGGGTTCGATTGCGATCGGCGAGCGTTGTGAGCTTGCGAGCGATGTCCTGCTCCATCCTTTCGGCGGCTCGATCTCGCTCGGCCCCCACGTTTATCTCGGTCCCCATTCGGTCGTTTACGGTCACGGCGGCGTTGTCATCGAAGAGGACTGCGTGATCGCCATGCAGTGCCGAATCCTGTCGTCCAATCACGCCATTCCTCCGCTCGGAACCACCATCCGCTCTCAACCCGATGTTCTTCTGCCCACGCGCATCGGCCGCGATGTCTGGCTAGGCGCGGGCGTGACCGTCCTCGGTGGCGTAACCATCGGAGAAGGTTGCGTCGTCGGGGCGGGCGCCGTCGTCACCCACGACCTCCCGCCCGGATCCGTGTGCGCCGGCATCCCCGCGCGAATCATCCGCCAACGCGAAGCCAGCTCATAAGTGGCATTGACCGCACCCGTTTCCAAACAGAGAGCTTGGACCATTCGCGAAACGCTCCTTGCCACCGGAGCCTGGGCATTTCTCGCGATCGTCGGGATGGCCTTAGATCTGCCGCGACCCGGTCCCGACGACCTGATGTTCAGCGGAGCCGCATTCAGTATCGCTACAGGCGGGGGGCTGCAGAATCCACTTCTCGCAACCCAGTTCGGCACTTCCGACTTCCTCGTTTATCCACCGGGCTTTTTCGGCCTTCTCGGATTCTGGCTTCGGTGCACGGGAATCGCCACTTGGTCGATACTGCTGTTTCATCACCTCTGCTACGGCCTTGCTGGTATTACCCTCACGGTCTGGCTCGCTCGGCGGGATCTATTGCCGACGCCGCGTTGGCCATGGCCACCCTTATTCGCCGCCGCATTTTTGGCCGGCTTGGGGAAGATGGGGTTGCGTCCCGAATCCGCCGGGTTCGCCACACTGTTCCTCGGGCTCTTGCTCCGCGACAGCCCCCGGCGACCGCTTCAGTTCGGAGGTTGGTTCTGCATCGGCGGATCCATCCTGATCTCGCCGCACATGCTTTCGTTCGCTATCGGCATTGTTCTCGTTCTTCAGCTTTTTGATCGTTCATCGCGGCAGAGGCCGCTCGCGGAGTGGAGAATGATCCTCATGGCGGCGGCCACGCTGTTCGTTTTGTTCCTCCTGTCCATTGACGGCCGGCTCGGCGACTTCCTCTCGGCCCTCACTCACCACGCGGGCCGCACGTCATTGCCAGTCTCCGATGCCGTCGTTCTCTTCTTCAGCAACCTTGCATCCAACTTCGGCCGCGCCACTGCGGCTGTCGCCCTGTGTATCACAGCCGCCAGCGCGTGGCTCGCAGTCCGGGTGGGCCACGTTCGTCCTCTGCTGACGCTGCTTGCCGTGCTCGTCGGGGTTCTTCTCACCAGCGGTATTGTCGACGTATCCCGCAGCGAGCTTCGCTTTACCGCCGTCTTGATCTGGGCCGCCGCCGCCGCCGCCTGGCTGTCGCGCGGTGCGCCCTCGGCCTCGCTGGCGGTCGGACTCATCGCTGTGGGCTTCGTCTGGGATCATCGATCCAGCATCGGCATCTACGCCGAGGGCGGCCGGCCCGATCCCGCGCAATCGACGCGGATTCGCGCGCTCGTCGAAGCCGAACCACACCGCCGCTACCTCGTGGACAGCTTCGTCGCCCGCCACGTATTTGATTATCAATTACCAGCCAACGCACGGGATTGGACTTTCGGTCGGCCTTTCCCTCGCATGTGGCCCGAGTCTGTCTCCGAACTGCAGCCAGCCGAAACCTGGATCGTTGCCGGCTACAACTTTCGCATGATCCACCCTGCCTCAGCCCCCAACCTTGAACCGGTTTTTACCTTTTTCGGCCGTTCCCTGACCCGCCGTCCCGGAGACCATGACGTGATGATCGTCGACGGTGGTTCCGCACCGGCAGACCTTCCGCCTTCTCGGTCATGACTCTCGACGTCTTTCGCGCCACGGTTGCGGACGCTGAAGCGCGTCTTTCGCGCTGGCCGGATTGGATTTTCGTCAGCGTAACCATTGTCGTATCGCTGGCGCTCAGCGTCTTCTTCTTTTCGCCCAACTTTGTTCTCTGGAACTTCTCTCTCGAAGGGCATTTCGAGACGACCCGCGCCCGCGCTTTCCTCGCCCAGATCGAATCCCCCTTCGCTCCGGTGACCGACGTGGCCATGCAATGGCGGCTGCTTCCGCCTCTGCTGGCGCACGCTCTTCATCTCAGCCCGGGCGCCGCACTGACCATCCCATGGGCCGGTCTCGTCTTCCTGCTCGCAACTGTTGTCGTGCTTCTCCGCCGCTACGGACTCTCGCAACTTCAGTCGATCCTCGGCACAGCATTGATCGCCACCACCTCTGCCGTGATCGTGCCCACCACTTGGCTGGGCATCAACGACGGCTGGATTTCCGCGGCACTCCTTTGGGTGGCCTTCGGCCGTTCACGTGGAAGCCTGGTCGCCGCGTGCCTGCTTGCGCCGTGGGTCGACGAACGGTTCGTGATCGGCTTCCCGCTCGCGTTCTGCTTGCGACAGCTGCCACCGAATCAAACCGGCCCGTCTCCGACGCTTGCTGGTCTGCTGCGCAATCTCGTCGGCGGTTGCCTGCTGCTCGCGCCGTATGCCGTGGCGCGGCTTTGGCTGCGTGCGCACTTGGGATCGGACCAAAGCATGTCCTTCCTGGCGTCAACGCTCTCCGGTTTCATCGTGTGGATTCCCTTCGCCCCACTCGGTTGGTGGATGGCGTTCCGCGTCGCCTGGATCCCACTGCTCTATGCCGCCTTTGTGCTCCGTTCCTTTGCCCGTGGCTTTGTGCCGGCAATTGCGGCTACAACGTTGTTGGTGATCACGGTCCTCGCAGCCGACCTGAGCCGCTCTGCCGCCATCGTGCTTCCATTATTGGTCTCGGGACTTGTGTTCGGCGTCCGCCGCCATCCGTCCTACGCCACACGCGCCCTCGGACTGCTGCTGGCAGTCAATCTCGCGCTTCCCGCTCTTCACATTGTCTACAACAAATGCGACCTCATCAGTCCACTTCCACTGGAGCTCGTTCGAGTCTTCCGCTCGATGTGACCGCACCGCGCTTCAGATGAGCATCGTAAAATCCCCTCCACTGACTCGCCCTACCGACCCGCCGGCTTTCCGCCCGTTGTTGCGGTGCGCGCGCGCCGTGTGGCGCGTCCTGTTCGGCCTTCGTTGCCGCTGGACGACGGGCGTAGAGATTTCCGCCCGCGCCGCTAACGTGCTTGCCTCACCGGACTGGTCGCGGCTCTCCGCCGTTCCGAACGCCGGCCGCGTTCATTTTAGCACTTGGAGCCAGATCATGCACAACGGCCAGCGCGTCCGGCTCGGCTCCTACTACGGCTGGGGCTGCATCCCGCTTTTCTGGAAAACCCGCGGAGTGCACGAGCCACAGGAAGAGCGCTCGTTCGCCGCGGTCCTTCCCTTGATGCCTCCCGGCGCCACGATGGTCGAGCTCGGCAGCTACTGGGCATTCTACTCGATGTGGTTCGCGCAAAAGGTCCCTGGCGCTCACAATTTTCTAGTCGAGCCCGATCCTCGCTGCCTCCGCCTCGGCCAGGCAAATTTCGCTCTCAACGGACTGTCGGGGCATTTCACTCGCGCCTTCGTCGGACGCCGGTCGTCCAACATTATCGAGACGCCGACCATCTCGGTCGATGCCTTGTGCGCCGAACACGATCTCGAACGCATCCATCTGCTTCACGCCGACATTCAGGGCTACGAGTTCGAGATGCTTGAAGGCGCCGTCAACACGCTCGCTGCCGACCGCGTCGATTACCTTTTCCTTTCGACCCATAGTGACAGCCTCCACGTCACCTGTCGCGACTTCCTGAGCACGCGCAGCCGATTGAAGGTCTTCGTCAATGTCCCGCCCTCAGCGAGCTACTCAGTCGACGGCATCCTTGTCGCCGCGCGCGACGGTCTTCCGATTCCCGCCATCGACATCGCGCTTCGCCCACAGCATCCGAGCGCTTCGATGGCCTGACCCATGCGCCTTTCGGTTATCGTCTGCACTCACAATCCCCATCCAGCCCGCCTGCATCGCACGTTGGCCGGCTTGTGCGCGCAAACGCTTCCTTCCGCCGAATGGGAAACCCTGCTGGTCGACAACGCTTCCCAGCCTCCGCTCTCGCTCGACCCGCTGCCGCGCCCGCTCCCCGCTCAGCTTCGCCTCATTCACGAGCCCACGCCCGGCCTCACCGCCGCACGCCGCTGCGGCCTCCGCGCCGCTCATCCGGAAAGTGAACTTTGCGTCTTCGTCGACGACGACAACGTCCTCGCCCCCACTTATCTCGCCTCCGCGCTCGCGTTGTTCTCTCACCGTCCATCGCTTGCCGCCGCCGGTGGACCCAGTCGGCCGGAATTCGAACAAACGCCTCCCGCTTGGACCGCCGAATTCTTTCCGCTGCTCGCGTTGCGCGACCTCGGCCCCAATCTGCAATTCGCGCGACTCGAACGCTCCCCGCCTAACGATCCCCCGAACTATCCGCATTGCGCACCGATCGGCGCCGGCATGGTCGTTCGCCGCGCGGCGATGCGCCCTTGGCTCGACAATGCGTCCACCCGCTCATTGAGCGATCGCCGCGGCCGCGAACTCAGCTCCGCCGGCGACAACGATATTGTTCTCTCCCTTCTCCAACAAGGTTTGGAAGTCGCCTACTCGCCCGAACTCGCACTTACCCATTTGATCCCCCCAACACGCCTCGATCCGGACTATCTCGGCCGCCTCAATCGAGGTATCCAAAAATCTTGGATGCAGGTTCTCACCGCCCACCAGATCAACCCGTGGCCGCCCATCGCCGCCTGGACCGCGCCATTACGCCAACTCAAAGCCTGGTTTAGCCACCGCGCCTGGTCGACCCCCGCCGCGCGCATCCGCTGGCAGGGTGCGTGCGGACATTTCAAAGGCCGTATCGCAGAATGAGCCGTGAAACCCCCGACATTTCCGTCGTCATTCCGGCCTTCAACCGGATCGCTCCGCTGCGCCACACGCTCGACTCCGCGCTCCGCGCCGCCGCGCTCCTGCCTTCTGAAATCATCGTCGTGGACGACGGGTCAATTCCCCCGCTGGCTGAAACCCTTCCCGACTTCGATCGCTCCCCCATATCGTTTCTTCGCCAGCCCAATCAGGGTTCGATGGTCGCTCGTCACACCGGCCTGCTCGCCGCCCGCGGCGACTTCATTCTCTTTCTCGATTCCGACGACCTTATCCATCCGGAAAAGCTCACGCGTCAGGTCGCCGCGATGCGCGAATCCGGTGCGGATATTTCGTATTCCGACATGGCCCGCTACGAGCTCGGAGCTGACAACGCGCCTGAGTTTCAAGCCGCGCACGCGCTCCCAACCGCATCGGGCCCCGTCGCCTTCTTCCTCCGCGTCCAGCCCACGCCTCACAATCCCATCTACCGCCGCGACTACCTCCTGCGTCACCTCACCCGACCGATCGTCCCCCTTCACCGCCGCTACGATCCCTTGGGCGACATCTGGATCTATTTCAACCTCCTGCTTCACCCTGCGAGCCTCGTGAAAGTCGACGCTCCTCTCACCGCCATCGGCCAACACGATGAGAACCGCTACAGCTCTCATTGGGAAAAACTAGGCGTCGCTTCGCTCCGCTTGATGGAGGACTTCCTCGCCGCGTGCCCAGCCACGCCTGCGACCTCCGCCGCCCGCACCGCCATCGGAGAATGCGCCTTCGTGAGCTGGCGCCGACTGCCCCGCGACTTCCATTCCGAGTTCGGCTCCCGCCTGCTGGCCCTCTGGCGCAGCACTCCGCGCGGTCCACTCTCCCGCCTCGGCGAGAAACGCTTCGTCCAACTCGCCCGCTGCCTTGGGCCCGAGTTCGCCGCCCGACTCTTGCGCCACATTCGCGGCCACACCTACGCCTCGTGTCGCACCCTCGACGATCGCGAATACCGCGCGCTTCTCGCAGGCGAATAATCAATTCTCTGCTAAACCCGTCTTCCCATGAGTCTCCGCGGCTGGCTGATCGATCGTCTCCTGCTCAAACAACCACGGGTGCGTCGCGCACTCACGCGCCTCCTCGAGGGCGATCGTGATGTCGACGCGCTCCTGATGCACACCGCCATCCGCGCCAACACCATTCGCGAGCACGGCTATGTTCGCGCATCACGCATGATGGCCCGGAGTTCATTTCTCAACGACGAAGCCTCCGCGCTCCTCGCCTTGGGCGGACTCATGTCCGCCGCCGATGCATTCGTCGATGTCGGTGCGAACGTCGGTGTGTATTCAAAGATCCTCTACCGTTTTTCGGCCCTCTATCCCCGTCTGCGCTTCTACGCTTTCGAAGCCGACCCGGACACCGCCCGCCGTCTCGGCGAAACTCTTCGCGACACGCGCGTGCGGGTCTTTTCACTCGCCCTTGCCGAGAGCGACGGCTCCCTGGAATTCTCCCGCGGCGCCGTTTCACACGTTTCCACGCGGAAAGATCTCTCCACAAACTATCAGACATCCGAAACGTTTGTCGTCGATTCGCGCCGTCTCGACGCCCTCGAGATTGAGGGCCGCCGCATCGTTCTGAAAATCGACGTCGAAGGACAGGAGCTCAACGTCCTCCGAGGCGCCAAGTCGCTCTTCGCCGCCAACCGAGTGCTCGCCGTTTTTCTCGATGGCACCGGCGAACCCACGGCCGTATCCGCATTTCTTCGCGACCACGGCTTCGAGTTCTTCGACGCTCGCACGCTCCAGCCGTCCGGGTCGGACATTCCTTACGCGGTGCTCGCGATTCATCGCGATCACCTCCCTCCTCAAGCCTGATGTCTCTGGCTGGTCGCACGCTCTACCGCCTCTGGCATGCCCCGCTCGGGAAAACCCGCGCGCTGCTCAACGCCGGGCTCGTCGAATCCTTCAAGACTGCCGCCGGTCAGCGAGCCATGGAAAACGCCGCTCGCCGCCTTCCTCTTTTCCCCGCCCGGCCCGGGAGCCCGCTTGAACTCCATCTCCTCACCGGCCGCCGCTTCTGGTATCAAACCGCTTTCTGCCTCTGGACCTTCGCCACACACACGGATCGTCCGATCGCTCCCGTTCTCTACGACGACGGCACTCTTGACGAAACGAGCCTCGCCTCGCTCCGCCGGCTCTTTCCCGCGCTCCGTTGCATCTCGCAGGCCGCAGCCATCGAGAAGCTAGACCAATACCTACCCGCGCACCGCTACCCCGCTCTGCGCGACCGATGGCTCAACTATCCCAACATCCGCAAGCTCATCGATCCCCACCTCGCCTCGCACGGCTGGAAACTCGTCATCGATTCCGATCTGCTTTTCTTTCAAACGCCGACACTCCTCGTGGAGTGGCTGGATGCACCGTCGAAACCGTTGCACGCGGTCGACTTCGAAACTTCTTACGGCTACCGTCGTGAGACGCTCGATCGGCTTGCCGGCGCTCCGCTGGCGGAATTGGTCAACGTCGGCCTTTGCGGACTCAACAGCACCGACCTCGACTGGGAAAGAATCGAGCACTGGTGCGACACTCTCATTCGCGCTGAAGGCACTCATTACTATCTCGAGCAGGCGCTCGTCGCCATGCTCGTCGCCGGCCGTGCATGCACCGTCGCGCCCGCTGCCGGTTACGTGACTCTTCCCCAGCTGCCCGAAGCGCGCGACTGCCGCGCCGTCATGCATCATTACGTCGCGCATTCGAAACGCTGGTATTTCCAACACAACTGGCGCCGTGCTCTCGCGACCGCCACATGAGCGCACCTCTCGTCAGCATCATCATTCCGTGCTACAACGCCGCCCGCTGGCTCGGCGAAACGCTCGACTCCGCTTTCGCCCAAACCTGGGCTAACAAGGAAGTCATCCTCGTCGACGACGGCTCGACCGATGAATCCCTAGTCATCGCCCGCCGCTACGAAGCGCGCGGTCTGCGCCTTCTCACGCAGCCTAACCGCGGCGCCGCCGCCGCTCGCAACAGGGGCCTCTCCGCCGCCAGCGGCGACTTCATCCAGTTTCTCGACGCCGACGACCTGCTCGCTCCCGGCAAAATTGCCGCGCAACTCGCCCGCGCCGCCCGGGAGCCCGCCGGCACCGTGTTCACGGCACGCTGGGGACGTTTCATCGCTGATCCCGGGCATGCGCATTTTCACGACGCCAACCCGCTGTTCGCCGACCTTGCGCCGCGCAACTACCTCATCCGATACAGCTCACACGACTGCATGATGCACCCGGCCGCGTGGCTGCTCCCGCGTGCCATCGTCGAATCCGCCGGCCCGTGGGACGAACGCCTCAGCCTGAATGACGACGGTGAGTTCTTCGCACGCGTCGTCACGGCCTCGGCCTGTGTTGCCTATTGCTACGACGCCGTGTCTCTCTACCGCTCCGCGTTGCCGTCGAGCCTCAGCGCGCAACGCCGCCGCGAGCACCTCGAATCCGCCCACCTCTCGCTGCAACTCATCGTCGATGAAATGACGCTGCTCGAGGACTCCGACGAGATGCGCCAGGCTGCCGCCAACCTCGCCCAGCGCTTCGCCTACGATTACTATCCCGCCGCGCCCGATCTCGTGCGCGATGCGGAAAACCTCGCGCGCAGTCTCGGCGGCGCGACCTTCGTAGCCCTCGGCGGACCCACTTTCCGCGTGCTGCGTCGCGTCGTCGGCTGGAAACTCGCCCGCCGTCTGCAGGTTCTCCTCGGAAAATTCTAAATGCGCCGCATCGACAGCTATGCCAAAGTCCAGCGCCTGATCGCCGCGCTGCGACGCAACCGCCACCTCCAACTCACGCGCGAAGTCCTCGCGCGCCCTTACCTCGACGTTGGCTGCGGAGACTGCCTCCACCCCGGTTTCATCCACCTCGATTATTTTTGGAAGCCCGGCGTCGACGTATGCTGGGACGTCAATCGCGGTCTGCCTTTCGCCGACGCATCGCTGCGCGGCGTCTTCAGCGAGCACTGTCTCGAACATTTCATGCAGCCCCAGGCGTGTGCACTCCTGCGCGAATTTCGCCGCGTGCTCGCCGCAGGTAGCACGGTGCGCATCGTCGTGCCCGACGCCGAGACCTACCTGCGCAGCTACCTCAGCCAGATCACGGGCGATGGCTCGCACCGGTTCCCCTTCCAGGACGCCGAGGAAAACCTCCCCGGTTGGACGCCGCTCACCAGCGTCAACCGCGTCTTCTACCAGGACCGCGAATCTCCCGCCGGTCATTGCACGATGTTCGACTTCCCCCTGATGCGCCAATTGCTCCTCGACGCAGGCTTCATCGACGTCCAGCGCCGTGCCTTCCAAGAGGGACGCGACCCCCAACTCGTCGTGGACTCGCCCGTCCGCGCCGTCGAATCGCTCTACGTGGAGGCCGTCGCGCCTTGAAATGAGCGTCCGCATTTTTCATCCGACGGTCGCGCCGTTCGTCCAACAAGCCGCGCGCGCCCTCCACGAAGCCGGCCAGCTTGCCCGTTTCGATACCGCGCTCCACGACAATCCCGCCCGCTGGTCGCAGCGCCTTTTCGTGAGCGCCGCCCGTCTCGTGGGCCGCGACCTTGCTGCGCAATTCCGCCGGCGCGCGGTCACCGAAATTCCCGCTCAGCTCGTCCACTCGCATCCATGGGGCGAATACGCCCGCCTCGCCGTGGGCGCGATGGACCGCGACGGCCGCGCCACCGATTTCGTCTGGGAGAAAACCGAGCACGCGTTCGATCGCGCCGTCAGCCGCTCGCTCGACCGTTCACTTACCGGCGTCTACGGTTTCGAACACAGCTCGCTCGCCACCTTCCGCCGCGCCCGTGAACTGGGCTTGCAGGTCGTTTACGACGTTCCCGCTCCAGACTCGGAATTCACGCACCAGCTGCTCGACCGCGAACTCGAACGTTTTCCCGAACTGCGCACGCCCTACCGCCGCCACACCGCCGTTCGCGAGCACCGTCGCCTCGCCCGCCGCCGCGAAGAGTGGCGCACTGCCGACCTGATCATCGCCGCGTCCGAATTCACCAAGCGCAGCTATGCTGATGCCGGGCTCGACGTCGCGAAAGTTCACATCGTCCCCTACGGCGCACCTGAACCCGCTTCTCGTGACGAAGCTCTCGCGCCGCGCTACGCATCCGCCCCGCTGACAATTCTCTGGGCCGGAACTTTCAGCATCCGCAAGGGCGCTCACTATCTTCTCGAAGCCTGGCGTTCCGCCAACCTCGGACGGCATGCCCGACTAAAAATCTTCGGAGCGATCAACCTTCCCGGCCGCATTCTCCACCCGCTCCCGGACGGCATGTCGATCTACGGCTCAATCCCGCGCACGCAGCTTCTGGACGAGTATCGTCAGGCCGACGCGTTGATCTTCCCGACCCTCTGCGACGGTTTCGGCATGGTCGCCACCGAAGCCTGGTCCCGAGGACTTCCCGTGATCACCACTCCTTCCGCCGGCGCGGCGGACCTCTTGGAAGATCGCGTGAACGGCGTCCTCATCTCTCCAGGCAGCACTGCTTCGATCGTCCAAGCGGCTGAATGGTGTCTCGACCACCGCGCCGAACTCGCCGCCATGCGCGAGCCCGCTCTCGCCACCGCCATTGCCTGGCAGTGGGCGGATTATCGTCGGGCGCTCGCCCGCACGCTTCAAGACGCCGGCTGCTTCTGCGCCGCATGATCGACCGTCCCGATATCTGCCTCGTCACGCCTGGCCATCTCGCTTCGACGCCGCGCGTCGTGAAAAACGCCGACGCCCTCGCCGCCGCGGGTTATCGCGTTCACGTGGTCTCGGGTCGGCACTTCCCGCCCGCAGAACCGCTCGATGCGGCGATTCTCGCACAGGCCACGTGGCGAAGCACGCGCACGGACTTTCCGGCCGGCTGGCGCGGGCTGGCCTCGCGCGTTCGCCAAAAACTCGCGCAGCGTCGAATCCGAACCTCGTCCGATTGCTGGCCACTCGCCGCACAGGCTCTGAACTCCGGCCATCACACCTTGGTGGCAGCGGCCTCCTCGACCCGCGCGCGATTCTTCTACGGTCACGGAGGCGTGGCCGGACTCGTCGCGGCCGCGGCGGCCGCCAAGCTCACCGGCGGACGCTTCGGGTTCGACGCCGAGGATTGGCACGAAGAAGAAACGGATTCGCTGCAAGCCAATCCACGACGCCTGGCAGCAATCCGCACTCCGCTTCGCGCACTCCTGCCCCAAGCCACGTTCCTCACATGTGCGGCTCCATTGATCGCGCAGGCATATAACTCGGCTTATGGCGTTCACCTCACCTGCCTCCTCAACGTGTTTCCCCTGAGGGACGCCCCCGCCGCACCGCGTCTTGCTCCGTCCCCAACCAGCGCCACTCCGGCCATCCTCTACTGGTTTTCACAGACAATTGGACCGGGCCGGGGACTCGAGCCATTGATCGACGTTCTCAAGCGCCTGCGCACGCCCACGGTTCTCCACCTGCGCGGATTTGCTTCTCCGGGCTACTGCGAATCGCTCCGCGCGCGCGCAGGCCATCTCGCCGATCGCATTATGGTGCTGCCTCCCGCTCCTCCCTGCGAAATGGCCCGTCTCGCCTCGAGCGCGCATCTCGGTCTCTCGCTCGAACAACGCACCCCGCGAAATCGCGACCTCTGCCTCACGAACAAGATCTTCACTTACCTCCTCGCCGGAGTTCCCGTGGCGCTCACGCCGACCTCCGCTCAGAGAGCCCTCGCTCCTGAACTGGGCGCGGCCGCGCTTCTCATCGATTTCGATGCCCCGGATCGCACCGCCACCCACTTGGACAACTGGCTGATCAACGATTCTCCGGCGGCCGCCGCTCACGCCTGGCACCTGGGTCAGGACCGTTTCAACTGGAATCACGAAAGTCTGAAACTCCTCGATCTCTGTCGCGAAGCTCTTGGACCCCCCAAATGAATTTACCGTTCCTGCTCGGCGGTCTATTACTCGGCATCCGTCCCGCGCCTGTGGCGGCCGCCCTCAAAAAAATCCTCCGGCTCAAACGGCGCGAGGTCGTGACCTCCGACGGCGTTTTCTGGGTCGATCCCGGCAGCAACACCGGCCAGCGCATCTGGCGCGAGGGTTCCTACGAAGCCGCGTCGTCCGCCCTGCTGAAACGGCTCCTCCGTCCCGGCGATACTTTCATCGATATCGGCGCCAACGAGGGCTGCATCACCGTGCCCGGCGCACGTCTGGTTTCACCCACCGGCCGTGCCGTCGCCGTCGAGCCGCAATTACGGCTGCACGAGGTGCTCCGCCGCAATTTCTCGCGCAACTCCGTCAACGTCGAACTCGTCTGCGCCGCGTTGTCCGACCGCTGCGCCGAAGGCCACCTGCATCTCACGCCCGATATCAACAATAGCGCGAGCGGCCTGAGCAAACAGACTCGCTACACGCTCCGCACCCAATCCGTTCCGCTGCTCACGCTCGAAGCGCTTTTTCGTCAGCTCGGCATCAAGGATCGCGTGATCATGAAAATGGACATCGAAGGCTTCGAACACGAAGCCATCCTCGGTAGTCCGGCGCTCTTCCAAGAGCACCGAATCGTCGCGCTGCTGCTCGAGCTGCACCCGGCCTATATCAGTCGTCGCGGACTCGATCTCGACGCCGTGTCCCATTTTCTCGCCGCCTGCGGCTACCGGCATTTGCCGAACTCCGACGGCCATGTTTGGGCTCTGCCAGATTTCAACCGTTGAACCCTGGCATGGACCTAACCCTCCAGATCAACCTCTCCGCCGGCGACGCGGCCTACGCCGCCCTCACCGTGCCTCGGCTCGTCCTGGCTCACCCGGCCGTCACCCGCCGCATCGCCGTGGTCGATCTCTGCCGGCCGCAACCCACGCGTATCTTTCATCCCGATACACGCCTGCCCGAGCCCGCTTTCTCGAACCGGGTCCGCGCGATCCGCGAGCTCGCAGAGCGCTTTCTCGCCCAAGGCTTCTTCGATCAACTCGTCACCCTCGAACCGAACTCACCTCGTTTCGAAACCCTCGCCGCCCGCTATACCGCTGCCGGCATGACCGAAACGCATGACTACGGCGGCTGCGCGAACATGGCATATTGGGCCGGCATCGACGAGCCCACCACGCGTTTTGTTCTGCACTATGACGCCGACATCTGCCTGCACCAATCACCCGGTTTCGATTGGGCTCACCAGGCGCTGCGGCTATGGGAAACCTACCCATCGGCCGTATTCGCCACCCCTCGCATCAGCCCGCCGGGATTCGCCACCACGCCCAGGTGCGACGCGCCCTCGCTGCACGAAGGCCGGCCTTTCGAACGCGTTGCCGACGGTTGGCTCAACGACTGGTTCAGCACCCGTTGTTTCCTCGTCGACCGGGAACGCCTCGCGCCGCATCTCCCATTGATGCGCGGCGCCCTTGGATGGGAATACCGATTCCGTCGCTTCCTCGATCGCGGCTATCCTCCCGGCCCCGAAACCTTGCTCTTCCGCGTGCTCAGCTCGCGAGGAGCCAGACGCCTCAACCTCTCGGACCCGCGCGCCTGGATTCTTCATCCCAACAGCAAGCCTGCATCTTACCTGGCAATCCTCCCGCAACTGCTCGAATCCGTCTCCGCCGGCCGGATACCCGAAGCCCAGCGCGGCCATAGCGAAATCGATGTGACTGCTTGGCAGCAGTTCCTCCAAGCCCCGGCACCGCTCCCTTAACGATCACCGAGAATGCGCATCCTGCTCACCGCCGACCCGATGATTCCCGTGCCGCCATTCGGCTACGGTGGCATCGAACGCATCGTCGACGCACTTCTTCGTGAGTATCGCTCCGCCGGACACACCGTGGCTCTGCTCGCTCACCCAGATTCCACCGCACCTGCGGACATCCATTTCTGGTGGCCCGCGTCAGTTGGACACCCGTTTCGCAACGCCCTCGCTCTTCATCAAGCAGTCCGGCGATTCCAGCCCGACGTGGTTCACAGCTTCTCTCGGCTCGCTTATTTGCTTCCGGTCCTGCCCACCTCGCAGCGTGTGATCATGTCGTATCAACGGCACACCGGCGGCAGCTCGGTCACTTGGGCCTCTCGCCTTGGAGGCAGGACGTTGCGCTTCACCGGGTGCAGCGAGTTCATCTGCCATATGGGCCGGCGTGCGGGCGGCACGTGGCACGCGATCCCCAATTTCGTCGAGCTCCACAAGTTCGATTTCGTGCCATCCGTCGACCCCGACGCGCCACTCGTTTTTCTCAGCCGGCTCGACGACGTCAAAGGTCCTGACCTCGCCATCGCCATCGCCCGCGCGGCCAAGCGTCGCCTGATTCTCGCCGGCAATCGCGACGAATCCGGCCCCCAGCGCGCATTCTTCGATCGTGAGATCGCGCCCCACCTCGGCCGCGACGGCATCGAATGGATCGGCGAAGTGGACGATGCGGCGAAAAACAAACTCCTCGGCCAAGCCGCCGCGCTCCTCGTTCCCATCCGCTGGGACGAACCTTTCGGCATCGTTTTCGCCGAAGCCCTCGCCTGCGGCACTCCCGTGATCTCTTCACCGCGCGGCGCGCTCCCCGAAATTGTGAATTCCGGCACAACCGGCTTTCTTATCGATTCAGTTGATGCCGGCGTAGCCGCCATCGGCCGTCTCTCCTCGATCGATCGCTGCGCCTGCCGTCGCGCTGCCGAAAACCAGTTCACCGCCGACAAAGTGGCCGAACGGTATCTTCAGCTCGCGTCATCGCTCGTTCAGAATCCGTCCACTCCCTCTTTCAAGGCTTCATGACAACCGATTCGGATATTCCGCCGATTTGGCGCGATCCCGGAGCGCGGATCATTGCAGGCGTCGCCGTGATCCTCTGGTTGAGCGGCTATCCTCAACCTCACATCGACGACCTGTTCTATACGGGCGCGGCGGTCGAACTCGCCCGATCAGGGCAACTCACAAACCCCTGGATTGCGCCTTGGATGGACTCATTCGGAACAGACCGATTTTATGCGCAACCGCCGGTCTTGCCTTACTTGTTGGGCGGATGGCTGCTCATTTTCCAGGTTTCGGCCAAATCGCTCACCGCGTTTCACCTGATTGCCCAAGTCGTCGTCGAACTCTCGCTCTATCGCTTCGCTCGACGCGCGGGGCTCGCTTGGTTCATCGCGCTCGCACCCGCGGTCGTGGCCGGCCTTTTCCTTTTGAATCTCGGCCTGCGCCCCGAAGCGCTCGGATTAGCGTTGGTGGCGGCGAGTCAGCTCCTTTTCGAACATAAATCCAAACCTTACCTGATTTTGAGCGCAGCGCTGGCAGCGTTGGCCGTGTTGACGCACCCGCTCGTCATGTCCTTCGTCGTGCCGCTCTATGTCTGGCGCGGTCTCCAAGCGGCGCGTGGCAAAGTTCTCATCTGTTTCTGTTGGGCCACGGTCATCGGAATCGCGGTCAGCGGTGCCGCCTTCGTTCTCGCTATTCGAGGTGACGTTTTCGAATTCGTCCGAGTGATGCGCGCGTTCTCTCGCCTGCTCACCCCGCCATGGCACATCGCGCCGTCCCACTTTTGGGGCGAACTTACCTTGGGTAAACAACGCTACATCCTCGGCGCTTCGTGGTGCTTGATCACACTTGGCGCGATCCGAACGCTCATCGGCGCCAACTCGATCCCGCATCGCTCGGTGCTGCGCCACCTGTGGATCGTTTGGGCAGCCGCAACGTTCATCGGCCTGCTGCTATATCCCACGCGGATGGTCCACTACGCCACCGCATTCGGGCTGATTCTTGCGATCGTCAGCTGGGGTCGCGTGCAGTTTGGTCGCGCATTTGCTTTGGCCAGCTTGTCGCTGGCCGGCGTCCAAAGCGCGGCGATTCTTCTGGTTCCTGTCTTCGGAAGCCTCGACGCTCCTGATGCAGCGGCGGTTCGCGCCGAGATCGAACGTCATCCCGGGCGCAAGCTCTGCGTCGATGACGTCGCCGCGCGCTTACTCTTCGACTTTAACCTTCCGGCGGGAACCGTTGACTGGACCCAGCGCCAGTCCGCGAGCCAAGGCAGCCGGGGCACGCTCGCCGATAAACCGGCGGAAGAACTGTGGGTCGCCGCCGAATGGAAGTTGGAGCACAACATCCCCGATTCGGGAATCCGCGCCGAGCGATTGCGGGTAGGGCCCAAGATATTCAATTCCATCGCAGCCCGTCCCCACCAGCTCGTCGTCATCGAGTGAACCGCCGCCTCCTCATTGTCGCGCCCCATTTCGCTCCGATCAGCGCGCCCGACGGCCAACGCGCCCGCACCCTCGCGCCGCATTTGCCCGAATTCGGCTGGGAGCCCCACATCCTCTCCGTCGATCCGTCCGCCGCGGAAGCCCCGCTCGAACCCGATCTCCTGCGAACACTCCCGCCCGATTTGCCCGTCACCCGCGTATCCGCAGTTTCCGCACGCCTCGCCCGCCGCGTCGGGCTTGGCAACCTCGCGTGGCGCGCATGGCTCTCGCTCCACCGGGCCGGCGACCGTCTCCTCCGCGAACAGCGTTTCGATCTCGTCTACTTCTCCACGACCCAATTCGCCTGCCTCCCCCTCGGTCGCATCTGGCAACGCCGCCACGCCACTCCCTTCGTCATCGATCTCCAAGACCCTTGGCGCAACGACTTCACCCTGCAGCCCGGCGTCCGCCCGCCCGGCGGCTGGAAATATCGTTTCGCCGCTTCCCAAGCCCGCTGGCTCGAACCCTGGACGCTCCGCCGGTGCGCCGGAATCGTTTCCGTTTCTCCCGCCTACCTCGACCAACTCGCGCAACGCTACACGTGGTGGAGACCTTCTCTCGGACAGACCGTCCCCATGGGCTGGTCCGCCCACGATTTCACCACCGCTACCCGAAGCAGCACGTTACCCGCAGTTGATTCTGGTGTGATCCGCTACCTCGGACGACTCGGCCCCGACATGCGGCCCGCCCTCGACGTTTTCCTAACCGGCTTGGCCGCCGCTCGCCGCGCGGATTCTTCGACGAACCTCCTCAGCGAATTTCGCGGCGGAAGCTACGATCCCCGCGCTATCGCCGGCCCCGCCCAAATCGCAGCCCAACGCCAAGGCGTTTCCGCCGCCGTTTCTGAAGATCCGAAGCGCATCCCCTACCTCGCCGCCCTAGCCGCACTTCGGACGGCGGGAGCCAACTTGATCCTCGGGTCCGACGATTCTGGATACGCGCCGTCCAAAATCTGGCTCACCCTTGCCGCCGGGCGTCCTTGGCTTGCTCTCGCCCGAAGAGGAACTGTTTTGCACGGCCTGCTCGAACCGCAGGTGAACTCCACTGGATGGCTCGTCGACCCCGGCGACTCCGACGCGCCTGCCCGCGTGGCTGAATTCTGCCGCCTCGTGCCTGAATCTCCCCGCTCCCTTCCAGAGCCGCCCGCCATGGCCCAATTCGAAGCTCGCGAGCTCGCGCGCCAACACGCGGACTTCTTCCACCGCCTCGCTTCTGCCGGCTGATGGATACCAACAAACTTCAATTCACCTACGAGACCCGGCTGCTCGACCTCGCGACGCAGCTGCGTTCGCTGCTGACGAAGGTTTTTCCAGTCCTCGCCGTCGTGCTGACCTCCGTTTCTGGATACCTCTTCGTCAGCAATCGGCCCGGCGCGCTGACGTTCGCGCTTCTTTCGGCCGGCGTTCTGGTCGGTTTCAACACGTGGCGAAAGGCCGGCATCGGATTGCCGATGCTGCCGATGATGTGCGCGCAACATCTGGTCGCCTACGGTTTGCCGATCCTTGTCCGCCATCCCGTCGTGCAAGCCTACCCGGCGGAAACAGCGACGCGCGCCGGTATCGAACTGTTCGTCTTTCTCGCCGCCATGAGTGGCGGGTGGTGGTCAGGACTGCAGTTCGCTCAAGTCACCCGTCCCACCGCGCGACTCCTCAACATCATGGTCACCGAAGGCATGGATGGGCTCCGTCGACTCGGATTCTCAATGCTCGGTGCCGGCACGATCTATCAGCTCCTCTCTGCGGTCGGACTTCTGAATTCCGTGTTCGCGCTGCTACCCGGGGGCACGTTCCCTATCGTGTTCGCCCTCGTCAGCGCGGTCACCTCTTGCGGCTTGTTCCTCCTCAGCATGCTGCTCGCGTCGAACGTCCTCAACCGCACCCAAAAGAGCACCTTCTGGATTCTGCTCGCCGTCAACGCGCTCATCTCCGCCTCGGGATTTCTCCTTTCCGCCGTCGGCATCCTGCTGTTTTCCGTCGCCATCGGTCTCTTCTGGGGAAGCGGCCGCATGCCATGGCGCTTCGTCATCGGCGTCGGCTGCGCGCTGGCCTTCCTCAATCTCGGCAAATTCGAGATGCGCGGCCTGTATTGGGAAACCGAAGACGAAGCCGTCGAAGCCACCACGCTCTTCAACATGCCCGAGCGCTACGTCCAGTGGTTCGAAGCGAGTTGGACGATCATGACGGCGACCGAAGAAACCGCCAACTCCCTCTGGGAATCGCAATACGTCCGGAAGGAGAAAGTGGAGAGTCCCGGCCAGAGTCTATTGATGCGGGTCAACAACCTGCAGAACATCCTCTACGTGATCGACCGGCTCGATTCGAATATCGTCGATCCTCTTCGTGGCAAAACCTACACCATCATCCCCGCGCTCCTGATTCCACGCATTCTCTGGCCCGACAAACCCCGTTCGCACGAAGGCCAGGTTCTGCTCAACGTCCATTTCGGCCGCCAGTCCCTCGACAGCACGTTCGTCACCTACATCGCTTGGGGACTGCTCGCCGAAGCTTATGGCAATTTTGGACCTTTCATCGGCAGCATTTGCGTCGGCTTCGCGATCGGCTGGCTGTTCGGATACCTCGAGAAGAAATCCAGCGCCAAACCCCTTCTCTCCCTCGAAGGATTCCTCGCGTTCATCGTCTTCGTCTCCGTCGCCAACTCCTTCGAGATGGTATCGAGCGTTCTCATTACTTCGACGGTCCAAGCCGTGGTGCCAGTCGCCGTGATCGGAACCTTCGTCACCCGGCGTTTCTCGCTTAGCACGTCATGACGCAGCCCCCGTTAGGGTCTCGCGACGCCGCCCCGTCGCGTCTCGCGATCGTGCTCTCGCACCCAACGCAATACTACAGCCCGTGGTTCCGCTGGCTGCGCACCCATACACCCTACACGCTTCGCGTATTCTACCTCTGGGAGTTTGGCGTAACCGCCCAACGCGATCCCGAATTCCAGAAAACCTTCCGCTGGGACGTCGATCTCCTCGACGGCTACGATCACGAGTTCATTCCCAACACGTCTCGCGATCCCGGCACGCACCATTTCAACGGCCTCCGCAACCCGGCGCTTCCTGACCGTCTCGCGGCATTCCTCCCCAACGCCATCCTCCTCTTCGGTTACGCCCATCCCACGCACCTGCGCCTCATCCTCTGGGCGCGTCGCCGGGGCATTCCGCTCATTTTTCGCGGCGATTCTCACTTCATCGGCCGCGCGCGCCCGCCGTTTATCACGCAAACCGCACTTCGCATTCTTTACGCGCAATTCGCCGCCTTCACCTACGTGGGAGCCGCCAACCATCACTACTTCACCACGCTCGGCGTTCCGTCTCGAAAGCTCTTCTTCGCTCCGCACTCCGTCGACCACACGCGCTTCAACCCCTCGCTCGAAACTCATCGCGCCGCCGCAGCTGCGCTCCGCGCCTCTCTCGCACTCGCTCCTTCGACTCGCGTGATCCTCTTCGCCGGCAAACTGCTCCCTGCCAAACAGCCGCGCGAACTTCTCGAGGCCTATCTCTCCCTGCCGCCGGGCGATCACGCCCTGGTCTTCGTCGGCGACGGACCCGAGAAGGACGGGCTTGTCCAACGCGCCGAAACTTCTCGCTCGCACCGGACCATCTTTCTGCCGTTCGCCAACCAGTCCGAAATGCCCGCGCGCTATCTCCTCGCCAACATCTTCACTCTTCCGTCCCGCGGCCTTTACGAAACGTGGGGTCTCGCCGTCAACGAATCCATGCACATGGGCGTGCCTGCACTGGTCAGCGATCGAGTCGGCTGCCAGCGCGATCTCGTCGAAGACGATGTCACCGGTTGGGTTTTCCGAGCTGACGATCCCGCCCATCTCCGCGAACGCCTCTCCGCTGCGCTCCGCGCCGACCTGGCCGTCGTTCGCTCCGGCGCTTCGTCACGCATCGCTGGATACACCTATCCGCAAACCAGCCGCGGCTTGCTCGACGCCCTCGCGCACTCCGCACCCAAGGCATTTCGGCGTTGATGCCCTGCGCGCCAATTCCGGTAATCCCTCCATGGCGGTAGAACCTCCCTTCCTCGGACAAAACTGCGTCACGCCCGACCCGCGGCGCGAGGTTCTGCTCCGCTGGCTGTGGGCCTTCGTCCAAGCCACCGTCTTCCGCTGGAGCCCGCGTCCGCTGCATGGTTTTCGCGCGCGCCTGCTGAAACTCTTCGGCGCCGACATCCCTGACGTCTCCAAAGTTGTCGTCTTCCCCACCGTGCGCACCACCTACCCGTGGCGCCTCCGTCTCGAACCTCGCTCCATGGTCGGACGCCACGTCACACTCTACAGCCTCGGCCACATCACGCTTCGCCGCGGCGCCAATGTCAGCCAAAACACCCACCTCTGCGCCGGCACGCACGACTTCATGCGCTGGGACATGCCGCTCGTCACGGGCCCGATCGTGATCGGCGAAAACGCCTGGATCGGCGCCGACGTCTTCGTCGGTCCCAACGTCACCATCGGCGAACTCTGCGTCGTCGGCGCCCGCGCCGTCGTCGTCCGCGATCTCCCGCCGCGCAAAATCTGCGTGGGTCACCCTTGCCGCCCGATCAAAGACCGCCTGCCGCCCGCCTGAATGCGCTGCTGCGAAATCGTTCCCAGCCTCGAGGAAAAACACGGCGGCCCCAGCAAATCCGTCCTCGCTCTCTCCGAAGCGCTCGGCTCCCTCAGCCCGCTCGTCTCACTGCTCTCCACCGATCCGAGCCCGCCCGCGCCCCCGCCTTCACGCTCAATCGACGTTCGCGTTTTCCCACGCAACACTCCGCAAGCCCTTTGTCCGTCCTCCGGTCTCCGGCGTCACCTCGATGAGCACACCTTCGACGTGATCCATCATCACTCGCTGTGGCTGCGCACCCTGCACTACGCGCATCATCGCGCCCGCTCGCTGCACGTTCCTTTCGTCATTTCGCCGCGCGGCATGATGAGTCCCTGGGCGTGGCAACATCATGGTTGGCGCAAACAACTCGTCCGCCATCTCCTCCATCCCGGCGCTTTCGAAGGCGCCGACGGCTGGCACGCCACCAGCCCTGAAGAAGCCGACGAGATTCGTTCCCACGGTTTTAAACAGCCGATCTGCGTTGCCCCCAACGGCGTCGCCATTCCCACCGCCGCCGATCGCACCGCCGCCGCTGCGCACTGGCACACCATCTGCCCCGACACGGCGCAACGTCCCACCGCGCTTTTTTATTCCCGCCTGCATCGCAAAAAGCGCGTGCTCGAGCTGATCGATCTCTGGCTCGCTCACGCTCCCGCCGAATGGCTGCTGCTGATCGTCGGCACACCGGAAGAGTATACACCCGCCCAGCTCGAAACCTACGTCCTCCACAACTCCGGCGGCGGACGCGTTCGCGTTTTCGACGGCTCTGGCGCGCCGCCGCCGTATCCCGTCGCGTCGCTTTTCATTCTTCCGTCGCACAACGAAAACTTCGGCATGGTCATCGCCGAATCTCTCGCCCACGCCGTGCCCGTGCTCGTCACCGACTCCACGCCGTGGTCCGATATCAACTCGCTCGGTTGCGGCTGGTGCGTTCCTTGGGCCGCGTTTCCCGCCACTCTGCGAATCGCCTTGTCCGAGACGTCCGAACAGCGCACCCGCCGCGGCGAAGTGGGTCGCGAATACGTCCGCCAGGAATTCCCCTGGGAGAAGTCGGCCGCGACGCTCCTCCAATTCTATCGCGAGCTCCGCAAGCAATCCGCCGCGTGACCTCACCATGCGCGACCTGAAATACCAGCCTGGCGTCAGTGCAGCTCCCAGCCGCAACGCCGCTTACCGCGAACGCTTCGAACTCATCGTCGTCGCGCACGTCGCCACCCTCGTTGTGCTCGCCTCATGGTGGCTCGGCGGAAACTCACTCGGGGCGCGCCTCGCACTTTCAATCTGGGGCTCCGTCGGTGTCGTCCTGACCGCCATCGGTATCTTCTGTCGCCGATCGCTTCGCCCCGATTTCCAACCGTTCCGCTGGCTTTGGCCGCTCGCGCTTTTCGCGATCCTCGTCCTCGCCAGCGCGTTCAATCCCAGCTTCCGCGAGATCTCGAATGACTCCCGCCCCCTCTACGTCGAGTCGGAAAGCGTTCCCGGCTGGCCGAGCAGCGCTCGTCCTTTGCACTCGCTGCGCACGCTCTGGTTCTTCTCCGCGGTCTATCTCTCTGCTTTCAACCTGCTCATCTTTGTTCGCCAACGCCGTTTCCTCCGCGGCTTGTGCATCGCGCTCGTTGCCAACGCCCTCGTTCTCGCCGTCCTCGGCACGCTCCAGAAACTCATGGGCGCGCCCAGCACGTTCTTCGGCCTCGGCCCGCCGATCCAACCGAAATTCTTCGCTTCGTTCCTCTACCATAATCACTGGGGCGCGTTCACCTTGCTGATGTCGGCGCTGGCCCTCGGGCTGATCTTCCACTTCGCCCGCCGCTCCCAGGCCCGCAACGTCTGGCACTCTCCGGTTTTCGCGGGAGTCGTTGCCATGCTCTTTCTCGCCACCACGGCTCCGCTCAGCGCTTCGCGTTCGAGCACGATTCTCCTGCTGATCCTTCTCGTGGTCGGATTCGGTCACTATCTCCGCAACATTCTCGCATCGCGCCGGGCCGCACGCGCCAGCATCGCAGCCCCGCTCAGCGGGGGCATTCTCGCCGCCATCGCCGTCCTCGGTTTCGCGCTGTATTTCGCCCGCCCCGTTGTCGAACACCGCTTCCTCCAAACTCTCGAGCAGATCGAAGACGCTCGCCGCGAGACCACCGTCAACTCCCGCGTAGCCCTTTACCGCGACACCTGGAACATGGCTCGCGAAAAACTCTGGTTCGGCTGGGGCATGGGCTCGTATCCCACCGTCTTCTACACGCGCAACACCCAACGCTACACGTCGGACGGTCTGGAGGTCCATTTCCACGACGCCCATTCCGACTGGCTGCAGTCGGCCTCCGAGGTCGGCCTCGTTGGCACCACCCTTCTCGGGCTGTGCGCTCTCGTTCCCCTCGTCGCGTGTCGGAGCGCGTTGAGACCGACTCCGCTCGTAGCGTATCCATTATTTGGCTGCGCGATCGTCGTCCTCTACGCCTGGCTCGAATTCCCGTTCGGCAACCGCGCCGTCATCTGCGCCTGGTGGGTCGCCTTCTTCGTCGCCGTCCAATCCGCGCGCATCCGTGAACGGCTCGCCGCCCCAACCTCCGCGTCGCCAGCCGTCTCAGCCTCGTCATGAACGACCGCTGTCCCATTTCCGTTCTCATTCCCGCGAAAAACGAACGCGCCAATATCGAAGCGTGCATCGCGTCCGCCGCGTTTGCCGACGAAATCGTCGTCGTCGACTCCGGCAGCACCGACGGCACCCGCGAACTCGCCGAATCGCTCGGCGCTCGCGTTGTGAATTTCCAGTGGAACGGCCGCTTCCCCAAAAAGAAAAACTGGGCGCTGGCCAACATCCCTTGGCGCCACGAGTGGGTGTTCATCCTCGATGCCGACGAGCGCATCACGCCCGAACTCGCCGACGAACTCCGCCGCATCGTGTCCGCTCCAACCGCCAACGGATACTACGTCAACCGCCGTTTCTGGTTCATCGACGGCTGGCTTCGCCACTGCGGCTATTACCCCAGCTGGAACCTGCGGTTTTTCCGCCATCCTCTCGGCCGCTACGAGCAATTCGGCGAGATGGCAGACACCTCCTCGGGCGACAACGAAGTGCATGAACACGTCGTCCTCTCCGGCCAGTCTGCACACCTGCGCGGCGAAATGGAGCATTACGCGTTTCCGGACATCGCAACCTGGGTTGAGAAACACAACCGCTACAGCAACTGGGAAGCCCAGCTCCTCACCGATGGCGGCAGCGAGTCCGTGCGACACGCCGATCAGCTCACCCCCGCCCTCGCGCGCAAACGCCGCCTGAAACAGTTCGCTCGACACCTTCCGTTCCGCCCACTGCTCCGCTTCCTTTATCACTACGTTTACCGTCTCGGATTCCTCGACGGCTACCGTGGTTTCGCTTTCTGCCGCCTCATGGGTTTCTATGAATTCTTGAGCTGCGCCAAAGCCAACGAGCTCCGCCGCACCTCCCGCCGCTCCTGATGGCGCGCCTCGTCTTCTTCAACCGCTTCTACTGGCCCGACGAGCCTGCCACCGCGCAACTCCTCGTCGACCTCGCCGAAGCACTCGCCACGGACGGACACGATGTATCCGTCGTCACGAGTCGCCCCGCCGGCTCCCCGGTTTTCGAGCAACACAACGGAATCGACATCCACCGCGTTCGCTCTCTTCGCCTCCACGGAAAGGGTCTTCTTCCCCGTATCCTCGATTTGGTGACGTTTTACCCCGGAGCATTTCTCCTCCTTCTGCAACGCGTGAAACGCGGAGATGTCCTCGTCGCCATGACCGACCCGCCGCTCAGCGGAATCCTCGCAGCCGCGGTCGCGAAGTTGCGCGGCGCCAAACTCGTCCACTGGGTGCAGGACATCTATCCGGAGATCGCGGTCCTGCTCACCCGCCAGCGCTGGCTGCTGGCTTCACGTCCCATGCGTGACGCCGCGTGGCGCGCAGCCCGCGCGTGTTTCGTTCCCGGCGAAACGATGGCGAACGCACTTCGTGCCGCCCACGTTCCGCTCTCACGGATCTTCGTTTCTCCCAACTGGGCGCCCGCCGGCCTTCGCCCTCCCGGCGCTGAAAGCGTTGCTGCATTGCGCGCGCGCTGGAACCTTTCCGATAAGTTCGTCGCCCTCTACTCGGGCAACCTCGGTCGCGTCCACGATCTCGAGCCTCTCCTCGAGGTTGCCGCCCTGCTTCAATCGGATCCGACCTTCGCCTTCGTTTTCATTGGAGGAGGCGCCAGCCGCGAACCGCTTCAGCGCGCGGTTGAACAACGCTGTCTTACCAATGTTCATTTTTATCCCGCTCAACCCCGAGAACATCTCTCCGTCTCACTCGGAGTCGGCGACGTTCACTTCGTCACGCTGAAACCGGGTGCCGAAGCAGCGGTGTTTCCGAGCAAGCTCTACGGCATCGCTCAAGTGGGCCGCCCCGTGGTCTTCATTGGATCGCCCGAATCCGATGTCGCCTGCAACGTCATGAATCATCAATTCGGCGCGGTCTTCACTCGTGGCCAAGCTCCGGCGATCGCGACCTGGCTCGTAAACCTGCGCACCGACCCACAGCGCCAATCCCAACTCTCCGCCGCTGCACTCGCTTTCGCGCCGCGCGGTCGAGAACACGCGCTGCAACAGTGGCGCGAATTCCTGGCCTCACCCGAACTTGCCGCTTCCTCACCCCGCCCCTAAGCACGTCCGATGACCACGTCGCGAAAAGTCTTCCTCGCGCTCGCGCTGCTCGATGCGGCGTCGGTCTTCGTCGTCTTCAACGTGGTGAGTTTTGCGCGCGGGGTTTCCGCCGGTCCGCTGATCTTCTCGGCCCTGATCGTGCCCTATCTGATTCTTACCTTCGCGATCTACCTCATCGACGGCTATCGCTCGCGCACCGACATGCTGAGCCTCGACTACACGAGCGAGCACGTAATCGCACTATTCAGCGCGCTGCTTGCGACGCTGCTGCTGACCTTCGTGATCTTCCCATCGGGCTACGAACTTCAGTCGAGCCGTATCGTCATCGCTCTCAGCTACGTTATCCTGATCCCGCTCACCCTCACCTATCGCCGCGTGCTCTGCCAGCGCATGGAGTCGGTTCGCGTTTCGCGCAGCATTGTTTTTATCGGAGATGAAGCGAGCTACCAGGCATTCCGAGCCGAATACGAACGACTCGAGATGATTCAGCCGCTGATCTACGCGCGAGGCGAGACTCCGGCAACTCAGTCTGACGCCGTTGCCACCCGCCCTTTCAGCGAAGTCATCGATGGGGCTCTCTCCGGGAACATCTCCGTCGAAGCCATCGTTCTTCGCGAAAGCGCCCGCGAGCTCCAGCCCGATGTTTCACGCAAGCTCGTCGAACTCTATTTCGGCGGCCTCCCTACCTACACGCTCGAACTTTTTCACCAGGTCTACTGGCGAAAGATTCCGCTCTACCGCCTCAACCAGACCTGGCTTTTCCAAGAGGGTTTTCCGATCGCGCGCGAACCCGTCTTCGAACGCCTGAAGCGCGCCACCGACATCCTCCTGGCGTCGGTCGGCATCGCTCTCGCCTCACCCATCGTCCTGCTCGGCGCAATCGCCGTCTGGCTCGAAAGCGGACGGCCCCTTTTCTTTAAACAAAAGCGCATCGGCCGAAACCAGGTTCCTTTCGTGGTCCGCAAACTTCGCTCCATGCGCGTAGGGTCGGACAAAGGAGATCTCTACACGCGGCCCGACGACAACCGCGTCACGCGTGTCGGCCGGTTCTTGCGCGCAACACGCATCGACGAATTCCCGCAACTCTGGAATGTCCTGCGCGGCGACATGAGCCTCATCGGCCCGCGCGCCGAATGGGACCGCTTGGTCGAAAACTATCAGCGTGAAATCCCCTGCTATCATTTCCGCCATCTCGTCAAACCCGGCATCACCGGCTGGGCCCAGATCAACTATCCCTACGGTGCCAGCACCGAAGACACCCTCCGCAAACTCGAATACGACCTCTACTACATCCGCCACTTCTCCTTCCGCCTCGATGCCGCAATCATCCTGAAGACGATCCACGTCATGCTCTTTGGCAAAGGCCGGTGACCGATGAAGCCACTTGTCACCGCCCTCTCACTGCTCGCCATCATCGTGACCGTAGCCCTCGCGGGACTGCGGGTGCAATCCGCGGAAGCGACCGCTGTCGGCGGCGCCGTTCCCCAAACGTCCGGTTGCGAGATCGAAAGCGCGTTCAATATCTGGCGCGCCGCGCACGGCCAGCCGGTTTACGGGGACAGCTCGCGCGTGCCATTCGCCGGCACCTATTTCAATTGGCTGTTCTACTCCAGCTACGGCGCAATCGTCCGCGCCTTTGCCGCTGCCGACGACACGGCGCAACTCTATCGACTCGCGCGCCAGCTCACCTTGCTCGGGGCGTTGTTCGGAACTGCCGTATTCACGGGGCTGCTCGTTCGGGTCAATCGTTCTGCCGGCGGTTCACGCATCGCATTCGCAGCGGCAATGGGAGTGGCGATGTTCTTTGGAGTCCTCCCCGGCTGGTGGGTGATCACTGCGCGTCCCGATATATGGGGCCTCGCGCTCGAAGCAGCAGGCCTCGTTTGGTTTCTTGCGTGGCATCGCCGCGTGCCACCCGGCGCCGTCCTCGGAGCTGCCGTGTTCTTTTATCTGGCCTGGTCTTTCAAACAAACCTTCGTCGCGGGACCCGCTGCGGTGGGTTTGTTCCTCGTATCTCATCGCAGCTGGCGCGATACGGTTCTTCTCGTCGCGTTCATGGGCGTGGCTATCGGTCTCACAATGTTTGTGATGGGACCTTCATACCGCTTCGGACTCTCGGAGACGGTCGCGGCCACCGGCTTCAACCTCTCCGTGGGCCGCGGCAATGCCGCGTCGGCCGCTTGGAAGCTTCTCTGGCTTCTGCTCGCCCTGCCACTTGTCTGGATCTCGCGTGCCGATCTGTTTGCGCGCGAAAACCGTTCGCTTCGTCAAGACGCGTTTCAGGTCGGGCTACTCGGCACGATCAGCAGCCTGGCGATCTTCGTCCCCTCTGCCTCCAAGGTCGGAGCCGCCACTAACTATTACTTCAGCCCCGCGCTGATGCTCACGCTCGCCGTGAGCGCTGCTCTTGCGGTCAACCCACCGAAGGAGCGTTACGTGCTGCCTTCCGCCCTCGTCTTACTCGCATTGCCACTCGCTGTGCTACTCGGCTTCGCCGGACGCACTCATCTGACCGACGATGCCGCCGCGCTGGCGCAACGGTGGGCGGTGTGGAAAGATCGGCCGTCGCCCCGATTCTCATCTGACCTCAGTCTCAATATGCCACAACCCGGCGACAGCTCGCCTGCTTTCATTCTCGGCTTCAACTACGAAGCCGATCGCGCACGAGGCCGCGTTTTCGAGGCGAACGGCATCGGGGGACTCATAGAAACAGGGTATTTCGCCTCGCTTCTTCTCCCCAGCAATACGCGCGACAGTTATGATGGAGGCTCGCTGAAGCGTTACATGCGCAGCGAGGAAGTGGCCGGATTCGCCTTGTATCGCCGGGTCGACACGAGATCCGAGTAACGCAACTGCTACGGTCGTTTGCCCGGGAGGCGCAAACACATGTATTGCGGGCGGAACTTCCTGCTCCTGTCTTATTCACGTGCAACGTTACGACTTCCTCGTCCTCGGCGGCGGCAGCGCCGGATTCAACGCCGCTCGCCTCGCCGTCTCCCTTGGCTTGAAGACCGCCATTGTCGACGGTGCGCGCGAACTCGGCGGGCTTTGCATCCTCCGCGGCTGCATGCCGTCGAAAACCCTGCTCTACATCGCCGATGTCCTTCATCTCGCCCGCAAGGGTCGCACGTTCGGCTTAAAAATTCCTTCGGCGGAGGCTGACATGCGCGCGATCCACGCGCGGAAAAAGAAGATCATCGCCGAGTTCGCCGACTACCGCGTCAAAGCGCTCGAGAACGGGAAATTCGATCTCATCCGCGCGCACGGCCACTTCATCGATCCGCACACCCTCGAGCTTTCCGATGGGCGATCGGTCCGGGCTAAACACATCCTCATCGCCACGGGCTCAAAGCCGTCCGTTCCCGCCGTTCCCGGTCTCGCCGACACGCCGTTCTGGACGAGTGACGACGTCCTCGACCTCGATTTCGTCCCGAAAAGCGTGCTCGTCCTCGGCGGCGGCATCGTCGCCTGCGAACTCGCCCAGTTCCTCAACCGCATCGGCGCGCGCGTCACCCTCGTGCAACGAAGCATCAACATCCTTCGCGACCACTCCGCGGCTGCCTCCGATGTCGTGCAGCAGGCGTTTCGCGACGAAGGCATCGAGGTGTTCGCCGGCACGCATCTGCAAAAAGTGTGGCGCGATGACCGCGGCGTCGCCGTCAAATTCCTCTGCGCCGGCAAGGTCGTCACCCGCCGCGCCGCCCATCTCTTCAACGCCCTCGGCCGCACGCCCAACACCGCCTCGCTCAATCTTTCCGCCGCCGGCGTAAAAACCCGCATCACCGAACAGATCGTCATCAACCGCTGGCATCAAACCACCACCCCGCACATCTACGCCGCGGGCGACTGCTCCGGTCCCGCCGAGATCGTTCACGTCGCCATCCAACAAGGCGAACTCGTCGCCCGCCACGCCGCCGGCATCCGCAAACTCAAGCCCGTCGACTACTCGCTCCTCCTCAACGTCGTCTTCACCGATCCCCAACTCGCCACCATCGGGCTCCTCGAACGCGACCTGCAGCGCAAGAAGCGCAAATACCTCGTCGCCTCGTATCCATTTAACGATCACGGCAAATCCATCCTGATGGACGCCAACTACGGCTACGTGAAAGTCATCGCCGAGCCGCGCCGCGGCCGCATCCTCGGCGCCGAAATCGTCGGCAAAGACGCCGGCGAGCTCATTCACGCTTTCAGCGGTCCGCTTGCCATGCGCGCCACCGTCTTCGACCTCCTCCGCGCACCGTGGTATCATCCCACGCTCGCCGAGATCGTCACCTATCCGCTCGAAGAAATCGCCGAGCAGATCAAAAAGTAGCGCGCTGCTTCAGCTCGCGCCTCTCGTCCCCGCGATCTCGAGCAGATCGCGCAACTCCACGCGCTGCTCGTAAAGCGCTTTCCCCACGATCACTCCGTCAAGACGGACGTGACGCTGCGCCAGCTTCGCCAATTCGATCACATCTTCACGCCGGCTCACGCCGCCGCTCGCAATCACCCGAAACTTTCCCGCATTCAACATCGCCTCCTGCGCCGGATAATTTGGCCCCGTCAGCATTCCGTCCGTGCCGATGTCCGTGTGAATGATCGTCGCTACCCCGAGCGCGTCCATCCTCTGCGCGAGCGCAATCGCGCTCATGTCCGACGTCGCCACCCAGCCCTTGACCGCCACTTGGCCATTTTTCGCGTCGATTCCGACCGCAATCTTCTCGCCGAAACTCTGCACCAGTTCGCCGACAAACCCCTCGCTCTCCGCCGCGCGCGTCCCAATCACCACTCGACTCACCCCAAATCCCAGCGCCCGCTCCACCGCCGCGCGCGTCCGCAATCCGCCGCCGAGCTGCACCTTCATCCCAATCGCCGCGATCGCCTGCACCGCCGCGAGATTCTGCGGTTCCCCCGCAAAGGCCCCGTCAAGGTCGACTACATGAACCCACTCACTGCCCGCCGCGCGAAACTGCTGCGCCACGTCGGCCGGGTTTTCCGCATAGACCGTTTCCTGGTCGGCGCGTCCTTGCGTCAGCCGCACACAGCGGCCGCCTTTGATGTCGATGGCGGGATAAATCGTCATTCGCAAAAACGCTTTGCGCCCCCGACCACCGGCGCGAGACTAAAACCATGCCCGATTATCAGGTGCCCACTTTTCTCGCCGAACTGCTCCATGCCCGCTCGCCTTCCGGCTACGAATCCGAAGCGCAAGCCGTCTTCGATCGCCACGTCAAACCGTCCGCCGACGAATACCGCAACGATGCCCTCGGTAACCGCATCGCCACGCTCAACCCCGCGGGCGATCCCGTCCTCATGCTCGCCGGCCACATGGACGAACTCGGCCTCATCATCACCTACGTCAACAAAGACGGCTTTCTCTATTTCGACACCGTCGGGGGCCACGACCTTAGCGTCATTTCCGGCCGCCGCGTGATCATCCAGACCGAAAATGGTCCGGTCATCGGCGTCACCGGCAAGCGTGCGATCCACCTCATGGACGAAGAGGACCGCAAGAAGGTCCCGAAGAAGCACGAGATCTGGATCGATATCGGCGTCCGCTCGAAGAAAGAAGCGCTTGAGCGCATCGCGATCGGCGACGTCGCCACCTACGACCACGACCTGCAGATGATCAACGGCTCGGTCGGCGCCGCCCGCGCCTTCGACAACAAGGTCGGCGCCTACATCGTCGGCGAAACCCTCCGCCGTCTCGCCAAGGAGAAAAAACTCGCCGCGAAAATTGTATCCGTGGCGACATCACAGGAGGAAATCGGCGTCCGCGGCGCGACCACCGCGGCCTATTCCGTCAATCCTCACCTCGCTGTCGCCATCGACGTCGGCCACGCAACCGACCACCCCGATTGCGACAACCGCCGCTTCGGCGAAACCAAACTCGGCGGCGGCCCGATCATCTGCCGCGGCGCCAATATCAATCCCAAGATCTACCAGAAGCTCGTCGCCGCCGCTAAAAAGGCGGGCATCCCTTATCAACTCGAAGCCGACCCACGCCCCACCGGCACCGACGCCCGCGCGATCCAGATGGGCCGCGGCGGTGTCGCAACAGGACTCCTCAGCATCCCACTCCGTTACATGCATACGCCGAGCGAGGTCGTCGACCTCGAGGACGTCGAACGCTGCGTAAAGCTGCTCGTCGAGTTCGCGCGCGCCCTGAAAAAAGGCGATTACGCTCACTGGTAGGAAACGGAATCTTGTAGCGGAACGCGTGAGCGTTTCGTGTCTGCGCCGCCGGACGCCTCCCGCTCCGAACTACTGCGCCGGCCCAAGCACAACCTCGAAACTCGCCTCCTGGTCGCGCGCAAAGAGCGGCGAGAGTTGTTCCAATTCGATCAGCGGCGCACGCGCTCCGCTGAGATACACCTGCGTCACGAAACCCTCATCCGGCGTCGACTCGACGCGCCCGGAGCTCACGCCCACCTTCACGCGAACGGTCTCGGCGCCAATTCGCGCCGTAAGCGGCTGCTGCCGAAATCCAAGTTTTTCCATCTTTCCCACATGGCGCAGGGTCAGCCGGGATCCCTCCGCCTGCACGTGCGGCGGCTCGGGAAACGTCTTGATCGGATGATCCCCGCGCCCGAGGTGAAGTTGCACGTAACCACGCGGTTCCTCAGTCGACGGCTCCGTCCGCACGCTCACCTCGGCGTTCGCCAACACCTGCACGACATGAATGATCTGCGCCGCACGACGGCCGCCATCGATGCGCGCATCGCAACGCAACTCGCCGTCCTCCCACCGATAAATTCGCCGCAGTCGCGGCCACTCGTCTCCCGTGCTCGGCATCAACAACTCCAACCGACCGCCCTCAACATCCACCCTTTCCGCCGCGCTCGCCTCCCACGCCGACGGCGGCGGCCAGTTGCGCGACCATTCCGATTGAGGGCCAAGCCACACGCGATGCCCGCCCCACTCGGCGCGATTGCTCAAATCCGGCGGAACGTAGAGCAGGTTGTCGCCGCCCGCGGGTCCGAAAAAAATCAGCCGCGCCCGCGCCACCGAGACCACCGCTTCATAAGTCCCGGACGTCGACGCATACGCCCGCTCGCCGCTCCACTCCGTCTCTCGCCATTGCGACTGGTCCGCGCTGAAACCCGCTAAAGGACTCGCCAACATCATCACCATCGCGCCAGCGCACAGGATCACCTTCATCGCCTCCTTCTTTCTTCAACTCTTCCGATCTCGCAACCAATTCATGCACGCTCGCGAGTTGAGATAGCACACTTCTCCCCAGCGTGCCCGCCTCTCAGTCGAAATGGACGCCTCGACAAGGCGTTTACGCCTGCCGGCCGATCAAGCCGCGTCCTGCTTCGGCTCGCCTTTGTCGATCCGCCGCAGCGTCGGCCGCTTCCGACCACTCACCACACCCGCATCGATCACCACCTCCGCCACGTCTTCGCGCTGCGGAAGTTCATACATCACCTCGAGCATCAAGCTTTCGAGAATGGAACGGAGCGCACGAGCGCCGGTTTTCAGTTCGATCGCTCTCTGCGCGATCGCCCGAATCGCATCGGTCGTGAGTCGCAGCCGAACGCCGTCCATCGCGAACAGCTTCGAATACTGCTTTACCATCGCGTTCTTCGTGCGCAGCAGAACTTTCTCGAGATCCGCCACCGAAAGCTGATCGAGCACCGACACCACCGGCAAACGTCCGATGAATTCCGGGATCATGCCGAAGCGAATCAGATCTTCCGGCGCGAGCGCCTTCATCATCTCTTCCGGCTTGAGCGATTGCTCCTGCTGCGCGCGGATCGACGCGAACCCGAGGCTGCGCTGCCCCAGACGTCGCTGCACCAACCCTTCCAATCCGACGAACGCACCGCCGCAGATGAAGAGGATGTTCGACGTATTGATCTGCACGTATTCCTGATTCGGATGCTTGCGCCCACCCTGCGGGGGAACGTTGCACGTCGTGCCTTCGAGAATCTTCAGCAGCGCCTGCTGCACGCCTTCGCCGGAAACATCACGCGTGATCGAAACGTTCTCCGTCTTGCGACCGATCTTGTCGATTTCGTCGATGTAGATGATGCCGCATTCCGCGCGCTTCACGTCGTAATTCGCGTTCTGCAGCAAACGCAGCACGACATTCTCGACATCTTCGCCAACGTAGCCCGCCTCCGTGAGGGTCGTCGCGTCGGAAATCGCAAACGGCACATCAAGGATCTTCGCCAGCGTGCGCGCCAGGAGCGTCTTACCCGAACCGGTCGGACCAACCAGCAGGATATTGCTCTTCTCGACATCGACGTCGTTGAACTCGGGCGACAGCGCCAGCGATTCCTTGCCCGACTGCCCGGCATCGAACATCAGTCGCTTGTAGTGGTTATAAACCGCGACGGAGAGAACCTTCTTCGCGTGATCCTGACCGATGACGAAATCATCCAGCGTGCGCTTGATCTCCGAGGGCTTCACCAGACGCACCGGCGGGCGCGTCTCGGCCGTGGGCGCCTTCACCTCGCGGTCGATGATCGTCTTGCAGACGTTCACGCACGAGTCGCAGATATAAACGCCGGGACCGGCGATGATCTTCTTCACCTCGGCCTGCGACTTCCCGCAGAACGAGCAGAGGGTCATGCGGGACGATTTGGCCATAGCGACAAGATGTGCGGCTGCGCGCGCGAGTCGAGGATCTAGACCTTTTTAACCAGTTCTTCAGGCGGCGGCGGTCACGCCCAGCGCCTGAGCCTCACGCGTCGATTCAACCACGTGGTCGACGATTCCATACGCCTTCGCCTCATGGGCGCTCAGGTAGTAATCGCGGTCAGAATCCTTTTCGACCTGGGTCACATCCTTGCCGGTGTGCTTCGCAATGGTCTCGTTCAACGTCTTGCGCCAGCGCAGGATTTCGCGAGCCGCGATCGCAATATCCGCCGCCTGCCCGCCCGCGCCGCCGCTCGGCTGGTGAATCATCACGCGGCTGTTCGGCAGCGCAAAACGCTTCCCCTTCGTCCCCGCCGCCAGCAACACCGTGCTCATGCTCGCGGCCATGCCGACGCAGTAAGTAACGATATCACATTGCAGGAAGTTCATCGTGTCATAGATGGCCATGCCACCCGTCACGACGCCGCCCGGAGAGTTGATGTAGAGCTGAATGTCCTTCTTCGGATCCTCCATCTGCAGGAAGAACATCTGGGCAATCACGAGATTCGCCACCGTATCGTCGATCGGCGTGCCGATGAAGATGATGCGGTCCTTCAACAGGCGCGAATAGATGTCCATCGACCGCTCGCCGCGGCCGGTATTCTCCAAGACGATAGGAACGTAGTAGCTCACAGTGGTTGTGGTATTTCGGCAGTTAAGCCTTCGGCTGAACTGTCGCCACCGTAGCCTTGGAGACGAGGAAATCAATCGCCTTGTCGAAAATGATCGATTGCTGCACCGCGCGGAGTTGCTCGCGATCGCTGCTCAACGCCTTCACGAGCTTGTCCGGCTTCTGCTGCGTGCGCATCGCCTCACGATAGATGAACGAATCGATGTCGCGCTCCTCCACCTGGATCTTCTCGGCTTCGGCGATCTTCGCCAAAATCAGCTGCATCTTGATCCGCTTCTCGGCCGCTTTCCGCGCGCCGTCGAAGAGTTCCTTCTTCCCCTTTTCGAATTCTTCCTGCGGCACGCCGCGACGCATGTTCTCCTCGATGAACTGCCGCAGCACCGCCTGCGTCTCGTTTTCAACGAGCGACTCCGGCACCGGAAAATCGACCTTCGCCGCGAGCGCATCCGAAACTTGGCGACGCTGCTCCGAACGATTGCGCGACTCCTTCTGCATCTTGAGCTGATTGCGCACCGCGCTCTTCAACGCCTCCAAGTCGTCGACCCGGTTGGCTTTGAAGAAGGCTTCATCAAGCGGCGGCAGCGAGCGTTCGCGGATTTCCTGAACCTCGACGGCGTAAATAGCCGTTTTGCCGGCGAGTGCCGGCACGGCCGCGAAGTCCGCCGGAAACGTGATCGTGACATCCTTCTTGTCACCCGGCTTCAGTCCGGCGAGCTGCGTGCCCAGCCCGGGGATCACACCTTCGTTCTCGCCTTCCACTTCCTCCCACGTCTGCGGGACTTTCCCATAAATCTGCTTGTCCGGCGCGAGCTCGGTAATCGGCTTGCCATCAATCGTCCCCTCGTAAGCCAACTTCACGTAATCGCTCTTCACCGCCGGACGATCCGCCACCTTGAACTCCGCTCGCTCCGCGCGCATGCCTTCGATCACTTGATCCACTTCGGCATCGGTCGGATCGGTCGGCGCGACCTCCGTCGGCAAACCCACATACTCCGGCAGCGCGAATTCCGGACGGACGTCCAACGTGATCGTCACCGTCACCGGCTGACCGGTTTTGATCTCACCGGGCTCGACATTCACGATGTTCAACACGTCCAGCTTCTGCTGTTCGAGGCCGTCCCGGTAGGTTTTCGCCACCACCTTCTGCTTGAACTCGTCGCCGATCTCCTTCGCGAAACGCTTCGCCACCACCGCAGCCGGAGCTTTGCCCGGACGAAACCCAGGAATGCGCGCGAGCTGGGTATACTCCTTTACGACGTCCTGATGAACGGTGTCGACTTCGCCGGATTCCAGCGTGACGACGAGACTTTTACGAGTGTCGGAGAGGCTATTCAGTTGAACGTTCACGGAAGTGTAAGAGCGGTGTTGAGACAGAGAATTGCCCACGGTAGGTCGCACCCGCAGCCGGTCAATGCCGGATTCAGAGCCTGTTCTGCCTTCTGCGCGCTTGCACGGCCGGAACGCCAACCGTTTGGTTGCCTGAACCAAACATGCCCAGCCTTCGCGAACTCCTCGCCGCGCACGACTCGCTGCTGCTCGTCGACGCAGCTTCCGCAGTCATTCAAGCCGGTTGGCTGGAGCATCAACCGAACAATCCAGCCGGCTTCGCCGCCCGCTGGGAATCGCGCGCCGAAGAAGCCGGCATCGGGCTGTTCCACGCGCTCGAAGCCTTGATGGCAAAACCCGCCGAGGCGGGCGCGTTCGTGTTCTGCGACGGTCCCGGATCCATCCTCGGCATTCGCACGACCGCCGTCGCACTGCGCAGCTGGCAAGTGCTACATCCGCGGCCGGTCTTCGCTTTTCACAGTCTCGACCTCGTCGCTCGCGCGTTGGGTCGCAACGAAGTGACTGTGATCGCCGACGCCCGACGCGACACCTGGCATTCCCTTTCCCTCGACCAAAAGCTGCGTCGCGTGCCTACCGGAGAACTCACCGGCGATCTCGTGATGCCGGAAAATTTCCGCCATTGGTCTCAACTTCCTCCCGGCGTTCGCCTCACGCCCTACGCGCTCGGCGAACTGTTTCCGCGCGCGATCGATGCCGATCTTTTCCGCGCGACCGACGCGCCCGACGCGTTTCTCCACGAGGAGCCGAGCTACGTCACGTGGACGCCGCAAATCCACCGCGCGCCATGATGCCGCATCACGCCGCCCCTCCCCTGCGCTGCTGGGCCGAAATCGATCTGGCCGCGCTCGAGCGCAACCTGCGGCTGATCCGTGCAAGCCTTCCCGCGCACATGCGCTACGTCGCGGTGATCAAAGCCGACGCCTACGGCCATGGCCTGCATCAAACCGCCGCCCGCCTCATGCACGCCGGCGCCGATCTCTTCGCCGTCGCCAACGTCACCGAAGCCGCCGCTTTGCGTGAACTCGGTCCCGGCTGGCCGATCCTGCTGCTCAGTCCGCTTCTCCCCGAGGAAGATCGCTACCTCGCCGACTACGATCTCACGCCCACCGTTTCCTGCGAAGACGAGGTCAAACGTTTCAACGAAGTCGGTCGCATCGCCGGCCGCCCGATTTCGGTTCACATGAAAATCGACACCGGCATGGGCCGGCTCGGCGTGTGGCACGAAAACGCTCCTGCACTCCACGCCGCCATCGTCGCCGCGCCGCATCTGAAACTCGCCGGCGTCTTCACCCACTTCGCCGCGCCCGACGACGTCGCTTTCACCGCCGAACAACGGCGTCGCTTCCTCGCCGCCCTCGCCAGCTGTCCCGGCCTCGCGCTCGACCGAATCTTTGTCCACGCCGACAACAGCGAGGGCATCGAAACGCTCCCTGGCTCGAGTCCCTTCAACGCCGTTCGCATCGGCCTTCTGCAGTTCGGCATTCTCCCCCATCCGAACTCGCTCCTCGCGCAAGTCCGGACCGAGCCTGTATTCAGTTTTCGAACACGCGTGGGGCTCGTGAAAACGCTGCCCGCCGGCCAAACGATCAGCTACGGCCGCACCCACACCCTCCCGCGCGAAACCCGCATCGCGATCCTCTGCGCCGGCTACGCCGACGGAATCCCCCGCTCGATGAGTAATCGGGCTAAGGTCCTCATCCGCGGCCACCGCTGCCCCGTTCTGGGACGCGTCACGATGGACCAAACGATTGTGGACATTTCTCCTTTGCCTGAAGCGGCGAGCGGCGATGAAGCCGTGCTGGTCGGCACTCAAGGGGCTGAAACGATCGCGATCGCCGAGTTTAGCGCTTGGGAGGAAACGATCCCCTGGGAGACGTTGTGTTCGATTACTAAACGCGTTCCAAGAATTTACCGAACGGCGTTGGGCGTGTGAGCGACAGGATAGTCTAGGGTTATAACCCTAGATTAGTGATTGACCCCGAGGGGGCCGCAGGATTGCGTTTCGACACCCAGCCATGCGCCTCCAACCGCTTCATCGTTTTGTGCCCAGCGGGACTATCGTGCTCAAGGCCCTTTGCTGCGTTCTGGGTGCCTTCGTTCTCTCGAACCTCAGCTCCTCTCTCTTTGCTCAGACCACATTGTATTTCGACGCAGCATCGGGCAATGGTCTTGGCTCCGGAAGCGGCACCGTCAGTTGGAATTCCTCGACGTGGAATACGCAAAGCAACGGGAATGGTGGACGCGCCAATTGGACGAACGGGCGTCTCGCTCGATTCAATGCGGGATCCGGCGCTTATACCGTAAATGTGACGGCCGCCACGACCTTCGCCGGCGCCACGGTCGACAACGGGCAGGTGACGATCACGGCAAGCGGTGCCGGCACGCTCGCCCTCTCGGCCAACTCGGCGTTCAACATTGCCGCTGGCAAAGGCCTAAACATCGCCACCGCGCTCGGCGGCAATTATTCGCTGACCAAGTCAGGTAATGGAATCCTCACCCTGTCGAGTAGTAACACCTATACGGGAGGCACGACCCTGACGGCAGGGACACTGGGAATCGGCCACAACAATGCCCTAGGCAGCGGCACATTGACGCTCAACGGCGGCACCCTTTCGGCCAGCGGCGGCGCACGTTCCATTGCCAATAACCTCACCCTCTCCGCCAACAGCACCATCGCTGGCAGCGACAATCTCACCGTCACCGGCACATTCACCAATACCGCCAACCGCACACTTACGATCAACAACTCCGGCCTCACCACGCTCGGGAACATCAGTCTCTCCAATAGCAACACCGCCCGCACCCTTACCATCGCCGGCACTGGAAACACGACCGTTTCGGGCGTCATCGCCAACGGTGGCACCGGCGCAGGCAATCTCACGAAAAGCGGCAACGGCACCCTCACCCTCACCGGCACCAACACCTACACCGGCACCACTACGATCAGCGGCGGCACTCTGCAAATTGGCGCGGGTGGCACCACCGGATCCATCGCCGGCACCAGCATCGTCAACAATGCCGCGTTGGCCTTCGATCGTTCCAATGACCTCACCTACGCGGGCGTGGTATCAGGGACGGGCAGCGTTACCAAAGCTGGCAACGGGACCCTTACGTTGACCGGCGCGAACACCTACACGGGCACCACGACCATCAGCGGCGGCACTTTGCAGATCGGCTCCGGCGGCACCACCGGTTCCGTCGCCAGCACCAGCATCGTCAACAACGCCGCCTTGGTCTTCAACCGTTCGAACGCCGTCACCTACTCCGGCGTGATTTCCGGAACCGGCAGCGTCATCAAAGCCGGCAGCGGAACCCTTACACTCTCGGGATCGAACACCTACACTGGCGACACCGCCATCCAAGCCGGCATACTCCAGACCACGGGCAGTAACCGCATCGCCGACGGATCGAACCTCAATATCGGAGCAGCCGGCACCTTCCAATTCGACTGGGGCGGGAACAGTGAGACCGTCGGCGCTCTCTCCGGCTCCGGCACGCTCTCTCTTCGAGGCAGCACGTTCACCACCTCAACCTCGGCGGATACCTTTTTTTCCGGAACGATCACCGACAGTTACGGCGTATTCCGCAAAGCCGGCACCGGCAACCTCACCCTCACGGGTAACAATACCTACACGGGTATCACCTACATCGATGGTGGCACCCTCATCGCCGCCAGTTCCAACGCTCTCGGCGGATCTACGTCCGGCAACGTCATCGCCAACAACGCCACTCTCGCTCTCCAAGGAGACATTACGCTTACCGAAGGCAGCTTCTCCGTTCAAGGGACGGGCGACGGGGGCGTGGGCGCCATCTACAACATCTCCGGCAACAACACGCTCGCCGCCACCCTGAACCTCGCCGGTGCTACCACCGTCGGCTCCGCGACGGGAACCCTCACCCTCGGCGGACTCTCCTTGGGCTCCAATGTCACTTTCGCCGGGAATGGAAACTTCGCGTCCAACGGCGTTATCAACGGAAGCGGCACGTTGATCAAAACCGGCGCCGGCACTCTCACGCTCTCCGGTGGAGCTGCCAACACCTACGGCGCTACGAACGTCAACGAAGGCACCGTGATTCTCGCAAAATCCGACGGCATCAGCGCGCTCGGCCACGGCGCCATCACGATTGGCGACGGAAGCGGTGGCGCCGGCTCTGCGATCGTTCAACTCGCCGGCAACAACCAAATCGTCGATCACGCCCCGTCTATCACGTTCAACAGCGACGGTCGCCTCGACCTCAACGGCTACAGCGAAACCCTCAACGTGATCTCCGGATCCGGTGGCCAGATCGCCCTCGGCGGCGGTAGTCTCGCCCTCGGCGTCAGCTCCGGTTCCTCCACTTTCGGCGGCACGATCACTGGCGCTGGCACCTTCACAAAACTCGGCTCCGGAGTCGTCACACTTTCCGGTGCCAACACCTACACCGCTGCGACCGTGATCGAGGCCGGCATCCTCCGCGCCGGCGCCGCCAATGCCTTCTCCTCCGGCTCCGCCGTCTCTCTCGCTAATGTCTCCAGCGCTATCCTCGATCTCAATGGATTCAATCAATCCATTGGCTCTCTCAGCGGTGGTGGTTCCACGGGCGGCAATGTCACCCTGGGATCGGCCTCACTGACCGTTGGCGCCGATAACTCCAACACCGCTTTCGGCGGAGTCATCTCCGGATCCGGCAACCTGATCAAGGTCGGTTCAGGCAATCTCACCTTGACCGGCTCCAGCACCTACACCGGCACCACCACCATTAGCGCGGGCACTCTCCAGATTGGAGCAGGCGGCACGACGGGCTCGATCGCCAGCACCAGCATCGTCAACAATGCCAATCTCGCCTTCGATCGATCCGACGCCACGAGTTTCTCCGGCACAATCTCGGGATCGGGCGCGCTTACCAAGCTTGGCTCCGGCACGCTCACCCTTACCAACGCCAACACCTACACCGGCGCGACTACCATCAACAACGGCACGCTCCAGCTGAACGGCACAAACGTCCTCTCGAACCCCGACATCGTCGTCAACGCCACGACGCCCGCGACAACTGCCACGTTCTCGCTCGCTCCGTCCGCCAGCCAAACGATCAATTCCCTCACTTTCGGCGGCACGGGCGCGACCCCCACGTCGACGAACAACGTGTCTCTCGGCTCGGGCAGCACGCTTACGCTGGGCGGCAACGTCACCTACCTCGCCACCAACAACCCACTCGGTTCCACCATCTCCGGCGACGGCACACTCTCGCTCGGCAGCGGACAACGCACGTTCAACATCGGCAACTCGTCCAACGCCAGCACCGATCTCGCGATCAGCAGCAACATCACCGGAACGGGCAGCCTCTTGAAAACCGGCGCCGGCACGCTCGCTCTCTCCGGCTCCAACAACACCTTCTCCGGCGGCGTCATCGTTGACCAGGGCACCCTCCTCGCCGTCGGCACCACGTCCGAAGGCGGCTTCAAAGCGCTCGGCAACTACAGCAGCGTCGTCGTCCCCACCACCGTCGTCACGGTCAACAACGGCGCCACCCTCGCCGTCCAGAACACCAGCTTTGCTCCGCCCGCCACGCAAACCAAGCAGCTCCTCAACATCTCCCTCAGCGGCACCGGCGCCGACGGCGGTGGCGCCCTCCAAAATCTCGGCGGCCTCAACACCTGGCTCGGCAACATCTCCCTCGCCGGCAACACCACCATCCAGAATCACCAGGGCGGTAACAACAACACCCTCTTCCTCGGACCCTACGTCCAAATTTCCCCGACCGCGGTCGAGCTCAACAACAACGCCCTCACCTTCATCGGCGCCGGCGACGTTTACATCAGCAGCGCTCTGGGCAAAAGCACCGGCGACACCGGCAGCCTCAACATCAACCTCACCAACGGCGGCCATGGCACCGGCGTAAACAGCATCACCCTCGCCGGCCCCCAAAACTTCTACACCGGCGCCACCAACGTGAACAACGGCTGGCTGCGCATGCTCGTCGACGCCGGCAACCACCCCAACGCCGGCATCCTCGGTTCCCTCACGATCGGCGATGGTATCGGCGCCGCCAATACCGCCGTCGTCAGCAATTACTACATCGAGCAAATCGCCAACAACGCCGCCGTCACCATCAAGTCCGACGGTCTCCTCGATCTCGCTACCGGCAGCGTCAACGAAACCCTCTCCAACATCACGCTCCAGGGCGGCCGCATCGCCACCGGCACCGGCAATCTCTACATGACCGGCACCATCGCCGCCCAAACTGCCGGCACTTCTACGATCGACGGCAACATCGGCATGCAAAACTCCGGCGGCGGTCCCACTCGCATCTTCTCCGTCGATTCCGGCAGCACCCTCCTCGTCAACGCCAAGCTGTTCGGCGGCGACTACAACAAGACCGGCGACGGCCGCATGATCGTCACGTCCGACAGCCTCTCCTCCGGCTACAACGGCCTCACCACCGTCCAAGGCGGCACCCTCACTCTCCGCCACAGCGGCGCTCTTGGCCAACATACCGTTGGCGCAGCCTCCAGCGGCACCGTCGTCCAAAACGGCGCCACGCTCCAGCTCGACGGCACCAGCAGCAACCTCGGCATCCAATACGAAGCGCTCACCCTCGCCGGTTCCGGCTACAACAACCAGGGCGCGCTCAACAGCCTCGCCGGCAGCAACACCTGGAACAACGCCACCATCACGCTTTCCGACTCCGCCACGATCAACACCACCGCCGGCACCTTCTCCATCGGCGGCCGCATCGGTTCGACCGCCGGCTCTGGCCAGACCCAAACCCTCACCGTCACCGGATCCGGCAACACCAACATCACCGGCTCCATCAAAGACAATATCGGGCCCCAACCGACCTACGCCGACCTCCACACCGGCACGCTCGCTCTCAATAAAACCGGCTCAGGGACCCTGACCCTCTCCGGCCTCAACACCTTCACGGGCGCGATCAACGTCAACCAAGGCACGTTGGCAGTCACCGCCAACAACAGCCTCGGCGCTCACACCAACGCCGTCACCGTTCAGTCCGGCGCCACGTTTGCCCTCTCCGGCGGTAACAATTATACGAATACGATCGGCCGCCTCGAAGGCACGGGCCTCGTCAGCATCGCCTCGGCCACCGTGCTCAAGGTCAACAACACCACCGCCAACACCTTCGACGGCCGCCTCTCCGGCCAAGGCCTCTTCGACAAGGTCGGCGCCGGCACCTTCACCTTCTCGTCCACCGCCAACACCGATGCCTTCAACTTCGACGGCACCGTCCGCCTCTCCAACGGCACGCTCGAGTTCGCCGGCGGCTCCGGTGTTCTGAACACGTCCACCGACGCGCTCTTCATCAACACCCTCGAACTCACCGGCGGCACCCTCCTCCTCTCCGAAGCGTTCATCAACGTCGGCACCCTCAACATCACCGGCGACACCATCCTCGATTTCGGCGCCACCGGGCACTCCATCCTCAACGCCACCAACATCTACATCGCCGCTGGCAAGACCCTCCTCATCCGCAACTGGACCAGCGAGGTCGACTTCCTCTTCGCCAACGCCGATTTCCGCCAAAACAACGGCAGCGGCACCCTTGCCCTTTTCAACCAGATCGGCACTCACCCCGAAAACCAGGTCCACTTCGAAGGCGATCCGCAGTCCCCCGACGGCAGCCACACCACTTGGATCAACTACGACTATGACGGGTTCACCAACTGGGAAATCCGTCCGATCCCCGAGCCTTCCACTTACGGCGCGATCCTGACCGGTGCTTCTCTCGCCTTTCTCCTCTACCGCCGCTCGCGGAAAGCGAAATCAAAGTCCTGATTCGCTCATGGAGGCGCGGTGCCCTCACCGCGCTTAGTCGCGCCCACGCGCAACCATCACCGCGCCGCTCGAGTTCACCGCCGCTTCCCTCGCACCGCCGCCGCCTTCTTCCGCGCGCCTCCACCATATCCCGCCGTCGTCTTCTTCACCGGCTTCCGATAGTCGCCCGTTTTCAGGGCATTGATCTGGTCTCGCAGAATTGCGGCGCGTTCGAATTCCAAGCGCCCTGCCGCCTCCTGCATCTCGTCTTCCAACTCCGCGATCACCGCAGCCACGTCATCCGAGGCTTCCGCCACCACCGACTCCTCATGTTCGCCCGTGCCGTCGTAAACGTGCAAACTCGACTGCGCCGCGCGTTTCACACTCCGCGGCGTGATCCCGTGTTCAACATTGTAAGCGAGCTGCTTCTCCCGCCGATACTTCACCGTTTCCACCGTGCGCCGGATCGATTCGGTGATGTTGTCGGCATAAAAAATCACGCGTCCCTTTTCGTGCCGCGCCGCCCGCCCCGCCGTTTGCACCAAACTCGTCTCGCTGCGCAGGAATCCTTCCTTGTCCGCATCTAGAATCGCCACCAGCGCCACTTCCGGCAGATCGAGCCCCTCGCGCAGGAGGTTGATTCCGATCAACACATCGAAATTCCCCAATCGCAGATTCCGCAAAATCTCCACCCGCTCGATCGCATCGATGTCCGAGTGCAAATACTCCACGCGAATCTTCGCGTCCCGCAGATAACTCGTCAGGTCCTCCGACAACCGTTTCGTCAACGTCGTCACCAACACACGCTCGCCCGCTGCAGTCGCCGCCTTGATCTCGCCAATCAGATTCTCGACCTGGTTCTTCGTCGTTCGAATCGAAATCTCCGGATCGAGCAAACCCGTCGGTCGCACCAATTGCTCCGCGATCACCGCGGAACGCTTCAATTCGAATTCCGCCGGCGTCGCCGAAACATACAGCGTCTGCCCCGTGATCTGCTCGAACTCTTCGAACGTCTGCGGGCGATTATCCAGCGCCGACGGCAGCCGAAATCCGAAATTCACCAGGTTCTCTTTCCGGGCCCGATCGCCATTCGACATCCCGCCAATCTGCGGCACCGTCGCGTGGCTTTCGTCGATCATCAGCAAAAAATCCTTCGGGAAGAAATCGATCAGGCAAAACGGCCGCTCGCCGGGTTTTCTCCCGGTCAAATGCCGCGAGTAGTTCTCGATGCCATTGCAGAATCCCATCTCCTGCAGCATCTCCAAATCGTAGTTCGTCCGCATCCGGATCCGCTGCGCTTCGAGATAAAGTCCCTTCTGCTCGAAATACGCGACGCGCTCCTCCAGCTCCGCCTTGATCGCGCGAATCGCCGGATCCAGTTTCCCTCGCGACGTCACGTATTGGTTCGCCGGATATAAATCGAACTGGTTCAGCGTGCGCAGCACCTGCCCCGTCGTTGGATCGAACTCGCTGATTCCTTCCACTTCGTCGCCGAAAAACTCCACCCGCAGCCCGTGTTCGAGATACGCCGGCATCACGTCCACCACGTCGCCGCGCACGCGAAACGTCCCGCGCTTCAAATCGTAGTCGTTGCGATCGTAGATATTGTCCACCAGCCGCTCCAGGAATCGATTCCGCCCGAGCTGCGCGCCGCGCTGAATCGGAATGCGCAGCTCCGTAAACTCCTGCGGCGAACCCAATCCGTAAATGCACGACACACTCGCCACCACGATGACGTCGCGCCGCGACACCAACGAACTCGTCGTCGCCATCCGCAGCCGCTCGATCTCTTCGTTGATCGAGGAATCTTTCTCGATGTAGGTGTCGCTCGAAGCGATGTAGGCCTCGGGCTGATAGTAATCGTAGTAGCTGACAAAATACTCGACCGCGTTCTCCGGGAAGAAGTTCTTGAACTCCGAGTAAAGCTGCGCCGCGAGGGTCTTGTTGTGCGAAATGATCAACGTCGGCCGCTCGCACTGCGCGATCACGTTCGCCATCGTGAAGGTCTTACCCGAGCCCGTGACGCCCAGCAGCGTCTGATACTTATTCTCTGCCCGAATCGACGCGACGAGTTTCTCGATCGCCTGAGGCTGATCTCCCGTGGGCTGGTAGTCGGCGTTGAGCTTGAAAAGCATGCAGCTCGCACCCTGCTGCGGGTAAGGCGCGTTTTCAACCCGGCCTTTTCAACTCACACCGCCGCCGCCCGCCGCGAACGCCACCGGCGCGTGCCCGCCTGCACCAACACCGTGCCGGCCAAATACAACCCCGCTGCGACCACCATCCAGCCGCGCACGAACAGCCACGCCTCGCGCCCGCGATACCACACGCTTCCTCGTCGCTCCTCCTCCGCCTGCACCACCGCCTCGATCTCCGTGCGCTCGGCCTCCAATCTCTCCGCCTCCCAACGCAGCCGCTGCAATTCCTGCTGCAACGTCGACGCTTTCGCCACCGCCTCGACGTGCATCGCTTCCACTTTGGCCAGCCGCTCCCGATTCAACCGCTGCTGCTCACGGTTTCCGCCAAACCAGCTCCAGGTGCTCGTCAGGCCTTTCAACTCGCCGATCAGCTTCTCCGAGCGCAACGCCCGTTCCTGCTCCGGCGGCAGCTCCACCTCGAGCTGTTCGATTTTGTGCCGCGCGCTGGCGATCTTTTCGTCGAGGACCGCCCGCTGCATTCGCGCTCCTTGCTCTTCCTTCATCTTCGCGCGATCGCTCGCGAGCAGCCACCCACCCAGCGCCATCACCACGATCCCACCGCCCAGAACCACCGCTGGCGCGAGCGACGCCACGCGAAGAATCGATCGATGAAATGTCAGCGCGAACATGAGTCGATGGCTTGTCACCATTGCTAAACCTTTCCCGCCGCCCTAAGTTCCCGCGAAGCGCGCGTCTGTCTTCGCCGCGCTCCGTTCTCGCCGCCATGTCCAAAGTCATCGTTTCGAGTCTCTACGAATCCGACGTCTTCAAGATGGCTTGCCGCCAGTTCGACAAGGCGGCCGACGCCATCAATCTCCCGGAAAACCTCCGCGACCGCACCAAATACCCGCGCCGCTGCCTCGCCGTCGCGCTGCCGATTCGCCGCGACGACGGCAGCATCACCGTTTTCGAGGGCTATCGCGTTCAACACAACCTCTCCACCGGCCCATCGAAAGGCGGCATCCGGTTTTCGCTTAACGTCACGATCGGCGAAGTCGCCGCGCTCGCGATGTGGATGAGTTGGAAATGCTCCCTCGTCGGCCTCCCCTACGGCGGCGCCAAGGGCGGCGTGATCGTCGATCCGCGTCAACTCTCCGAAGCCGAACTCGAGCGTCTCTCCCGTCGCTACATGCAGGAGATCGCTTCCTTCATCGGTCCTCAGGTCGACGTGCCGGCGCCCGACATGGGCACGAACGAGAAGGTCATGGGTTGGATGATGGACACATATTCCAATCACGTCGGCCAAAACTCTCCCGCGATCGTCACCGGCAAACCTCTTTCGCTCGGCGGCTCCCAGGGCCGACGCGAGGCGACCGGCGCCGGCGTCGCTTACCTCGCGAAGCGTTATCTCGAAGACCTTAACATCGCGCCCAACAACGCCACCGCCGTCGTGCAGGGTTTTGGTAACGTCGGCAGCGAAGCCGCGCTCGCCCTCCAAAACTACGGCGTCCGCATCATCGGCATTTCCGACTACACCGGCGGCATCTACAACGCCCGCGGCCTCGATGTCCCCAAAGCGCTCGCCTACATCCGCTCCGAAGGAACGCTCCGCGATTTCGACGGCGGCGATGCCATCACCAATGAGCAACTCCTCGAACTCGAGTGCACCGTCCTCGCACCTTGCGCACTCGAACGCGTCATCACCGCTGATAACGCCGCCCGCCTTCGCTGCCGCATCCTCTCCGAGGGCGCCAACGGTCCCACCACCAACGGCGCCGATCGCATCCTCGAACAGCGCGACGACATCGAGCTGATCCCCGACGTGCTCTGCAATTCCGGCGGGGTCATCGTCTCCTATTTCGAATGGCTGCAGAATCTGCAGAACTTCTATTGGACCCGCGACGAGGTGCTTTCGAAGCTCTTTGCCATCCTCGATCGCGCGAAAGAGTCCGTCGACTACCAGCAGCGCAAATTCAAGTTCAGTCGTCGCCTCGCGGCGTTGACGCTCGGCATTCAACGCGTCGCCGAAGCCAAATCCGCCCGCGGACTGTTCCCGTAATCGGCCGCGCTCCGCTTCAACCACACGAAAACTTGCGCCGTTTCGCGTGTATCCGAATTTCCCCTATCGCGAAACGCGCCTCCTGACAGTTTTGTCATTTGCCCGATCCGTTCGCGCGCTGACGGCAAATTGCACGCCGCTCGCCGCGCGGAGTCGCGTCGCGAAAAAAGCCCATCGCTGATTTCTCGGCACTTATGCACTGCGCAGGCCATGGCATGATCATGGCTTGTCGCTTCCGCACGCCTCGACGCTGCGCCGGCCGAACAAATCGCTGGCGCCGCATACAATGCTTCCGCGCTGTCCGCGAAATTTATGTCATCACCACATTCTTCCTCGATTCCCTTTTCTACTCTTCCCGCTCTCTCGGACGGCTCGCAGCGACGCGCGATGCGCTGCGCGATCGATTCGCGGTCGGCGTGGCCGCAATCCGCTCTCGCGCAGACCGCGCCCATCATCGCGCTGTGCCACTTGAGCTGGAATTGGGTCTGGCAGCGGCCTCAGCAATACCTTTCCCGCTTCGCGCGCTCGCACCGCGTGCTCTTCGTCGAAACGTATTGCAGCGATGTGCCGGCGACGCGCGTCGAACTTCGCCCCGCCGAGGGTCATCCCAACGTCACCCTCTGCGCCATGCATCTTCCCGCGTCGCGCTGGTCCGACGGAAAATTCATCGATCGCGAACGTCGACGCGCGCTGCAGCGCACGCTCTCCAGCGATCTGCAGGGCCAGTTCGACGATGCCATTCTCTGGTTCAACGACCCCATGGCGGTCACGGCTTTCGCCGGCCATCTCGACGAGTCGCTCATCGTCTACGACTGCATGGACGAACTTTCACAGTTCAAAGGCGCTCCACCTGCGTTGCTCGAACGCGAGCGCGATCTGCTCCAGGTCGCCGACGTGGTTTTCTGCGGAGGTCGGAAGATGCGCGATCGCCGTCTTCGCTATAACTCCAATTCCCATTTCTACGGCACCGGCGTCGATACCCGCCATTTCGGCGCCGCACTCTCGAACGAAACCACCGTGCCCGTCGAAATCGCCGAATTGGGCGGACCCGTCCTCGGTTACTTCGGCGTCGTCGACGAGCGCATCGACTACGATCTTCTCGCCGCTCTCGCCGACGCGGATCCCAATTGGCATGTCGTGATGATCGGTCCTTTCTGCAAGGTCGACCCCGCTCAGTTCCCGCAACGTCGGAATCTCCACTGGCTCGGCGGCCGTCCCTATGCGGACCTGCCCGCCTTCACCAAAGGCTTCTCCGTCGCGCTCATGCCGTTCGCGCTGAACGAGGCGACGGAATACATCAACCCCACCAAGGCGCTCGAATACATGGCCGCGGGCCGGCCCGTGGTCTCCACCGCGCTCGATGAAGTGAAATCGAACTTCAGCAGCGTCGCGCGCGTCGCAAAGTCCCACGAACAATTCATTTCTCTCTGCCGTCGCGAAATCGAATCGCCTTCGCAGACGCGCATCGCTCGCGGCCTTCGCCTCGCCGCCGAGAACACCTGGGAGGCCAACGTCGAAAAAATGGAAGCCCACATGGCCGCAGCCTTCGCGGAGCGTCGCGAAACATCCTCGTCCTCCGAACCTGCCGCAGTCGTCCCCTTCGTCGGCAACCAAACCGCGTATGTTTGATTACCTTATCGTCGGTGCCGGCTTCGCCGGCAGCGTTCTCGCCGAAAGACTCGCCCGCGGACAGAACAAGAAAGTGCTCCTGATTGATCGTCGCCCCCACATCGGGGGCAACGCCTACGATTGCCATGATCAACATGGCATTCTGATTCACAAATACGGGCCGCACATCTTTCACACCAACTCCGCCGAGATCTTCAACTACCTCTCGCGGTTCACCGAGTGGCGCCAGTATCAGCATCGCGTTCGCGCGATGGTCGACGGACGCCTCCTGCCGATCCCGATCAATCTCGATACGGTCAACGAGCTTTACGGCCTCAATCTCACGCCCGACGGCATGAAGGAATATCTCGCCTCGGTCGCCGAAAAGAAGGAGCGCATCCTCACCTCCGAAGACGTCGTCGTGAATGGCGTCGGCCGCGAGCTCTACGAGAAGTTCTTCCGCAACTACACGCGCAAGCAGTGGGGCCTCGATCCCTCCGAACTCGATGCGCAGGTCACCGCCCGCGTGCCCGTTCGCTTCAATCGCGATGACCGTTATTTCACCGACGCGTATCAAGCGATGCCCGCGCGCGGTTTCACTCATATGTTCGGCAACATGCTCGATCACCCGAACATCAAGATCATGCTTAACGCCGACTACCGCGAAGTTCGCGACGAGGTCGCGTTCGACCAGCTGATTTTCACCGGTCCCATCGACGAATATTTCGATTATCGCTTCGGCCCGCTCCCCTATCGCTGTCTCGAGTTCAAACACGAGACCCATCACAAGCCCGTCTTCCAAGCTGCGCCAGTGGTGAATTATCCGAACGAATACGCCTACACTCGCGTCACCGAGTTCAAATACCTCACCGGACAAGAACATCCGCTCACGAGCGTCGTTTACGAATTCCCCCGCGCGGAGGGCGACCCGTATTATCCTATCCCCCGCGCCGATAACGCCGCCCTCTACAAGCGCTACCAAGCGCTCGCAGACGAAACGCCCGACGTCCATTTCGTCGGCCGCCTCGGCACCTATCGCTACTACAACATGGACCAAGTCGTAGGCCAGGCGCTCACCCTCTATACGAAGTTCGCGAAATCCACTCGGGCCGAAGCTCTCGCTTCCGCGTGAACTTCTGCGTCGTAGCACGGTCAAGCTGACCGTGCCTGCGTGAGCCAGCGCGCGCGCATCCGCCCGCGCATTGTCATCATGTTTCCCTGCTCCGCGATTCCTCGTCCCGAATACCCGCGCCCCGATCGCCAACGCGGCCTCGTCGAAGGCACCGATTGGTTGAACCTCAATGGTCCTTGGCAATTCCGTTTCGACCCGCAGCGCCGCGGCCTCGACGAACAATGGTTCGCCGCCTCCGGCCCCGACTGGCGCGAACAGATCATTGTGCCGTTCTGCTGGGAATCGCTCGCCGCTTGGGGCGAGGGCGACGCCGCCGGCAACGACAACTACTACGCGACGCGCGTCTTCCTCAAACCGCTCGAGGTCACGCGCGAGAACCACCGCATCGCCGAGCGGCACGAGGTCGGCTGGTATCGGCGACACATCGCCATCCCGGACAACCATCATTGGCGCAACAAACGCGTCATCCTCACAATCGGCGCCGCCGATTTTTTCACCGACTGTTGGAGCAACGGTCAACATTGCGGCCGCCACGAGGGCGGTTACGTCCCGCTCGAGTTCGACATCACTGATACGCTTTCGGCGTCCGACGGACAATTTCGCCGCGCCACCCTCGTGCTGCGCGTCGAGGATCCGATGGACAACCGCGAGCAACCCGTCGGCAAACAATGGGGCTGGTATACGCCCACCAGCGGGATCTGGCAGACCGTCTTCGTTGAACCGAGACCCGCGGTCTACATCGACCATTTCCGCATCACCACCGACATCGACCAAGGTCGCGTTCATTTCGAGGTAGTCTGTCCGACTATCACTGACCGGCATACCGTCGTGGTGGACATCATCCCTCCGGAAGCGCAGCCCCACCGGGTTACCCTCGATCCGCCTGTCGACTCCGTCGCCAAAGGAGACGCCGAGGTTTACCCCGTGTCGCTCTGGGATCCCGGCGATCCGAAGCTGTATCACATCATCGTTCGCATCCTCGACGAGGACATGCAGATCGACTCGGTCCGCAGCTATTTCGGCATGCGAAAACTCGGCACCGTCCCTGCCACCGCGGAAAACCACCCCGCGATGCTTTCGCTCAACAACAAGCCCATCTATCTCCGCGGCGCGCTCTATCAGTCCTACCATCCCGACGGCGTCTATACCGCGACCGACGCGCGCACGCTCCGGAACGACATCGCGTTCGCCCGTGAGGCGGGCTTCGACTTCCTCCGCATCCACATCAAGTTGGATGACCCGATCCTCCTCTACTACGCCGACACGCTCGGGATTCTGCTCATGCAGGATTTCCCCAACTTCGGCGAGGGTGGCGACACATCTCTCGGCCGGAAACGCTTCGAGGAAATGATGCGGCTGGGCATCCGTCGCGACTTCAACCACCCGTCCATCGTCGCGTGGTGCATCTTCAACGAAACGTGGGGCTTCGGCGGGCAAACCGAACTCATGAAGTTCATCATGCCTTCCACGCGCGCCTCGAAAGAGGAAGCGAAGAAAGCCGCGGAGAAGCTGATCAACACGTCGTCGTTCCAATGGATTCACGAGATGTGGAAGCTCGCCAAGACCTTGGATCCGACACGCCTCATCGAAGACATGAGCGTTGTCGTGTGGGAACACCTCGCCGCCTACGGTCACGTCGACACGGACATCAACTCCTGGCACTTCTATCTCGACGACTACTACAAGGCCAAAGCCCACATCGAGAACGTCGTCGCGAAAACTCACCGCGGTTCGAGCTTCAACTACATCGAAGGCTTCCAGCAGGGAGACGCTCCTCTCATCAACAGCGAATACGGCGGAGTTGGCGCCCTCGATGGCGACCGCGACGTCAGCTGGTCGTTTCGCTTTCTCACCAATGAACTCCGTCGGCACGGCCAGCTTTCCGCTTACATTTATACCGAGCTCACGGACGTGGAGTGGGAATACAACGGGTTCCTCAACTACGATCGCACCCGCAAGGAATTCGGCTATCTCCCCACCATCATCAACCAGGGAGACGTCCTTCCGATCAATGCACCCCCGATCGAAAAGATCGGTCCGGGCGGTTCAATCGATGTGGAAGTCATGTCGTCCCATTTCTCCCGCCGCCGCTGCGAGGGCGTCACTCTCCACTGGCTGTATTCCGGTATCGATACTTTGGGGACATCTCATCCGTCGATCGAGCGCGGTCGCGCTCGGATTCCTTTTACACACCACCGGGTCGAACTCGCGCGTCGGATCACGCTGACCGCGCCGAACCAGCCCATGCTCTGCACGCTCGCCGTCGCCGCCGTTCTCCCCGACGGCCAAACCGTCGCGGGCAATTACCTCCAACACTTCATCTCCGATGGCGCGCTGCCCGAGCGCGAAGACCTCGGCAACATGCTCATCCTCCGGCGACGCGTCACCGACTGGATCGATGCCGAATGGAGCGCCGGCCATAGCACGCGCGAAGAAGCCGGCAGCGCCGGCTCCTGTTTCGGTTACGGCCATGGCTTCTTTGAATGGGAATTCATCGACGAGGTGCTCCCGCTCCTCGGCCAGGCCAAACGCGTTCGCATCCTCTGCGAAGTATCCGCCCGCCGGCGCGACACGCCTCAAACCGACACTCATCGCTATGGGACCTACTTCGAACTCCTCCTGAACGATCTTCCCGTTCACCGCTCGCTGCTCCCCGATCACCCTCACGACACGCGCGGCGCCTTGAGCTATCTCCGTGGCGGTCGCGGAGCCTATGGTTACCTGATGCGCACCGCTCTCGAAGGCGATCTTCTCGCCCAAGTCGCGGCCACCGCCAGCCGCAACGGCACCATCCGCCTCCGTTGCGCCGTTCCCGCCGCCGCCGCCCCGCATGGGGGAATGACTGTTTACGATTTCGACTGCGGCCGCTATCCCATCTGTCCGACGCTTTTGATCGAGTGGGAGCAAACGTGAACGTTTAACTGCGCCGGTCACCAACCCGAACGCTCGTCCACTCATCCGCCCTCACGTGCGCGATTAGCCCTGCCTTGATTGCGCGAGGTCTCGCCCCATGGGGCAAGCCTCCGCCCCACTCTCCGGTAATTCCCGCAGAACTCCCCTCGCCCTCGCCGGTCTGCCGACTGCCATGGTGGACCTTCGTCAATCGCGCTTTGGCGACTTCGTCTCCGCAAACAAGTTCCTCTGGTGCACGGGCATCGAGGACACCTTCATCACTGCGCCGCATCCCAAGACGGGCCGAACCCTCGACGAATACGAGCTGACCGGCCATTATCACCACTGGCGCGACGACATCGACCTCATGGCCGAACTGGGCGTGCAGGCGGCGCGCTACGGGATTCCGTGGCATCGGATCAACCCTCAGCCCGGCGTCTGGGACTGGCAATGGGCCGATCGTCCGCTCGACTACATGCTTTCCCGCGGCATCGCTCCGATCGTCGATCTGGTTCACTACGGGCTGCCCGCTTGGATCGATGGTGCGTATCTAAATTCCGACTACCCGCGCCACGTCGCTGAATATTCCGCTCGTGTCGCGCAACGCTTCCGCGGCCGCATCCACGCTTACACGCCACTCAACGAACCGCGCATCACCGCCTGGTATTGCGGCCGCATTGGCTGGTGGCCGCCTTTCGGGAAGAGCTGGCGCAGCTTCGTCATGGTCATGCTCGGCGTCAGTCGCGGCATCGTCGAAACCGTCCGCGCCCTGCACGAAGTCGATCCCGAGATCCTGTCCGTTCACGTCGACGCAACCGATCTCTACAC
>JAEWBF010000133.1 GCA_023391285.1 Verrucomicrobiota bacterium
CGGCTCGGCCGGAGGCCTCGCCCTACCTGGGTTGAAGTGAGGGGTGATTTTCGAGCGGTAAGCGTAGGCGCGGGGGGAGGCGATCACGGGGGCGACGTCGAAGGAGACGCCGGCCATGTGTTGGAGGAGTTCGGCGACTTGCTGGCGTTTCCAGTGAAGTTGTTGGGCGTAGTCGAGATGTTGATACTGGCAGCCGCCGCAGCGGCCGAAGAGCGGGCAGCCGGGTTCAACGCGGTGGGGTGACGGCGTGAGGACGGAGAGGAGGTCGGCCTCGGAGAAATTCTTGTGGTTGCGAAAGACGCGGGCGCGGACGCGTTCGCCGGGGAGAGTGAAAGGGACCATGACGACCCATCCGCCGGACGGCGGATGGGTCGTTGGTTGAGAGTTGAGAGATGAGAGTTGAGAGTTGGGCAGCGGGACGCGGCCGAGGCCGGAGCCGAGATTCGTCAGCGTGGTGATCTCGAGTTCGATCTCCTGGTGATACGCGAAGGGCTGGTCGTTGAATTTCTTCTTTTTCTTAACCACGAAGCACACGAAATACACGAACGCGGGGTAAACGAGCCGGTTTTCTTTCGTGTGTTTCGTGTGTTTCGTGGTCTCCTCCTGCGGACGTGATCGAAAAGATTTCCAGTCTTCAAAATCCGCGCGTGAAGCAGCTGGTGAAGCTGCGCGACCGGCGTCCGCGTGATGAGGCGGGCGTGTTTCTGGTGGAGGGCTATCGGGAGATTCGACGGGCGCTGGAGAAAGGGGTGACGTTGAAGGAGCTGTATTTTTCGAGCGAGTGGTTCCTGGGGGAAAACGAGCCGGCGTTGATCGAGCAGGCGCGGGCGGCGGGGGCGCAGGCGGTGGAGTTGTCGAAGGAGGCGTTCGCCAAGGTGGCGTATCGCGAGCGGCCGGATGGGTTGCTGGCGGTGGCGCCGCAGTGGAAGCGGGAGTTGAGGGATTTGGGGGAGATTTTGGAGCGGAAGGCGGCGGGGTCGGGAGACCCCGCCCTACAGGCGCCGTTTTTGCTGGTGGTGGAGGCGATCGAGAAGCCGGGGAATCTGGGGACGATCTTGCGGAGCGCGGATGCGGCGGGGTGCGATGCGGTGATCGTGTGCGATCCGGTGACGGATATCTTCAATCCGAATGTCGTGCGGGCGTCGACGGGCGTGCTGTTTTCCGTGCCATTGGTGGTGGAGGAAAGTGCGCGGGTGCTGGCGTGGTTGAAGGAACGGCGTATCCAGACGGTGGCGACGACGCCGGCGGCGGAGAGGATTTACTCGGAGGTCGATTTGCGCGGAGCGCTCGCGGTGGTGATGGGCAGCGAACAGTATGGATTGAGCGAGTTTTGGCTGAAGGAATGTGACGTGCCGGTGCGGATACCGATGGCGGGGCAGGCGGATTCGTTGAATGTGGCGATGGCGACGATCATCACGTTGTTCGAGGCGGTGCGGCAGCGGGGGAAGGTGAATTAGGAATGGCCGCAAAGAGGCGCAGAAGGCGCAAAAAGGACTGAGATGAACGTGGTGGAGAGAGTGGTTTTGGGGGAGGCGGAGTGGCGAGGGCGGCGCGCGGCGCATGAGGCGCGGGTGCGGGGTTGGACGGATCCGCATCAGGAGCGGGCGGCGCGGGGAGAGAAGCATCCGGTGTATGATTTCTTGTTCAGCTATTATGCGTTTCGGCCGGCTTGGTTGCGGCGCTGGCATCCGGGGCCGGATGTGGTGCTGGCGAGTGACGGCGCGCGAGAGTTTTTGCGTTGGGAGGAGTATCGGGAGGTGGACGGCGGTGTGGCGGTGGGCGCGTTGCCGGAGAAACGGAAGGCATTTGTGCGGTGGTTGCGGGAGCTATTGGTGGCGATGCGGGAGCGGCCGGCGTTCTTCGGGTGTTTCGGACTGCACGAATGGGCGATGGTGTATCGGCAGACGCCGGAGCAGGTGCGGCACAATGCGTGGCCGCTGCGGTTTCCGCCGGAGGAGCTGGCGCGGATCGTGGAAGGCAGCGCGGTGTGCTGCTCGCATTTCGATGCGTATCGGTTTTTCACGGATCCGGCGCGGCCGTTGAATCGGGCGGAGCTGACGCGCGAAGGGATGTTGCGGAACGAGCAGCGCGGGTGTCTGCACGCGAACATGGATCTTTATAAATGGGCGTTCAAACTGGCGCCGTGGACGCCCAGCGAGTTGATCGCGGATTGTTTCGAGCTGGCGCGCGATATCCGGGAAATGGATATGCGGGCGAGTCCGTATGATCTGCGGGCGCTGGGTTTTGAACCTATCGCGATCGAGACGCCGGCGGGGCGGGCGGAGTATGAGCGGCGGCAGCGGGAGTTTTCGGTGCGCGGGGAGCCGTTGCGGGACCGGTTGATGCAGGTGTGCGAGCGGTTGTTGGAAGCGTGAGGCGTTGAGCGGGTCGGCGGGGACCCCGGCAAGTCGGGGCGGGCTGCCTCGCCCTACCCGGTGGGTTTGCGCTTGGCGGCGGGCGGCGAATGGGCAGCTTCGCGCGGGTGAGCGTTCCAGCTTCACAGAACAGGCGCGGGCCGCGGAAAAGGCGGGCGCGGAAAATGGGGATTTTCCTCGCGGGATGTGTCGCGGGTGGAGCGTTGGTGGTGGGGCTTTTGTTTGCGCCGCCGGTGCAGGGATGGGTGTTGCGGAAGGCGGTGGGGATGCAGCCGGGGTGGCGGGTGAGTTTTGAACGGTTTGGCGCGGCTCCGACGGGCGTCGAGGCGCGGGGATTGGAATTCTCGATGCCCGGCGTGGTGGCGCAGGTGGAGCCGTTGATCGTGCGGATCGCGCCCGGGCGGTTGTTGACCAAACGCGAACTTCAGATCGAGCGCGTGGAGGCGCAGAAAGTGCGCGTGACGATCACGCCGGCGGAGCTGACGGCGAGCGAGTCGGCGCCGTTCACGGGGGTGCTGAGTTTGTTGCAGTCGCCGCTGCCGTGGATGGTCGACGAGGTGAAACTCGAAGGTGAGATCGCGGTGCGCGATGGGGAGGCGGCGATGGTGGTGGGGACGTTTCGCATCGAAGGCGGCGGGTTGTCGGCGACGACGCCGGGAGAGTTTTCGTATGAAATCGCAGTGAATTCGGCGCTGCTGCCGCTCGGGCCGGACAACAAGGTGCGAAGTTCGGGCACGGTGCGGTTGACGCAAACGACGACGCATGGGGTGGCGCGCATCGAAGTGAGCGGAAGTTTGGAGCTGCCGAAGTATGGGGAGCTGGAATTGCCAGCGGGGACGTTTTCGCTGGCGGTGTCGGCGTCGGAAAAAGGCGAGGACTACAGCGGGCGGATGGAGTTGGGCGCGGCGGTGTCGGCGGAGTTGAAGGCGGCGCTGGATGGGGCGTTGGGAATGTTGGCGGGGCGGGCGGGGCTGAGCGTGAAAGATGGGATGTTGGCGTCGGGAGTGTTGGGCGAACCGATGCCGCGGGTGACGACGGACGCGGAGGCGGTATTTTCGCTGGACGCGAACAGCGGCGAAGTGACGGCGACGTTGGGCGGCGAGGTGGTGGCGGAGGACTTTGGGCGATTGATGCCGGAGCTCGAGGTCGTGGGGGCGTTCAACGGGCGATTCGATGCGGAAGTCGTGCGGCGTGGTGCGGCGGTGGTATTGGAAAATTTCGGGTTGGCGATGCGGGGTGAGCGCGGGGAAAGCGGCGAGGCGCCGGAGGTGCGAGTGACGTTGGACGGGCCGGTGGATTTGATGGGAATTCCGGATACGCGCGTGGCTACGGTGAAGTTGGAGAAGTTTCCCGTGACGTGGGCGAATCCATGGCTGGTGGCGGCCGAGGTGGAATTGGAGCCGGCGGAGTTTGGCGGCGAGTGGGCGGTGGCGCTGGAGGATCGCGCGGAGCGGATTGTGATGACGGCGGAGCGCCCGTGCGTGGTGGAGCCGGTGGTGTTCAGAGGGCTGCCGCTGCCGGCGGGGACATTTTCGTTGAGTCCGCGGCTGGAGCTGACGAGTGCGGGCGTGCGCGTGGATGTGCCGGATTTCTCAGCGGTGTCGGCGCAAGGCGAGCGGATGAGCGGGCGGGCGGGAGTGACGTATGATTTCGACACGGAAGCGATCGGGCTCGAAGGCGAGATGAGCGGGATCGTGCCGACGGTGCCGTTTGCCGTGGCGGGGCGTTGGGTGGCGACGATGACGGGCGATGTGCTGGAACTCCGCACGCTGGAGTTTGAAGGACGCGAGGAGGACCGCGAAACGCGGCCGATCGAAGTGAAGCTGTTGCGGTCGGTGGCGGTGGATGTGGAGAAGTTGAACGTGCCGGCGGTGGAGGAGGCGCGGGATTTGTTGCGGTTGAAGTTCGACGATTTGGCGCTGGGGTGGGTGTCGCAGTGGTTGAGCGATGCGGTGGTGGATGGAGCGCTGGCGCGCGGTGAATCCGTCGTGAGCGTCGCGGAAGGAGGGAAGCTTTCGCTGCGGACGGTCGTGCCCTGGGAAGTGTCGGGGGCGAAGCTGGCGGTGGGCGGGCGGGAGATGATCGAAGGCCGGGTGACGTTTTCGCCGGGCGTGGAATTTGCGGAGAATCGGATTGAAGCAAAGGTGTCGCGTATCGACGGTTTGGATGCGCGGGAAAATCGGGTGACGGGGGACGTGGCGGTGTCGGCGCAGATCGCGGAGAAGCGCGCGACGGTGGAGGTGGAGTTGAACGCGGAACTGCCATCGTTGCCGGGGAGCGAAGGGACATTTGGGGTGGTGACGGCGGCGTTGAAGGCGAAGGCGCACAACGAAACGGACACGCTGGTGGCGATGGATGAGTTCGAGTTGCGCGTGAGGAATGCGGAGCGGGAACTTGCGGCCGTGGTGGCGCCGGAGCCGTTTGTGTTTGGACTGGCGAACAGCGGGACGGCGGTGCTGGCAACGCTGGAGCCGTTGCGGGTGAGCGTGGGTGAAATGCCTCTGGCGTGGGCGAAGCCGTGGATCGCGCCGATGGAACTGGACGGTGTGCTGGAGCCGTGCGAGTTCGCGCTGACGGGCAAGATGACGAAGTTTCTGGTGCGGCCGTTGAAGCCGGTGAGCGTGCGCGGGCTGTCGGTGCGGAGTGACACGGGCGAGTTAGTGCGCGAGGCGGCGTTTTCGTTTTTCCCGGGGCTGGACCTCACGCTGATTTGTATTCCCGTGCCGGAGTTCATGCTGGTGATGCAGGGGCATGCGCACCTAACGAACGGCGCGCTGGAGGTCGCGGGGAAGCGGGCGGTCGACGTGGACGGTGCGGTGCGGTTTTTGGGGAACGATCAGACGGTGTTGCCGAGCGGCGTGGAGTTCACGACGCGGGTGGATTTGTCGGCGCTGGCGGGCGTGCCGGCGGTGAAGGCGAGCGGCGTGCCGGGAGGCGGGACGGTGGTGACGCGCGTGAATGGAGATTTGTTGGGGAAGGCGCCGATCGAGTTTTGGACAAGAATCGAAGGGGTGCGGGCGGCGGATGGGACGCGGGTGCTTCCGGCGGTGGAAGTGGGGTCGCATGGGAAGGTGTCGCCGACGGACGGATTTTTCGGGGACGTCACTGTTTCGATGGAGACGCAGCCGCGCATGACGGATGCGCGCTTCGAGGTGCATCTGAATCCGAAGGACGCGATGCTGCACGTGGCGTCGGGATTCCGGAGCCGGTTTTTCGACGCGGGTGAGGCGCTCGAGTGGGCGAAGGTGTTTCAGCCGGCGAACAGGGAGACGGCGGTCGCGGCGGAGGCGGAGTGGAAGAGCGGGAGCGGAGGCGCGGCGAGGAAGTATGAGCAGTGGGGCGTGCCGTTTTGGTCGGTGGTGCGCGGGCACTTCGATTTAGAACTCGGCGCGGTGCAGTCGGGCCCGTATCGGATCGACGATTTGCGCGGGCGCTTGGAGCTGCGCGATCGCGAAGTGGAGCTGAAGGATCTGCGCGGATCGATGTTCGCGGGGCGTTGGGGCGGGAAGGTGCGGATCGATTATCGGCCGGAGGACAAGGAGGCGGACCATACGTTAACGGGCGAATTTCGGATCGAGCAGTTCGATTCGTCGCGCGTGGTGCAGACGGTGTTTCCGGAAGAACTGTCGTCGGTGGAAGCGAAGATCGACGTGCGCTCGACGGTGCGGAGTCGCGGCAATGCGCTGCCGGAGTTGATCGAACGGACGGCCGGGGAGTTTACGGTGGAAGGACGCGAAGGCGTGGTGCGGTTGAAAGTGCCGAAGCAGGAACTGGCGGCGACGGCGGCGGTGTTTGGCGGGACGATCTTGTTGTCGCCGGAACTGCGGGCGCTGGGGCGGCTGTTGAAGAAATTTGCGGAAATGCCGGTGGACGAGATTCGGATCTCGGGAGAGCGGACGGAGGGCGGCGAAGTGGCGTTGAAGGAGCTGCGGATCGAGTCGCCGCAGGCGAAGCTTGTAGCCAAAGGCCGGATACCGGCGGTGGACGGCGAGCCTCTGATGAACCGGCCGCTGGAGTTGTCGATCGACCTGGCGGCGAAGGACGAGATGGCGGTGATTCTTGGCGGGATGAGCTTGATCGAGAAGAAGCCGCGGTCGGACGGTTATCGGGGGTTGAAGGAAACCTTTGTGCTGGGCGGCAAGGCGGGAGAGCCGGACACGGGGCCGTTGTATGATTTGCTGGCGAAGGCGGTGGTGGGATCGAAAGGCACCTGGGGGTTTTTGATGCGGAAGGTGCAAAACGAAGTGAACAAGATGAAGGCGAAGGAAGACGCGGCGGCCAAAGGTCTGAAAAAGACGGCGATGATTTCGCGATGAAAACGGGCGCGGCGATTTTGCTGATGGTGTGGGCGGCGGCGTTGGCTGCGGCGGAGACGCGCACGCTGGTGATGCATGGGCCCGTGACGAACACGACCGGCGATGACGTGACGGCGAACGTGTTGGTCGTGCTGACGGTCGAAGGAGAAAAAGTGACGGGAGAGATGAAGACGGAGCCGCCGCTGGCCGGGACGGGAAAAGTGGAAGGGCGGATGCTCGGGGCGTGGTGCGAGTTTAGCGGCGAAATGCAGGAAGGATTTCGGATCGCGTTTCGCGGGGCGGTGAATGCGAAGGATTTTCGCGGGACGTATGTCGCGGCGGTGCCAGGCGAACCGGTGCAGTATGGAAATTTCCAGCTGAAGGTGCAGGCGCCGGCGAAGGTGGTGGGCGGGCGGTGAACCGGCGAGCGACGGGCGGCTCGGCGGGGACGCGTCGCCCTACCCCAGTTTTTCGAGAGCGAGGGCGGCGGCGGCGGTGCGGTTTTCGACGCCGAGTTTCGCGAAGGTGGACTCGAGGTGCTTTTTCACCGTGGTGAGTCCGATGCCGAGGATCGTGGCGATTTCGGGATTCGTTTTGCCGCGGGAAACCCAGAGGAGGATTTCGGCTTCGCGCGGGGTGAGTCCGAGCGGTTCGAGTGACTCGCTGGAAGCTTCGGCGGCGTTGGCGCGACGAGGTGTGGCGGCGACGCTGCGGCGGAGGCGGGCGTGGACGGCGGCGATGAGGTCGTCGGGTTCGACGGGCTTGGTGAGATAGTCGTCGGCGCCGAGATTCATGCCCGTGCGGATGTCGCCCTTCTCGCTCCAGCCGGTGAGGAAGATGAACGGGAGATGAGCGGTCGCGGGTTCCTGTCGCAGTGTTTCCAATACACGATGGCCGTTCATCTCGGGCATGGTGATGTCGCACATCACGAGGTCCGGCTGTTCGCGACGGGCGAGATCGACGCCTTCGCGGCCGTTTTTCGCTTCGAGGACGGTGAAGCCTTCGGCGACTAACAGATCGGCGAACTGGCGGCGCAGTTTCGCTTCGTCGTCGATGACGAGGATTCGCTTCACGATGGCGGGAGGCTGGTGAGCGGCCGGCATGAAGTAAAGACGTGGAATGAAGGAGGGTTGCGAATAAGGGGGATTGCGGATGGGGCGGTGAGGAGCGGCTCGGCGGGGACGTCTCGCCCTACCTGGGGTGGGCCGGATGGCCCAGGGGCGGGCGGCCAATGGTGAGGCGGGGCGAAATCTGAGATGATGGCCGCTCACACCTCTATTTCCCATGAAACCTCCGGTCCTTTTGTTGTCCTTTTTCGCGAGCTTCGCGGCGCTGTTTTCGTTGAGCTATAGCATCGAAATGGCGATCTCGCCCGTGGTGGTCACGGGCCTGCTGGTCATGCTGCAGGCGGATTACGGTCGGCGGTCGAAGTCGCTGACGGCTGCCGTCAAGGAACAGAAGTCTGACGAAGGACTTCGTCTGGCGGCCTGAGCGGTTGCTGATTGGAATGTCACGCTGTCCAGCCATGACCTCCGGTGAAATTGCGCTCGTGCAGGAGTCGTTTCGCAAACTCGCTCCGATTTCGGATTCGGCCATCGCGTTGTTTTATGCGCGTTGGTTCGAGCTGGATCCCGGGCTGCGGCGTTTTTGTTGCGGGGCGATGACGGTGAAAACGCAGCGACTGATGCGGAGCATCGCGAGTGTCGTTGCGCGTTTGGACGATTTCGACGCGTTGCGTGGATCGCTGGCGCGCTTGGGCGCGCGGCAGTCGTGGCTTGGCGTGCGGGAAGAGCATTACGTGACGGCGGGGACGGCGTTCCTGTGGATGCTCGAGAAGACGCTCGGCTTGGAGTTTACCCCGGCGGTGAAGGCGGCTTGGACGCGGTGCTATGTGGAGATTGCGACCGCGATGATGGATGGCGCGCAAGTGCAGCGGAAGGCGGCGTGAGGCTGCCCTACCCTTTTTTTCCGAACACACACTACCCTCATGAAGAAGAACATTACCTCCCTGATCGTCGCCGGCTCGATGCTGGCGGGCGTGGTCTTGCTGGCTTTCAACGTTCGCGCGGGCGAAGCGTCCGCGATGGACAAGGCGTCCGAGCACGGGCTGCTCGTCGAGCGCGGGCGTTATCTGGTGAACAGCGTCGGCGTCTGTGCGGATTGTCACACGCCGCGGAATGAACGCGGCGAGTTTGTGCAGGAGTTGTGGCTGGAAGGTGCGCCGTTGGGTTTTGCGCCGACGGTGCCGATGCCGTGGGCGCCCGCGGCGCCGCCGATCGCGGGCTTGAAGGCGATGACGGATGAGCAGGCGAAGGCGTTCTTGATGACGGGTGTGCGGCCGAATGGCACGAAGCCGCTGCCGCCGATGCCGGAGTATCGTTTTTCGGAGCCGGATGCTGCGGCGGTGGTGGCGTATTTGCGGACGGTCGGACAGTGAGAGTTTGGAAGAATGCGCGGTGAGGGCACCGCGCCTCCATGAATGATTTTCTCTGCGGACGGGGCGGTTATCCACTCGCTTGCGCTCGTAGCTACCAACACACGCAACCCGCAGGCGGGGTGACGGCGAAGGTTCGCCGTTGCCTGCCTGCGGTTCTGTTTTATCGCTGAGTCTTCAACCTGCGATGGCGCGATCGGACTCCCCTACTCCACCGAATCTGTCGGCCGATGCGGCGAGCGCGGAGCTCGCGCGAGTGCAGGAAGCGCTGCGGGTGAGCGAGGCGAGCCGGCGGGAGTCGCAGACCTTTTTTGAAAAGAGTTTCGCGGCGAATCCGGCGTTCATGACGATCGCGCGGATTTCGGATGGGAAGTTGATCGAGGTGAACCCGGCGTTTGTGCGCGGATCGGGTTATTCGCGGGAAGAGGCGATTGGGAAGTCGACGTTGGAGTTGAACCTGTGGGTGCATCCCGAGCAGCGGGACGAGTTTGTCGGGCGGATGCAGGCGGAAGGACGGGCGCGGGATTATGTGGCGGATTTTCGGGCGAAGACCGGCGAGGTGCGGACACTGTTGTTGAATGCGGACGTGATTCATATCGAAGGGCCGCCGTGCATGATCACGGTGGCGATCGATATCACCGAGCGACGCCGGCGGGAGCAGGTGCAGGCGGCGACGTATGAGATTTCGCAGGCGGTGCTGGCGGGCGGAGATCTCGGGACGCTGTTCAAGGAGATGCATCGCATCGTCGGCGAGTTGATGCCGGCGCGGAATTTCTATGTGGCGTTGCTGAGTCCGGATGGGACGGAGCTGTCGTTTCCGTTTTTTGTGGATGAGCACGTGCCGGGAGCGCCGCCGCGGAAGCCGGGGAATGGGTTTAGCGAGTATGTGTTGTTCACGGGGGAGCCGTTGCTGGCGACGGCGGAGGAGTTGGTGGGGATTTTGGCGGCGCGAGGGTTTTATCAGAAACTCGACCGGCCGGCGGCGCAGCGGTTGGGTGCGCCGCTGCGGATTGGCGGGAAGGCGATCGGGGTGATTGCGCTGCAGGATTACGAGAACCCGCGCGCGTATTCGGAGGACGACAAGCGACTGCTGACCTTTGTGGCGGACCAGATGGCGGCGGCGGTGCACCGGCGGTTTGCGGAGGAGGCGTTGCGGCAGGCGGAGCTGCAGTATCGCGGGATTTTCGAGAATGCGCTGGAAGGGCTGTATCAAACGACGCCGGACGGACGTTTCCTCAAAGCCAATCCGGCGATGGCGCGGATGTGCGGTTATGAGACGCCGGGTGAGCTGATTCGCGGGATGAACGACATCGCGCACCAGCTCTATGTGGATCGCGGGCGGAGGGCGGAGTTTTTGCGCAGCATCGCGGAGCGGGACGAATTGACGGATTTCGAGTCCGAGATGCGGCGGCGCGACGGGACGACGATGTGGGTGAATGAATCGGTGCGCGTGGTGCGGGATGCGCAGGGGAAAGTGAGTCACTTCGAAGGCGTGGCGGTCGACGTCACGCAGCAGCACGAGGCGGCGCGGGCGTTGCAGGCGGCGAAGGATGCGGCGGATGCGGCGAGCCGGGCGAAGAGTTATTTTCTGGCGAGCGTGAGCCACGAGCTGCGGACGCCGTTGAATGGGATTCTTGGATACACGCAGATTTTGCGGCGGGATCCTGGGCTTGGTGAAAAGCAGCGCGACGGCGTGCGGGTGATTCACGAATCGGCGGAGCACCTGCTGGCGCTGATCAACGACGTGTTGGATCTATCGAAGATCGAGGCGGGGCGAATCGAGCTGCAGGTGTCGGATTTCGATCTGGTAGAGTTTATCGCGGGCGTGGAGCGGGTGTTTGCGCCGCGGGCGCGGGACAAGGGGTTGATGTTGGAGACGCAGGTGGATGGGGATGTGCCGCGGTGGGTGCGCGGGGATGAGCAGCGGTTGCGTCAGGTGGTGTTCAATCTTGTGGCGAACGCGGTGACGTTCACGCAGCGCGGAGGCGTGGTGTTGTCGGTGAAAGTGGACGGGCCGGAGTTGTGTTTTTCGGTGAGCGACACGGGGCGCGGAATCGTGGCGGAAGACATGGGAAAGTTGTTCGAGCCCTTCGTGCAATTGGGCGGGCCGCGGGCGGGTGGGACGGGATTGGGGCTGGCGATCAGCCGGAGCCTGGTGGAGCGGATGGGCGGGAAGTTGCAGGTGGAGAGCAAGCCGGGTTGGGGCAGCCGGTTTTGGTTTGCGGTGCGGCTGCCGGAAGCGGCGGAAGGAGCGAGCGGGACGAATTCGGGGCTGCGGCGGGTGTCGGGTTACGAAGGTGCGGTGAAGCGCGTGCTGGTGGTGGACGATCATGCGGCGAATCGCGCGCTGTTGGTGGATTTGTTGCGGCCGGTGGGATTCGACGTGGTGCAGGCGGTGGATGGGGCGGAGGCGTTGAAGGAAGTGGAGCGGTCGGAACCGGATCTGGTGTTGATGGATTTGCGGTTGCCGGGGGAGATCGACGGTTTGGAAGCGACGCGGCGTCTGCGCGCGCGAGAGAACGACGCTGCGGTCAAGACGAGGCGGGCGATCGTGGCGGTGTCGGCGAGCGCGTATGATGTGGATCGCAGCGAGTGTTTCGCGGCGGGATGCGACGCGTTTTTGGCGAAGCCGTTTCGCGAGGAGGAATTGTGGGCGACGATCGGGCGCGTGTTGGGATTGACGTGGAAGACGGTGGATCCGGAGGAGACGCGGACGCCGTTCCCGTTGGTGGTGGAAGCACCGCCGGTCGAGGAAGCGACGGCGATTTACGAACTGGCGACGAAGGGCGATGTGGTGGCGATCCGCGCGCGGGCGCAGGCGCTGCTGGCGCGCGATGCGAAGTATCAGGCGTTCGCGCAGGGGGTGTTGGATCTGGCGGGACGATTCAAGATGAAGGCGATTCGGCAGTTTGTGGGACGGTATTTGAAACCACGGATGGACGCGGATGGACACGGATGACGGGCGGAGGGAGAACCACGAATGGACACGAATTCACACGAATGGGGACGGGTGCTGGAGTTTTACGCAGCGAACGGAGTGCGGGCTTCGAACGGGCCTTCGGCTGAACTTCGCTTCGCTCAGAACGACAGAAGGAGGAGAATGTGAGTGAGACGATTTTGATCGTGGACGATACGCCGGCGAATCTGGGCGTGTTGGTGGAGACGCTTGGCGCGGCGGGTTATCAGCTGATGGTGGCGGAAGATGGGGAGGAGGCGCTGGCGCAGACGGAGCAGACGCGTCCGGATTTGATTTTGTTGGACGTGATGATGCCGGGAATCGATGGCTTCGAGACATGCCGGCGGTTGAAGCAGCGCGAAATGACGCGCGACGTGCCGGTGTTGTTCATGACGGCGTTGAGCGAGACGGTGGACAAGGTGAAGGCGTTTGCGGCGGGCGGGGTGGATTACATCACGAAGCCGATCGAGCATGAGGAGGCGCTGGCGCGGGTGCGGACGCATTTGACGTTGCGGCGGCTGCGGCGGGAGTTGGAGGAGCAGCTGGCGTTGCGGGACAAGTTCATGCAGATCGCGGGGCACGACCTGCGGAATCCGCTGTGTTTGATTTTGATGTCGGGAGCGATGGCGCGGCGCGAGAAAGGGGTGCCGCCGAAAGTGCTGCAGTGTTTGGACAACATCGCGGATTCGACGATGCAGATGCGGCGGATCATCGATACGTTTCTGGAACTCCGCGGTCCGGCGGAGAGCAGTGCGATGGGAAGGTCGGATTTGCGGCTGATTGCGAAAGCGGCGGTGCGGCAACAGACGCTGGCGGCGGAGCAGAAAGGGATCGCGTTGACGTGTGAGGACGACGACGAGGAATTGCCGGCGGCGGCGTGCGATGCGGGGCTGGCGTATCAGGCGTTTGCGAACTACGTGAGCAATGCGTTGAAGTTTACCCGGAGCGGTGGGCGGGTGCGCGTGACGGTGCGCGTGGCGGCGGGTGGAACGATGTTGCGAGCGGAAGTGGCGGACAATGGGCCGGGTGTCGTGGAGGAGGAACGGGAGAAGTTGTTTCAGGAGCGCGGCGGGGTGTCGGTGAAACCGACGGGCGGCGAAGAGACGCACGGCGTGGGGCTTTCGATCGTGAAGCACTTGATCGAGTCGCAATGCGGGATTGTGGGGGCGGACTTTCCGGCGGGGGGCGGGAGTGTGTTTTGGTTCGAGGTGCCGGTGGTGGCGGTGGCGTAGCCACGATCTTTCTCTTTCTCGCGGATTGGCGCGCGAAGGCCCTGACGAAAGAGAAAGAGGAAAGAGAAAGATATGGCGCGTGGGCGGCTCGCAGGGTTTGCGGACGGATTGGAAAATCATGCAGCGAAACCGGGCTCGCGCGCGGGCGGCGGGTGAGTAGGTTTTTTACGTGGAGCCGACGCAGATCCATCATCCGCCTTCGCCGAAGAAGCCGAGTTATCCGGTGCGGAGCGGGTTGCGCGGGTATTTGCGGCGGTATCGGCGGGAGCGAGAACTGCCGGTGAGCTATGAGCGGCTACTCGGTTTCATCGAAGCGGTGCCGATCAACGATTCAGCGGGGAAGCCGACGCTGTGGGACAGCGTGATTTACCATGTCGAGGAGATGGCGGAGCTGTATGAAGGATTGAAGCGGATCTACGCGCTGCTGCGGGTCGACGGGGATTTGTCGGTGATGCAGCATCTGTATGTCGACCGCGTCGACTTTTGCGGATTCGGAAACTCGAAGCCGTTTCGTATCCGGATCGTGAATGCGTTTAACGACAACCAGGATTACTTCTACGTGAAGAAGGCGGATGCTTCACGCGTGTATGGGTTGGAGCTGGAGCACCTGTTGTCGCCGAACCGGCTGAATTATTTCACCTCGGCGAACACGTTGATCGAGGAACACATCGTGGGCGTGCCGGGGGACATGTTCATCGCGAACCATCTCAACTCTGGGCAGATCAAACCGATTCGGATCGCGAAGGAGCTGGTGAAGTTCAACGAGCGGTGTTTCGTGCGGCTGCTCGGGGACATGCGCTCGTATAATTTCGTGGCGGTGATGACGCCGGATTTCGAGGAGGCGCAGCTGCGGATTCGGGCGATGGATTTTGACCAGCAGTCTTACAGCGGGCGGAAGAATTTTTATCTGCCGCAGTTCTTTTTGGACAATGCGCCCTTGGCGCAATTTTGCATCAGCCATCTGAATCCGGAGACGGCGTGGCAGTATCAGCGGGAGGAGCACGCGCTGATGTTGCAACGCGCGGGGATCATTGCGGACCGGCTGATTTATCTGCTCGAGGAAATGGCGCGGGACCCGATTGCGCCGATGGGGAAGGTCTTCGAGCTGCGCGCGAGTTTGGCGGAGCACTTTGGGCGCGACAGTTATCTGAAGTGCGAATCGATGGGCGCGCTGGTGCGGGAGAATCTGGAGACGATTCGGCGACAGATTGGGCGGCCGCCGTTGCGGGTGGAGTTGGTGCGGTAGGTCTGCGAGGCGCGCGAGGAGATGAGGGGTGCGGGGATGTGCAAAAAAGCGCGGTCAGGTTGACCGCGCTACGCGGCGGGGTCGAGAGACCCCGCTCTACATGCGGATCTATTTCGTGGCGGAGAAGTCGGTGGGGAGGAGGAAGACGGAGACGACTTTGGAGGCGAGCGGGCCGTCGACTTCGGTGTCGGCTTTCATCTTCACCCACTCGGGATCGGTGCGGAAGGCGTTCCAGGACTTGGCGGCGGCTTCGCGGGATTCGTGAGCCATGATGTAGATCAGCGTGTTGGCGGCGCCTTTGTCGGCGTCGATGGGGTGGAAATAGCCGAACTCCTGCATGCCGGCCTTCTTGAAGAGATCGGTTTCACCGCCGCCGAAGCGGGCGTCGAGAGCGGGAAGTTTGTTTTCGGGGGTCGTGTAAGTGCGGAGTTCGAAGACGCGCGGCTTGGAGGCGGTGCGCGAGGTGATCGCGGGCGAGTAGTCGGTGGCGGTGAGGAAGATCGATTCGACCTTGGCGACGATTTTGCCGTTGGCCTCGCTGGCGTCGCGGGCCGCGTGCCAGACGGGGTCGGCCAGGAAGGCGGCCCAGAAGGCTTTGGCGGCGTCGCGGCTGGAGTGAGCGAGAAGGTAGATGATTTTGTCGGCGGAGCCGTCTTTCTCGTCGGCGGGTGTCCAGTAGGCGACGTTCGTCATCCCGTGTTTTTCGAACAGTGCGCAGGTGTGATCGCGGAAGCGGGCGAGGAGGTTGGGCAGCTTGCCGGGCGGAGAGGTGTAGGTGCGGAGTTCGAAGACGCGATGGTCGGCGGGGGCGGCGGTCATGAGGCTGGCGGGGAGAATCGTCGCGAGCGCGAGGAAGGCGAGGAAGAGGACGCGGTGGGGCATGGTGAGGGGATTGACGGAGCGTGGTGGGCGGAGGGTGCGCGGTGAGTGGCTGGAGTTGCGCGGGGTGACGGCTCGGTGGGGACCCCGACGGGTCGGGGCAGGCTACCTCGCCCTACCTGTCTGGTTAGGCGGGGGCCCAGGCGCCGACGTGGGCGATTTCTTCCTGTTCGGCTTCTTCGGCGGGGAGTTCTTCGAGGGGGGCGAAACGTTCGGAGGAGAAACCGAGTTCTTGTTTCCCCTGGTGGAAAGGGTCGGGGGGATTTTTCAGCTCTTCGAGGAGGAGGCCGACGGTGGCGCTGTCGCCGCCGCGCACGATTTTTTCGCGGCCGAGGAAGACCTCGCGGATGGTGTAGACGTCGCCCTTCACCGGGAGCTGCTTGTAAAGCGCCAGAATGACCGGCGTGAAGGTGTCGTTGATGCAGACGACTTTCTGTCCTTTGACCATGGAAACGAGGATTGAAACAGAGCGACCGTGAAGGTCACGGAGAGAGTGGCGAAAGATGGGAGGTTTTCAAACGGCCGGCGAGACGCGGGGTGGTTACTCGATGCGGCCTTCGTCGAAATCGATGAGGTCGGGGACGCTGAGGATTTCGTTGGCCCGGTCTTCGCAGCCCATGGCGGCGAGGGCTTTGCGGATGAAATCGCGACCGGCGTCGGTCATGCCTTTTTGGGCGAGCTCGCGGTTCCATTTGGCGGCGCGGACGTCGGCGGGGAGGAGTGCGGCGAGTTTTTCGTCGAGGTCGGTGTCGGTTTGGGATTCGTGGACGATTTTTTCGACGGCGTTGGGATCGATGCCGAGGTGGAGGCAGAGGAAGCGATCGATGCCGCGTTTGTAGTTTTTCGCGTAGCTGGGAGGGAGGGCGCCGTGGGCCTTCACGTAGCGGCATTTGGCGAGGAAGCGCGGAAGGTAGAGCAAGCCGGTGGCGGGATGAGCTTCGTAGGGCGACGGAAGGCAGGTGAGGACATCGCCGGTGGAGCCGGGAATGGGACGCGAAGGCATGGTGGGAGTGTTTCGGGGGCGTGGAAGGTGCGTCAATCGTGCGGCGGAGCGAGGAACGCGCGGGCGGCGCTCCGGTCGGTTGCGCCGCCTGAAACGGATTCAAACATGAGATGGTTTTTTCGAGGTGCGGTGTTGTGCGTGGCGAGTGGGTTGTGCGTCGCAGAATTGCGCGCGGCGAAGGCGGTGGAGGGGACGCGCGACGTGAGCCAAGTGTATGCGGAGTTTTGCAGCGGGTGTCATGGGGAGGATCTGAGGGGCGGGAAGGCGGCGAGCCTGATTGATGGGAAATGGAAACACGGCGCGGGGGACGAGGAGATGGTGCGCAGTATTTTGGACGGGTATCCGCAGGAAGGGATGCCGGGATTTCGCGGGGCGATTCAGGAGGCGGAGGCGCTGGCGTTGGTCGCGTATATCCGGGAAGTGGGGACGCGGCAGGCCGATCCGCAGCCGGAGGAGGAAGCGGCGCTGCCGGCGGGCGTGCTGAAAAGCGAGGAGCATGCGTTTCGGTTGGAGGTGGTGGCAGAAGGGTTCGACGTGCCGTGGTCGCTGACGTTTTTGCCGGATGGACGGATGTTGGTGACGGAACGCGCGGGGCGGTTGCGTGTGATCGAGGAGGGGAAGTTGAAAGAGGAGGCGGTGGGCGGGTTGCCGGAAACGATTCTGGTGCGCGATGAAGCGGGTTTGATGTCGGTGGTTGCGCATCCGGAGTATGCGGAGAACGGGTGGATTTATTTATCGTTCAGCGATCACGGGCCGAACGAGACGGCGATGACGAAGGTGATTCGGGGCCGATTGCGCGAGGGAGCGTTGGTGGATCAGGAGAACGTGTTCGCGATTCCCGCGAGCGACTATCAGCAGAGCAGCGTATTGTTTGGCGGGCGGCTGGCGTTTCATGGGGAGCATTTGTTCATCAGCGTGGGCGAGCGCGGGATGGAGGAGTTCACGACGGGAGCGGCGCAGGATTTGTCGGTGCCGAATGGAAAGATTCACCGCGTGTATCACGACGGCAGCGTGCCGACGGACAATCCGTTTGCCGGGCAGCCGGGGAAGTTCGGGTCGATCTGGGCTTATGGCGTGCGGAATCCGCAAGGCCTGGCGATCAACGAAGCGGGCGAAGTGTGGGAGACGGAGCACGGACCGCGGGGCGGCGATGAACTCAACCGGATCGAGCGCGGGAAGAATTATGGATGGCCGGTGGTGACGCGGGGGATGAATTACAACGGCACGCCGGTTTCGGAAAAAAAAGAGGCGGAAGGGATGGAGAATCCGGTGATCGACTGGACGCCGTCGATTGCGGCGAGCCAGATCGAGTTTTATCGCGGGGACAAATTTCCGCGGTGGAAAGGGCAGTTGCTGGTCGGTTCGTTGGCGCAGCAGAAGTTTTTGCGCGTGGTGGTCGAAGGCACGCGCGTGGTGCACTACGAAGAGGTTTTCAAGCGGCTCGGGCGTATCCGTGATATCAAGACGGGTCCGGACGGGCTGATTTATCTGGCGATCGAGCGAATCGGGAAGCCGGGGATGATTGTGCGGATGGTGCCGGCGGAGGGAGAGGAGTAAAGCTGGGGGAATTTTCGAATTTGGATTTTCGATTTTCGATTGGAGCGTCGCGTGAGCAGGAGGGTGCAGGGGGTGACTAGCGGGGCCGGATTGCGCGAGCTATTTGAGCGCGAGAACGGTGAAAGCGATGGCATAGATCGCGCACTCGGCGTGCAGGAGTGCGAAGCCGAAACGCCAGGACGCGCCGAGTGAGTCGGACATGGCACGAGTGTGTGCGTGGGATGCGGCAGGGGCGAGCGTTCGTGTGGTAGGGCGGATGGTGGGCGGGCGAAACGCTCACCCCGACGGGTCGGGGCAGGCTGCGTTCCGCTACGAGCGTGCGGTTAGGCGGAGACGAGGCGTTGGAAGTTTACGTCGGCGGCGAAGATGCCGGTGAGGGCGCCTGAGGCATCGTGAAGGGCGGCGGCGATCGTGAAGCAGAAATCGCCGGTGGCGGAGGAACGATAGATGTCGGTCGAGGCGGTGCTGCGGTGTTGCAGGGTTTCGCGATACCACGGGCGATCGGACCAGTCGCGGCCGAAGCCGGCGCGGTCGTGAGTGATCCGTCCGTCGGTGAAGTGGAGGTTGTCGATGATCTGGCGACCGTGGGCGTCGGTGAAATAGGCGAGCTCGAAATAAGTGTGTGCCTGGAGCCAGGCTTCGATCGCGCGTTCGAGGCGCACGCGGCTGCCGAGGTTCTCGGCGAGCTGGGGCAGAAGCGCGTCGACGGCTGACTGGGCGCGGGCGTGAGCGTCGAAGCGGAAACGTCCGACGGTGAGAAGCAGCGATTCGGTGAGCGATTTGATGCGGTCGCCCATGGCGTGGACGGATTCGGCGCTGCCGAGTTGTTTGCGCGCGGTGCCGGCGATGTTGCGGACCTGGTGATTCACGGCGGAGACGGTGCGGGCGGCGCCGGGTTCGACGGTATTGGCGGTGTCGACGGTCACGGCGCCGACGCGATCGACGTTGGTGTCGATGTCGTGCATGCGATCCTCGATGAGGTGAGTGCTTTGGCCGGAGGAGTCGGCGAGCCGTTTCACTTCGTCGACCACGACGGAAAACGAGCGGCCGGCGTCGCCGGCGCGCGCGGCTTCGATGCTGGCGTTAACGGAGAGGAGGCGCGTGTGATCGGCGATGCGTTCCACGGTTTTGAGGGCGCTGTGCATCTGCGTGGACGAAGCGCGAAGCTCGGCGACGGCGGCTTCGAGCTCGCGGGCGAGTGCGTCCATGGTGGCCGCGGCCGCGGCGGCGCGTTGCGCCTGGTCCTGGGCCATCGCTTCCATTTCGCCGGCGAGGGTGGCGAGTTGCGGGCCGAGGGCGGCGAGGTCGACGGAAGCTTCGGCGATTTTGGTGAGTTGGGCGGGCGATGGTGCGGGCGGTGCGATGGCGTCGAGTGCCGGCGAGGCGGCGGAAGGGCGCAGGCGCTTCTTGGACAGGAGACTCGAAAGCATGGCGTCTGCGGGGAAGCAGTGTTTGTGCGAGTCGAGGGCGAAGCGGAGAAAAAGTGGGGAAGGGACGGAAACCGCCGGGGTGGTTGGGAGGGACGGTCGACGCCGGCGGGTGTTTGGCGGGGGGGGATTGCGCGATTTTTGCGGAGAGGCGCGTAAGATTTGGCGAAACGGGATTTGCGCGTGACGAAGAGAGGCGACGGGCGTAGGTGAGCGGGCACTACCCCACTCCTCTGCGACATGAGCGACGTTCAATTCCTGCTCCGCGCCGGCGAGATGCCGACGCATTGGTATAACCTGCTGGCGGATTTTCCGGAGCCGTTGCCGCCGCCGCTGCATCCGGGAACGAAGCAGCCGGCGAAGCCGGAGGATTTTGCGGCGATTTTTCCGGAGAACCTGATTGCGCAGGAGATGACGCCGGAGCGGGAGGTGGAGATCCCGGAGGAAGTGCGGCAGGTTTACGCGTTGTATCGCCCCACCCCGCTGTTGCGCGCGGTGCGATTGGAGAAGGCGCTGCAGACGCCGGCTCATATCTATTACAAATACGAAGGCGTGAGCCCGGCGGGTAGTCACAAACCGAATACGGCGATTCCGCAGGCGTATTATAACAAGGTGGCGGGGACGAAGCGGCTGGCGACGGAGACGGGCGCGGGGCAGTGGGGCTCGTCGGTGGCGATGGCGTGCCGGGTGTTCGGGCTCGAATGCACGGTTTACATGGTGAAGGTGAGCTTCGGGCAGAAACCGTATCGCAAGCTGCTGATGCAGACCTATGGGGCGAACGTGTTCGCGAGCCCGAGCGAGCAGACGGAGTTCGGGCGGAAGGTTTTGCGGGAGACGCCGGGCAGCAACGGCAGCCTCGGCATCGCGATCAGCGAGGCGATCGAGGACACGGTGACGCATCCAGGAACCAAATACGCGCTCGGGAGTGTGTTGAACCACGTGTGCCTGCACCAGACGGTGATCGGAGAAGAGACGATGAAGCAGATGGCGCTCGCGGGCGAGGAGCCGGACGTGGTGATCGGTTGCGCGGGCGGCGGGAGCAATTTCGCGGGGATCGCGTTTCCGTATGTGCGCGGGAAGCTGCGGGACGGAAAGAAGACGCGGATCGTGGCGGTGGAGCCGGCGTCGTGTCCCTCGCTCACGAAAGGCGAGCTGCGCTACGATTTCGGCGACACGGCGCAGACGACGCCGTTGATGATGATGCACACGCTCGGCCACGATTTCATGCCGCCGAGCATTCATGCGGGCGGGCTGCGGTATCACGGCATGGCGCCGATGGTGAGCCACTGCCGGAAGTTGGGTTTGATCGAGGCGGTGGCGGTGCCGCAGACGAAGGTGTTCGAGGCGGGCGTGTTGTTCGCGCGCAGCGAAGGGCTGGTGCCGGCGCCGGAGTCGTCGCACGCGATCGCGGCGGTGATCGATGAGGCGGTGCGGTGTCGCGAGGAAGGGAAGAAACGCGTGATCGTGTTTAATCTAAGCGGGAATGGGTTGTTGGATTTGGCGGCGTATGAGGCTTATTTGGGTGGGAAGGTGGTGGATGGGGACGGCGCGTGAGAAGATGGGGGCTCCGTCGTTTTGAGCTTAAGGAAGGATCGACGCTGATCGCGCGTGCGATCGTCGCGCTGGATTCCTCGCTTCGCTCAGAATGACAGAATACCACCTACTCCACGTAATCGAATTCGCCGATTTTGGGCGCGGTGGAGTCGCCGCCGACGAAGACTTCGAAGCGGCCGGGCTCGGGGGCGAAGCGCATGTCGCTGTGATGGAAGGCGAGGTCGGACGGTTTCAATGTGAAGGTGATTTCGCGGGATTCGCCGGGTTGGAGGGTGATCTTTTGGAAACCTTTCAACTCGCGAACGGGGCGCGTGACGGAGCCGGCGATATCGCGGACGTAGAGTTGCGCGATTTCGGCGCCTTCGCGGCGGCCGGTATTTGAAACGGTGATACTGATGCGCTGTTCGCCGCCGGGCGTGAGGCGGGCCGTGGAGATTTTCGGGGCGAGGTAATCGAACCTGGTGTAGGAGAGGCCGAAGCCGAAGGGGAATTCGGGCGTGTTGGGGACGTCGAGGTATTGGGACTTCCATTTGTCCGGGCCTTTGGCGGGATCGAACGGGCGGCCGGTGCGTTTGTGGTTATAGAAGATCGGGACCTGGCCGAGGCTACGCGGGAAAGTGACCGGGAGTTTGCCGGAAGGATTGTAGGCGCCGGTGAGAAGATCGACGACGGCGGGGCCGCCCATGGTGCCGGGGAGCCAGGTGAGCAGGATGGCGTCGGTGTTTTCGATCACTTTGCCGAGGGCGAGAGGGCGGCCGGTGAGGAGGACGAGGACGATCGGTTTTCCGGTTTGGCGGAGTTCGGCGAGGAGTTCGTCTTGGACGCCCGGAAGATCGATTTCGCTGCGGCTGGCGGCTTCGCCGCTCATGAACCAACCCTCGCCGAGGACGGCGACGACGGCATCGGATTTTTGCGCCGCGGCGACGGCTTCGGCGAAACCGGAGCGATCGTCGCCGGAAGATTTCGCGCCGAGGGCGTAGGTGACGCGGCCGGGGAAGGCTTCGTCGAGTGCGGTGCGGACGGTGATGGCTTCCTCTTCGCGGCCGCGGCCGCGCCATTCGCCGATGAGGTCGCGTTGGGTGTCGGCGAGTTGACCGACGAGGGCGATTTTCGCGTCGCGACGGAGAGGAAGGGCGTCGCGGGAGTTTCTGAGGAGGACGGCGGATTTGCGCGCGAGATCGCGGGCGTGGGCGAGGTGGTCGGGGTGGAGCGTGAGGTCTTTTTCGCGCTGCTCGTCGGAGTAGCGGTAGGGATCTTCGAAGAGGCCGAGGCGGGCTTTGGCGGTGAGGATGGCGGTGACGGCTTGGTCGAGGCGCTCCATCGGGACGGCGCCGGATTCGACGAGGGCCGGAAGGTGCGGGCCGTAGATGCGGCTCTCCATGTCCATATCGACGCCGGCGTTGAAGGCGATTTTGGCGGCTTCGGATTCGTCGGCAGCGATGCCGTGTTCGAGGAGTTCGCGGATGGAGGTCCAGTCGGAGACGACGAAGCCGTTGAACCCCCATTCGTTTCGGAGGATGTCGGTCACGAGGAATTTGTTGGCGGAGACGGGGACGCCGTTGAGGTCGTTGAAGCCGACCATGAACGTCGCTGCGCCGGCTTCGGCGGCGGCTTTGAAAGGAGGAAGGTAGATGTCGCGGAGTGTGATCTCCGGGATATCGGTGGTGTTGTAGTCGCGGCCGGCTTGGGCGGCGCCGTAGGCGGCGAAGTGTTTGGCGCAGGCGAGGATCGTGTCGGTGCGAGAGAGGTCGTCGCCTTGGAAGCCGCGGACGCGCACGCGCGCGATGGCGCTGGTGAGAAACGGGTCTTCGCCGGCGCTTTCCATGATGCGGCCCCAGCGCGGGTCGCGGGAGATATCGAGCATGGGGGCGAAGGTCCAATGTTGGCCGGCAGCGGAGGCTTCGATGGCGGCGATGCGCTCGGATTTCTCGATTGCTTCGAGATCCCAGGACGCGGCCTGGCCGAGGTTGATGGGGAAAATGGTGCGGTAGCCGTGGATGACGTCGAAGCCGAAGAGCAGCGGGATTTTCAGGCGCGTTTGTTCGACGGCGATCTTTTGGTAGGCGCGCGTGCGGGCGGGGCCGATGGCGTTGAGGATGGAGCCGACGCGGCCGGCGGCGACTTCGGCTTCGAGATTGCGGCGGGTGGCGGGTCCGGTCTCTTCGCCGGGAGCGGAGTATTGGAGGAGCTGGCCGATTTTTTCGTCGGTCGACATTTGCGCGAGGAGCGCGGCGACCTGTTGCTGGATGGCAGCTTCGTCGGGTTTTGCGGATACAAGAAGCGCGGCGGAGAGGGCGGTGAGCACGGCGGCGGCGGGGCGGAGTTTCATGGTGGCAGGGAGTTGCGAGACTGACACCGACGCGAGCGAAGCCGTGGGGCACAAGGAGGGAGGGGGCGGCGAAGAAGCAACTGGAGCCATGAGAAACCGGCGGCGGCGATAATGACGGCTGTTGCGGAGAAGTAGCGGAGCGGAAAAAACCGCGGATGGGAGAAATTACGGATTGTTCGATCCGGAGGAGTAACGAAGTCTCGCGGGTTGGCGGCCGCCGCGGGACAGAGACCGTGTGGCGGTCGCCGCACCCTTTTTTTCCAACGCATGAATTCCTACGTAACCGAAGTCCTCGATCTGGTGGCGCGCCGCAATGCGGGTGAGCCGGAGTTTTTCCAAGCGGTGCATGAAGTGCTGGAGTCGCTCGCGCCGGTGATCGAGCGCCACAAGAAGTATCGGGATGGGCGCATTCTGGAGCGCGTGGTGGAGCCGGAGCGGCAGATCGTGTTTCGCGTGGCGTGGCAGGACGACCAAGGACGCGTGCAGGTGAACCGCGGATTTCGCGTGCAGTTCAACAGCGCGATCGGGCCCTACAAGGGCGGGCTGCGGTTTCACCCGAGCGTGAACCTGGGGATTCTGAAGTTTCTCGGATTTGAGCAGATCTTCAAAAACGCGCTGACGACGCTGCCGATGGGTGGCGGCAAAGGCGGTTCGGATTTCGATCCGAAGGGCAAGTCGGATGGCGAAGTGATGCGTTTCTGCCAGAGCTTCATGAACGAGCTCTATCGTCATATCGGTCCGAATACGGACGTGCCGGCGGGCGACATCGGCGTGGGGGCGCGGGAAGTCGGGTATTTGTTCGGGCAATACAAACGGATCGCGAACGAGTTCACGGGCGTGTTCACCGGGAAAGGTCTCAAGTGGGGCGGATCGTTGATTCGGCCTGAAGCGACCGGTTATGGCGCGGTGTATTTCGCCGAAGAGATGTTGAAGACGCGCGGCGACACGCTCGCGGGGAAGGTTTGCGCGGTGTCGGGGTCGGGGAATGTCGCGCAATTCACGGTGGAGAAGCTGCTGCAGCTTGGGGCGAAGCCGGTGACGTTGTCGGATTCGGACGGCAGCATTTACGATCCGTCGGGTTTCACGCCGGAGAAGCTGGCGTGGGTGATGCAGCTGAAGAATCAGCGGCGCGGGCGGATCAAGGAATACACGGAGAAGTTTGGCGGGACGTTTCTCGCGGGGCAGCGGCCGTGGTCGGCGCCGTGCGATTGTGCGTTTCCGAGTGCGACGCAGAACGAAATCGATGGTGAGGACGCGAAGACGCTCTTGAAGAACGGGTGCAAGCTCGTGTCGGAAGGCGCGAACATGCCATCGACGCCGGACGCGGTGCACGCGTATCTGGCGGCGGGGATTTTGTATGGTCCGGGCAAGGCGGCGAACGCGGGTGGCGTGGCGACGTCGGGTTTGGAGATGTCGCAGAATTCGATGCGCTTGAACTGGTCGCGTGAAGAAGTGGATCAACGCTTGCAGCGGATCATGACGAACATTCACGAGAATTGCCGGGCGACGGCGGCGGATTACGGCGTGCCGGGCAATTATGTGCTGGGGGCGAACATCGCGGGGTTCACGAAAGTGGCGGACGCGATGTTGGAGCAGGGGGTGTTGTAAGCGGACGTGGGGAGTGGCGGCGCCGCTCCCCTCTTTCGCGATCAGGGGTTGTGAGGAACCACGAGGGGACACGAATGAACACGAATCTCGGGACCGGTTTTGATTCGTGTGCGTTCGTGTTCATTCGTGGTTAACATGAATCGACCTTTGGGGATGAAAAGTGCGTCCGAAGCGGGGAGCCGGCCCACGGAGACGACGGGCTTGCAAGGCATTGACCGCGTGCTGCGCGGGATCGAGCCGGGCGACAATATCGTGTGGGAGGTGGACACGATCGAGGAGTATCAGGAGCTGGTGAGCCCGTATGTGGCGGCGGCGCGGACGGCGGGGAGGAAGGTGATTTATTTTCGCTTCGCGGATCACCATGCGTTGGTGGAAGAGGATGAAGGCGCGGAGATTTTTGCGGTCGATGCGGGCGCCGGGTTCGAAGCGGTGGTGCGGCAGGTGCACGACGTGATCGAACAGGCGGGCACGCGCGTGATCTATGTTTTCGACTGCCTCTCGCATTTGGCGGATCGCTGGATTTCCGATCAGAGCCTGGGGAATTTTTTCATGCTCACGTGTCCGCGTCTCCGGGATTTGGAGACGGTCACGTATTTCGCGATCTATCGAGACAAGCACTCGCTGTATGCGTTGGAGCCGATTCGGCAGACGACGCAGTTTCTGTTGGATGTGTTTCGCCTGGATCTGCGGCTGTATGTGCGGCCGGTGAAAGTGCAGCACCGTTCGCGCGAGGCGATGAACACGATTCACGTGCGGCACGGCGGCGAATTTTTGCCGGTGAAGGACAGCGCGGTGCTGGCGCAGATTCTATCGCGCACGCAGTGGCCGCGGTTGCAGAGCGATCGGCGCAGTGGGTATTGGCGGAGGCTGTTTCAGGAAGCGGCGCAGGTGTCGAAGGAGTGGCGCGAGGAGCGAGGTTCGGCGGAGCGGCGGGAGGAAATGACCAAGCGTGTGTTTGCGGCAATGCGCGTGCACCGGTCGGGGATCGCGTCGCTGGTGGAACGGCATCTGACGCTCGAAGACATGCTGGCGGTGCGCGATCGGATGATCGGCATCGGGTCGGTCGGTGGGAAGACGCTGGGGATGCTGGTGTCGCGCGCGATCCTGCGCGACCGGGATCCGGATCTGGCGAGCCGGTTGGAGGCGCACGATTCGTTTTTCGTGGGAGCGGAGGTGTTCGTGACGTTTCTCGTGCAGAACGGCGTGTGGTGGCTGCGCGAGCAGCAGAAGCGGCCGGAGAATTTTCTCGAAGGTCTGGAGGATGGGCGGCGGCGGACGCTCGGCGGGGTGTTTCCGGAGCATATCAACGAGCAGTTCCGCGGGATGTTGGATTACTTCGGCGAGTCGCCGTATATCGTGCGGTCGAGTTCGATCCTGGAGGATGCGAGGGGAAATGCGTTTTCGGGGAAATACGAAAGCGTGTTCGTGGTGAATCGCGGGTCGCGAGAGGAGCGGATGCGGGCGTTGCTCGATGCGGTGCGGCGCGTGTATGCGAGCGTGCTCGAAGAGGAGGCGCTGCGATATCGGCGGCGGCGCGGGTTGTTGGAGAGCGAGGAGCGGATGGCGTTGTTGATCATGCGGGTGTCGGGCGCGGCGCATGGGCGATATTATTATCCGCAGGCGGCGGGCGTGGGGCTTTCGTATAATCCGTTCGTGTGGCATCCGGACATCGATCCGCGCGCGGGCGTGTTGCGGCTGGTATTCGGATTGGGCACGCGCGCGGTGGATCGCTCGGACGACGATTATACGCGGTTGGTGGCGTTGAACGCGCCGACGCGGCGGCCGGAGGCGAGCTTCGAGGAAGTGCGCGATCACTCGCAGCGGCGGATGGATTGCCTGGATTTGCTGGAAGGAACGTTCCTGTCGGTGCCGTTTGGCGAAGTGCTGGAAGAGCAGGTCGATTATCCGGCGGACCTGTATCTCACGCCGACGGACGTGGAAGGTTATCCCTGCATCACGTTCGAGCGGTTGTTGCAGGAGACGAAGGTGGCGGACGACCTGCGGCGGATGTTGCGGGTTTTGGAGGAGGCGTATGAGGCGCCGGTGGACATCGAGTTCGCGTTGAACTTCATCGCGGACGGGACGTATCGGATCCACTTGCTGCAGTGCCGGACCTTCCAGGTTCGGCGGGAAGGAGCGGGGCTGACGTCAGCCGTATCCGGAAAACAAACACGCCTGATGACGGCGCATGGCGCGGTGATCGGGGTGAGTCGCGAGGTGCGGCTGACCCGCATCGTTTATGTCGTGCAGGAAACGTATGCGAAGCTGAACGAGCAGGAGCGGTATGCGGTGGCGCGGCTGATTGGGCGGTTGAATCCGACGCATCCGGTGGGCGATCGCGGGTTGATGTTGATTGGGCCGGGGCGCTGGGGGACGCAGAGTCCGGCGCTGGGGATTCCGGTGCATTTCGGCGAGATCAGCCGGGCGTCGGTGATCTGCGAGGTGGTGGCGATGCACGAGCGGTTGATTCCGGATGTGTCGCTGGGAACGCATTTCTTCAACGACCTCGTGGAGCACGACATGATGTATGTGGCGTATTTTCCGAAGAAGACGGGCAACTCGGTCGATGAGGCGTGGTTTAGGAATGCGCCGAATCGATTGTTGGAATTGGAGCCTTCGGCGGGGGCGCTGGAGAGCGTGGTGCGCGTGATCGAATGCGGTGAGAAGGGACGAGAGGTGTTTTTTCGCGCGGACGCGGCGGCGCAGGAGGCGGTGGTGTTTTGGGTGGAGTGAAGGGGCGCAGCGCGGGGCGGCGTGAGCGGGCGAGTGTGCGCGTGGGAACGGCTCGGCGGGGTCCCGACGTATCGGGGCAGGCTGCCTCGCGCTGCCAAAAAAAAGCCCGGCGGGGACGCCGGGCTCCACCTGAAGTGGTTAACTGTTTAAGGCAGGTCGGTGCTGCCCATCAAGTAGCGATCGCACTCGCGGGCTGCTCCCCTGCCCTCGTTGATGGCCCAGACGACGAGGGATTGGCCGCGGCGGCAGTCGCCGGCGGCGAAGACGCCTTTGATGTTCGTCGTATATTTCTCGTGCTCGGCTTTGATGTTCGAGCGCGGATCGGTCTCGAGGTTGAGCTCTTTGAGAAGCGCTTGTTCGGGTCCGAGGAAGCCCATCGCGAGGAGGACGAGTTGCGCGGGGCGGGTTTGTTCGGTGCCGGGAACTTCGGTCGGAACGAACTGGCCCTTGTCGTTTTTGCTCCAGGTGATCTGGACGGTGACGAGTTCTTTCACGGCGCCGTTTTCGTCGCCGATGAACTTTTTCACGGTGGTGAGATACACGCGCGGGTCGGCGCCGAACTTCGCGGCGGCTTCCTCCTGGCCGTAGTCCATCTTGTAGACCTTGGGCCATTCGGGCCACGGGTTGTCCGCGGCGCGGTCCATCGGTGGCTTCGGGAGGATTTCGATTTGAGTGATGCTCTTCGCGCCGTGGCGCATCGAGGTGCCAACGCAATCGGTGCCGGTGTCACCGCCGCCGATGACGACGACGTCCTTGCCCTTGGCGTTGATCGGGCAGTGTTCGGCGCCGCCGTTGAGGATCGCCTTGGTGTTTTCCGTGAGGAGCTCCATGGCAAAGTGGACGCCCTTGAGATTGCGGCCCTCGATGGGAAGATCGCGCGGCTTGGTGGCGCCGGTGCAGATGACGGTGGCGTCGTATTCCTTGAGGAAGATCTGCGGTTCGACGTTGTCGCCGACGTTGGCGTTGCAGATGAAGCGGATGCCGGACTCCTCCATCAACTTGATGCGGCGGAGGACGACTTCCTTTTTGTCCAACTTCATGTTGGGGATGCCATACATGAGGAGGCCGCCGGGACGGTCGGCGCGTTCGAAGACGGTGACGGTGTGACCGGCTTTGTTGAGTTGCTCGGCGGCGGCGAGTCCGGCGGGGCCGGAGCCGATGACGGCGACCTTTTTGCCGGTGCGAACGAGCGGCTTCTCGGGATTAACCCAACCTTCGTCCCACGCGCGATCGGTGATGGCGCACTCGATGTTTTTGATGGTGACCGGCGGAGCGTTGATGCCGAGGACGCAGGAGCCCTCGCACGGAGCGGGGCAGACGCGACCGGTGAACTCGGGGAAGTTGTTCGTCTTGTGCAGACGATCGATCGCTTCCTTCCAGAGCCCGCGGTAAACGAGGTCGTTCCACTCGGGGATCAGGTTGTTGATCGGGCAGCCCGACGCCATGCCGCTGATGAGTTTGCCGGTGTGGCAGAACGGAACGCCGCAATCCATGCAGCGGGCGCCCTGCGTGCGGAGTTTCTTCTCCTCCATGTGGTGGTGAAACTCCTTCCAGTCTTTGACGCGCTCGAGCGGCGGGCGGTCGACGGGAAGTTCGCGCAGGTATTCGATGAAGCCAGTGGGTTTGCCCATGGAGGGAGGATTTGAGATGTGAAATTTGAGATTTGAAATGCGGCGGGCGCGAGGCGCCCGGCCGGTTAGTTGCCGCCGACGCGGGAGAGGTCGCGGGCGTTTTCTTCGAAGGCGGCCATGATGGCTTCATCGCCGGTGAGTCCCTGGGCTTGGGCGCGCTCGATACAGGCGAGCATGCGCTTGTAGTCCTTCGGGAAGAGCTTCACGAACTTCGGCACCATCGCATCCCAGTTGTCGAGGATCCGCTGGCCGCGGGCGCTCTTCGTGTGGGTGACGTGGTTTTCGATGAGCGTGCGGAGCTCGTTGGCTTCGGCGGGCGTCTCGATTTTCTCGATACCGACCATCGCGCGGTTCACGTCCTTCGCGAACTCGCCGGATTCGTCGAGCACGTAGGCGATGCCGCCCGACATGCCGGCCGCGAAGTTGCGGCCGGTGGTGCCGAGAACGACGACGCGGCCGCCGGTCATGTATTCGCAGGCGTGATCGCCGACGCCTTCAACGACGGCGTTGACGCCGGAGTTGCGGACGGCGAAGCGCTCGCCGGCGCGACCGCGGATGTAGAGCTCGCCGGCGGTGGCGCCGTAGAGGGCGACGTTGCCGACGATGATGTTGTCCGCGGGTTCGAACGTGGAATTCGCGGGCGGGTAGATGATGATCTTGCCGCCCGAGAGGCCCTTGCCGACGTAGTCGTTGGCGTCGCCCTCGATCGAGAACGTCATGCCCTTCGGCATGAACGCGCCGAAGCTTTGGCCGGCGGAGCCCTTGAAGCGGATGCGAATCGTATCTTCGGGCAGACCTTGCGGACCGTATTTCTTCGTGACCTCGGAACCGGTGATGGTGCCGACGACGCGGTTGACGTTGCGGACCGGCAGCTCGGCGATGACCTTTTCGCCGCGCTCGATAGCGGGCTGGCAGATCGGGAGGAGTTGCGTGAGGTCGAGGGACTTGTCGAGGCCGTGGTCCTGCTTGATCGTGCAGAAGCGTCCGACGGAATCGGGCACTTCCGGTTGATAAAGGATGTTGCTGAAGTCGAGACCGCGGGCTTTCCAGTGGTCGACGGCCTTCTTCGGCTCGAGGCGCTCGGTGTGACCGATCATTTCCTCGATCGTGCGGAAGCCGAGCTGGGCCATGAGTTCGCGGACCTCCATGGCGATATACGTCATGAAGTTCACGACATGCTCGGGCTTGCCGGCGTATTTCTCGCGCAGACGCGGGTCCTGCGTGGCGACGCCGGCGGGACACGTATTCAGATGGCAAACACGCATCATGATGCAGCCGGTGGCGACGAGCGGAGCGGTCGCGAAACCGAACTCCTCGGCGCCGAGCAGTGCGGCGATGACGACGTCACGGCCGGTCTTGAGCTGGCCGTCGGTTTCGACGGCGATGCGCGAGCGAAGGTTGTTGAGGACGAGCGTCTGGTGGGTTTCGGCGAGACCGAGTTCCCACGGAAGACCCGCGTGCATGATCGACGTCTGCGGCGAAGCGCCGGTGCCGCCGTCGTATCCGGAAATCAATACGACATCGGCGTGCGCCTTCGCGACACCCGCGGCGATCGTGCCGACGCCGACCTCGGCGACGAGCTTCACGCTGATGCGGGCGTGGCGGTTGGAGTTCTTCAGGTCGTGGATCAACTCGGCCAGATCCTCGATCGAGTAGATGTCGTGGTGCGGCGGAGGCGAGATGAGGCCGACGCCGGCGGTGGTGCCGCGGGTCTTGGCGACCCACGGATAAACCTTCGTGCCGGGCAGCTGGCCGCCTTCGCCGGGCTTCGCGCCCTGCGCCATCTTGATTTGGATTTCGCGGGCGTTTACGAGGTAGTGGCTCGTGACGCCGAAGCGGCCGGAGGCGACCTGCTTGATGGCGGAGTTCTTCGAGTCGCCGTTCGGGAGCGGGATGAAGCGTTCGGGATCTTCGCCGCCCTCGCCGGTGTTGGATTTGCCGCCGATGCGGTTCATCGCGATGGCAAGCGTCTCGTGCGCTTCCTTCGAGATGGAGCCGTAGGACATCGCGCCGGTCTTGAAGCGCTTCATGATCGATTCGATCGACTCGACCTCTTCGAGCGGGATCGGGTCGTTGAACTTGAAGTCGAGCAGACCGCGGAGCGTGGCGATGTTCTTGGAGTTCTCGTTGATGATGGACGAGTATTGCTTGAACGTGGCGTAGCTGCCGGTGCGCACCGCCTTTTGGAGGTGGTGGATCGATTGCGGGTTGAAGAGGTGATATTCGCCTTCGTTGCGCCATTGGTATTGGCCGCCGACGGGGAGAACGTGGCCGTTGACCGGGCGTTCGGGGAAGGCGGCGCGGTGACGCGAGAGCACTTCGGAGGCGATGACATCGAGGCCGATGCCGCCGACGCGCGAAGGCGTCCAGGTGAAGTAGTGATCGACGACATCCTGGCGGAGGCCGACGGCTTCGAAGACTTGCGCGCCGCGGTAGGACTGGATCGCGGAGATGCCCATTTTGGACATGACCTTCACGACGCCCTTGGACGCGGCCTTCACGAAGTTCTTGCACGCGGTCTTGTGGTCGACGTTCACCAGCATGCCGTCCTGGATCATGCCGTCGATGGTTTCGAAAGCGACGTAGGGATTGATCGCGGAGCAGCCGTAGCCGATGAGGAGCGAGAAGTGGTGCACTTCGCGCGCTTCACCCGTTTCAAGAACGATGGAGATGCGCGTGCGGAGACCTTCGCGGATCAGGAAGTGGTGCAGGCCGGCGACGGCGAGCAGCGCGGGGATTGGTGCGAAGTCCTTCGTCACGCCGCGATCGGAGAGAACAAGGATCGTGACCTCTTCGTCTTCGATGAGGCGGCGGGCGATGTGGCAGATTTCCTCCATCGCTTTCGCGAGGCCCTTCTCGCCGCGCGTGGCGCGGAAGAGAATCGGGATCGTGCCGACCTTGAAGCCGGGTTGGTCGAGACGGCGGAGTTTGGCGAACTCTTCGTTGGTGAGAACGGGCCACTTCAACTCGACGCGACGGCAGGCGAGCGGGTCGGGGTTGAGGAGGTTGCCCTCGGAACCGAGGCGGGTTTCGGCGGAGGTGATGATTTCCTCGCGGATGCAGTCGATCGGCGGGTTCGTGACCTGAGCGAAGAGCTGCTTGAAATAATCGTAGATCAGCCGCGGCTTGTTCGAGAGGACGGCGAGCGGGGTGTCGTTGCCCATCGAACCGATGGCTTCGACGCCGTTGGTCGCCATGGGCGCGATGAGGATGCGCTGGTCTTCGAAGGTGTAGCCGAACGCGATCTGGCGGTGGAGCAGCGTGTCGTGGTCGGGCTGCGGGATCTTCGGCGCCTCGGGCAACTGTTCGAGTTGGATGAGGTGCTCGTTGAGCCACTGACGATACGGGCGCTCGGTCGCGAGCTGCTTCTTGATTTCTTCGTCCTCGATGATGCGGCCCTGCTCGGTGTCGACGAGGAACATGTGGCCGGGTTGGAGGCGGCCCTTTTGCGCGATTTGATCGGCGGGGATGTCGTCGATCACGCCGGCTTCGGACGCCATGACAACGAGACCATCCTTCGTGACGTAGTAGCGGCACGGGCGGAGGCCGTTGCGGTCGAGGCAGGCGCCCATCTGCTTGCCGTCGGTGAAGCACACGGCGGCGGGGCCGTCCCACGGCTCCATGAGGCAGGAGTGGTATTGGTAGAACGCGCGACGATCGTCGTTCATGGTCTCATGGTTGGACCACGGCTCGGGGATCATCATCATCATCGCGTGCGTGAGCGGACGTCCGGCGAGGACGAGGAGTTCGAGCGTGTTGTCGAACATCGACGAGTCGGAGCCGTTGGGATTGATGATCGGAAGGATCTTCTGGATATCTTCGCCGAAGAGTTCGGAGGCGAAGAGCGCCTGGCGGGCGTGCATCCAGTTGATGTTGCCGCGGAGCGTGTTGATTTCGCCGTTGTGCGCGATGTAGCGATACGGGTGGGCGCGGTCCCAGCTCGGGAAGGTGTTCGTCGAGAAACGCGAGTGGACGAGCGCGAGCGCGGTCTCCATCGACGGGTGTTTCAGGTCGGGGAAATATTGCTCGAGCTGCTCGGTCGTGAGCATGCCCTTGTAGACGATGGTCTTGTAGGACAGGCTCGGGACATACCACATCTCGGCGCCGGAGAACGTGGATGTGCGGATCTCGGAATAGGCGCGCTTGCGGATGACGTAGAGTTTGCGCTCGAACGCGGCGTCATCGAGACCCTCGGCGCGGCCGATGAAGACCTGGCGCATGAACGGCTCGGCGGATTTGGCGGTGTCGCCGAGCATGGAGTTGTCGGTCGGCACGGTGCGCCAGCCGAGAAGGGTTTGGCCTTCGGATTGGACGATGCCGGCGAAAACTTCTTCGAGCTTGCGGCGCGAGGTGGGGTTGCGCGGGAGGAAGACGAGACCGGCGCCGTATTGGCCGGCTTCGGGGATGTTGAGACGCGAAAGCTTCTTCGTGGCTTCGACGAAGAACTTGTGCGGCATCTGGAGGAGGATGCCGGCGCCGTCGCCGGTGTTGACCTCGGCGCCGCTGGCGCCGCGATGGTCGAGATTTTTGAGGACCTGGAGGCCCTGTTCGAGGATGCGGTGGGACTTGCGGCCCTTCATGTCGACCACGAAGCCGACGCCGCACGCGTCGTGTTCGAACCAGGGGTCGTAGAGCCCCTGTTTGCCCGGACGAAGTGTTTTGGGAGCTCGCGGCTTGGGGGAAGTGCTGCGGCGAGAAGTGGCGGGGCCTGTGTCCGATGTCCGGGTCTTATTCATTTAGGTCGGTTTTAGGTCTGCGATCTGGAAAGTGAGAATCAGGGCGAAGCGGTGCGCAGCGCGGCGGGGTCGCCGGTGAGGCGCTTGCGGGACTGCGTGAGGTGAAAGATTGGGAGCATAAAAAAGGCCGTTCTCGTCGTTGCGAGAGCGGCCGTGCGGGTCGTTAGTTACGGAGTGCTCTCAGCAAGAGGTCAGAAGAAGCGCACCGTTTTAGTAGCCATTCTGGCGTGCTCTTCGTCGGAACAGCCGGCGTTGGTCGGCGTGTCCGCGGGAGTATCGACAGGTTTAATGAGGTCGTTGCTGAGAAGGTAATTTTCGACTTCTTCGCCGGAGACGTCGGCGAGCATCACGCCATCGATCTCGACGCAGGGCGAGAGAGGCTGGCCGGACTTGGCGACCATCTCCGCGTAGTTGGCGCGGTTGTTGATGATGTCGATGTCCTCGTAAGCGAGGTTGTATTTGCGCATGATCGCGCGCACGCCATTTGACCAGCCGCAGGAGGGCTTGAGATAGGCTTTGATCTTCATGCGATGAACGTGTGCGGGTGCAAAAGCGGCGCAAGGTATAGGTCCGGTTTTCCGGCAATCAAGGACTGTTTTGGGTGAAAGTAGAAAAAGTTGATGGGCGGAACGCTGAGATTCAGACGACCGATAAGCGGCGGACGTGCACGTGGATTCTTCGCTTCGCTCAGAATGACAGAAGTTCGCGCAACGAAGGGCGATTTGGAGCTTCCCGCGGTGTGAGGCGGGCCGTATTAGGCGGGAAATGAAAGTTCTCGTGACCGGCGCGGCCGGGTTCATCGGCTACCATGTCGCGCGGCGTCTCGCAGAAACGAAACGTTGCGAGGTGTTGGGCGTGGACAACGTGAACGAGTATTACTCGGTGGAGTTGAAGCGGGCGCGGCTCGCGGAGTTGGAGAAGTTCGAGGATTTTCGGTTTGTGAAAATTGATGTGGCGGATGCGGCGGCGTTCGCGGGGGTGTATGCGCATTTCAAGCCGCAGTATGTGGTGCATCTCGGGGCGCAGGCGGGCGTGCGCTACAGTGCGGAGAATCCGGCGGCGTATGTGCGCAGCAATGTGGAAGGATTCTTGAATGTGCTCGAGGCGTGTCGGAAAGCGCCGCCGAAGCATCTGGTGTTTGCGTCGTCGAGCAGTGTTTACGGGGCGGGGGCGGAGGTGCCGTTTCGTGAGGACGCGAATACGGATCGGCCGATCTCGTTTTATGGCGCGACGAAGAAGAGCAACGAGCTGATGGCGCACAGCTATGCGCATCAGCACGGTTTGATGATCACGGGGCTGCGGTTCTTTACGGTTTATGGGCCGTGGGGGCGGCCGGACATGGCGCCGACGATTTTTTCGAAGGCGATTTCCGAGGGATCGCCGATCAAGCTCTTCAACGAAGGACGGAATCGGCGGGATTTCACCTTCGTCGATGACATCGTGGACGGCGTGGTGAAGGTGCTCCTCTACCCTCCGGCGCAGCCGCCGGTGCCGCCGTTTCGAATTTTCAACATCGGGCACAATCGTCCGGTGGAAGTGATGTTGTTTGTGCAGATGTTGGAGGAGTTGCTCGGGAAGAAGGCGGTGGTGGAACTCGCGCCGCCACAGCCCGGCGACATGGTGGAGACCTGCGCGAGTATCGAGCGGTTGCGGGAGGCGATTGGCTTCGAGCCGAAGGTGACGCTGGAGGATGGTTTGCGGCGGTTCGTGGAGTGGTTTCGCGGCTATTATAAATAGAGAGAAAATATCATGAATGCGGGGGAGATCGCGGCGGCGGTGGTGATCGTTGCGACGCTGGTCGGCGTGGCGATTGGGCGTTGGCCGGGGCTGAAGATGAATCGCGCGACGATCGCGCTGGTCGGTGCGACGGTGGTGGTGGCCCTTGGGGCGCTGACGTTGGAGGAGGCGTATGCGTCGATCGATTGGAACACGTTGCTGCTGCTGTTTGGGATGATGGTGCTCAACGTGAATCTGCGGGCGGCGGGGTTTTTCGAATTGGTGACGGCGAAGGTGGTGACGCATGCGCGCACGCCGCGGCGGTTGCTCGCGCTGCTGGTGGGGGTGTCGGGGGTTTTTTCGGCGGTGTTTCTAAACGATACTATCGTGCTGGTGTTCACCCCGTTGGTGTTGGATATCGCGGAGCGGCTGCGGCGGAATCCCCTGCCCTACTTGGTGGCGCTGGTGACGGCGGCGAATGTCGGATCGGTTGCGACGATCACGGGCAATCCGCAGAATATGTTGGTGGGGATTTCGTCGGGGATCGGGTTTCTGGCGTTCATGCGCGAACTCGCGCCGATCGCGGTGCTGGGCCTGGCGGTGATCTGGATCGTGATCGTGTTGGTGTATCGAAAGGAATTTGGGCGGGAGCGGTTTGCGGAAGGTTATGCGTTTGAGCCGGAGGTGATGAAGCCGCGGTTGCGGAAGTCGCTGTTCGCGACGGCGCTGATGGTGGTCGCGCTGGTGGCGGGCGCGCCGGTGCCCTTGTGTGCGGCGCTGGCGGCGGCGGTGTTGTTGGTGACGCGGCGGAATGGGACCGAGCAGGTGTTTCAGGAGATCGACTGGGCGCTGTTGGTGTTTTTCAGCGCGCTGTTTGTGGTGACGGGCGCGATCAGCGAATCGGGCTGGGGCGAGCGGTTGTTCGAAGTGCTGCGGCCATTAGCGGAAGGCGGAGCGGCGTCGCTGACGGGAGCGGCGGTGGTGTTGAGCAATCTCGTGTCGAACGTGCCGGCCGTGATGTTGTTTCGACCGATCGTGCCGGGGTTGGCGAATCCCGAGTCGGTGTGGCTGACGATCGCGATGGCGACGACGCTGGCGGGTAATCTCACCCTGCTGGGGTCGGTGGCGAATTTGATCGTGGCGGAAATCGCGCGCGGGCGCGGCGTGCAGTTGACGTTTACGGAGTATATGAAAGCGGGAACTCCGATCGCGGTGGTGACGCTTGCGATCGGGGTGTGGTGGATGAGTTTTTGACGCGTCGCGTGGGGCAAATCGATATTCGCGGCTTGACGTGTTCGGGTGAACACCGCATCGCTCGCGGAGATCGGATCCCAGCTTGCAGTGCGAAATGCGTGCAGCAGGCTGCGGCTTCACTCCCCTCCTTCGAACGTTCGAGCCCTTTTTTAAGCCATGTCCAAAGCCGCTCCCGCCAAAGCCAATTCGTCCGCTGTCATTCCGGCGCCCTCGCGCGACAAGAACATCGATCTCGCCGTGTCGGCGATCACCAAGCAGTTCGGCGAAGGTTCGATCATGCGGTTGGGCTCGTCGTCGAAGATGAAGGTGGAGACGCTCACGACCGGCTCGCTCGCGATCGATCTGGCGCTTGGCGTGGGTGGATTGCCGAAAGGCCGTATCGTCGAGATTTACGGACCGGAATCGTCGGGTAAGACGACGTTTTGTTTGAGTGTGATTGCGGAGGCGCAGAAGGCGGGCGGGTTGGCGGCGTTCATCGATGTCGAGCACGCGCTGGATCCGAAGTATGCGCGGATCCTGGGAGTGAATCTGGACGATCTTCTGGTTTCGCAGCCGGATTCGGGTGAGGATGCGTTGAACATCGCGGAGACGCTCATTCGCTCGAACAGCATCGATGTGATCGTGATCGACTCGGTGGCGGCGCTGATTTCGAAGCAGGAACTCGATGGCCAGATGGGCGATGCGACCGTGGGCTCGCAGGCGCGGTTGATGTCGCAGGCGATGCGTCGCCTGACGGCGGTCGTGAACAAGACCAAGTGCATCTGCATTTTCACGAATCAGATTCGCGAAAAGATCGGTGTGATGTTCGGCAATCCGGAGACGACGCCGGGTGGGCGCGCGTTGAAGTTCTTCGCGTCGGTGCGCCTCGACATTCGTCGCAAGGATCAGATCAAGACGCCCGAAGGCAAAGTCGTGGGCAATCGCACGAAGATCAAAGTCGTGAAGAACAAGGTGGCGCCGCCGTTCACCGAAGTGGAGTTCGACATCATGTATGACGAAGGCATTTCGAAAGTCGGCTCGCTGCTGGATCTCGGACTCGAGCACAAGATTCTCGAGAAGAAAGGCGCGTGGATCGCTCACGAAGGACAGCTCATCGGCCAAGGTCGCGATGCGGCGAAAGCGACGCTGCGCGAGAAGCCGGAGCTGGCGGAGAAGATTTCCAAGGCCGTGCTCGAGAAGGTGAACGTGACCGGTGGCGCGACGATCACGGGAGCGGAAGCGGAGTAAGGCACGCAAGACGCGCGGTCAAAGTTTCGAGGGCGGCTTGAAGAAGCCGCCCTTTCTTTTTTGGGCGGTGGAGCAGAGCGCGCGGTTGCTGCGCGCGGAGGTTGGCGTTGAATGGGCGCCATGTCTCGTCTCGAGGATTCGCCTTCCGCTGTGCGCGAAGCGGTGTTTGCCGTTCGCGGGTTGACGAAGACGTATGGCGAAGGCGAGGCGGCGGTGCATGCGCTGGTGGGCGTGGACCTGGATTTGTTTCGCGGGGAACTGGTCGTGTTATTGGGACCGTCGGGCAGCGGGAAATCGACATTGCTCAATAATCTTGGGGGGCTGGATGTGCCGACGTCGGGGTCGTTGCTCTATCGGGGCAGCGATTTGGCGCAGGCGGATGAAGCGGGGCTGACGCACTATCGCCGCGATGCGGTCGGGTTCGTTTTTCAGTTCTACAATCTGATCCCGAGTCTGACGGCGCGGGAAAACGTGGCGTTGATCACGGAGATCGCGCGCGATCCGATGGAGCCGGAGGATGCGTTGAATTTGGTCGGGCTGGGTCCGCGGATGGATCATTTTCCGGCGCAGCTTTCCGGCGGTGAGCAGCAGCGGGTGGCGATTGCGCGGGCGATTGCGAAGCGACCGGAGGTGTTGTTGTGCGATGAGCCGACGGGCGCGTTGGATGTGAACACGGGGGTCACGGTGCTTGAAGCGATCGAGCACATTAATCGCGAACTGGGCACGCTCGCGGTGATCATTACGCACAATGCGATCCTCGCCGACATGGCGGACCGCGTGCTCTCGATGCGCGACGGGAGAATTGTAAGCGAACACCTGAACGCGCGCCGGGAACCGGTGAGGAATTTGAAATGGTGAGGCGGCGTGAAGGCGGCAGGGTCGCGAGACTCCGCCCTACATGTTGGGTTCTCCGTGCATGAGCCTGCTCGATCGCAAAATGCTGCGGGACCTGCGGGCGCTGAAATCGCAGGCCTTCGCCGTGGCGCTGGTGATGGCGTGCGGGCTGGCGATGATGATCATGACGCGCTCGCTGATCCTCTCGCTCGAGACGACGCGCGACGATTACTACCGCGAGTATCGTTTCGCGGAAGTGTTTGCGCAGTTGAAGCGCGCGCCTGACGCGGTCGCGCAAGAATTACGCGCGATCCCGGGTGTGGCCGCGGTGCAGACCGGAATCGTGCTGCAGGCGACGCTCGATCTGCCGAGCATGCTGGAACCGGCGGTGGGATCGTTTCACTCGCTGCCGGAGCAAGGTGAGCGGGAGATCAACCGGTTATATTTGCGACGTGGACGGTTGCTCGTGGGGCGCCAGTCGCAAGGAGAGTTGCTCGTGGGGGAGGCGTTTGCGGAGGCGCACGGATTGCAACCGGGCGACGAAATTGCGGCGGTGCTTTACGGGCGGCGGCAGACGTTTCGGATCGCGGGCATCGTGCTTTCGCCGGAGTTCGTGTTTGAAGCGCCGCCGGGCGCGGCGCTGCCGGACAATCGGACGTATGGCGTGTTTTGGGTGCCGTATAAAGAACTCGCGGCGGCGACCAACATGGACGGAGCGTTCAACCAAGTCGCGATCACGCTCGCGCCGGGAGCGTCGGAGCGGTCGGTGATTGCGGCGGTGGATCGGGTGCTGCGGCCGTATGGCGGACGCGGCGCATATGGGCGCGAGATGCATCCGTCGCACACGCGCGTGCGCGACGAGATCCGCGTGTTGAAAGGATTGTCGGTGGGATTTCCGCTGGTGTTCTTGAGCGTGGCGGCGTTCATGACGAACGCGGTGATGAACCGGCAGATCACGCTGCAGCGGGAGCAGATCGCGATGTTGAAGGCGTGTGGATTCAGCAACCGGGAAGTCGGCTGGCACTACTTCCGGTTTGCGCTGGTTATCGTGGCGGCGGGCACGGTCATTGGTGCGGCGGGGGGAATCGTGCTGGGGACGCGGCTGGTGGAGATGTATCATCTGTTTTTTCGATTTCCCGCGCTCGAGTTTCTGGTGGCGCGAGGGGTGTTGGGCGGCGCGGTGGTGGTGAGTGCGCTGGCGGCGTTTGCGGGAGTTTGGGGAGCGGTGAGGGCGGCGGTGCGGTTGCCGCCGGCGGAGGCGATGCGACCGGAGCCGCCGTCGAATTTCCGGCCGTCGGTGGCCGAGCGGATGGGATTGGGCGCGCGGCTTTCGGTGTCGTTGCGCATGGCGCTGCGCAACATCGAGCGGAGGCCGGTGCGAGCGTTGCTGACGGGTGTGGCGCTGGCGCTGGCGACGGGGATTTTGATCGTGCCAAGCGCCTTGCGCGACGGGATCGACTACGTGCTCGATTATCAATGGGACGTGGTGCAGCGGCAGACGGTTTATGTGTCCTTGATCGAGCCGGGACCGGCGCGGGCGATCGCGGATTTTCGAAGCCTGCCGGGGGTGATCACGGCGGAACCGGTGCGGGCGGCGCCGGTTGAGCTCGCATCGGGAGGGTTGGTGCGGCGGATCGGGCTCACGGCGCTGCCCTCGCGGACGTTGTTGAACCGCGTGGTCGACGCGAACGGACGCCAGATCGAGCTGCCGCCGCAAGGCATCGTGTTGTCGGCGAAACTCGCGGACGTGCTCGGCGTGAAGCCGGGCGATCTGCTCAACGTGCGCGGGCTCGAAGGAAAACGACCGGCGCTGGTGGTGCCGGTGGCGCGGCTCTCCGAAGATTTCGCGGGCACCGCGGCGTTCATGGAGATCGGCGAACTGAACCGGCTGCTCGGCGAAGGCGATCGGATCACGGGAGCGTTTCTCACGGTCGCGGAAGGAAGCTGGGAGGAGTTTCTCCGGGCGATGAAGGAAACGCCGCGAGCGAGCAGCGTTGTAGTCAAATCGCGGATACGGGAAAGCTTTCGGAAAACGACGGCGGAGAGCATTGGGTTGCTGCAGAAACTCTACATGGGATTCGCGGTGGTGGTGGCGCTGGGGATCGTCTACAACAGCGCGCGAATTTCGTTGTCGGAGCGGCAGCGCGAACTGGCGACGCTGCGGGTGGTGGGTTTCACGCAGGCGGAGGTCGGTGCGGTCCTGGTGAGCGAACTGGCGATTCTCACTTTTGCGGCCCTGCCGGCGGGGTTGATGATCGGCTCGGCGTTTGCGGCGGGGATTATCCACTCGGTGAATACGGAGTTCGTGCGGGTGCCGGTGATCCTGACGATGGCGAATTACAGCCTCGCGGTGCTGGTGGTGGTGCTCGCGGCGGCGATTTCCGCGCTGGCGGCCACGAGGCGGTTGAATCAACTCGATCTCGTCGGCGTGCTCAAAGCGCGCGATTGATCACCGATTTTCATGAAACCTTCCGCTCCCCCACCCTCTGGCAAGTCGAAGACCGCGCGCGGCGGCGGTCGTCGCGGATCGCGGCGCTGGCCGTGGGTCGCGGGCGCGGTGCTGCTGGCGCTGATCGTGGCGGGCTTATGGCCGAAGCCGGTCCCGGTCGAAGTGGCGGAAATCACCCGCGGCGCGCTGGTGGTGACGGTGAGCGAGGAAGGAATGACGCGTGTGCGGAACCGCTATGTGATTTCCGCGCCGGTGGCGGGACAGTTGCGTCGCATCGATTGGAAGGCCGGAGCGGAGGTGAAGGCGGGAGAAACGCCGCTCGCGACCATCGAGGCGACGGGTGCTGATTTTTTGGATACACGCACGCTGGCGCAGGCGGAGGCGCGCGTGCGGGCGTCGGAAGCGGGCGTGGCCGCCGCCGAGGCGCAGCGGGAGCGCGCGGCGGCGGCGGCGCAGACGTTCACCGCGGAGTTCGAACGGCTGCGGCAGTTGAGAGATACGGGGGCGATTTCCGCGCAGGAATTCGACGTGGCGGAGATGAGGGCGGTGACGGCGCAGCAGGAGGAACGGGCGGCGATGTTTGCGTTGCAGGTCGCGAGATTTGAGCTGGAGCAGGCGCGCGCGGTTTTGACGCGAGGAAATCCAACGGCCGAGCGCGCGGCGGAGACGATGGAGCCGTTGACGGTTTTCTCGCCGGTGGATGGAAGGATTTTGCGCGTGTATCAGGAAAGTGCGCGGGTGGTGCCCGCGGGTTTCGCATTGTTGGAGGTTGGCGATCCGGCGGATCTCGAGGCGCGCATCGAGGTGTTGTCGCGCGACGGCGTGGCGATCCGCACGGGTGCGCGCGTGATGATCGAGCAGTGGGGAGGAGCCCAGCCGCTGGAGGCGCGCGTGCGCTGGGTCGAGCCGTCGGCTTTCACGAAGATCTCGGCGCTAGGCGTCGAGGAGCAGCGCGTGTATGTCGTGGCGGATTTCGTGTCGCCGATCGAGGACCGCCCCACCCTCGGCGATAATTACCGGGTAGAAGGAAGAATCGTGGTGTGGGAAGCGGACGACGTGCTCCGCGCGCCGGCGGGTGCGCTGTTTCAGCGTGGAGGGAAGTGGCAGACCTTTGTGTTGAAGGACGGTCGAGCTCAGCTGCGGGCGTTGACGATCGGACGGTCGAACGGATTCGAGACGGAGATCGTCGAGGGACTCGCCGCAGGCGAACGCGTCATCGTCTATCCCGGCGACAGTGTTGGCGACGGGGTGCGCGTGAGGGAGATCGAAGTGAGTGCGCGTTAGCAGACGCGTTTACGGGAACAGCCATTCGTGGCGCCAGGTGTCGCCTTCGCGGGCGAAGCGTTCGCGGTCGTGATGACGAAACGGGCGCTGCGCCCAGAACTCGATACGCTCGGGAATGACGCGGAAGCCGGACCAGTGGGGAGGACGTGGGACGGAGCCGAGCGGAAAACGCGCCGCGACGCTCGCGACAGCGGGCGCGAGGGCGAAGCGGGAGGGCATGGGTTGCGATTGGCGCGAAGCCCATGCGCCGAGCTGGCTCAGGCGCGGGCGGGTGGCGAAATAGGCGTCAGCTTCCGCGTCGGTGCATCGTTCGACCGTGCCCTCGATGCGGACTTGTCGCTCGAGTTTGGGCCAATGGAAGCAGAGAGCGGCGCGCGGGTTGGCGTGGAGATCTGCGGCTTTGGGGCTGTCGAGGTTGGTATAGAATACGAAGCCCCGTGGACCGTGAGCTTTCAGCAGCACCATGCGCACGCTGGGTTGGCCGGATGCGTCGGCGGTGGCGAGGGCGCAGGCGGTATGATCGTGAAGTTCGTTCGCTTCGGCGTCGGAAAACCACGTGGCGAAGAGGGAGATCGGATCCGGCATCGGCATGGCGCTAGGATTGCGCGTGCGCGGCGGGCGGGCTCGTTAGGAGTTGGCGAAAGCTGCGCGGCGATTGGCCGGGCGGGCGGAATTCGCGTTGCGTTCAGGGGCGTCCCGCTATGGTGGGGCGTTTGTGCCGCTCATTCATGACACCATCGCAGCTCTGTCGACTCCTGTAGGGACGTCGGGTTTGGCGGTGCTGCGGGTAAGTGGATCAGAGGTCGCGCGGCTCGTTGAAGGGATCTTTGGGAAGCTGCCGCGGGCGCGAGAAGTGCAGCGCGGAGAATATCGAGATCGGAGCGGTGTGGTGCTGGATGACGTGATGTTCGTGGTTTTGCGCGGGCCGAAGTCTTATACGGGCGAGGATACGTTGGAGATCTCGTGTCATGGTAATCCGTTCATTGTAAGACGGATACTGGATGATTTGGTCATGCGGGGGTGTCGGTTGGCCGAGCCGGGTGAGTTTACGCAGCGAGCTTTTTTGAGCGGGCGGATGGATTTGAGTCAGGCAGAGGCCGTGATGGATGTGATTCATGCGCGGAGCGAACGTGCGCTGGAGGCGGCTAACCGGCAGTTGCGCGGGGCGCTCGGACGGAGGGCGGCTGCGGCGGTGGAGCGGCTGCTGGGCGTGATTGCGCGGGTGGAGGCGTATATCGACTTCCCGGAAGAGGATTTGCCGCCTGAGGACCAAGCCGTGGTGGAGGACGGCATAAAAAGCATCGCGGCGGATGCGGCTAAGCTGCGCGCTACGAAGCACTACGGCGATGTGTTGCGTGGGGGATTGCGGACGGTGATCGTCGGTAAGCCTAATGCGGGGAAGAGTAGCTTGTTGAATCGACTGGTCGGATACGAGCGAGCGATTGTCAGTCCCGAGCCCGGCACCACGCGCGACTTCATCGAAGAACAGATCATGATCGGGCCGCACTCGGTTAGACTTATTGATACGGCGGGACTGAACCCCTCTCCTACCCTGTTGGAAGGCTTCGGGATCGAGAAGACGCGAGAACGGATTGAGGATGCCGATTTGGTGCTGGTGGTGGTGGACGCCTCGGCGGGCGAAAGGGTTCATTCTGTTGATCATCAGTTGGTTAGCGGAGGCTCCCCTACTCTGTTGGTGAAAAACAAGATCGATTTGGTTGCGATCTCGGAAGGAAATGGAGCGACAGAATCCACTCTGGAGGAGGTCTCTGTTTCGGCCAGGACCGGAGAAGGGTTGGACGATCTCGTTGCAATGATCGCGAGGTTTGCGGACCGTCTGCAGACGGATACCGGAGACGAAACGATCGCGATCAACGCACGACACGCAGCCGCACTGGTGGAGGTAGAACGCTGCGCGGCGGCAGCGCTCGACAAGCTTAAGCGCGGTGAGCCGATGGAACTGCTCGCCAGCGATCTCCGCGGCGCCCTTCACGCGTGGGAAGAAATTTCGGGGAAGATCGATAACGAACGGATGCTCGATCAGCTGTTCGCGACTTTCTGCATCGGGAAATAGCGGGGATTTATTTGTGCGATATTCGGACACTCCTTTCGACGTAATCGTCTGCGGAGCCGGCCACGCCGGCATAGAAGCGGCGTTGGCGGCTGCGCGCCGCGGTGCCTCTACCCTACTCCTGACCGGCAATCTGGACACGGTTGGACAGATGAGCTGCAATCCGGCTATCGGCGGCCAAGCCAAGGGCCAGCTCGTGCGAGAAATCGACGCGCTTGGGGGCGAGATGGCGATCAACACCGACGTTACCGGGATACAGTTCCGGCTTTTGAACGAATCTAAAGGGCTGGCGGTTCAGTCGCCGCGCGCGCAATGCGACAAGAAAGCCTACCAATTCAGGATCAAGCACACGCTGGAGCTTCAGCCGAACCTTCAGTTGTTCCAGGCTACGGTGACGGGATTGATCTTTGAAGATGGTGCCGTGGTGGGATGTCGGACGAACCTGGACCTCGAATTTCTGGGGAGGACGGTGGTGATTACGACCGGAACCTTCCTGCGAGGCCTGATGCACATCGGCCAGAACAAGAACGAAGGTGGCCGTTTGGGGGATTTCAGCGCAAAGACGCTCTCAGCCAGTTTGGCGGAAGCCGGAATCGAGTTGCGGCGGTTGAAGACGGGGACGCCGCCGCGACTGCTGGGGCGGAGCCTGGATTTCAGTAAAATGACCGAGCAGCGCGGGGACGAGGCGCCGACGTTGTTCGCGTTCCACGACACGCGCCAGGACCAGGGTTTGTTCCACGTGGAACAAACCGGCGAGCAGCGGGTGGGGTGGCAGCCGGGTTGTGAACAAGTTTCGTGCTGGATGACCTACACGACCGAGGAGTCGGCGCGGCTAGTGCGGGATAACCTCACAAAGTCCGCGATGTATAGCGGGAACATAGAGGGCGTGGGACCAAGGTATTGCCCAAGTATCGAAGACAAATTCGTGCGGTTTGCCGACAAGCCGAGGCACCTTCTTTTCCTCGAACCAGAGGGCAGATCGACAAACGAATTTTATGTGAATGGCTTGTCAACAAGTCTGCCCTTCGAGGTGCAGATGCAGCTGGTGAGAAGCGTTCCGGGGCTCGAAAAGGCGGTGCTTCTGCGGCCGGCCTATGCGGTTGAGTATGATTTTGCGCCGCCCACACAGCTGAAGCCCTCGTTGGAATCCAAGAAGGTAAGAGGGCTGTTCCTTGCCGGCCAAATCAATGGCACATCCGGCTATGAGGAGGCCGCGGCCCAAGGGTTGGTCGCAGGAGTGAATGCGGTCGCTTTCCTACGAGGGGAGGAGCCGCTGGTGATCCGTCGCCACGAGGGATATATCGGCGTATTGATCGACGATCTGGTGACGAAGGGAACGAATGAACCTTATCGGATGTTCACGAGCCGGGCTGAGCACCGTCTGATGTTTAATCACGGAAGTGCGGAGCTCAGGTTGCGGCATCATGCGCGCCGCTACGGTTTGCTTCCCTCCGGTAGAATGGAACGCGTGGACGCAAAGGCGGCGGCGATCGCGGGTTGGATCACGCGGTTTGAGCAGGAAAGGGTAGGGGGGCTGACATGGGGAGAGCGAATTAGGCGAAATGAGCCTGATCTTGCGCTGCCGAGGGAGTTTCGTGCCGAAAGCCCGGAAGTTCAGCAGGAAGTTGTCTATCAAACGGCCTACCAAGGATATCTGGATCGGGAGCGTCGGCAGATTGAGAAGCTCGGACATGCTGAAGCGATCCGTATTCCCGAGGCGATCGACTTTCTTCAACTGCGTGGGCTTCGCCGCGAAAGTGCGCTAAAACTGGCTGAGATCAAACCAGCGACGCTGGGGCAGGCAGGTCGTATAAGTGGTGTTAACCCGGCGGATATCAACGTCTTAATGGTGGCTATCGAGGCGGATAAGCTGAGGCGGCAAGAGGGAGGGCGCGCGTGAGTCCTACGGAGCAATCGTCGCTTCTTCCCGCCAGCCGTCCAGAGCATCAAGCTGTGCTCCAAGCGCGGCGGGCTGATTTGATTGTGGCGTTACGTAGTCTGCTCCCGCAGGGCTCCTCGGAAATCGTGTGGGAGGTGGGATGTGGTCATGGGCACTTCCTGGAGGCGTATGCCAAAGCGCATCCGCAGCGGGTCTGTATCGGCATCGATATCGAGAGCGACCGCGTGAACCGCGCGCGTCGGAAGCGGGATCGGGCGCAGCTCGCGAATTTGCACTTCTTACGGGCTGAGGCGCGGCTCTTCGTTGAAACGCTTCCTCCGGAGGTTCGCTTCACGTCGGTGTTCGTTCTTTTTCCGGACCCTTGGCCGAAGCTTCGGCATCATAAGCATCGGGTGATGCAAAAGGACTTTCTGACTGCGGTCGCGGAGCGGATGTCGGCCGGGGGCCGGCTGTATTTCCGGACGGACGACCTCGATTATTTCGCGTGGGCGGAGCGGTTGATTCATGAGCACCCGCGTTGGCAGTTGATCGCCGGCGAGTGGGAATTCGAACATCAGACGGTTTTTCAGAGCCGGGCGGCGCACTATCGCTCGCTCATCGCCGAAGCGGTGCCGAACGCGCTCTCATAAGATCGCCCGCGCGGTTTTCCGGTCCCACTTATTTGTCGTGAGGAGCTCGGATTGCGGCTTTTCGGGGGTTGACGGAGCATACGGCAAACTCCTTTCTCTCCCATTTCCCGCGGCTAACCATGCCGCCACACCACATGTCCCGGGTCACTAAACTCCTCTCGATTTTCGTCGCCTACGTTCTTGGTTCATCGCTGCTCCTCGCGGAGGGCGTTGCGCCCAGCGCAGCCAAGCTGGTTGAGATCGGAGGCTTCACGATCACGAACGCGATGGTGACGGGCTGGATCATCTCGCTGCTTCTCGTGACGCTGGTGCTCTGGCTGATCGGAAAACCTTCCGTCGTTCCATCGAAGGGCCAAGCGGTGATCGAGTCGTTGATGGAGGGATTGCGCGGCATCCTCGAGCCGATCGTCGGCAAGAAAGCGTTCCCGGCGGCGTTCCCGCTGCTCGTCACGTTTTTCATCTTTATTCTATTTCATAACTGGATGGGCCTGCTGCCGGGTGTCGGCACGATCGGCAACGGCGTGGTGGATGCCGAAGGTCACTTCCATCTGACGCAGCCTTGGATCCGTCCGCACAATGCCGACTTCAACGGGACCATCGCGCTGGCGCTCATTTCGTTCGGTGCTTGGGCGATCATCGTCTTCAAGTATGTCGGTCCGAAAATGATCCTCTGGGATCTCTTCGGTAACAAAGCCGACAAGAAAGAAACACCCGTCTGGCTCTATCCGTTTCTGTCGATCGTGTTCCTCGTGGTCGGGTTCATCGAGGTGTTCTCCATCATGATCCGGCCGTTCACGCTGTCCGTCCGTCTTTTTGGCAACGTGTTTGGCGGCGAGAATCTGCTCCACGGCACCAGCTTCATCCCGGTGTTCTATTTCATGGAGCTCCTGGTCGGTGTGATTCAGGCATTCGTCTTCACGCTTCTCACCGCGGTTTACATCGGACTCCTCGCCAACCACGAAGGCGGCGACCACGCCCATGATGAAGAGCACGGCCACGCTCCGGCGGAAGCGCATCACTGATCCCTTTTCCGTCGGGAGCGTGCCAAGCGTGCGCACGACGGGCATCCACAAAACAAATACAACCACCACCACCCATGCTCATCGCTGAAATCACCGGCAATATCGCCAGCGCATTCGGCCTTCTCGGCGCCGCCCTCGGCGTCGGTCTCATCGGCTTCAAGGCCGCCGAGGCCGTCGGTCGCAACCCGGCCGCTTCCGGCAAGGTTCTCGTCCAAGCCATCATCGGTATGGCGCTCGCGGAAGGTCTCGGCATTCTCGCGCTCTTCCTCGCCTAAGTTCGTTTTATCGGCAGCGCGAACCGCTCGCGCTGCCAACTCTCTTTCATCCGATCTGTTTCGTTATGACGCTGCCCCTCATCCTCGCTGCCGCAGTCGAGAACGCCGCCGAGCCCAACATGCTCGTGAAGTTCGGCGTCGAATGGAAATACGTCGTCTGGCAGCTCATCAGCTTCGTCGTCGTTCTCTTCGTCCTCTACAAGTTCGGCATCAAGCCGGTCACGGCGACGATGGAGGAGCGCAACCGGAAGATCGAATCCGGCATCAAGCATGCCGAGGAGATGCAGGCGAAGCTCGCCGCCGCGCAGCAAGAAAGCGCTGCGATCGTAAAGAAGGCGCAGGTCGAAGCGACGCGCATCGTCGATGACGCGCGCAAGACCGCGAAAGAATTTCTCGATAAGCAAACTCAGGAAGCGACGACCAAGGCCAGCGACCTCCTCGCGAAAGCGCAGCAGGCGATCGAGCTCGAGCACAAGAAGATGCTCGCCGATGCCCGCACGGAGATCGCCCGCCTCGTGGTCGCGACGACCGAGCGCGTGTTGGCGAAGAAGCTCACCGACGCCGATCGCTCTTCCTTCAACGACGCGGCAGCCCGCGAGCTGACGAACGTCTGATTTCGCCTTTTCGCCGCGCGCCATGGCCTCCGCCAACAAGCAGATCAACCAACTCGCGAAGCAGCTCTATAAACTGAGCTTCGAAAACGGCGCTCTTTCGGCCGATCGCGTTTCCGGCGTGCTGGCTTACGTCGAAAAGCACCGGCCCGCGCACACGCTCGCGGTCCTTCAAGCCTACCAGCGCCTCGTCGCTGCCGAGGTCGCCCGCGGTCAGGCCGTCATCGAGCACGCGGGTCCCGCCAACCAGGCGTCCCTCGATGCCATCGCTGCCGCGCTGTCGCAGAAATACGGCCGCCCGGTCGCCGCGATCGCCAAGCGCAACGATGCGCTCCTCGCCGGCCTGCGCGTCCGCGTCGGCGACGATGTTTACGAATCCTCCGTCGCCGGCCAGCTCGCCGCTCTCGGCGCTGCCGTCTGAGTTCCTCTGCTACCCCGAATCCAAATTTCAAATACACGTTCCCGATGAGCACCGTCCTCGCACAAATCGAACAACAGATCGCCCAGCTCTCGACCAAGGCGGTCAAGAAGAACACCGGCCACATCCGCACGGTCGCCGACGGCGTCGCGCGCATCGACGGCCTGTCGGACGTGATGTATAACGAAATGGTGCAGTTCCCCGGCGGGGTCATCGGCATCGCACTCAATCTCGAAGAAGACGAAGTCGGCTGCGTTGTCCTCGGCGACATCTCGAAGCTGAAGGAAGGCGACGAAGTTCAGACGACCGGCAAGCTTCTCTCGGTTCCGGTCGGCAAGGCCCTTCTCGGCCGTGCGGTCGACGCGCTCGGCAATCCGGTCGACGGCAAAGGTCCGATCGCCGCCACCGAAACGAACCCGGTCGAAAAAATCGCGCCCGGCATCATCGTCCGCAAATCCGTTTCGCAGCCGCTCTTCACCGGCATCATGGCGATCGACTCCATGATTCCGATCGGTCGCGGTCAGCGCGAGCTGATCATCGGCGACCGCGGCACGGGCAAGACGACCATCGCGATCGACACGATCATCAACCAGGCGAAGATCAACAAAGTCGGCCTCGCTTCCGGCGATCCGAAGTTCCGCCCGGTTTACTCGATCTACGTCGCGGTCGGTCAGAAGAATTCCAACATCGTCCGCACGATCGCTGCGCTCGAAGCCGCCGGCGCGCTCGAATACACGATTATCGTCGCCGCTCCCGCTGCCGATAACCCCGCCAATCAATACCTCGCGCCTTACTCCGGCGCGGCGATGGGCGAGTGGTTCATGGAAAACGGCATGGATGCGCTGATCGTTTACGACGATCTCTCGAAGCACGCCGTCGCTTATCGCCAGATCTCGCTGATCCTGAAGCGCCCCTCCGGCCGCGAAGCGTATCCCGGCGACGTGTTCTATCTTCACTCCCGCCTGCTCGAGCGTTCGGCCCGTCTCGAAGGCAAGGGCTCGCTCACCGCGCTGCCGATCATAGAAACGCTCGCGGGCGACGTCTCGGCCTACATTCCGACGAACGTCATCTCGATCACCGACGGCCAGATCTTCCTCGAAACCGACCTCTTCAACCAAGGCATCCGCCCCGCGGTGTCCGTTGGTCTTTCTGTCTCGCGCGTCGGTTCCGCCGCGCAGATCAAGGCCACCAAGCAGGTTGGCGGTAAACTGAAGGGCGAACTCGCGCAGTTCCGCGAACTCGCGGCTTTCGCGCAGTTCGGCTCTGACCTCGACGCGAAGACGAAGGCCCAGCTCGAGCGCGGTGCGCGCATCGTCGAGCTCTTCAAGCAGCCCGCCTTCAACCCGATTCCGATCGAGCTGCAGGTCGCGGTGCTCTTCGCGATGCAGAAAAACTACTTCGACGCGATCGACACCAAGAAGGTCGTCGCCGCCGCGAGTTCGCTCAAGGAGTTCTTCGCGACCCGCAAGGACGCGCTGCTCACCGAAATCCGCACCAAGGCGGCCCTCGACAAGGATCTCGAAGCCAAGCTCCAAGCTGCGCTCGAGGAGTGGAAACCGACGTTCAACGCCTGATTCGTTTATGATGTCTGATTTATGATTGATGATGTGAACATCACCCGCGGCCGTGCCGCCCAATCATAGATCGAAAATCGAAAATCATAAATCTCCTCGATGGCTTCTACTCGCGATATCCGCCGCCGCATCAAGTCGGTCAAAAACACCCGCCAGATCACAAAGGCGATGGAGCTGGTGGCCGCTTCGAAGATGAAGAAGGCCCAGCAGATGGCGCTCGCTGGTCGCGCTTACGCCGATCTCATGGCGCAGATGCTCGGCGCGCTCGCGGATCGCGTGGAGGAAACGCAGCATCCGTTCCTCGCGCGTCGCGAAGTGAAGACCCGCGGTATCCTGCTGGTCACGACGGACAAAGGTCTCGCCGGTCCGCTCAACGCGAACCTCTTCAAGCTCGTCACCGAGATCAAGCAGCCGGCCAAATACGTCGTCATCGGACGCAAAGGCGCGCAGTTCCTCGCTCGCACGCATCGCAACCTGATCGCCGATTTCCAGGTGAGCGACAAAGTCACCTTCGCCGAAGTGAAGGTCGTCGCGGAGTTCATGGTGAAGCAGTTCCTCGACGGCGTTGTCGACACCGTCGAAATCGTTTATCCGCGTTTCAAGAACACGCTGGTCCAGATCCCGACCGTTCTTCCGCTGCTGCCGCTGACGAGTGTTAAGGATGTGGTCGCCGACCTGCGCTCGGATGCCGGCCACGGTTCGGCTCCCGCGGCTCCTGCGGGGGCGACGAACCAGATGCTGTTCGAGCCCAGCGCCACGTCGGTTCTCGACGCGCTGCTTCCGCTCTACATCAACCGCGAAATTCACCAGCAAGTGCTCGATGCCAAAGCGTCGGAACACAGCGCGCGCATGGTCGCGATGAAGACCGCCAAGGACAACGCCACGAAGCTCCTCGGCGACCTCACGCTCGAATACAACAAAGCCCGCCAGGCCGGCATCACGCAGGAAATCCTCGAAATCGCCGCCGCCCAGTTCGCCAGCAGCTAACCGTCTCAACCCGTTTCCGAAAATCCCCATCCGTCTCTTTCCAAAATGAACACAGGCAAAATCGTCCAAGTCATCGGCCCGGTCGTTGACGTTCAGTTCGCCGAGAACGCCATCCCGCCGATCTTTCAGGCGCTCACCGTCGAGTTCACGGCGGGCGGCAAAAAGGAAGTGCTGACGCTCGAAATCCAGCAGCACTTGGGCGAGGGGATTGCCCGCGCGATCGCGATGTCCTCCTCCGAAGGCCTCGTCCGCGGTATGACGGTCGTGGATACCGGCGCTCCGATTTCCGTGCCCGTCGGCGAAGGCGTGCTCGGCCGCATCTTCAACGTCACGGGCGACACCGTGGACGGCAAAGGCCCGGTCAACTTCACCAAGAAGTATCCGATTCACCGCGCCGCTCCCACGCTCGTCGACCAAAACACCAATGCCGAGATCCTCGAGACCGGCATCAAGGTCATCGATCTCATCGCTCCCTTCACCAAGGGCGGCAAGGTCGGTGCGTTCGGCGGCGCCGGCGTCGGCAAGACCGTCGTCATCATGGAGCTCATCAACAACATCGCCAAGGCGCACGGTGGTTACTCCGTGTTCGCGGGTGTCGGTGAGCGTTCCCGTGAAGGCAATGACCTTTACCACGAAATGTCCGAGGCGGGCGTTATCGATCAGAAGGATCTCTCGAAGTCGAAAGTCGCGCTCGTTTACGGCCAGATGAACGAACCCCCGGGCGCTCGTATGCGCGTCGCGCTCTCGGCTCTCGCGATGACCGAGTATTTCCGCGACGAGAAGAACCAGGACGTGCTCCTCTTCGTGGACAACATCTTCCGCTTCTCGCAGGCCGGTTCCGAAGTATCCGCTCTCCTTGGACGCTCCCCGTCGGCCGTCGGTTATCAGCCGACGCTCTCGAACGAAATGGGTCAGCTGCAGGAGCGTATCACGTCGACGAAGAAGGGTTCCATCACGTCCTTCCAAGCCGTTTACGTGCCCGCGGACGACCTCACCGACCCGGCTCCGGCGAATACCTTCGCGCACTTGGACTCCACGATCGTGTTGGAGCGCTCCATCGCCGAACTCGGTATTTATCCCGCCGTCGATCCGCTCGCGTCCGTGTCGAAGGCGCTCGCGCCCGACATCGTCGGCGACGAGCACTATCGCGTTGCCCGTGAAGTGCAGCGCGTGCTCCAACGCTACAAGGATCTTCAGGACATCATCGCGATTCTCGGTCTCGACGAACTCTCACCCGAGGACAAGCAGACCGTTTATCGCGCGCGCAAAATCCAGCGCTTCCTTTCGCAGCCGTTCGCGGTCGCGGAAGTGTTCACCGGCACCCCGGGCAAATACGTCTCGGTCAAGGAAACCGTTCGCGGCTTCAAGATGATCCTCGACGGCCAGCTCGACGACGTCCCTGAGGGCGACTTCTACATGAAGGGCGGCATCGACGAAGTGCTCGCCGCCGCGAAGAAAGCCTAACTGACCTCCCGCTAAACACGCGAAATCACGCGAATTGTTTAATTTCGCACTTTTCGCGTAATTCGCGGGCCAAATCAAATGCCTCTCACTCTCGAAATCGTCACTCCCGAAGCTCGCGTCTATTCGGACACGATCGACACGGTCGTCATTCCGACGGTCGAAGGCGAAATCGGCGTGCTGCCGGGCCACATCCCGCTGCTGACTCAAGTCGAAGACGGCGAGCTCCGCGTCACGAAGGGCAACACCACCGAGTTCCTCGTGATCGGGGGCGGCTTTGCCCAGGTCGAAGGCGATCGCGTCCGCGTTTTGGCCGAACACGCCATCAACGAAGAAGTGATTGACGAAAAGACGGTCGAAGAGGCGATGGCGCGGGCCGAAGCGCAGTTGAAGGATGCGGCGGACCTCGATCCCAACGAGTTCGAACGCCTCCAGGGTCTCGTTCGCTTCTCCGGCGTCCAATTAGCGGTGAAGCGGCGGAAGCGCTAAATTTCTTACAAAGGCCCAGTCGCTTCACCGTGACTGGGCCTTTTTCTTGAAGCTTCACTGAAATCGAGTCTCATTCCCCGCGTGTCTGCTTTGAGTCGAACCTCGACCGCGCTTCTGCCGCTGTGCCAGCTGCCTGCTGGTGGAGTGGGGTTGGTGCGGGAGTTGGCGGGGAAGACCGAGTTCTGCCAACGGGTGCGGGAAATGGGACTCGGCGAATCGGCGTGTATCACAAAGATTTCCGGCAGCAGCACGGTTCTGTGTCAGGTGAATGGCAACCGCATCGCGCTGAGCCACGACGCCGCTAAAAACATTCTCGTCGAGCAGCTTCGGCGCGCCTGAGTTTCCTCCATGGCCAACCCGGTTGCTCTCTCCGCGCTCGCCGTCGGCGCTTCCGCCGTCGTTAAAGAATTTCCGAAATTGGGCACCGCCTTTCTGCGTTTGCGTGAGATGGGCATGAGCCCCGGCACGCGGATCACGCTCGTCCGCACGGCGCCGCTCGGCGATCCGATCGAAATCAAAGTTCGCGGCTACAATCTCACGCTGCGAAAAACCGAGGCCGAGCACGTGCTCGTGGAGCCCGTTTCCTGACATGGCGCTTCCCGCTCACATCGCCGCCGCGCCGACCTCGATGTCCACGCGCAACCCGACCTACGCGCTGGTCGGCAACCCGAATTGCGGCAAGAGCACGTTGTTCAACGCGCTCACCGGCCTGAAACAGAAAGTCGGCAATTATCCGGGCGTCACGGTCGAAAAGAAGATCGGCACCACTTACTCGCAGCACGGGCAGCCGATGACCGTGATCGATCTTCCCGGCACGTATTCGCTCGCTGCGCGTTCGCCCGACGAAGCGGTTACCCGCGACGTGCTGCTTGGTCGCCGCGCCGACACGCCGCAACCCGATCGCGTGCTCTGTATTCTCGACGCGACGAACCTCGAGCGGAACCTCTACCTGCTTCACCAGATTCTCGATCTCGGTCGCCCGGTCATCGTTGTTCTCAACATGATGGACCTCGCGGCAAAAGCGGGGCTCAACATCCGCGTCGCGCGTCTCGAGCACGAACTGGGCGTTCCGATCATCCCGTGTGAGGCGGTCCACGGCAAAGGTCTGGTCGAACTGCGTCTTGCGATGAGCCGTGTCGACCTGCCGCTCGCGCGTCACGCCTGGGACATCCCCGCCGAGATCGCGCCGGCCGTCGCCGATCTTCAGGCATCGCTCACGGCGAATGACAAGAAGGCTCCGCTCGTGGCGCGCGCCGAAGCGCTGCTGTTGTTGACCGATCAGGACAGCGTGCGTGTCGCCGGCTCGACGCCGCTCAGTCCGCGGACGCACGAAATTCTCGAGGGCTGGCAGAATCGCTGGCAGAAAGACGGCACCGATTGGGCCGGCACACTCGTCAATTCGCGCTACGATGCCATTGGCGAGATCGCACGCGAAGTCGTCATCCCGGCTGGCGAGACCGGTCCAAGCACGTCGGATAAAATCGACGGTTTCGTGACGCATCCGCTGTGGGGCTGGCTGACGTTGGGCGGGATCATGACGCTGCTCTTTCTGAGCATCTTCACGTTCGCGGAGTATCCGATGAACTTCATCGACGAGCACATGGCGGCGCTCGCGAACTGGGTGAAGGACGCGATGCCGGCGGGCGACCTGCGCGATCTTATCACGGATGGTGCGATCGCGGGTGTGGGCGGCGTGATCATCTTTTTGCCGCAGATTCTGATTCTGTTTTTCTTCATCGGGCTTCTGGAAAGCACCGGCTACATGGCGCGCGCGGCGTTCATCATGGATCGATTGATGAGCCGCGTCGGGCTCAATGGGAAATCGTTCATTCCGCTGCTCAGCTCCTACGCGTGCGCGATTCCGGGCATCATGGCCACGCGCACGATCGAGAATCACAAGGACCGCCTGGTCACGATCCTCGTGGCGCCGTTGATGAGCTGCTCGGCGCGGTTGCCCGTTTATCTGTTGATGATCGCGGCGCTCGTGCCGGGAGAACGCGTGCCGATCATGACGAAAGTCGGCATCATGCTATTGATGTATGCGCTCGGGACTTTCGGGGCGTTTGGCTTTGCGTGGCTCTTCAAACGCACGCTGCTCAAAGGCGAGCCACCGCTGATGATCATGGAACTGCCGCCGTATCGGATGCCTTCGCTCCGTGACGTCGTGATGCACATGTTGGAGCGCGGTTGGGTTTTCATTCGCCGCGCGGGCACCGTGATTCTCGGAATCAGCATCGTTTTGTGGTTTCTGGCCGCGTATCCAAAAGCTCCGGACGACACGCCTGCGCAGCAGCAACTGGCGCAGAGTTTCGCGGGGCGGGCGGGGCATCTCATCGAACCGGCGATCAAACCGTTGGGCTTCGACTGGCAGATTGGCATCGGTCTCATCAGTTCGTTCGCGGCGCGTGAAGTTTTCGTTTCGACCATGGGCGTGGTGTTCAACGCGCAGTCCGAAGATGAAGAAGACACGGAGCCGTTGCGGCAGGCGCTGCTGGGCGCGCGCTGGCCAGATGGGGCGCCGCTGTTCACGCCGCTGGTGTGTTTCACGCTGATGATCTTTTACGTGTTCGCGATGCAGTGCGTGAGCACGATTGCGATCGTGCGGCGCGAGACGAATTCGTGGCGCTGGCCGCTTTTCCAAATCGGCTACATGACTGGCACCGCGTGGATCTTGTCGTTCATTGTTTACCAAGCCGGGCGTGCGCTCGGCTACTGACATGACTCCCGAAATCCAAACCGTTCTCGCGCTTGTCGTCGTCGCTGTCGCGGCGATCTGGCTCGTCGCGCGAGCGATCGCCAAACGCCGCAATCCGGGTTGTGGCAGCGATTGCGGGGCAGTCAGTCCGGAGCTGAAGCGACTTCAATCTCGCTTGGCGAAGCGGAAGTAGTGCGCGACCAGAGATCTGCCTGAACGAGACCGCCGTCGAACGTGCGACGAGCCGTGAGCGTGAAGCTCTCGCGAGCAAGATAGGAATCTGGCGGCGTGACGCGACGCGCTCGAATGCGCGTGACGGGCCGAAAGAAGGCATACATCGCCGCGTGGATCGCCCGAGCGCGGTGGCGACGCCAGCCGCGAGCCGGTATCGAAAAACCGGAGACAAGCCACACGGCTCGTGGGCGTGCGACCGAGGCGAGTGAGGCGATCACGGCGGAAAGCTCGTCGGGCGGAAAGCAGTCGAGGAAGAAGTGTGTGGCGATCGCGTCGAAGTCGCCGGCCGGAGGTGTCCAATCGGGCAAGGTGGCTTGCGCGAAGATGTGACGATTGGACGAGGAATAATGTTTTGCGCGAGCGAGCATCGCGGCGCTCGCGTCGACGCTGACGATTTCAAGTTGCGGGTAGCGGAGCGCGCACGCGCGCAGGAAGTGACCGTGCCCGACGCCTGCGATCAGGAGGCGCTCGCAATGCTCGAGTGCATCGAGATGGGCGACGCGGGCGCGCTGCAGGCGCGGGCCGGCGAGGAGACGTTCCATCCAAGTATAGTGCGGTGCGAGGAGGTCGAAGGACATGGACGTGGATCGAGCGAGAACGTCGATGGAATCACGATCGGAAGCGAACGGACACGAATGAAAACATGGGGGCGCGGCTTCCGCCGAAGTTGACGGGCACGGTTTGTCCGCCGAAGACGCAGGCATGAAATCAAGGATCAGCGTCATCACGCTCGCCGTGGAAGATCTGGAGCGGTCGCTGCGGTTCTATCGCGACGGGCTTGGATGGAAGACCAAAGGTATTGTTGGGCGCGAGTTCGAACACGGTGCGGTGGTGTTCTTCGACTTGGAGAGTGGCGTGCGACTGGCGCTCTGGCCCAGATCGAGTCTCGCCCATGACACCGGATTGGCCGTGGGCGCGGCGGGCGCTCTCTCGTTTTCGCTCGGACACAACGTTCGTTCAGCGGAAGAAGTGAACGCGGTGATGGTGCAGGCGGAGCGTTCGGGAGCGACGGTGGTAAAGCCGGCGGCCGAGACTTTTTGGGGTGGATATGCCGGCTATTTCCAAGATCCGGATCGGCACCTTTGGGAGGTGGTATGGAATCCGGAGTTTCTGCCCGCAGATTAACGTGCCGGCTTGGCGACGCGGTATTTCAGATGAGCGATTGAGCGGGCTTCGAGTGTGCGGATCGGCTCGAGTTTGATATTGGCAAGGTCGGTGATGTCGAAGAGGCGAGCGCCGCGACCGAGGAAAAGCGGAAGGATCTGGAGATCGATTCGTCGAGAAGGTTGCGGCGAGATCTGGCTGGATGATGTTGGCGCCGTCGGCGGCGGTCAGGGTGTTCGAGGCGAGGCCGGATATCCCGGAATGTTTTTGCCGAGAACGATATCACGGCGAACGTGCCAGACGGCGTCGTGTTGTTTTGGATACGTCAGACCCGAGCCGCCGCGGCCGTTGACGGATTGTTGACGCAGACGGCGGGGGAGGTCGGGGTCGTCGTCGAAGATGACGTTGTCGATATAGTAGGTTCCGACGCCGGGTTCGATCACGTGCATGTGGATGTGCGCGCATTCGGCGCCATCGGGGTAGCCGGCGGGGCGAATGGTGGTGAAGCGATAGTGGCCATCGGCGTCCGTGCGCGCCCAGCCGCGCAGGCGACCGTGGAACGTAGCAGCTTTCGGATACACGCCGGTGACGTCGGTGTGATAGGCGTAAACGACGATCCCGGCCGCCGGAGAACCGTCGAGCCGGCGCACCGTGCCTTCGAGAATCAGCGCCTCACCGCGTTCGTCGGGCGGCGCGATGCGCGCGGTGGGAGTCAGGGTGGAAGGGAGATCTTGGAAAACGAACTCACAGCCTTGGCAGGGGCCGCCGATGACGGGCGTGGTTTCAAGGGTGAGCGATTGAGCAAAAGCGAGGAAGGGCGAGCAAAGCGTGGCGAGCAGGAGGAGGAGCTTCGGCAAGGGGGGCATGATCATTCGCAGAAACGGGGTCGCGGGATCCTTCCGAGGTATCCTGATCGACCGAGATCACGATACGAGTGGTGGTGGGGTGGCGGTTAAAACGCGACGGCGGCGATGCCAGAGCGCGAGGCCAACCAGGGCGACGGCTCCGGCGGCGTAGGTCGATGGTTCGGGCACGGGCGTGAAGTCGACCGATTGGGCAAGGCGGCCGGTGGCGTTTTCAAACACGGCACCACCGTAACCCTCGGAGAGGTTGGGAATGTCGAAGACCGTTCGTCCCGCGTGGAGGTAGTAGGAAGCGCTGCTGAATTCGAACGGCGGGATCAAGGTGGAGGGATCGGCGGGGGGATTCGCGAATTCGAAGCGGAAATCGAATTCCACGAAATCCGGGCCGTCGTATTCGAAGAACACGGCTGTTTCGTTGAAAGCCATGAACTGCAGGGGCCGAGTGAGCTCGAAATCGCCCAGGCCACCGTAGGCGTGGACCTTGATGCGCCAGACGTTGCGGTCGGGATTGGAGAACGTGTAGTAGCCCTCGCTGCCGACGGCGTCGCTCGGGTCGTAGTAGAGATCGAGCCGCGAGATGAATCCGCCGCTGTGATTCCAGGGTATGGACGCATCGTTGGCGCGGAAGATGAGCCCGCCGCCGCCTTCGAGTTGCTGCGTTCCGACGAGATGGACCAGTTGCGCATGCGCGGTGCCCAGGAGAGCTCCGCCGACGAGGAGTAAACGGAAAAGAAAGCCCGTGGGGTTCATGGCGACCTACGATAGCTTGCGGCGAAGTCTTGCACCATAGGGGGTGGGCCAGCGCCGAGCATCGCGGTCCTCCCGATGGCTGTGGTTGTATAAGGACGCTACCGGGTCGGCGCTGAATGCCTCTGAGGGTTGGCAGGCAGTTAACGCGATGACGCATGCGTCTGAAGGGTTCCATGCGCGCATTGTGCGACGAGCAAGCGGCTGATTGCTTCCGATCCTGACGTCCTTGGAGGGGCGCCGGTTTTCGGCGCCCATTGTCCGAAAAGCACGGATTCGTCCGTTGTATCCAGAGACACAACCTCCATTCGCCGCCCTCAGCCAAGTCCGTTATACTCTTTATGGATCCCAATTCCGCCGTCCACCCGATCGATCAAGCCTCCGCTGAGTCTGCATTCGCGGTGATCGTTCTCGCCTTTAGCAGCGATCCCGCTGCCCGCTGGCCTTGGCCGCGCCCTGCGGACTATCTGCTCAACATGCCGCTGCTCGCCCGTGCGTTTGGCGGTAAGTCATTCACGCTTGGCACCGCCGATGGGATCGACGGCTTGGCAGGGGTCGCGCTCTGGCTGCCGCCGGGAGTGACCTCCGATGAGGAAGCGTTGGGCGCGTTGATCGAGCGCACGGCTCCGGCCTTCATGCAGCAGGACGCCGCCGGCGTGGGCGAACAGATGGCGAGCTTTCATCCCCGGGAACCGCACTGGTATCTGCCGCTCATCGGAGTCGATCCTGCCCGCCAGGGCCAGCACCTCGGCGACCAGCTTCTGGCCCATGGGCTCGCCCGTTGCGATGCCGACGGTTCGCCCGCCTACCTCGAGTCCAGCAATCCACGCAACGTCCCCTTCTACCAGCGCCATGGCTTTGAGGCATTGGGCAGGATTCAGGTTGGGTCCTCCCCGACGCTCGTGCCCATGCTCCGCAAGCCGCGTGCGCCCGACAGCCGGTTGAGACGTCCGTCAAACGGGGTCGGCTGACCCCTTCGGCCCGGACTGGGTGTCTCACGTCATAGCATGACCCCTTTTGACGACTGGAGCGGAACTTCTCGCACGAAAGAATCACCAAGCGGTGGCGGGGTCGGAGAAGCGGCCCTACCTGCTAAAGCCCAGCGAGCCACCGGGCTCCACCTATTGGATTTCGATTTGGGCGGGGGTGAGCTTTTCGCTCGTGGCTTCGAGGGTGATCGCGCCGGGTTCGCCGGTGGATTGGAGGATGATTTGGGCGAGGCCGTTGAAGGTGGATCGCTTCCATTGTGGCGCCGGGGAGTCGATGCGGAGGGTGGCGGGGTGGAGTTGTTTCAAGGTGTCGCGCGTGCCCCAGTCTTCGTAGCGCGTCGCTTCGAGGCGGAGAACGTTGCCGGTTTCGCGGAGCGTGGAGACGTCGAGTGCGAGTTGGACGCGAGAGTCGGCAGGTGCGGCGTTTTGATAGAGCGGGACGCCGTTGAGCGTGGCGGTTTGGTTTGTGCCGAGGGCGATGAGAAGGAGTGTGACGGTTTCGCCGGGAGCGAGTTCAGGGCGATCGAAGATGGCTTCGAAAATGTTCTGGCCGGTTTTGATGGAGCCGTCGGGAGCGGACCATTCGCCGAGTTTCACGGTGCGGATCTGCGGAATGGATTGATCGGGTTCGTGAGAGGACGGATCGCCGTTGCCGACACCGAGGATGCGACCGGGGCCGCGGAGCGTGAAGGTGACGGGGACGTTGGCGGTGGGGACGAGGCGACCTTGGGCGTCGCGGGCTTCGACGGTGATGACGGCGACGTCGCGGTTGTCGGCGGCGAGTGTGGTGCGGTCGGGAACGAGCGTGAGCGTGGCGGGTTCGCCGGTGGTTTCGATTTGGGTGGTGGCGATTTCTTTTCCGTCGCGAAAGCCGCGAGCGAGGAGCGTGCCGGGAGCGTATTCAACGTTCCATGACAGGTGGCCGTAGCGCGGCATGGTTTTTCGGCCGAGCGAGGTGTCGTTGACCCAGAGCTCGACCTCGTCGCAATTGCTGTGGGCGCGGACCTCGATCGTTTCGCCTTCGCGGCCGGGCCAGTTCCAGTGGGGGAAAACGTGGAGGACGGTTTTGTCGGTCCACCAGGACTCGAGATAGTAGAAACTGTCTTTCGGAAAACCGCATTGATCGAGAATGCCGAATTGGGAGCCGGTGGCGGGCCAGCCGAACGGTGTGGGCTCGCCGCGGTAGTCGAAGCCGGTCCAGAAAATCACGCCGGCGGTCCACGGGCGGGCGAGATAGTAGTTCCAACCGAACTCGGCATTGCCGCCGGAGGAGCCGTCTTCCTGCGGGGCGAGGTGGGCGCGGGCGGTATCCGTGATGTAAATACCGCGGGTTTGTTGGGTCGTGGTTTCCTCGGTGCCGAGGATGATTTGCTCCGGATACTCGGCGTGCTGGCGGTCGATGTTGGCTTGGCGGACGTAGTTGACGCCGGCGACGTCGATCTTGGAGGAGATGCCGCCCCAGCCACCGCTGATGGAGGCGACGACGCGGCGCGTGGGATCGAGTCGGCGCACGAAATCCTGCATGGGCACGGTGAGTTGGGCGCCCTTGATGTTGCCCTCGATGGCCCATTCTTCGTTGCCGATCGACCAGAGGATGATGCTCGGGTGATTGCGGCCGCGGCGGATCATGCGTTCGAGCTGGCCGAGGTGATAGGGGTTGATGCCCATCAGGCGGTTTTCATCGATGACGAGCATGCCGAGTCGGTCGCAGGCATCGAGGAGTTCGGGGGTGGCGGGGTTGTGCGAAGCGCGATAGACGTTGCTGCCCATTTCCTTCAGGCGGCGGATGCGGAATTCTTGAAGAGCGTCGGGAACTGCGGTGCCGACGCCGGCGTGGTCCTGGTGGTTGTTGGTGCCTTTGAGAACGATGTGTTGGTTGTTGAGGAAGAAGCCGCGGTTGGGATCGAAGCGGATCGTGCGGATGCCGAAGGTGGTTTCGTAGCGGTCGAGGATGCGGTCGCCTTCGCGAATCGTGGTGACGTGACGGTGAAGTGCGGGGGTTTCGAGCGACCAGAGTTGCGGCGAGCGGAGACGGGCGACGTCGGTGTGCGTGGCGGTGTTGCCGGGAGCGAGCGAGCGGGCGTTCACGGAGGAGTGCGCGAGGCGGCGTCCGTCGGGCGCGAAGATTTCCTGATCGATCGTGTAGGGCGCGGCGGCGCGGCCGTGGTGGTTGACGGTGACTTCGGCGGTGATCGTGGCGGTGTGGCCGGAGATTTCGGTGCGGATCCAGGTGCCGTCGCGGGCAACGTGGATCGGTGAGGTTTTGACGAGCCAGACGTGGCGGTAAATTCCGGCGCCCTCGTAGAACCAGCCCTCTTCCATCGTGGCATCGACGCGGATGGCGAGGGTGTTTTCGCCGCCGAAGTTCAAGTATTCGGTGAGATCGTAGCTGGCGCCGACGTAGCCACTGGGCTCTTCGCCGACGAAGAAGCCATTGATGAAGACGCGGGCGGCGCGATAGGCGCCGTCGAGGTCGAGGCGGATACGGCGGCCGAGATCGGTGGAGGGAATGTGAAATGTGCGGCGATACCAGCCGACGCTGTTCTCGGGAAAGTGGCGGCCGAGGGCTTTGTGGCCGTGGGAGGCGGTGCCGCGCGCGTCGAAAGGGAGTTCGACGGCCCAGTCGTGGGGAAGGTCGACGGTGCGCCAGGCGCGGTCGTCGAACGCGGGGCTGGCGGGGCCGTCGCCGTAGCCGGTTTTAGCGAGGTAGGAAAAGTAGCCGGTGGCGTGGCCGAAATCGCGATCGGGGTCGGTGGCGTGGCCGAGCGCGAAGCGCCAGTGGTCGTCGAGGCGGAGGCGTTCGCGGGGCGAGGATGCGGCGGAGATGTTGACCGCGAAAGAGACGAAGAGGGCGAGGAGGAGCGTGCTGAAGAGCGGTGAGTGCGCGGCGCGGGGCATCATGCGCGCAGGTTGACGCGAGAATCGGGTGGGAGCGAGCGCGAGGGCGGAGGACGGGTGGGAAAATGCGGCGCGATTCAGAGCCGCATCAGAAAAGCCGATACCGAGGCGAGAAGGAGGATGGCCGCGACGAGGCGCAGAAGGCGCAAAAAAGCTCGATCAATGAAACCGCGAAGAACGCGAAGATGCGCGAAGGGCGGATTTTTTTCTTTGTGCCGTTTCGCGCGCTTCGGGGTGAATGTGGACTAGGCGTAGGTGCGGCGGGGGAGTTGCCACCAGCAGCCGGCGAGGAGGGCTCCGGCGGTGTAGGCGAGAAGGTCGCGCGGATCGCCGGTGGCGCGGGCGAAAAGGAACGGGGCGATGAACTCGGCGGCGAGAGACCAGGCGAGAAGATGAAGCGCGATTTCGGTCCAGCGGGGAGGTGCGTCGTCGCGACGGAGCTGGAGTTTGCGTTGAATCCAGAGCGCGAGCGGGAGCGCGGCGGGGATCAAGAGGAGGTCGTTGAAGTAGGAGTGGAGAAACGCGGAGTGGGTGTGCGCGTGAAGGTAGAAACGGTTCAGCGCGTAGAGCGCACACGCGGTGAGGCAGAGCGGGTCGAGGGCGTAGGCGAAGCGCTTCACCGGGGGAGGGAGCGGGGGCTTGGATTTAACCGCAAAGGGCGCAGAGAGCGCAAAGTTGAGCTGCGGTTTAACAGAACGAATGCGCCGCAGCGAAAATTCAGCTTTCAGTTTTTTCCGTCAGGTCACAGCAGCGCGGCGATGAGAAGGCCGCTGCCGAGGGCGAGGAGGAGTTGGAGGACGAAGCGCGGGAGATAGGGAGGAAGTGAGTTCATGGGAAAAGAGCGAAACCGCGGTGGCGGAGAGGGGCAAGGTTGCGAGCGGATGATAGGCCAAGGATCGCCTGCGAGCAGGCTCCTACCTGGAGGAAGGCGGAAGAGCCCACTGGAGGGCGTGAGGGAGGTTCGCGCGCCAGGCGTCGAAACTATGTGCGCCGTCGAACTCGGTGTAGTGGACCATGTGCTCGCGAGAGAGCAGGGCGTCGCGAAAATTGCGGACGGAAGTCAGTTGGGAAGTCGTTTGGACGACGTCGTGGCGGTGATGGAGATGTTCCTGGGTTTCGCGGGTGCCGACGCTGAGGTAGAACGCGGTCGGGAGGCGAGTGGGCAACTGTTTGAAAGCGTCGATGAGCCAACTTTCATTCCACCAGAAGGAGCCGGACTGGCTGATGATCTTTTGAAAGATGCCGGGGTGTTGGTGGGCGATGAACGCGGCGGCGAGGCCGGTGTAGCTGAGGCCGATCAACGTGCGGGTGCGGATTTGATGGAGAGCCGGCTGGCGTTGTTCGAGCCAAGGGAGCAGTTCGTCGGCAATGAACGCGGCGAAAGGCGGATGGCAGGGGGATTCGCGCCAGCGGGCGTTCTCGGAATGCGAAGAAACGAAGACGAACCAGGAATCGGCGATGTCGCCTGCGAGGGAAGCGAGGACATCGAGGACGCCCACGCGTTCACGATACCATTCTCCGTCGAGAAAGAGGGTGAGGTGTTGAGCGGTGGAAGGGTTGCGGGGTTCGCGAATCCAGATCGGGCGTTCGTTGCCGAGATGAGCGCTGTGAATCGAAACGACGGATTCGGGCATGGTGGTTCAGGATAGCTGGGTTTCCGCGGGAGGCTAGCGGGGTGGTGTTCGCGCGGGCTTGACGTATTGTTGGCGGGCGCTCGCTGGGACGGCGGCGGTGGGAGCGGCGGGGTCGGGTGCCCCCGCCCGACATTGCGGGTGCGGTGGGGGGAGGTTGCTATGGCGAGGCGCGGTCGCAGGATGCGAGGCATGGCTTGGCGCATCGATGAGGCGGTGATTCGCGGGGAGATCGACAATCGCGAACGCGGTCGGGTGATCGGGAGGATTTGGTTGGTGGGACACGAGGAGCCGGTGGAGTTGGAACTCGCCGGGAACGCGTGGCGGGATCTGGCGGGGCGGAAGTTGGAATTTGTGAACCCGGAGCCGAAGGCGGTCGAGCAGGTGGAGCGATTGGCGCGGAGGCAGGCGGGGGTGATCGGTGACTTTACGGCGTCGCGCAAAGTGAAGGTGCCGGAAGTTTCGATGGAGGAGCTGATGGAGCTATATAAGCAGCGGAAGCCGTTTCCGTGGCATTGGGGGAACAGTGTTTATCTCGAATGGTTCAGCACCGCGAACGGCCGGGTGGTGGTGGAGAGTGCGAGCTATCGTTTGACGATCGATCCGGAGGCGACCTGGGAAATGACGGAGCAGGAAGAGGAGGTGCAGCGGCGGGCGAATGCGGAGGCGATGGGCGGATTTTTCGAGCAGCTTGGAAAGGCGATCGCGGACGAGCGCGCGCGTGAAGGCGGCGGGGAGGAAAAGGAAAGCGGTGAGGAGGACGAGGATTCCGCGTGGACAGCGGAGAAGCCGATGAGCGAAGAGGAGGCGGACCGGATGGATGCGGAACACCAGCGGCTGCTGGATCGGATTCAGGCGCGGATGGAGCGCGAAGGAGACGGCGCGGATTTCGAGGCGATCATGGAGGAGGAGTTGGAACGACAGAGGGAGGAGCGCGGGGAGAAGCCGTTGATGCCGGAAGAGGAAGAGAAGCGGAACGAATGGATCGAGGAGATGAATCGTGCGGCGCAGGAGGCGGCGGAGAATCCGGATCCGGAGTTGGAGCGATTGCTCGATTACAAGCATCCCGTGGCGGAGCGAGCCTACGAACTGACGGTGCGGCTCATGCAGGAACCGCAAAAGCGCGGGTGGGTGACGGAGGACGCAGGAGAAGAGCATCCGTTGGTCGATCTCGCGTCGGCGACGATGAAGGCGTCGGCGAAATTTGCCGGAGCGCTCAATGGCGAGGAGTGGCCGCCGGAGGTGGAGTTTTGCGCAAACGTGATCGTGCGGCTGAAGAAGGCGCGGAGTTATTTGGGCGATGCGCTGCTGGCGGCGGAGTTTTGTGCGCGGCAAGGTTTGAGCGAGGCGGCGTGGATTTCGGCCGTGCAACGCGAGTTGAACGAGCTCGCGCACGAATGCGATGTGATGGTGGGCGAGCTGCGGGCGAAGTTGGAGCGTGGGATCGATTGAGCGGCGAGTGGTGTTTGAAGAACACGCACAAAGCGACGGCGTGGAGTCGTCGGAATGCCGATTGTGGGAGCGGGCGGTGCTCCGATAGCCAGAGAGAGGAGCACGGACTACGATCGGCCGCGTCATGCCTATTCCAATACGAAGCGAGGGGACGATGGGGCGACGGGCGTTTGTCGGCTCGTTGGGGGCGTTGGCCCTGGCGGGGATGGGAGGCGGCGGGCGCGTTCTTGCAGGCGAGACGGTCGCAGGCGGGCTGAAGCGGGGGCGCCGCATCGCGGCGGGTGAAGATAGAGAGGGACGGCCGTTGCGTTTGGGCGGAACGACGCCGACGGACACGAAGGTGTCGGGCGCGGACGTGGGTGGCGGGATGTATTTATTCGAACATCGCGGGATGCGGGGCGGCGGGCCGCCAGAGCATCTGCATCACGAGCAAGACGAATGGTTTTATGCGGTGGAAGGGACGTTTGGTTTTCGGGTGGGTGGCGAACCGTTCATGTTGAGCGCGGGCGATGTGATCTTTCTGCCGCGGAGAGTGCCCCATGTGTGGGCGCATGTCGGCGAGTCACCGGGGACAATCTTGGGTTGCGTGACGCCAGCGGGAACGTTCGAGGAGTTTTTCCGGCGGATCGGAGAGTTCGAGAGTCCCCCGCCCCCGAACGAGGCCGAACGGATCTTCTCGGCACATGGGATGAAGATTGTGGGACCGCCGTATGGCGCGGTGTGAGATCGAGCGAGCTTTCGTTCAGCGGACCTGTTGCGCGAGGGCGACGATGCGAGGGAGGCCGCGAAGGCGGCTGGGCCAATCGTGCGGGAAGCGGGATTGGAATTCGCGGAGGCGCTGCAGTGAGGAGCAGCGGGGGCAGGCGCTGTAGCAGCAATTTGGATTCACGCGGAAGGTTTCGGGCGCGGGCGAGACGGCGGGCGTTTCGCGGTCGTCGTCGCAGCTGCCGCCGGCGCAGGAGGAGGCGCCTTGTTGATAACAGTCGACGCACAACCACGTGCGATCGAAGGGATGCGCGTCGGGCTGGCCGCAGCGATCGCAATGTGGAGCGGTGGTGAGCGGGAGCGTCATTCGTCAAACAGTTCGGTGTTGCGTGGCGCGTAGCCGAAGAGGCGGAAGGTGTCGCAGCCCTTGCGGTAGTCAAAACGGGCCTGTTGGAGGATGGCTTCGATCCAAGATGAATGATCGATGATCTTGGGCGCGGTCAGCCGGTGTTCTTGGATTTCCTGGATGAAGCCGATGTCCATTCATTCGGGTGTTCAGTGGCCTTCGACGGCCCAGCCGGAGGCGCGCCAGAGCCAGGCTTCGAGGTAGCGCACCAGTTCGTGGTAGTCGGTGGTGGTGAAACGGTGCATGACGCGGGCGTCGTGATCGAACGTGAGCGGAACGTTCTCGCGGCGGCGGCCGCGATCGGTGCGGAGCCAAGGCGCGTAGAGGAGTTCAATCGCGTAGCTGGCGTGGCCGTCGGGCTCGGGTTGGTGCGTGACGTCGAGGCGAAAACGGCGTTGCTCGGCGATGGCGCGGAAGAGAAGCGTGTGAACCCCGGAGGGGGGCGGCGGAGCGGTGGCGGTGATGTTGTTGCGATGAAGGGTCCAGCCGGAGGGAAAGCGGAGGGAGCGGAGGAGTTCAGGTGGAGTGTCGGTCCGGTCGGGCGGAGGGGCGTCGGCGAGACCGCGAGCGAGCCACGTGTTGACCCAGCTGACGACGTCGTCGCGCGAGCGTGACTCGGCGGAGTCGAGGATTTCGTCGTCGAACGTCTCGTCGGTGCGAAGGGGGCTGCGTTGGACGTAGTAGCGGTAGTGGCCGTTGGGGTCGAATTCGGGGCGCCACTCGACGTCGATCACGAGGCGTCGGTCGTGGCGGAGAAGATAGAGGAGTGAGGAGCCGGCGAAACCGTCGGGCGGGATTTCGATGGCTTGAAAGGTGTTCCAACCGATTGTCCAACCGGCGGGGATACGCATGGGTTGGAGTTGTTGCAGGTAATGGTGGGGTTGGAGTTCTTGCATCGCGCGGCGGAGGAAACGAGCGGCGCGAGAGTGCGGCGGAGCGCGCACCGGTGTCAAAGCGTGCGGTCGTTTAGCGCCAGCGTTCGGCGGGCTCGCGAACGAAGTGGCGCCAGACGTGGGGCCAAGGGAGCACGATCAGATCGATGACGAGCCCGATGAGCATCGCGTGGGTGAGGCTGTTGCCGCCGAGCGTGGACCATTGCGGCAGCGCGATGGCGGCGAGCCAGACAACCTTGTAGGTGAATTGGGCGAGAAGCAGCGGCAGCATTTTCACGGGGTAGCGAAGTCCGAGGATGCCGAGGAGCGACAAGGTTGCCCACCAACTCAGGGCGATGCTCTCGACGGGCGTGGATCCGGGAGCGCCGCGGAGGACGTTGGGCCAGACGTCCAGGCCGAGCATCGCGAAGTTCAGGAAGTAAACGGTGCGGAGAAGGTAGCGGCGGAGGTTGGAAAGGTGGTGGGCGGGAAGTTCGGGGCGAGGGTGCATGGATCTGCATAACACCCGCGAGTGGAGCAAAGTTGCGCGTGGTGGGGCGCAGAGGGTTTCAGGAGGAAAGCGGCTCGGCTTTGGCGTAGAGCTCCGCGGGTGCGGCGTCGAAATACTTGAAGAGCGCGGGGCACAACCAGCCCTCGAGATTATAGGTGGGCGCGAAATACCAATGGCCGCCCGAGTCTTCGCGGCGGAGTTCGAGCTTGGCCGCGTAGCCGGGAAATGGATACGGGGAGAAGATGAGGCGGAAGCCGCGTTCGGCGTTGGGGAGGTGAGCGGTGAGGCGGTCGAGCATGATGTCGATGCCGAGGACGAAGGGTTCGCGCTCGAGGCCGACGCGATCGTCGTCGAAGACCCAGGTGCCTTGGGATTTGTAGGGGCGGAGGACTTGGAGAGAGTTGGCGCTCATGATTGCTCCAACCGTAGGTCAAACCGCGAGGGAACGCTAAGCGGGACTCAGGCAGATGAGGAACCGCGAATGGACACGGATGAACACGAATTCGGAGGCGTTGGACCTCTCCGACGGGGCGAGTTGCGCCGGCGATGAGGCGCGAAAGGAAGGCGAATCAGGGGCGCTGAAGGCCGGAGCGGATGGCAGTCTTGTTCGATCGCTTTGACGGGAGAATTTGCCGGAGGCGGGCTTGCATGGATTTCGCGGAGTCGCGTTGTGCGACGCGGACGGCGGCTAGGACATCGGGGCGAAAGCGGGGGACGCTGTGGAAGGAGAGCATGGCGGTGAGAGCCCAGGCGCGGATGATCACGCGGCGGTCGGTGAAGCAGCGTTGGAGAAAGGGGAAAATGTCATCGGCGAACTCGGGCGGAAGCGGAACGGCGGCGAGGAGTTGGCAGGCGGTAAGGCGGTGAAGCCAGTGGTCGGACGTGTCGAGGCGATCGACGAGGCGGGGAAGGTGGTCGGAGGAGAGCTGGGAGGCGCGCGCGAGTTTCAGGAGCAGGGCGAGCGGGCGGTAGGTGAGGTCGGCGTCGAGCTGGTCGAGGGTGGAAATGAGATCGCGGGCGAAGTCGGGGTGCGCGTGAAACTCGGCGTAGAGGGAGTTGAGGTCGCGCGCGGTGAGGCGGTTGCGGGAGAGGAAAGTGACGAAGGCGGGCATGGGGAGGCGTGCGGAGGTGAGTCGATGCCGCGGGGGAGGCGCCGGTAGGTCGTGTCGTTATCAAGTCCGGCGGGGACGCCGGGCTCCACCTAAGCTTTGCGGACGAAGCAGGCTTTCAGGGCGAGGGAGACGCCGTCGATTTTGCAGGCGATCTCGTGATCGCCGTCGACGAGGCGGATGTTTTTGGCTTTCGAACCGGCTTTCAAAACTTGGGAGCCGCCGAGTTTGAGGTCTTTGATCACGGCGATGGTGTCGCCTTCAGCGAGGGCGTTGCCGTGAGCATCTTTGACGACGCGGGCTTGTTCGGCGGGCGCTTCTTTGGGCCACTCGTGTCCGCAGGTGGCGCACTCCCAGTGATCGGAGTGGCTGAGAACGTCGTCGAGCGTGCAGGCGGGGCAGGGAGGATTTGGCATTGTATCTGGAAAAGCAGGACGATGCGGAAGGGCGTCGGGGACGGGCAAGGGAAGATGGGCGCGATGCGGACGCCTCGGAGAGGCGCCCCTACCTTGGCTAGCTGAGGATTTGGCGGAGGGAGTCGAGGTCGAGGATGCTGGCGAGGCTCTCTTCCTGGACGACGGCGGAGGCGAGGGCGGCTTTGTCGCGTTGAAGGGCGCGGATTTTTTCCTCGACGGTGTTTTCGGCCAGAAGGCGGTAGGCGATGACGGGTTTTGTCTGACCGATGCGGTGCGTGCGGTCGATCGCCTGGGCTTCGGCGGCGGGGTTCCACCATGGGTCGTAGAGGATCGCGTAGCTGGCGGCGGTGAGGTTGAGGCCGAAACCGGCGGCTTTGAGCGAGAGGAGGAAGACGGTCTTGGATTTGTCGGACTGAAACTGCTCGACGAGCTCGGCGCGGTTTTCGGTGGAGCCGGTGAGCATGAGGTGCTCGATGCCGTGGCGATCGAGGCAGTGGCGGATCAGCTCGAGCATCTCGACGAACTGGCTGAAGACGAGGACCTGGTGGCCTTCGTCGCGGAGCTCTTCCACGCGTTCGAGGAGGGCGTCGAGTTTCGCGCTGGGGAGGTTGCGGTGCGCGGGGTCGAGGAGCGCGGGATGGCAGCAGATTTGGCGGAGGCGAAGGAGGCTCGCGAGGACGTTGAAGCGGACGGCGACGAGCTCGCGGTTGTCGGAAATGCCGAGGAGTTGAGCGCGGGCGCGTTTGAGCTCGGCGTCGTAGAGCTTGCGTTGTTCGCCTTCGAGTTCGACGACGAGATCGTCCTCGGTGCGCGGCGGGAGATCGGGGGCGGCTTGGGCTTTGGTGCGGCGAAGAAGGAAATGGCGGATGCGCCGGTGGAGGCGGGCGAGCGAGGTGGGATGGGGCTGATCGTATTGGCGGCGGAAGGACGCGAGTGTGCCGAGCAGGCCGGGCTGCGCGAAGGCGAAGAGACTCCAGAGATCGGTCAGGCGGTTTTCGATCGGCGTGCCGGTGAGGACGAAACGGTGAGGCGTGCGGAGGGCGCGGGCGGCGTGGGCGACCTGGCTGTTGGGGTTTTTGATGAACTGGCCTTCGTCGAGGATGACGGCGTCCCAAGGTTGGACACGGAACCAGGAGGCGTGGAGGCGGAGTTGGGTGTAGTTGGCGATGAGCAGCCGCGGGGCGGCTGCAGGAAGTTGAGAGTTGAGAGTTGAGAGTTGAGAGCTGGTGCCTGCGAGTTCGCCGAGGCGGAGGGGGTTGAAGAGGACCGGGTGGAGGGTGGGGGCGAAGCGGGTGGTTTCAGTTTGCCAGGTGTGGACGACGGATTTGGGGCAGATGACGAGGGCGCGGAAGGGGGTGGCGGATGAGGGGGCTTCGGTGGGCGCGGACACACCCCGGCGCTGCGCGCCATCCTCCTCAAGGAGGGATTTCTCTTGGGCGGCGTGGAGGAGCCAGGCGAGGGTTTGGACGGTTTTTCCGAGGCCCATGTCGTCGGCGAGGATGCCGCCGAGACCGTGGGCGGCGAGGTGGGCGAGGAAGTGATAACCTTCTTCCTGATACGGGCGGAGCGTGGCGCGGAGTTCGGGTGGGACGGGCGGTGGAGGAGTGGCGGCGAGGGTTTGGACGCGGTCGCGGAGCGAGGCGGCGAGGCGGGCGTCCTGGGCTTCGAGGAGGTCGGCTTCGGCGGCGAGTTGAAGGGCGTGGACGCGATGCGTTGAAGGGCGACCGTCGGCGAGGACGTCGTCGGGCGTGAGGCCGAGACGATCGAGGGCGTCGGTGGCCGCCGCGTCGGTGGGTTCGACTTCGAGCCGTTGCCAGCCGTGGCGTTTGAGACGGACCCATTTGCCGCGGGCTTTGAGGAGGAGCGCGAGCTCGTCGGGGGTGAGCTTGGTGTCCTTGACGCTCAGCTTGGCGGTGAGGTTGAACCAATCGCGTCCGGCGGACTCGGGAGCGGGTGTCGCTGAAAACTCGATACGCGCGCGGAGCGGCGGACCGAGCAGATTGGCGAGGCCGGGCGCGGCGTCGATAGGAAGGTCGGAAGGGAGCGAGGCGTGCCAGGCGACGAATTCGTCGGGGAAGTTTTTTGTGACGGCGCGGGCCCAGTCGGCTTCCCACGGATGCCAGTCGAGGCGAAAGTCGGAGAGCCGGGTGGCGGCGGCGTGGGCGGCGGAGAGGTCGTATTCAAGAATTGGATCCGTGGGGCGGCGCGGGGGCGGGGCGCCGGCGGAGGTCCATTGCCAACCGGAAGGCGTGTAATGTTGTTCGAACGGGAAGTCGGGATCGCGGGCGGTGAGTTGGGCGTGGAATTCGAGGGCTTCGTCGTCGCCGGGAGCGGGCGCGAGCCAGCATTTGAGGTGCGGGCGGAGAACGATGCGGCGGATATTTTGTTCGAATTCGCGCGGGAGGCGGAGCCCGGCGGCGCGCAGGCGCGACATGAGTTTCGGGTCGCCGAGGGCGGAGGCGGGCAGGGGGGCATCTGGCGTGGGTGGAGGGCCGCGCCAGATGCGTTGTTCGAAGAGGTAGAGCGGTTGAGGGCGCGCGGTGAGGATGACGGCGCGAGAAGCGTCGCGGCCGTCGGGCGTGGCGAGGCGGAGGGCGAGGCGATCGGCGGAGTCGGGGGTGACGCGGGCGTCGAGGAGGAGAGGCTCGGGTTGAACGACGAAGGGAGAGCCGTCGGGGAGAACGAAGGCGTCGCGCGCGGCGCGGGTGCGGAAGAGGGTGGCGGTGATTTCGGCGGGAAGCGGTTGACGCGGGCTGGTAAGTTCGAAGCCGGCGCGAACTTCGGCGGCGAGGGCGAGACCGAGGGCGGCCTCGGGTAGGGTGAGGTGTTCGAAATCGCTGGGGCGGGTGGAGCCGAGGGCGGCGAACCAGGGACGCGTGGGGATTTTCCAGGATTTCGCGGGCGCGGTGCGGGTTTCGATGACGAGACCGCCGGCAGGATGGACGCGGGCGCGGAGGCCGGTGACGGCGGCGAGGGCGGGGTGGGTTTGCGCGGTGGGCGATTCTTCGGCGACAGCGAGGGCGCGTTGCCAGGCGGCGAGTTCGTGTTGCGTGAGGCGCTCGGCGATCGTGTGGCGGATGGCGGCGGTGTTGGTCAGCGGGCGGAAGACCTCGGGGATGGGCCGATCGTGGAGTTCGTAGTCGTGCGCGATGTATTGCCAGAGGGCCCATGGATCGCGCGGCGCGGTGGAGGTGTCCCACCAACCTGAATACGCCGGTTTGTAGAGCGGGGCGCCGGGTGGCGGAGAGTAATCGAAGCCGTGCCGGAGGAGGGCGCCGGGGTAGAGGGTTTGGTTGGCCTGGACGAATTCGTTGAAGAGGGCGGCGAGTTCGTCGAGCTGCTGCTGTTCGGCTTCGGTGAGCATGCGCCCGAGCTTGGAGGCGAGCACGGGCGTCCATTGCTGGCGGAACGAGAGCGGCGGGGGTTCGGCGGGGAGTTCGCGCGGTGGTGGGTTTTCGGATACGCGGGTGGGATCGGCGCCATCGAGGGCGCCGGAGGCGACGTGGTCGAGCCAAGCGCGGCCGGCGGCGTGGGCGTGTTTGCAGACGTCGCCGTCGAAGGGGCAGGTGCAATCGGAGGACCAGCGGGCGCGCGTGTAGAAGAGGGTGGTGGTGTAAGGAGCGGGTTCGGAGCCTTGGACGCGGGCTTCGACGTAGTGATCGGCGGCGGCGCGGATCGATTTGACGGCGCCGCGGCGGTGATAGTCGGCGCCGCGATCGCGGACGAAGTCGGGGTGGCTCGCGAGCCAAGTGCGCAGGGCGGCGAGGGCGTCGGGTTGTTTGACGCTGCGCAGGATGGGCGGGCGAGGGCGGGCGCACATGGTGCAGGGCGGCGAGTGGTTAGAGGTGGTTAATCGAACACCACGGATGGAGGCGGATGAACACGGATCGGGCGGAAACGATAAGGAACCACGAATGGGCACGAATGCACACGAAGAACGAAGGGGGAGGCGGCGAAACGCTTACGCGTTCCGCTACGTGGGCGCTAGCTCGATCAAGAGGATCTATTCGATCAGCAGCGGAGCGATGCTGGAGCGCGGGAGAACGCGCGGGTGGCGCGGCTTGCCGGGGACGGCTCGCCCTACCTTGCGTTACGAGCCCGGCGGGGCCCCGACTCATCGGGGCAAGCTGCCGGGCTCCACCTGGATCAGTAGACCTGTTCGTCGAGAAGGGCGAAGAGGTCGGATTCGGTGATGCGCTTTTGGGTCATCGAATCGCGGTCGCGGAGGGTGAACGTGCCGTCCTTCTCGATGGTGTCGAAGTCGATGGTGACGCACCACGGGGTGCCGATTTCGTCCTGGCGACGGTAGCGGCGGCCGATGGCGCCGGCTTCGTCGTAGAAGACGGCGTATTTGCGTTTCAACTTCGCGTAGAGCTCCTTCGCGCGCTGGGTGAGCTGCTCCTTGTTCTTGAGGAGCGGGAGGACGGCGACTTTCACGGGCGCGATGCGTGGTGAAAGTTTCAATACGGTGCGTTTCTCGACGTTGCCCTTCTCGTCTTTCACGTCCTCTTCGGCGTAGCCGGCGCAGAGGACGGCGAGGAAGATGCGGTCGGTGCCGACGGCGGGTTCGATGACGTGCGGGACGAATTTCTTCTTCGTCGCTTCGTCGAACATCTCGTGCGGTTTGCCGGAGGCTTGGGCGTGTTGGGTGAGGTCGTAGTTGCCGCGGGCGGCGATACCCCAGAGCTCCTGCACGCCGAACGGGTATTTGAACATGATGTCGACGGTGCCCTTGGAGTAGAACGAGAGTTTTTCCTTCGGGTGCGCGTAGAGCGAAAGGTGCGATTCGGGCAGGCCGATGGAGAGCAGCCATTGGCGGCACCACTCGATCCATTCGTCGTGGGCTTTCTTCCAGTCGGCGTCTTCGTGGATGAAGTATTCCATCTCCATCTGCTCGAATTCGCGGGAGCGGAAGATGAAGTTGCGCGGGGTGATTTCGTTGCGGAACGATTTGCCGACTTGGGCGATGCCGAAGGGGAGTTTCACGCGGCCGGTGTCGACGACGTTCTTGAAGTCGACGAACATGCCCTGCGCGGTTTCGGGGCGGAGGTAGGATTTCGAGGAGTCGTCGCGGAGGGCGCCGACGTGGGTCTCGAACATCATGTTGAAGGCGCGGGGGGGCGTGAGGCTGCCGGGTTCGCCGGTGGCGGGGGACGGGATGAGCGCGATTTCGTCTTCGCGGGCCTCGGTCATGTCGCGCGGTTGGACGGGCGCGAGGGTGCCTTGGATGGCTTTCTTGCGCTTGAAGGTTTCGGCGGCGGCCTGGAGGTCGGCGGCGGTGTTTTCGGATTCGAGGGCGGAGACGTAGCCGACGGTTTTGTCGTCGACGACGACGGGGGCGAAGAAGAGCTGGTCGGCGCGGAAGCGTTGTTTGGAGGCTTTGCAATCGACGAGCGGGTCGGTGAAGCCGGCGACGTGGCCGGAGGCTTCCCAAACCTTGGGGTGCATGATGATGGACGTTTCGATGCCGACGACGTCGTCGCGGCGGCGGACCATGTCGTTCCACCAGCAATCGCGGATGTTTTTCTTCAACTCGACGCCGAGCGGGCCGTAGTCGAAGAAGCCGTTGTAGCCGCCGTAGATTTCGGAAGATTGAAAGACGAAGCCGCGGCGTTTCGCGAGCGCGACAAGGTTGTCCATCGTGACTTCGGTGGAGGCGGGTTGGTCGGACATAGAGGGTGAGAGATGGCGGGCGGGACAGGGAGGGTCAAACCTAGTTAAGGGTGTTGAGCCAGGGAGACGCGGAGGCACGGAGAGGAGGCGGCGGGAAATGCGCGGTGGGGGCACCGCGCCTCCATGGGCGGGGTGGCGAGAAGTTTGGAATGGAGTGGGGGAAGTCGAAAGTGTAGGTGATTGGCATGAAGCGGATGTCGTTGTGGGTCGGGTGGGCGGGACTGGCGGTGGCGATCATGAGCGGGGCGGAGCAGAAGGCCGGCCAGTGGCCGGGGCGGGGGACGCCGCCGCAGGTGGTCAAGCAAGTGCTTCCGGAGTATCCGTGGGCGTTGCGGCTGAACGGCAACGAAGGCCATGTGATGCTAGAGTTCGTGGTCGGCGCGGATGGAGAGGTGAGGAATCCGATGATTGTGCAATCGACGCATCCGGAGTTCGAGGCACCGGCGATCGAGGCGTTGTTGAAATGGAAGTTTAAACCGGCGGTGGTGGAAGGGCGGCCGGTGAATACGCGGCTGCAGCAGCCGATTCGGTTCGAGATGATGGGGCCGCGAGGCGGCGTGGAGGCGTTCAGAGTCGCGCGGAAGGCGCCGAAGGAATTTCCGGAGGAGTTTCGTTACGACAAACCGCCGCGGCCGATCCTGACGAGTGCGCCGGTGTATCCCTTTGAGCTGTTGGAGAAGAACGTGAAAGGGGAGGCGAAGATGGCGTTTCTGATCGACCCGGCGGGACGGACGCGGCGGGTGGTGGTGCATGAGGCGACGCGGCCGGAGTTTGGCGCGGCGGCGGCGGCGATGATTCTGGGGTGGCAGTTCGAGCCGGCGGAGAAGAACGGGGAGGCGTCGTGGGCGATGTTGTCGATGACGCAGGAGTTTGCGCCGGACGATCGGGATTCGCGCGTGAACGATTCGGCCCGGCGGCTGCTGAAAGTGTTGAAGAAGAATCCGGAGGCGGTGCTGACGTTGCGAGACGTGGATGCGCCGCCGAAGGCGCGGTATCAGCCGGGACCGGTGTTGTCGGAGGAGCTGATGGCGTCGGGCGAGGGAGCGGAGGCGATGGTGGAGTTCATCATCGATCGGGCGGGGCGGGCGCAGTTGCCGCGGGTGGTGTCGACGAGCAACGAAGAATTTGGGTGGGCGGCGGCGACGGCGGTGGCGCGCTGGCAGTTTACGCCGCCGACGAAGGAGGGTAAGCCAGTGGACGTGTGGGCGCGGCAGCCGGTGAAGCTAGGGGCGAGCGCGGTGCGTTCGGCGAGGACGGAGGGTTGAGGAAGCGGGGGCGGGGAGCGGGGGCATGCAACGTGCGCGACGCGTTGTAGTGGAGATTGCATGACGCATGCGGGGCGAACGGTGAGAGCAGGAGGCGCGATGCGCTGGGTGAATAACTTAGGTGCGCGGCGAGAGGTTGGCACGCGGCGAGCAAAAGGGGCGGCTCGGAAAAGTATGAATGAGGCGAGAGGAAGACTTTTAGCGCGGACGGGAACCGGTCGTGAAGACGTGGGTTCTCACCGCTGCGCGGGCGCCGGAGACGGTTGCTTGCGGAATAGAGCTTCGGGACAGTGTCGCCCAAGCGCACGAGGGGTGCGCCGGATCCAGACGCGTTGACTCCCAGGTAAACACCAAACCGCCGCGCCGGAGCAGTCCGGCGCGGCGGTTTGTCTTTGAATTTTCATCGTCAAGGCAGGAGCGCGGGCTAGTGTGCCCGGCCTTACTCCCATGAAGTTCGCCCGAATGCTTTCTGTGTTTTCCACTGCGTTGCTGACCAGCGTCCCGCTGCTTTCGGGGGCTGAGGGCACGGCGCCGAAGAAGAACGGCTACACGGTGACGTTCGAGATCAAGGTGAACGCGGAAGGCGAGGAGGAGACGTTGAAGATTGTGGAGTCGAATGACACGACGTCGGACAACTTCATCGATCGCATGGCGACGGCGCTGGCGTTGAACACGGATTTGCCGCAACGAGAGAAGGACGGGAAGCCGGTGGCTTACACGGCGCGGGTGCCATTCTTCATTCCGATTGAAGGCGACGAAGGCGCGGAATCGAACAATGCGCCGCGGCCGATCGGGACCGGCGAGATGACCGTGCCGCTCTATCCGGAAGAAATGCGGGCGGTGAGCGAAGTGGGCGGAGTGATTTTCGAGCTGCAGATCGATGCGACGGGAAAACTGACGAAGCTGACGACGTTGCGGGCGTCGCATCCGGAGTTCGAAGCGGCGGCGCGGGAGACGTTGGAAAAGTGGCAGTTCCGTCCGGCGGAAAAGGACGGGCGACCGGTGCCGTGCCGCTGGAACATGGGCGTGGTGTTCGAAATGGACGGCAAGTTCGTGGATTTGAAGTATCGCGTGCCGCCGCGGCCGAGTCTGGGCGTGCTGAAGATCATTCCCCATCCTGATCGCGGAGCGGAAGCGGAGGGGGCGGACGAAGCGGCGGAGCCGGCGAAGGAGTAAGCGAACGCGGGAGGGAAGTTCGCCGCAGAGCGCGCGCCGTTTGAGTTCAGAGTCGCTTGATGCGGACGGCGCGGAACGCGACGGGATCGTGGTGCCCGGCGAAGCCGAAGTGGCCGCTCGTGCGGTCCTTGCCGGGATGCGCTTTGTCGGCGAGGAATGAAGTCACCTTCGAAAGGTCGCCATCGAGGATTACGGTGCCGTTGAGCTCCACGCGGATTGTGGAGCCTTTCACGGTGACCTCCTGAAAATTCCATTCGCCGATCGGGCGCTGGTAGCCCTGGGCGGCGGCGATCATGCCGTAGGCGGAGCCGTGGAGCTGGCGCGGATCGAGCGCGCCTTTCTTCGCCTCGTAGTCCTCGGCGAGGATCTGGCACTCGGTGAAACCGGTGTAGGCCGCGTCTCCATGTCCTGGATACCGCAGGGCGAGGCCGTTGTTGCCGGCGGACGGGAGCTTGAACTCGAGGCGGGCGATGAAGTCGGAAAACTCTTCGTCGGTGAAAATCGTGCCGCCCTTGTGGGGCCGGCAGGTGATGGCGCCGTCGACGATTTGATAGTCGGCGGTCGCGCCGCGCCAGCCGCTGAAGTCGCGGCCGTTGAACACCGCTGAAAACGCGTGTTCGTCGCGCGAAGCGAGAAGGCGGTTGGCTTCCTCGGCACCGATTTCGCGGATGAAGAGATTGCGCCAGCGAATTTCGCCGCCGTGAGTTTGGAGCTGGATCGGGCCGCGCGCGGGGACAGGTAGCGAGCGGTTGTAGAAGTTTTCAAGGAGTGCGTGATCGACGACGAGCTGGTCGTTGAGCCACACGCTTACGCGGGCGCCGACCATGAGGATGCGCATGCGATTCCATTCGCCGAACGGTTTGTCGGCGCGCACGAGTGGATCCTTGCCGGATGCGCCGGGAGAGTTGTTCCAAAGACCGCCCGAGCCTTTGTCGGCGCCGAGAGGGAATTTTTCTTTTTCGGTGTAGTCCCAGATCTGCACCTGCGGGCAGCCGCGGAGATAGATGCCGGAGTCGGCGAGTGGGACGGTGCGGTATTCGAGCAGCAGTTCGAAGTCGCCGTAGTCTCTCTCGGTGGTCGCGTATTTGCCGTGGCCGTCGTTGACGAGTTCTTCGCCTTGCGCGGACCAGTGGGCGCGCATGTCGGCGGTCCACTCCGCGTTTTTCGCGGCGCGTTCCGCTTCGGGCAACGCGAGCCACTTGCGGTGATCGAAGGTGTCGCCGCCGCGCCAGCCGGTGAGATCGCGACCGTTGTAGAGGGCGGTGAAACCGGCAGGAGCGGTGACGGCGGAGACGACGGTCGTGACGCTGAGAAGGAGGGCGGCAAGAAAGGGGGCGCGGAGGTTCATGATGCGTTGGAGAGTTTCGAGGCGAGGGGAGATGGGGAGTGTTACAGTTCGACGGTGCGGCCTTCACGGAACGAGCGATCGGCGGCGAGGACGATGCGAAGGCTGTCGATCGCGCTTTGCCAGTGTTCGGTCAGATCGGCGTCGTCGCGAATCGCGCGGAGAAAACGTTCTTGTTCGCGCCGGCAGAGTTCGTCGTGCGAAGGCTCGTCGCTCACGTCGATGATTTCGTCGGTGCGGGTGAAGGTGCCGTCGGGGTTCAGCGCGGCGTGGTGAAGTTTGAGCGACTCGGTTTGGGAATGCGCGTCGACATCGGAGGATTTACCCGCGGCGGCGGCACTCGTGGCGACGATGCTCACGCAACCTTTTGGGCCGATGACATCTTTCACGAAGAAAGCGGTTTCGCTCATCATGGGACCCCAACCGGCTTCATACCATCCGACCGAACCGTCGGCGAACGTCACTTGAAGATGACCGTAGTTGATTTGTCCTGGCACGATTTCGTCGGTGAGGCGGGCGCCGATGCCGTTGACGCGCACGGGGCGCGAGCCGGTCATGCGGCACATGACATCGACGTAGTGCACGCCGCAGTCGACGATCGGCGAGGTCGTGCGCAGCAGGTTTTTATGCGTCTCCCAGTTCGCGCCGGAGCTCTGCTGGTTGAGGTTCATCCGCATCACGAGCGGTTTGCCGAGCGTGCGGGCGAGCTCGGTAAATTTCTGCCACGACGGATGGACGTGCAGGATGTAGCCGACGACGAGCTTGCGCTTGAGCCGGCGCGCGGTGGCGATCACGCGTTCGCAATCGGCGAGGTTGTCCGCGACGGGCTTCTCGAGAAACACGTGAGCGCCTGCTTCCAATGCGGCGATCGCATAGGCGGCATGGGTTTCTGGATACGTGCTGATGCAAACCGCGTCGGGCTTTGTGCGCGCGAGCGCGTCGGCGTAAGCGCTGAATTCCGGGAGGGTGCCGCCGAACTCGGCATTGAGTTTTTGCCGAGAGGCCGGGCCGCGGGAGACCAGGCCGACGATTTCAAAGTCGTTTGCGAGTGTGCGATACGCCCGGGCGTGCGACGTGCCCATGTGACCGCAGCCGGCGACGAGGACGCGAAGTTTGGAGGACATGAGTTTGGGAGAGTCCGCTCGTGGTTTAACTGCTCTAGGGGTGAGCGCAGATGAGTCTTCCGATTGAGGACGGTCAACCTGTTCTCGTTGCAGCGACGTTAAGGTTTTTCGAGGGCGAGTCTGCGCAAGCGCGTGAGTCCGACATTGCCGCGGACGCGGCGTTGCGGATGATGCGCGCATGGCTTTCCCGTTTACCCAAAATCGTCGGCAGTTCGTGAAAACCCTCAGCGGCGCGGCGATCGCTGCACCGTTCATCACGCGGAATCTTATCTCGGCGCCGCCGAGCCGCGTGTTGCGGCATGCGAGTTTCGGCGCGGATGGTATGGCGTGGGCGGATATCGAAGCGATCTGCAGCAATCCTTTCGTGAAGCTCGTCGCGGTGGCTGACGTGGACCAAAACCGCACGAAGCAGGTGCGCGCGGCGTTTCCGGAGGCGCGCATTTATCAGGATTGGCGCGAGCTGTTGGACAAGGAGGAGAAGAACATCGACTCGGTGAACGTCTCCACGCCCGATCACATGCACGCGGTGATGGCGCTCGCGGCGATGCAACGGGGCAAGCACGTGTATTGTCAGAAGCCGCTGGCGCATGATCTGCACGAGACGCGGGTGCTGACGAACTATGCACGCGGCAAACCACTCGTCACGCAGATGGGAATTCAGGTGCATTCGACGAAACCTTATCGCCAGGCGGTCGAACTCATCCGGAGCGGCGTAATCGGCAAAGTCCGCGAGGTTCACACGTGGAGTAACAAGGACTGGGGCGCGTCCGGGCCGCCGCCGGCGTCGTCAGCCGTGCCGGACGGCTTTGATTGGGATCTCTGGCTCGGCGTGTGTGAGGAACGGCCCTTTGTCGGAAACGACTACTATCATCCCTTCGGATGGCGCGCGCGACTGGACTTCGGCGTCGGCACGTTTGGCGACATGGGTTGCCATATTTTCGACCCGATCTTTGAAGGGTTGGAGCTTTCGGCGCCTTTGTCGGTGCGCTCGGAAGGCATGGCGCCCGATGCGTGGAACTGGTCTTCGAATGCGCTCATTCGCTACGTGTTTCCCGGCACGCGCCATTCCGAAGGCGAGACGCTGGCGGTGGTGTGGTATGACGGCAACCGTCGTCCGCCAAAGGAAGTGCTCGCGCTGGTGACACCCGCCTCGGTGCCGGAAACGCACAAGCGCCGGCAGGAAGAATTGATGGCGCAGGGGTCGATCCTGATCGGGACGAAAGGCGTGCTGCACGTGCCGCACATCGACACGCCGCGATTGTATCCGGAAATTGAATTCAATGATTTCGGGCTGCCGAAAGTGGTCGAGACGCATCACTGGTCCGATTGGGCGGAAGCGTGCGTTGGCGGCGAGGCGAAGCCGCTGGCACCTTTCGGATACTCTGGTCCGCTGACGGAAGCGGTGCTGCTTGGCAGCGTGGCAGTGCGGTTTCCGCACACGACGTTGCAGTGGAATGCGGCCGCGCTGCGCTTCGACAACGAAGCGGAAGCGAATCGTTTCGTGCGACGGTCCTATCGCAAAGGTTGGGAACTTGCCGGCTTGTAAGTGCGTGTCGCTGGCATCTGCGCGCCGAGTCGTGCGGTGCGCGACACAATGCTGCGCTTATAGTGTAGCGCTCTCATCGTGAGCACGGCTCACAACCTACGCTGCTGAGCGCAGGCGTGTGGCATGGCACGCGAGCTGCACGCGTGCGTGCCGCAGCCGTGGGCAATTTGCCCGAACGGTGCACACGGGATGAAAGAACTGATCGAAAGTCGGCAGATGCGCGCGTTTGTCGCGGTGGCGCGCCGCGGCAATTTCACGCAAGGAGCAAAGGACGTGTTTCTCACCCAGTCGGCGGTGAGCCACGCGATTAAATCGCTGGAGGAGGATCTCGGCGTCTCGCTGTTTCAACGCGTGGGGCGTCGGGCGGTGTTGACGCAAGCGGGGGAGCGACTGCTGCAGCACTGCGAGGAGATTCTCAACAAGATGCAGCATGCGCGGACGGATCTCAGCCAGCTGCCGGAGATGGGGCGGATCGGTCTGCGGCTCGGTGCGCCGATGACGGTTTGCCAGCACATCCTCCCGGCGGTGTTGCGCAAAGTGCGGCATGATTATCCGCAATGCGGTCTGCGCGTGGAGACGGGCGACAATCCGCAGCTGTTGGGGCAGCTTTTGTCGGGACGGATTGACCTTGCGATCATGGTTGAGCCGGAAAAGCGGGCGGATCTGGTGTTCGAGCCGCTGTTTCGCGACGAGATGCAGTTCGTGATGCTGCCAAGTCATCCTTGGGCGACCGCGAAAGAGATCTCCGCGACGGAGATCGCGGAGGCGACGCTCATCTTGGCGAACAAAGCCACGCGCACCTACGGTTTGGTGATGGCGTATTTTCGCACGTCGCGGATCGCGACGCCCCGGTGCATCGAGCTCGGAAGCATAGAGTCCATCAAGGAGCTCGTGAAGAACGGACTCGGGGTGGGGATTGTCGCGAAATGGCCGATACAGGCAGAGCTTGAGCGCGGTGAACTGGTAGCGCGTCCGCTGGGGCGTCGGCCATTACGACGGCAGTGGTATGCGGTGTATCTGCGCGAGCGTGGACTGCAGGAGCCGGAGCAGAAGTTGATCCGCTATGCTTATGAAGCGATGGCCAGCGGAGTGCCGACGGGCCTGGCGGGCGAAGCGAGCGAGCGGACGATGGAAAGCGGATTCAACGCATCGCTATCCGCGATGGCTGGCGGGCGATGAATTCGGCCTGGTAGCGGGCGAGCTGTTCGCGGAAGGCGGGCGAGGGCACGCCGTGCGAGGTTGTGCTCTTCTTCGGGAGCGGACCGAAACGTTCCAGACAACGGGCGAGCAACTCGGCTGCGGCTTCGGCGCTGAGCGGGCCACCGTCAATGAAGAGATCGTTGTCCGTTGGAACGGCGGCGGGAGCGCCGCGTGCGAGGCGGACGACGGGAATGCCTTGTTGCACGGCAAATTCCAACCCGCGGCGTGTGCCCTCCTGAAAGCGGCCGCGAAGATCGCCGATGCCGACCAGGCCGACGAGCGAGTGGGCGCGCTGAAGTTGGGCGAGCTGGAGCAGCACGCCGAACTCGGCGGCGCCGTCGCGCGGGGCGTCGCCCGGAGACCAAGGCGCGTCTTTGATGACGGCGACGGGCGGCGGAGCAGCAGCGCGCATGGCAATTGGGCAGGACGCGAAGACGGCGAGCGTCATGAGCATTCGGATACGCATGCCGTCGCGGGAGCACCACCGGTGCCACCAGAGCGCCCGGTGGGGCGGCGACCGATGAAGTGTTTTCATCGATACGCGTCATGAGCCGTGCGCTGGTCACAAAAAAAGGCGGCGCGTCGAGCGCGCCGCCGGGGGGTGCTTGGAGTCGGGGAGAAGCGGGAGATCAGCTTGCGGGCTGGCGGCGTTCGGTGTCGGCGATCACGGCGCGAAGCGTCTCGCGGACGGCGTTTGGCTGGCGGTTGAGTTCGTCGCGGCAGATGGCGAGAACGCGCTCATGTTGCGCGGCATTGCGCGCGAGCGACCAGCGAACGTCTTGGGCGAGCTGGTCGTTGCTGCTGGATCCGAGAGCCGCGAGGATGTTGCGGACGGGCTCGGTTTCGCCCGTGGCGAGGAAGACGCCCCACTGGAGATTCAGCGATTCGGGAGAGAGGACTTCGGCGGCGCGGAGGTCGGGCTCACCCCGGGCGATCAGGGCTTCGATTTCCTGGCGGACGGGAGCGGAGGCGTTGCGGGCGAGATTGCGAAGGTGCGCGGCGCCCTTTGTGTGGTTCGAATACCAGAGAGCGGAGGCGAGGATGCGTTGATGAGCGACGGGGAGGACGCGGCTGACGGACATCCACGCTTCAGCGCGGTCGGGATATTGGGCAAAGACGCTGGCGAGAAAGCCGATCGCGAGCGGGACGTTGCCCTTCTGATCGAAATAGCCGGTGCGGCTCAATTCGAACACCGCGGACTCAAAGCGGTCGGGAGCCGGGTGTTGGTAGTAGTTCTCGAGCCAGCTTTGCGCGGAAGAGCCGGCGGCGAAAGCGGTGCTCGCGAGGAGGAGCAGGGAGGCGGTCACAGCGCCACGGATACAACGGATAGAATTCATGAGACGTTTGGGTTGGGGGTTCCGAATGAGAGCCCGGGGTAGTTGGGCGTGAGGGAAACTTATTTTCTGAACGCTCAGAGTAAAGGCGGGCACCGATGAAACGATTTCATGTTTCGTGAGAACGGCGGGATGTCGCGCGGCATGTGCGGTGCTCGTTTTATCAAATGGGCTTCAAACGAGTCCGCATCCTATGCATGGCGGGTTGCGCCACCTGAGGCCGGGTTCGCGCGACGAGCGAACCGGCCCTTATGCCGTTTCCCAATGATCCCCAATGCGCGGCCGAGGATCGGGCCCGCTAGTGCAGGGAGATCACTTCGCCGAGGCCGCGGTTGCAGCGGCGTGCACGGCGAGTCCTTCGGCCTCGAGGAGTGGTCCCCGGATCACGACGGATCCGGAGCCGATGCGGGCGAAGACCTCCCGGCACTGTAGTGGATTCGCTGGGACGTTTCCACCGCGCTGGCGGGTCACTTGGATCGCAGTGGTGCCGTAAACGAACTCCTTCACACCGGCGGCGCGGATCGCGCCACAGCACATGATGCAGGGCTCGGTGCTCGTGTAGAGGATGGAGTCCTTGACGACGTCCAGGCCGAACTTGCGGCTGGCGAGCGAAAGAAGGCCGGTTTCAGCGTGATGGGTGACGTCACCGCTGGTTTTTGCATCGTTGCCGAATTCCATGAGCACGGCGCCATCTTTCACGAGTAAGGCGCCGTAGGATGAGTTACCTTTGGCGGCGGTTTGCGCGGCGAGTTCATTCGCACGTTTGATGTAAACGCGATCCTGCTCGGTGGCCGCCGGGTCGTCGGGCAGCGGGGTGACTGGAGCGGCGAAGGCGACGGATAACGCGCCGAGGGCGAGGCCCACGGCATGCAGGTGGCGAAGGGTGATGAGCCGATGGGTGGTGGTGTGCATGGGAAAAGTGTGAGCGGAATTTTTAGCGGGCGGGAGCCACCGCGACGGCGAACGGATTCGGTGGCGCACCCTCGAGGGCCGCGGCTTTTTCTTTCTCGCGAGCCGCGGCTTCGAGGCGGGCGACGCGCGAGTCGATTTCGCGCCGCAGAATCTGTTCGTCGAAGGTCAGCAGCTTGGTGCCATCGGCGATGAGTTTCCCGCCCACGTAGACTTGCTTCAGATTGCGCAGGTCGCAGGCGAGGACGTAGGTGGCGATAGGATCGTGGAGGGGGCCGGTGTCGGGGTCGCGAGGATCGACGATCAGGAAGTCCGCGAATTTCCCCGGCTCGAGGCTGCCGACCTTGTCGGCGATCTGCAGCGTTTCCGCGCTGCCGAGCGTATGCAGATAGAGCATATTGCCGACGCTGAGCGCCTTCGCGTCTTTGTATTTGGTGCGAATCAACGCGAGTCCGATGCGGAGGTTTTGGAACGGATCGGAAATGTCGGTGCACGATTGGTCGTCGAGCCCGACGGCGACCTTCATGCCGGCAGCGCGGTAAAGGGGAATGTCGGCCACGCCGGAGGCCAGGCGTGAGTTGGACGTGGGCTGCCAACTCATCGCGGCGCCGGCGCGCACGGCGCGCATCAAAATGTCGGGAGTGGTTTGAATGAAGTGCCCGAAGATGAAGTTGGGCCCGAGCGCGCCGGCCTCTTCATACCAGTAAAATTTCGTCTGCTGTTCGGGGACGCGTTCCGGACTTTCGAGAAAATGCGACTGGTTGAGCACGTCGTATTTCTTCATCACCTCGGCCTCCAGGTAGGCGGTTTCCTTGGTGGGCGCGCGTTGGAGTCCGCCACTGATCGCGGTGCGCAGATAGAGCGGATGGTCGGCGTAGTTGGCTTGGACGAACTGGTGCAACGCGTCGAAGCGTGCGAGGATCTCTTCGCGCGACCCGACGCGCGGCAGGCCGACGCTATTGATGAACCGGAGGCCGGCGTCGATTTTGGCCCGGATCTGATTTTCTTCGAAAGGGCCGGGGCGGAGCACGGGCGGCGGGACGGCTTCGCCGACACCCACCGCCTGGCCGCCCACGGCGGGCGATTGCGTGAAATTGTAGGCGGTGGTGATGCCGTTGCGCAGAAAGTCCAAGGATCCGTGAAGCGTGAACCAATACGCATCGTCGGCCGACATGTGCGTATTGAGTCGGGCGTTGGCTCGTCCCCAGCCATAGAGCGTTTCGGTGTGACCGAGGCCGCGCAGAGGGCTGGTGAACAGATGGCTGTGCGCGGAAATGAACCCGGGCGCGACGAAGCGGCCTTTAGCGTCGACCACGCGGTCGGCGGACAGATCCGCGGGTGGCGAACCGGGGCCGATATGGGTGATGCGGCCGTCAGAGCCGACGGACATGTAGCCGATGAACGGTGTTTCCTCTCCCGGCTTCATCGTGATGAAGAGGCCGTTCTTTACGAGGAGCGTGTCGGCGGCGCTGGACGATGCAACGAAGGCGACCGAGGAGAAAAGGACGAGCGTGCGAAGCAGAAGGTGTTTCATCGGAAGATTCAGTTGGCTGCGGTGGCGTTTTCACGGGTGGCGATTTCGCCGCGGAGACGTTCGATGCGAGTGTCGATTTCGCGCCGCACCTCGCTCTCGTCGCGGGTGATGATATTCCCGTGGTCAACGACGAGTTTCCCGCCGACATACACCTGCTTCAGATTGCGCACGCCACAGGCGAGCACGTAGGTGGCGATCGGGTCGTGGAGCGGGCCCGTGTCGGGGTCGCGTGGATCGACGATGAGAAAATCGGCGAAGCGGCCGGGGGCGAGGCTGCCCACCACGTCGTCGATCTTGAGCACCTCGGCGCTGCCGCGGGTGTGGTAAAACAACATGTCGCGGACGGAAAGCGCCTTCGCGTCCTTGTATTTGGTGCGGACGAGGGCGAGGCCGATGCGGAGATTTTGGAACGGATCGGACGAGTCGGTGCAGTTTTGATTGTCGAGACCCACGGCGATTTTCATTCCGAGCGCGCGATAGAGCGGGATGTCGGCGACGCCCGAGGCGAGACGGGAGTTCGAAGCGGGTTGCCAGGACATGTTGGCGCCGGCTTTGGCGGCGATGGCGGCGATGCGTGGCGTCGTTTGGATGAAGTGTCCGAAGATGAAGTCGGAACTGAGCGCGCCGGCTTCGACATACCAATCGAACTTCGCCTGTTGTTCGGGAACGAGATCGGGACTTTCGAGGAAGTGGGATTCGTTCATCACGCCGTAGGTCTTCATGACGTAGGCCTCGAGGAACGCGGTTTCGCGAGTGCCCCACTGCAGGCCGCCGCTCAGGGCCGTTTTCAGGTAAAGCGGATTCGAGCCGTAGTTTTGTTTGGTCCACGTCAACAATCGCTCGAAGAACGCGATGCTCTCTTCGCGCGGAGCGCCGCGAGGCAGGCCGATGCTGTTGATGAAGCGGAGGCCGGCGTCGGCTTTCGCGCGGATCTGGTTTTCTTGGAACGGTCCGGGTTTGGTTCGGGTGGGACCGGGAGTCGTTGGTGTAGCGGGCGACGGCGTGCTCACCGTGGCGGAGGTCGTAAAATCGTAAGCGGTGGTGATTCCGTCGCGCAGGAATCCAAGTGATCCGTGCAGCGTGAACCAGTAGATATCGTCGGCGGTGGTGAGGTTCAGGAACCGCTGGCTGGCGCGGATCCAGCCGTAGAGCGTTTCGGTGTGACCAACACCGCGAAGCGGGCTGAAGGCGAGGTGGCTGTGGGCGGAGATGAATCCCGGCGCGACGAACTTACCCTCCGCGTCGAGCACACGGTCGGCTTTGATTTCGGCGGTCGGTTCTCCTGGTCCGATGGAGACGATTTTGCCGTCGTCTCCGACCAACATGAATCCGGGGAAGACCTCCTCCTGGTTTGGGTCCATCGTGATGAAGAGGCCGTTCTTCACGAGCAGTGTGTCGGCTCGAGCAACGAAAGAGCTGAGAGCCGTGAAGGCGGTGAGGAGAACGGCGAGCGAGCGAGGACGGTGTGATGAAGGAAACGAAGAAGCCATGGTGGGTGGTGGCTGGGGCGGAGATGTTAGGTTTTTATCACGGGGTCTGAGTCGCGATCGGGTGGACGCCCCGGATCTTGTTCACGCGCGCGTGGGTCTCGCGTTGCACGGTGGCCATGTCGGCCTTGGTGAGTTTGGCGAATGAGCTGACGAGTTCGCCGCCCACGTAGACGCCTTCGAGATTCAGGACGCTGCAGGCGAAGACGAGGGTCGCGATGGGGTCGTAGACGGGAGCGGTGTCGACGGCGGCGGGATCGATGATGAGGAAGTCGCCGAACTTGCCGACCTCGAGTGAGCCGACCTTGTCGGCGACATTCATCACGGTCGCGCTGCCCAAGGTGTGGAAACGAATCACATCGATCGGCCGCATGATCGTGGCGCTCTGGTATTTTGCGCGAATGCCGTAGAGGCCCATGCGCATGTTCTCGAAGGGATCGGCGAGGTCGGCGCTGGCCTGGCCGTCGACGCCCATGCCGATCTTCACGCCGAGACGTTCGTAGCGCGGTATGTCGGGAAGGCCGGAGGCGAGTCGGCCATTGGAGAGCGGATTCCACGACATGCCGCCGCCCGCGCGGCCGACTGCTTCCAGCATGGCGTCGTCCGTGTGGATGAAGTGGCCGAAGTAGAGGGTGGAGTTGAGCGATCCGGCCTCGACGAAGAACTTGAAATGGGCGCGCTGTTCTTCGGGATCGCGCGGGTATTCGAGGTAGTGCGTTTGGTTGACGAGATCGAACTCCTGCACGAGCGCGGCGTCGGTGGAGACCGATTCCTGGGTGGTGTTGGTGCCGGAGAGGCCGAGCTTCAGGAGCAGCGGGGAGCTTTTGTAGGGCTCGGCGACTTTCAGAAAGTCCATGAACTGCTGCCGGACTCTTTCCGGTGTGAGTGGCGGAAATCCGCGGGGAGCGCCAAGACCCGCCCCGCCGCGAGCCCAGCCGTGCACCACCCGGAGACCGGAATCGATTTCGGCTTTCAACTGCTGTTCCTGGTAAGCGACGTCGGGGTTGCCTTGGGTGAAGTTGAACGCGGACGTGATCCCATGGCGCAGGTGGTCGAGGCAGCCGTGCAGCGTGAACCAATAGAAATCCTCGGCGGATCCGTGGTTGCTCTGGGAGCGCGTGACGGTGACCCAGTTGCGCACCCAATCGTTGGGCGCGAGCCCGCGAAAGGCGCTTTGCCAGATGTGGCTGTGGGCGGAGATGAAGCCGGGAACGATGATCTTGCCACTCGCGTCAATCGTTGCGGCGGCGGTGAGATCCGCGGGCGGCGTGCCCGGTCCGATCGCGGCGATTTTTCCGTCGTCCGCGATCGCAAGATAGCCGACGAACGGCTCCTCCTGGCCGGGTTTGACGGTGATGAGGGTGGCGCCTTGGACGAGGAGTTTGGCGGTGGCGGCGTGGGCGAGCGCAGGAAGAAGCGCGAGAACAACAGCGAGGGTGAACAGGCGGATGGAGCGGTGCATGGGAAAGGACTGCTTAGGGCAGCGGCGTGGGCGGATTGAGCCGGGTGACACGGGCGGCGAGCTCGGCCGCGATCATGGGGAAGTCGTGCTTCAGCGGGCGCCGGTTCTCCACGACGAGGTCGCCGCCAACGTAGACCTTTTCGAGGTTCAGCACGTTGCAGGCGAAAACGAGCGTGGCGTAGGCGTCGAAAACCGGTGCACGATCCACCGAGTGCGGATCGATGACGAGGAGGTCGCCGAATTTGCCGATTTCGAGCGAACCGACGCGGTCGGCGATGTTGAGCACCTGGGCGCTGCCCAAAGTGTGGAAGCGAAGCACGTCGACCGGCTGCAGCACGAGAGCGCTCTCGTATTTGGCGCGCACCATGTAGAGGCCCATGCGCATGTTCTCGAAGGGATCGGGCAGATCGGCGCTCGCCTGGCCGTCGACGCCCATGCCGATCTTCACGCCGAGCGAGCGATACTTGGGGATGTCGACAATCCCGGAGGCGAGGCGGCCATTCGAGAGCGGATTCCAGGAGAAGCCCGAACCCGCGGCGGCGACCGCGCGCAGCATGGGATCGGTGGTGTGGATGAAGTGGCCGAAGGAGAAGTCCGGTCCCAAGATGCCGGCTTCCACGAGATGGGCGAAGGTCGCCTGCTGCTGCTCTTTTTGCAGCGGCCACTCGAGAAAGTGCGTCTGATTGGTGAGACCGAACTCGTTCATCCAATCGGCGTCCAGCTTCACTCCATCGAGTGATGTGGCGGCACCGGCGATCGACAGCTTCAGGACCGTGGGCTGGTCCAAGTCGGGTTTCACGTAGGCGAGAAACTCGAGCAAATCGGCGCGCTGCTTTTCGGGCGGTTCGTTGCGCGGTCGTGCGTAGCTGTGGAGAAAGCGAACGCCGGAATCGATTTCTCCGCGCCACTGCTGCTTGGCAAACTCGACGCCGGGCCGGGTGCCGTAGGTGAAGTTGTAGACCGACGTGATGCCGTGAATCAGGTGGTCGAGGCTGCCGTGAAGTGTGAACCAGTAGAAGTCTTCCGCTGCAGATTGAACGGCCATCTGACGGTAAACGAACCCGCCCCAGCCGCGCACGTATTGGTTGGCGGCGAGCCCCCGGAAGGCGCTCTGCCAAATATGGCTGTGCGCGGAGATGAAACCAGGAGTGATAAATTTGCCCGAGGCATCATACGTCGTTGCGGCTCTCAGTTCTGGCGGCGGCGAGCCCGAACCGAGTGCCGAGATGCGCCCGTCCTCGCCGACGGCGATATAGCCGACGAAAGGCTGTTCCTGTCCGGGCGCCATCGTCATTAGCAATCCGTTGGTGACGAGCAGGCGTTCGGCGCCAGCGGCGGCGGGTGCGAGAGCGAATACTGCGAGCGTGCCGCGGACGATGAGATGGCGGAGGCGGCTTCGGCGGGACGGAACGGGAGTTGGCGGATTCATGAGGTGAGCGGCGGGAAGGAGTTGGGGGCTATTTTTTGCGAGCGAGCTGGCGCAGGTGTCCGACGCGCGCGGACACCTCGGCGGAGATTTTCGGCATGTCGGCGCGAGTGAGTTCGACGCCGTCGACGAGTTTCTCGCCGCCGACATATACCGCTTCGATATTCGCGCTGTTACAGGCGAACACGACGGTCGCGTAGGGATCGAAGACGGGTGCGCGGTCAATTCCCGTGGAAGGGGAGAGCACGACGAAGTCAGCGAACTTTCCGACCTCGAGGCTGCCGACCCTGTCGGCGACGCCCATGACTTCAGCGCTGCCGAGCGTGTGGAGGCGGAGGATGTCGATCGGTTGAAGAATCGATGCGTCCTCGTTTTTCGCGCGGACGAAATAGAGTCCGACGCGCATGTTTTCGAAGGGGTCGGGCAGATCCGCACTCGCCTGACCGTCGACGCCCATCCCGACTTTCACCCCCAGCGCGAGGTATTTGGGAATGTCGGCGATGCCCGACGCGAGGCGTCCGTTGGAAAGCGGCTGCCAGGACATGCCACTGCCGGCAGCGGCCGTGGCTTTGAGCATCTCGTCGTTCGTGTGGATGAAGTGTCCGAAGAACTGATTCGGTCCCAGGGTGCCGGCTTCGACGAAGTTCTGAAACAGCTTCTGCTGTTCTGCCTTGCCGATCGGGTGCTCGAGGTAGTGCGTCTCGTTGAACACGCCGAATTCGTCCATCAGGCGCTTGTCGAGCTTCGTCTGCTCGAGCGAAGCAGCCGTGCCGCTGATGCCGATACGCAGAAACTTGGGGTCGTTCAGGTGTGGTCTCGCGAATTCGTAGAAGCGAAGAAAGCTTCGATACTGCTGTTCGATCGGTTCGCTGCGGGCTTGGGCGAAGCTGTGAACGAAGCGGATGCCGGAATCGAGGAGGCCGCGAAGCTGATCGTCGTTGTATTCGCCGGCCCGGTGGCCGTAACCGAAATTGTAGACGCTGGTAATGCCGTGGCGGAGGTGGTCGAGCGCTCCGTGAAGCGTAAACCAATAGAGGTCTTCATCGGAGGCATGAACGGAGTAAACGCGCACCGCGAGACCCCACCCACGCACGTATTGATCGGCACCAAGTCCCCGAAGCGCGCTTTGGAACAAATGGCTGTGCGCAGAGATGAAGCCGGGCAGGACAATCTTGTTCGTCGCGTCAATAACCGTGGCTGCTGAAACGCCCGGTGGGGGCGAGCCAGCGGCGAGCGCGACAATCCGGCCGTCGTCGTCGATATGCATGTAACCGACGACGGCTTCGGTGTCGCCGGGCTTCATCGTGAGGAACGTGGCGTTCGTCACGAGCTGATCGGCCCGCACCTGAACCAGCAGCAAGCTGGAGCAGGCGCAGGCCGATGCGCCGAACCGACGCAACCAAACTACGGCTGGAAAAAGGCGCACCTGCCGATCGGCGTGGGAGCGAGAAGGCATGGCAGCGGGCGAGAGCGAGGGTGATATCGCGGCCCGTATCCTTAAAACTTATACGCGACGATCAGGTCGTAGTTTCGCGGCAGCTTCCGGATGGCGACCGTGTTGCCGATGTTGTCCGGGCTGTTGGACTGGAAGTAACGCTCGTCGGTCGCGTTGTTCACGCGCAGTCGGACCTCCCAGCGCGGAGTGCCGTAGAAGATGGATGCGTTCACGACCAAGGCCGACGGCAGGATGAAGGTCTTCGCCGAGCCGGACGTCATTGCGGCGGTGTAAACGCCGCCAACCGTGACACCGAGTCCGTTGGGCAGCGTGTAAGTGCCGAAGAGGCTCAGCACTTTGTCGGGCAGGCCACCGCGTTCGTTGAAGCCGGCGTCGGCCGGAATGTTGGTGACGTTGAGCAGACCGCCGTAGGCGGCATAGGATGGGATGCCGAAGAACTCCGGCGCGACGCCGAAGGAGGTCGGCGCTTTCAGGTAAACGGTTTTCTGCCAGTTCGCCGCCGCGGAAATGCTCAGCCGTTTCGTGGGCACGTAGCGTAGTTCCGCTTCGATGCCCTGACCTTTTGTCGAGAAAGACTCGAAGGTGTTAGCATCGATCTGCGAGCGCGTCTGCCGATAGGCGTCGACCGCAAGGTAGAGGTGGTCATCGAGGAGGCTGACCTTAAGGCCGATCTCCTTGAGTTCGGAAGGCGTGATCGGGTTCGCGACGTTGGCGGGAGCGACGTCGCCGATGTTTCCGATCTGCAGCGATTGCTGCTTGGAGTAGGTGACGTAGGGAATGATCGCAGGCGTGAGCGCATACGAAAGGCTGGCCATCCATGACGTGGCGGTGCGCGTGTTCGAAACGCCGGTGGTTTTGAAAGGTCCGGTGACCGGGCCGTCGGCGGTTGAACCGGGGTCGGCGCGTGAGGAGATGTGGATGTAGTCCACGCGCCCACCGGCGATCACGCTCAGCTTCTCAGCGATACGGGAATCGGTGAGCAGGCCAAACCCGGTGTCGGAGTGCTCGCTGTAGCGGTTCGCATTCCACGCGACCGTCCCCGGGCTTTTCAGCGGACTCAGGATGCGATCGAACGTGGTCGCGCCGACCGCGAGGTCGCGGCGGTTGAAGGGCTGAGAAGCGGTGAACGATCGATTGTTGCCGTCGAAGTAGCGCCACGAGAGCGAGGCGCTGTTTTCCATCTCCAGCCACGGGGTCGGGGACGACTTCCGCTGGTAGGTGGTTTTATTTTCAATGATGTAACCTGACGCCTTCGTGGCGAAACCCTGCGTGGTGTCTTTTTTGCGGCTGATCGTGTCGACGATTGTCTGGTTCTTCAGTGTGGCGTCGGGATTCGAATCGTTGACGAAGTCGACGAAGTAGATCGCGGACTTGGCGTTGGCGTAATCGCCGACGTCGGAGAGGATTTTGTTTCCCTCCAGGTGGACCGTGCTGAGGGTTGTCGGATCGAGCCCGTAGATTGGGCCGAGGGCAGCGAGCACGGTGGCCGCCGGTGTGCCATAGGCGAACGATCGGGTCATGCCTCCGGCGGCGTCGAATTCCGCGGGCGTGAGGACACCGTCGCCATTGAGATCGGCATCGTATAGCGGCTTTCCTGAAGTGTAGGTGCCGTGATCGATATAATCTTGGGTGAGCCGGTTGATGCCCGAGATCTCGATAGAGGCCCATTCATGATACTGCTGGCCAAACTCGACGCGCCAGGACCGGCCGAGATCGATCTCAAAGGAAGACTGGAGAAGCGCTTGTTCGTTGCCAGCGTTCCGGTAGTAACTGCCGGAGTTCTCGAACATCGTGTAGACATAGTAGCCGGCGTTGCGGTCACCGAGGAAACCGAGCGAGCCGCCCTGTTCGAGCGTGGCCTGTCGTTTGGACCAGCTACCGACGGTGACCGACATCTTGCCTACATCCTTTTCCAGATACTTGCCTGTGCTGGCGCGTGAGGACTTGGGAATGAAATTCAGATATCCGCCGATCTTTCCGGGACCGAAAATCGGAGACGGCGGGCCGCGCACGACATCGATACGGTCGGTTGCTCCAATAGGCGTCGGATAAACGCCACCGTTCTCGATCCGCTTCATTCCGCGGAAGTAGTTTTCGCCGCTGGTTCCGCGAAGATCGAGTGAGCCTGCGATGCCGAAGGAGGATGTAGTATAGGAGCTAGGGACGATCGCGGCGAGCCCCTCGATATTGTCGACTCCATATTGCTCCAGCATTTCGGTGCTGACGGACGAGACAGCGCGTGGCGTTTCCAGCACAGGGCGCGAGCCTCCGAACACCGAGGAAATCGGAGCCTTGGGAAGCACGCCGGCGGGATCGTCGACGGCCTCTTCTACGACAAATCGATCGAGGATGACGATGGGCTCGGCGGGTTCGGCAGGCTGTTTGTCGGCTTGGGCAAAGGCGTTCAGGCTAGGCCATAGAAGGCCCGCCGCGCCCACGAAACGCGCAATCTTTATCATGGTGCAGTGATGTGTGTGTGTTGGTGTGTGGTGCCGGCACCTTGGGAGCAGAGGCGGTGCCCGGTGAAGGGATTGGCGAGGTTTGAACCATGAATTCTTTTTGCGTGAAAACCGGGTAGGAAGACGTCCGGGCCAGCGTATCCATGACGTGGAGTCGGTGACGCGTGTTGTTCGAGGACGGACGGGAGCCCCTTGTGAACCGAGCGGCGTGTGCAGCGATGCGGCTGTCAGTGCAAGTGCGCGATGAGGTGCACGACGGCGAAGAATGCGGGACGGCCGTGCGGCTCGGTGTATCCACTTTTTCGCGACGTGAGCGCGCGCACGGATGCGCGGGCGCGCCAGATCGCTAGCGTGGGACGATCGCGGCGTGTCGCGACCTGGATGGTCCAGGAAAGTGGCGATCGGCGATTTCCCAGGGTGTGAGTGATCGAACGGGGGCCGCCGGCGGCAAATCAACTTGTCGACGACGCGATCGCGCGGGCCGGGCAGCCGTGCGCGGTGCGCGACCGCTCGAGCAGCGGGCGCTCACCGCGAGGGAGAGTAGGTGATGACGGAGTGAGTTGGCGGACGACTGTCAGCGCTGCTGACGAAGGGCCAGGAACTGCCAGGTCGCGAGGACGTCGACGAGCAAGGCCTGGCCGACGACGAAGGCGATGCCCCAGGGCGTGAAGGAGAACCACGGGCCGAGAATCACCACGATGCTCAGGAGCACCCACGCGATGTTGCCGACGACGAGCGCGTAGCCGATGCCGCGATGACGCGCGCCGGTCAGGCAGTGCAGAACGAGGGCGGCGACGAAGGGCACGAGAATGATCACGGCGGCTTTCAGGAGCGCGTCGGAAAAACCGAGGAGTTCGCGCGGACGGGCGGGGAGCAAAGCGAGCGCGATGGTGAACGGGCCGGTGATGATCGCGTCGACGGCAAACGTGGTGCGGGGTGAAAAGGAGAGCAGCCGGGAGAGCAAGGTCGGCTTGGTGGCGGCGTGAAGGTGAGTGGAGGAGGCGGAGGAGTTCATGGCAGGAGTCTATCTTGCTTGGGGGTGGGGCGGCCATTACCTCGGAGGTAAAGATGAACTCCTGCCGCGTGAGCTCGCCTGGTTCGATGGCGACGGACTATGTGTTGGGAACGGCGTTGCGCGACTGGCGGTTGCACCGACGGCGCAGTCAGATGCAGCTCGCGGATGACATGGGCGTTTCGACGCGGCATCTGAGTTTCGTCGAGAACGGGCGCGCGCGGCCGAGTCGCGACATGTTGATGAGGCTGTTGGAGCTGCTCGATGTGCCGGTGCGCGAGCGGAACGCGCTATTGCTCGGCGCGGGGTTCGCTCCGGCTTATAGCGCGGCCCCGATGGGCGATCCCTCGCTCGAAGCGGTGCGGGCGGCGATGCGGTTGATGTTGAACGGGCTGGAGCCGAATCCGGCGCTGGCGGTGGATCGACATTGGAATCTGGTCGATGCGAATCGGCCCGCGCAGCAATTGTTGGCGGGGGTGGCTCCGTCGTTGTTGCAGGGTGCGGTGAATGTGTTGCGGATCAGTTTGCACCCGCAGGGGTTGGCGCCGCGGATCGCGAATTTCGACGAGTGGCGGGCTTATGTGTTGCGACGGCTCGCGCACGACATCGATCGCACGAAGGATCCGGTGTTGGTGGAGCTGCGCAACGAACTCTCCGGTTACGAGGCAAACTTGAAGGACTCGCAACGCGCGGGGTTGAAGGAGGAGGCGGGCGGAGAGCTGCCGATTCTGGTGCCGCTGCGGTTGCGCACGCCGGCGGGTGAGCTCTCGTTTTTGAGCGCGACGACGGTGTTCGGCTCGGCGTTGAACGTGGCGGTGGCGGAACTCGCGATCGAAACCTTCCTGCCGGCGAATGCGGCGACGCGCGAGGCCCTGCAGCGAATGGCGAAAACGTAAGCGGAGCGGACGGCGTGGGCGATTCCGCCCTTGCGGGTGGTGGGGCGAATGCGTGCAGTGCGAGGATGAAAGTTTCGTTCACGACGAAGGAGTTCGCGCGGCTGCTGGAGCTGGTGCACATGGGGCTGTCGGTCGCGGGAGCGCGGGCGGACGATCCTGCGACGATGCCGGAGCGCTACGAAGATCTGGCGCAGAAGCTTTTCGGGATGGCGGAAGTGTTCGGCTGCGCGGAACTCGTCGAGTCGGATGTGAACGGAGAGTTGTTTCTCAACGAGCGCGTGACGGAAGGCGTGGCGGCGGAGAAGTTGGACGCGTTTGCGGAGGACACGTTTTGGGCGGAGCTCGTGGCGCGGCTGGCGGCAAGGGATTTGCGGGCGGAGATTGGAAGCGCGGCGGAGGCGGAGGAGTTGGAGCCGGAACACGAGGAGAAGCTGGCGGAGATGCAGGATGCGTATTGGCGGGAGTTCGAGCAGAGCGGCGTGGATCATCTGGTGTTGTTGAAAGGCGGGCGGGGATGACACGGATTCGCGGGGGGTGCTGACACGCAGGCGGCTTGCGAGAGGGGGGCCGGGCTGGCGAAGCTCGCTGCATGAGCTCTCTTCCGGTCCGGTTGTGGTGGGCGGCGTGGATGGTGGTGCTGGTGGGCGTGGCAACTGTGGCGCAGCCGCGGATGCCGCTCGACGACGTGGACATTGAAGAGCTGGTGTTTCTACGGCACTGGGTGCCGGCGGAGTATCCCGCGGAGGCGTTGAAGCAGAAGCTGAGCGGGAAGGTTCAGGTCCGGTTTGTGACGGACGAAACGGGACGAGTGACGTCGGCGCGAGCGTTGGAGGCGGAGGACGAGAGGTTCGCGGACGCGGCGGTGGCGGCAGTGAAGCAATGGGAAATCGAGCCGGTGAAGGATGGTGGCCGGGCGACCGCGAGTGGGTTGGACGTGGTGGTGGAGTTTTCTCCGGCGATCGCGCAGAAGAAGTATCGGGCGGGCGACACGCCGCCATTCGAGATGCTGCCGTGGCCGTCACCGAGCACGCCGACGCGTCCGGGAGAGACGCCGGAAGGCGATTATCCGGCTTCGTTGGAGAGCCGGCGGCTAAATGGGCAAGTGGTGTTTCGCGGGACGGTGATGGAGGATGGCTCGGTCGTGTTCGGCGGAGTCATCGATGCGTCGCATGCGGATTTTGTGATCCCGACCATCAAGTCGCTGCGAAAATGGCGTTTCACTCCTGCGATGCAGGGGGACCTCGCGCTGCGGACTGAGACGCAAGGCGTGATGACGTTCACGGCGCTGGAAACGAAGCCGGCCGAAGTGCTCGAGGCGTATCGGATATCGTTGCCCAATGGAGACGCGCCGGAGCTGCCTCCGGCGGTGGCGATCGCGTGTGAGGCGGTATGGCCGATAGATCGACTGCTGGCAGGGGAAAGCGGAAGCGCGGTGGTGGAGTTCGACGTGATCGAAAACGGGCAGGTGAAAAACGTGGTCGTAGTCGAGGCGACGCAGCGGGACTTTGGGCAATCGGCCGTGGCTGCGATGGAAGCTTGGGTGTTTGCGCCAGCGCCGGACGACAGAGTGATGGTTCAACTCGTCAAAGTGCCGACGCAACTGGAGCGGCGGAGATTCAAACGGGTGGTGGAGTTCGCGTCGCCGAAAGAGGCCGAGTTGGATTCTGAAGGGCGGCTGGCGGCGGCGATGAAGCAAGGCGAGATCGGTGGCGCGAAAGGCTTGGATGAGAAGCTGACGCCGATTTATCGCGTGGCACCGCGTTATCCGCAGGATTTGCGGATCGCGGGTGGGCCGGCAGGACGTGCGGAGGTGGAGTTTGTGATCGATCGGGAGGGACGGGCGCGTTTGCCGCGCGTGGTCAGTGCGACGCACGAAGCGTTTGGCTGGGCGGCGGCGACGGCGGTGTCGCAGTGGGTGTTTCGATCGCCGCGGCGCGGCGGGGAGCCGGTGGATGTGAAGGTGCGGATGCCGTTCGACTTCCCGGCGCCGAAACGCTGAACGGTTGGGGTTTGGTTGTTTGATCGCATGGGTTGGCGCCGGTTCGGGCGAGTAGCGCGACTGTCGGGGGTGGCAAAATCTGCGTGGTGACCAGCAAGAGGGGCGCAGCGCGAAGGGGGCGGAGGGCTTACGATGGGGCATTCTCTTCACACCATGAATGCGATCACCCTTCTCACCTTGTTTTGTTTGGCGGCTGTGTTTGCGCTTTGGGCGCGGCTGGAGGCGGCGGAGTTGGCGCGTCCGGTGTTGGAGCGGGTGCGAGTGAAAGAGGATGGCGGCAGAGAAGCCCGATGAAAGCGTCGGCGACGATGGTGAGCGCGCGGTTTCGTCGCGGCGGGAACGCTCGCACGACCGTTGCGGTGATTGGGGCGGGAATCACCGGCTTGACGGCGGCGTGGACCTTGCGGCGGGAAGGATTGGACGTGGTGGTGTTTGAAGCGGCCCCACGCGGAGGCGGGGCGATCGGGAGTTTTCGCGTGGGCGAGTGGCTGCATGAGACGGGGCCGAATGCGCTGATGGAGAATTCGGCGGAGGTGCCGGCGTTGATCGAGGAGATCGGGCTGGCAAAGCAGCGGGTGTATGCGTCGCCGGCGGCGAAGAAACGGTATGTGGTGCGGGACGATGTGATGCACGCGATGCCGGGTTCGCCCGTGGCATTCGCGCTGACGGATTTGTTTTCCTGGAAGGCCAAATTGAAGCTGTTGGGCGAGCCGTGGCGGCGGAGGGCGTCGGCGGATGAGGAGGAAAGCGTCGCGCAGTTTGTGAACCGCCGGCTGGGGCGGGAGTTTTTGGATTATGCGGTGAATCCATTTGTCGGCGGAGTCTATGCGGGCGACCCCGCGCGGTTGTCGGTGAAGCATGGATTTCCGAAGCTGTGGAAATTGGAGCAGGAGCATGGCTCGCTGATTCGCGGCGCGATTGCGCGGCGGAATGCGAGCGGGGGTCCGGCGGGACGGATGTTCTCATTTGCGGGTGGGCTGCAGGAGTTGCCGCGCACGATGGAGCACCTGCTGGCGGGTGCGGTGCGACGGGGCACGCGCGTGCGGGCGGTGCGGCGCACAGGCGCGGCGTGGGAGGTGGAGTTCAAGACGGCGGGCGTGGTGTTGAAGGAAAAATTTGCGGCGGTGATCTGCGCGCTGCCGCCGGACGGACTGGCGAAGATTGCGTTCGAAGGCTTCGCGCACGCGGCCGAGTTGAAAGAGTGGTCGCGGATCGAGCATGCGCCGGTGGCATCCGTATTCACGGGATGGAGACGGGAGGCGGTGGCGCATCCGTTGGACGGATTCGGGGTGCTCGTGCCGGAGGTCGAGCGCGGAAACGTGTTGGGCACGCTGTTCTCGAGCACGATCTTTCCGCGGCGGGCGCCCGACGGGCACGTGGCGCTGACGACGTTTGTCGGCGGCGTGCGGCAGCCGGAACTGGCGGGATTGTCGGAAGAGGAACTGTGCGATTTGGTGGCGGACGAACTGCGGCTGCTGGTTGGAGCGCGGGGCCGCCCGGAGTATGTGCATGTGGCGCGCTGGCCGCGGGCGATTCCGCAATACACGCTCGGTTACGGGCGGTATCTGGAGATTTGCGCGAAGGCAGAGAAGGCGGCGCCGGGGCTATTGATCGGCGGAAATGGGCGCGATGGCATCTCGCTCAGCAACTGCATCGCGAGCGGACGAAGGCTGGCGCGAGAGGCGGGAGCTTGGGTGGGAAGGTGAAGGGACGGAGAATTTTGGTTTGGAGGGGAAGCGGAGCGGAGGAGGAGTTTCTAACCGCAGCGAGCGCGAAGAGCGCATCGGAGTGCGGATTCCATCTGGGGGAATGACCGCAAAGCGGCGCAGAGGGCGCAAAAGCTAGACCTCCGATGGAAGCCGGGGCGTGAAGCCCCTCCCACAGGGGACGCCTCGCTTTATTTGAGCGGACTACGCCATTTGGCGAGGGGCGTGGCGGCGAGCAGCATGGCGAGGAGTTGCGAGAAGCCGAAGGCGAGGAGCCACCAGAAGCCGGATTCCATGAAGCCGTAACTGTGGAGGCCGACGCCGAGCATGTTGACGCCGAACCAACTCCAGGCGGTGACGATGTTGCCGAAGAGGGCGAGAACCATGAGGCCGCGGGCTTTGACGAGACCGCCCCAGCGCGCGTGGAGAATGAGGGAATTCCAGAGCACGATGATGAGCGCGCCGTTTTCTTTCGGATCCCAACCCCAGAAACGGCCCCAGGATTGATCGGCCCAAATGCCGCCCAGGACGGTGCCGACGAAGCTGAAGAGCGTGGCGAAGCAGACGATGCCGTAAACCATGCGTGCGAGCGTGTCCGCGGTTTTGTTGTCGAGGGAGCGCGTGAACAGACCGCGGACAACGTAGATGAGCGCGAGGGCGCCGGCGAGGAAAGTGGCGGAGTAGCCGATGGCGATCGTGACGACGTGCGTCGCGAGCCAGAAGTTGGAGTCGAGCACCGCGCGCATCATCTCGAGGGTGTCGCCGCCGAGTGAAAGGTGATGAGCGATGAGGAGGGTGGCGAAGCCGATGATGCCGGCGGCGACGCTGCCGATGGCGGTTTTGTAGATGCCTTCGAGGAGAACGCAGAGCGCGACCGCGCCCCAGCCGACGAAGAGCGCGGACGAATAGAGGTTCGTGACGGGCGGGCGGTTTTCCAGCCACATGCGGATACCGATGCCGGCGGTGGTGAGCGCGAAGGCGAGGACGAGGAGCCAGAAGGCGGAGCGGCCAAGGACGTCGGGCCAGCGCAACCAGGAGAAGACGGCGAGGAGGAACGCGAGCACGTAGAGGATGCTCGCGGTGTAGAAGGGTTGCGCGGAGTTGAAACGGGATTCGACGTCGCTCTTGCGGAGGAGCGCGGGAATCTCCGCTTCGAGCGATGCGCGATAATCATGGACGGCCTTGTTGAACGCGGCGGGCTGGTAGTTGCGCCAAGCGAGTCCGAGGGTGACGAACGTGCTCACGGCGGGATTGAGGGTGCCGCCAGCAAGAGTTTCTCGCAGAGAAACGCCGAGATTGCGCCAGCCGAGGGTGTCGGATTTTTGGGCGACGGGCGGAATGGGAAGCAGGTAGCCGTAAGCCTCGATGGTGGCGAAACCCTGCGTGAGGTCGGCGAAGGAGCGGGCGAGGTCGGCGTCGTGCGGCTCGTTGGCGCGCCGGGCGCGGAGCGCGGCGAGGCCGGCGGGGGCTTTTTGCTCGAAGATGGAGAGCTGGGTGAGGAAGTCGGAGGCGGTTTCGTCCGGTTGTGGACTCGCGCGCGACGCGGGCGAGTGCTCGTGGCTGCGTGCGGGACGGGGCGCGTTGAGGCTGTGCTGGAGCCGCTGATACAGGACGAGGCCGTCGCGGAGTTTTAGCACGGCGCGTTGAAACCGCGTCCGCAGCGGGCTTTCGACGCCCTCCGCCAGTTTGGCCTGGCGATCGAGCTCGGCGAGGCTGTGCGCGATTTGGTGAAAGGAGAAACGTTTGCCGGCGGCGCCGTCGTCGGTCGACAGGTTGAGCAAGGCGAGGACGTCGGGGTGGACGATTTCGAACGTCTGATAATGTTGGGCGACGTCGGGACGGAAGAAGACGTCGAGGAGCCATTCGGCGGGAAGGATGCTGCGTCCGTCGGGCGCGGTGACGCGTTGACGGCCCTGGAGGACGAGGAGGGACGTGCGAGCGACCGTGTCGAGGGGTTTGATGCGGCCGTTAACGAGGGTGGGCACGCGACCGAAGGCGTCGAGGTCGTATTCGGATTTTGGATTCGGCGTGCGAAAGGATGCGAGGAGGCCGAGCGTGGCGACGGCGAGGACGGCGAAAGGGAGGAAGCGTTTCATGTCGGGGAGGACGGTCACTCGGCGGAAGCGGATGATGCAGCGGCGGTGGCGGACACACCCCGCCCTTCGGGCACCTCTCTTTTTAGAGGGGGCTTCGGTTGTGCTGCGTTTCGGGAGGCCGATGAGCGGCGTTTCGCGAAGGTGAAGAGGTGGAGGCCGAATTGGACGAGGAAGCCGAGGGTCATCGCGACGCAGGCGATGTAGGGGAGAAGCCAGCTCGGGTTGCGGACGACCTGGAGGATGGACGTGGTGTCGTTGTTTTCGAAACCGGCTTGGTAGAACGTGAGGCCCGCGTAGCGCAGCGGGTTGTTCATGAAGATCAGGACCTCGCGATCGTCGATGCCATCCGGCGTAGTGAGGCGGACGCGGCTGGAGAAGTTTTTTGGGATGTTGGTGCCGGCGTAGCGATCGTGGGAAAACTTCAGCAACGAAAGGGAGAACGGCATGTAGTGGCGGGCGAAGCGGAGAGAGATCGCGTAGTTGCGACCCGCGTGTTCGAAGCGTTGCGGCTCGAGGAGGAGCGTGGAAACGAGGTAGGTGCCGAGCGAACCTTCGGGCCCGATGAGATCGACGAAGGCGGACGGCATGTTGCGCTCGTCCTGCTTGTAGGTGATCGGCTGCGGCGTGGCGATGAGCTGGGAGCCGACGCCGGCGGTGGCGTGAGAGGCGGGCGCGTGAGGGTTGGCGCGGCGGAGCTGCAGGGTGGAATTCGGGTAGAAGTGGCGGATGGCGACGCGAAACGGGAGGCTCGGGTGTTGAGCGGAGGCGTGTTCGGCGAGGATGGCCTCGGGGATGGCGGTGACGCGGTCGGTGTCGGCATCGGTGGTGTCGACGATGGCGAGTTCGACGGCGCGGTAACTTTCGGCGTAGTTCTTCGTTTCGCCGTGGCCGAGACGCATGTGATATTCGTCTTGGAAGACGCCGGTGAAGAGCTCGCCGAGGAGCAGGACGACGAGGCCGGAGTGGACGAGATAGATGCCGGATTTCCGCCAGGTGAGTTTGAACCGGAAGAGGTGAGCGGCGACGAGATTCGCGAGAAGGAGGACGCCGAGGGTGTAGCCGCCGGGAAAGATTGCGAGGGAGAGGTCGCCGACGGGCCAGAAAACAGCCCAGCAGTGGAAGTATTTTTCCTGCACGGCCCAGACGCCGATGTTCACCTGGTCGAGCGTCGCGGCGAAGACGAGGACGATGGAGAGCGCGATAAGAGCGACGGTGAGTTTGAGCGAAGTAAAGATGTCGCGGAGGTCGCGGAGAAAGGTGCGCATGGCAAAAGGACGATAATTGGGGGCGAGGGGGCGCAGGTATTGCTTATCTGGATATCCGTGGGGTCGGAATGACAGGACGGGTCGATCAGGGGGCGGGTCGCAGGGTTTTCAGGAAATCGATGAAGGCGAATTTTTCCGCCGCGACGAGCGCATCGGGACCGGTGAGTTTGACGAACCACGTGGCGCCTTCGTGCGGAGCGATGGCGGCGAGCATGCGCGTGCCGTTGTGTGCGAGATCGACGTAGTCGATGTGGAGGCCGCCGGAGTCGAGGTGGGTGAGCGTTCCGGGAAACTCGGCGGCGGAAATGGGGCCGAGTCCGATTTGGGAGCGCCAGCGGTTGACGTTGGCGAGGTCGCCGCCGACGTCGCCGGGGAAAGCGGTGATGGAAAGATCGGCGGTGGGTCCCGACGCGGGGCCGATGACGTAGCTGCCCTTGCGAACGGAGCCGCCGGGTTTGGACTGCCACGAAGCGGGGGCGGTCCAGGTGAGATCGTGGGTGCCTGAGGAAACGGGAACGGAGCTGGTCGCCTGATCCGGGTTGGGGGGCGTGGGTGTAGCGTGTGCGGCGGAGGCGTCGGTCGACGCTTCCTTGGGAATGCGGTAGGTGACGATGGTGTCGTTACGGCAGGCTCCGAGGAGAAGAGGCAGAGCGACGAGCAAGGCGGCGGGGCGGAGGGGCATGGGTGGAAGTGTCGCGGACGATGATGCCTCAGGCGCGGGCGGGCTGCTGCGCATTCCTTGTGTTGTGGTGAGCGCGGCTTGGCCGGGCGGACAAGAAACGCGAAGAACATCGAAGGGATGACCGCCGCTTTTTCGCGCTCCCGGCCAAACGCTGCACGCAACTCAACAAACGATGCGGAGTCAGTGAGGGGCAGAAGCGGGCATGATCACGTGGGATTTGCCATGCGACGTCTCGCCACTCAACGTATCCACAACCCCATAACGATGATGAACACTACCTCGAAAATCGCCCTTGCCGGACTCGCCCTCGTTTTCGGCGCGACCTTCAGCGTTGCCGCTCCCGTGGCGGAGAACTGGGAAAATCACTGCCAAAAATGTCACGGCGCCGACGGCAAAGGGCAGACGAAGGCCGGAAAGCGCCTCAAGGTAAAAGACTATACGGATGCGAAAGTGCAGGCGGAGATGACGGACGAGGAAATCATTCGCATCACGGCCGAAGGCGTGAAGGACGAGAATGGCAAAGAGAAGATGAAAGGCTTCAAGGACGAGCTCTCCGAGCAGGAGATCAAAGACTTCGTGGCGTTCATTCGCGCATTCAAGGGATGAGATGACTCAAATCGCGCCCGGGTGCGGCGGACGGCCTCGTGAGCAGTCCGAACCCGGGCACAGGACCTCTACGACCTGACGATGTCGACCGATCCTAGAACCGCGCCGCGTTCGCGTTCGCATTTCAACAACTGGATCAGCGCAATCGGGTTCGTGGTGGCGGTGGGTGCGCTGTTCTCGTTCGCCCTGCTGGTGTGGATGGATTTTACGCAGGGCGACAAGAACCCGTATCTGGGAATCTTCACGTATATTGTCGCGCCGGTCTTTTTGATCGGCGGGTTGGCGCTGGCGGCGCTCGGGGCGTGGCTGCAGCGGCGCTGGGCGATCAAGCACGCGGCGACGATGCCGGACAAGTGGCGGCTGGATTTCAGTCAGCCGAAGCAGCGGCGGATGATGACGCTGTTTGGGATCGGGGCGACAGGCTTTCTGTTGTTGAGCGCGTTTGGCAGCTATCAGACGTATCACTATTCGGAATCGGTGCAGTTTTGCGGCGAGGTGTGCCACAAGGCGATGAATCCCGAGCTGGTGACGTATCAGCGCGGATCGCACGCGCGAGTGGACTGCGTGGAGTGCCACATCGGCTCCGGCGCGGAGTGGTTTTTCAAGGCGAAGATCAATGGGGTGCACCAGCTGATCGCGTATACGTTGGACAACTACAACCGGCCGATCGAAACGCCGTTGAAAAACCTGCGGCCGGCCCAGGATATTTGCGAGAAGTGTCACTGGCCGGAGAAGTTTCACGGCAACGTCGATATCAACTACACGCACTTTCTCTCCGATCGGAAGAATACGCCCTACAGCGTGCGGATGCTGATGCACGTGAACCAGAGCAACCCCGACGCGCCGGCGGGCGGGATTCACTGGCATGTGAACGAGAACGAGAAGGTCGAATACTATGCGACCGACGAAAAGCGGCAGGAGATCCCGTGGATGCGCGTGACCAACGTGCGGGACGGCAGCACGCGAGTGTTCAAGATCGATGAGTTCGAAGGCGAGCCGCCGGCGGACAAGATTCGCGTGATGGACTGCATGGATTGCCACAACCGGCCGGCGCACGTGTTTCCGACGGCGAACGACGTGGTGGAACGCGCGATGGCCTCGGGCGCGCTCAGCACGCAGCTGCCCAACATCAAGCGCGAGGCGGTGAAGGCGATGGAGCAGGAGATGGCGACCGACGCGGAAGCGTCGGGCAAGATCGCGGCGTATCTGCAGTCCAAATACAGCGGGCATCCGCATCTGCCGAGCGCGATCGAGACGGTGCAGCGGTTGTTCTCGACTTCGATTTTCCCGGAGCGGAAGGCGGACTGGCGGGTTTACCCAAACAATATCGGGCATAAGGACTGGCTGGGTTGCTTCCGTTGTCATGACGACAAACACAAGAGCGCGACCGGCGAAGGCGTGCGGTCGAGCGACTGCAATTCGTGCCACACGATTCTCTCGCAGGGGACGGGTCCGCAGCTGGAGCTCTTGTCGGCGACGGGATTGGAATTCGAACATCCGGGCGGCGAGTTGGACCCGGAGCTCTCGTGTTCCGATTGTCACAACGGCGGCAATCAGTGATCGGCGGGCGAGGGCCAGCCGTGGTGTCATCGCTGCAGGTTCGGGTGGATTCCCGGATCGAATCTCCGAGATCTGGCGAGAGGGAGAGAGTTGCAGCTGTGCACGATTTGTCCTTGGTGATGCGCGTTCTTTGTCCCCAAGGAATGCAGCAACGCCTGCGGTGAGCTCGCCAAACGATGCGTAGCCCGTCGTCGGCCGTTTCCGATAAGATCATCACGCTCCAAACCGGAATCCCCGATGTGGGAAATCGCTTAGCCGACCAACGCTTCCTCTTATGACCCCTCGTATTCGTTGCACCAAAAACACCCTGTTGTTCGGCGGTGTGGCCGTTTGGGGCCTGCTGCTGATCGGCTGCGTGACCGCGAATCGCACCCTGCTTGCTCCGCCCGCGACTGTGCCGGGAGCGACGTTCGTCGGCACACAAGCCTGCACGGAATGCCACGAGAACGTGACGTCGGCATTTCATGACGCGACGCACGCAAAGCTCATGACGCAGGGCGATCATGCGCTCGGCATCGGTTGCGAAACCTGTCACGGGCCGGGCAGCGCGCACGTGAAGTCGGGCGGCGAGCTGGGCACGATTGTGAATCCGGGGAGTTCGCCGGAGACGTGTTTCCAGTGCCATCTCGACAAGCGCGGTGAGTTCGCGGCTCCGCACGCGCATCCGGTGTTGGAAGGGAAGGTGAGCTGCAACGATTGCCACAATCCTCATTCGGGCGATGCGGTGATCGGTGGCGGCACGGATCTCGTGTCCGCCGACGCTTCCTGCCTGAGCTGCCACGAGGCGCAGCGTGGGCCGTTTGTGTTCGAGCATGAGGCGCTGCGCGACAATTGCACGACCTGCCACAACCCGCACGGAACGGTGAACGCGAAGATGCTGAAATCTCGCAACCAGACCTTGTGCCTGCAGTGCCACTTCCAGCAGCAGACCGCCACCGGTCAGCTGATGATCGGCGGCCGCGATCACGCCGCCTTCGTCCAGCGCGGCACCTGCTGGACCGCCGGCTGCCACGAGGCGGTCCACGGCTCGCACGTCAATTCGTCGCTTCGCTTCTAACCCCGACTGTCACCTCAACTCACCCGCGCCATGCACCGCTTTCGCTCCTGCGCCCTCTGGGCCCTCCTGCTCGCTCCGGCCGCGTTGTTCGGCCAGACTGTGACGACGAGTGGCGTTATCACTGTCGCCGTCGGCGGCGCCTTGCACGAAGGCGACCGTCCGGCGTTTCATCAAATGCTCCAGCGCAACAAGGATGTGATGGGCGGGCTGGAGGAGTATCGCCTCACGCGGGAAGGCGAGGACGACATCTTCAAGTTCGACGCGCGCGTGTTGCCGTTCGACTACGACTATCGCATCGCGGGCCGCTACGAGAAGTTGGAGAAGTTTTATGTCGATGCCGGATTCGAGCACTTTCGAGTTTGGTATGACGGCTCTGGCGGAGTGTTTCGGCCGCGCGATATTCGGTTCACGCTTTTCGACGAAGAGCTGGGCATCGATCGCAGCAAAGCCTGGATCGAAGTCGGCGCTTACACGTCGAACCAGACGCTGATCCGTCTGCGTTACCAGCGCAACGAGCGCAGTGGCACGAAAAGCACGACGCACTGGGGCGACACGAATCTGGTCGGGGCGCCGTATGGCACGCGCAATATTGTGCCGGGCTTCTATGATATCGATGAAGTGACGCAGACCCTCTCGCTCGACGTCGGCAATCAGTCGCAGCCGAATCAGAAGTGGAATGTCGGCACGCGTTATTCGGAAACTCAGCTGAACAACAAACGCTACAATCGCCGCCGGCCCTTCGAGAATGCCGATCGCATCGTGACGCAGAAGGACGGCACGGCGAACGATCTCTGGGCGACGCACGGATTTTATCAGCGCACGATCAACGAGCAGCTGACGGTGTCCGGCGGCGCGCTGATCACGAAACTCGATACGTTGATCCATGGCAGCCGCATCTATGGGCAGACTTACGATCCGGTGTTTGATCCGGCCTTCGTGCGCCGCCAGCAGCGCGATGAAGGGTTCTTCGATCTAGAAGGCCACGCCGAGCTGAAGCAGACGGTGCTCAACTTGAACGCGGTTTACACGCCGCGGAAGCATTGGACGGTGCGTCCGAGCTTCCGTTACGAGAACCTCCATCAGGAGACGCTCGCGGAATTCATGGAGACCAATTTCGGCGCGCCGCCCGCGACGGCGGCCATCTTGGAAGACGTCGAAGGCGAGCACGACAAGGATTGGGACGAGTTCGCCGAAGCGATCGAGGTGCGCTACACCGGGAAGCCGAACTGGGTTTTCAGCGGAGAAGCGGAATGGGTGCAGGGCAGCGGCGAACTGCATGAAGAGCGCATCATTCATCACACGGGCCAGAAAACCGTCGACCGCTCGATGGACAACGAACGCAACACCCAGAAATATTCGCTCAACGCGAACTGGTATGCGAAGCCGGGCCTCACGTTTGCGGCGCAGTATTATTTCAAGGTGAAGGTAAACGATTACGACGCGGTGCGGGACAACACGCCCGTGACTGGCGGCGATCGATATCCGGCGTATATCACGGACCAGGATTTCGAGACGCACGACGTGAACTTCCGCATGACCTGGCGGCCGATCTCGAAGCTGAGCCTGGTGTCGCGTTACGATTACCAGCAGTCGACGATCAACAGCATCGAGGCGGGGCTCGCTCCGGTGGAGAGTTCCGAACTCACCGCGCACATCATCAGCCAGAGCGTGACGTGGAGCCCCACGAATCGCCTCTATCTGACGGGCAACGTGAATCTCACCTACGATCAGCTGAAGACGCCGGCGTATCGATTCGTCCAGCACGGCGACAACAATTACGTGAACGTGGTGCTCGGCGGCGGTTACGTGCTGACGGATCGCGACGATCTGCTGCTCGATTACTCGCTCTTCCGCTCGTCGAACTTCATCGACAACTCCGCTTTTTCGCTGCCCTACGGCGCGAGCCAGAGACAGGAAGCGACCTATCTGACATGGAAGCGCCGCCAGAGCGAAACGCTGATCTATACCGTGAAGTATGGCTATGTGACGAACCGCGATGAGACGTGGCCCGGCCTGAACGACTTCGATGCGCACGTGCTCTACGGAAAAGTGCAGTTCATCTTCTGAGATTTGGGTTTGGTAACAGCAGAATAGAACCGCCGGCGCTCGCGAAGCGCCGGCGTTTGTTTTTGGGAAGGGCAATGAGGGCGGCGGAGGCGTGGCGGAAAGCGTGATGACACACTTGATGCAATAATTGGGCAATATACGGCTTGCGGTAATTGCAGCTAATTGGCCGAGTTCGCGCGTCCCAGTCTCGCGATACCCCGATTCGTCCTGCGCGGGGCTCCACTTCAACTCCCCCCGCCCATGAAATCACGCTACGCGTGGCCGCTATGGCTGCTTGTTTTTTCGTCGATCGTTGCTGGTCACGGCCTCCGTGCGCAGGAACTAGGGACGGCGCTGGTGCGCCACGCACCGTCGATCAACGGCCGCGTCGAAGGTTCGGTCCAGCAGATGATGCCGGAGTCTGTGACGCTGAATGGCGGCGCGGTTGTGACGCAGGATCTGTTGATCCCCGGAAGTCCGTCGGTGAGGTTGAACGGCAGGCCGGCTTACGCCGGCACAGTCGAAGGCAGCGGGAACGCGTCGCCGGCGAATCACCAGGTCACTCTCAATGGCAACGCGAGCCTCCGGCACGTGGTGCGGCGGACGAATCCCGTGACGTTGCCGAATGTGATGGCGCCCTTGGCGCCTACCGGCACGCGCAATGTGATCATCAATTCGTCCGGGCAAAGTCCCGGAAGCTTTTCGACGCTGCGTCATCTGACGTTGAACGGAAATGCGGGACAGGTGGCGGTGCCGCCGGGCGCCTACGGCGACTTCACCGCGAATGCGGGCAGCGGGTTCACATTGGGCGTCAGCGGGAGCACGCAGCCCTCCATCTATCATTTCCACAAGCTGACGTTGAATGGCCAGTCGCAGCTCAAAGTGAGCGGCCCGGTGATTGTGACGGTTGCGCAGGGGCTCACTGGCAACGGGTCTGTCGGAGTGGCGGACCAGCCAGGCTGGCTCACGTTGAATATCCGGTCTGGCGGACTAACGTTGAATGGCGGCTCGCGGTTCTACGGTCACGTCAATGCGCCGAACGGAACCATCATTATCAATGGGAATAGCCAACTGATCGGAGGAGTGGCGGCCGACCGTTTGACTCTCAATGGCGGGGCGCTGCTGCGTTTGGTGAGCGCGGCCCCGGCGAATCGCGCGCCTGTCGCCCTGAATCAAAACGTAAACACAAACGAGGATGCGTCGGTGACGGTGACCTTGTCGGCGACCGACCCGGACGAGGACGATCTGACCTATATCATCGTAAACGGACCGACCTACGGAAGCATCAGCGGCTCCGGGCCGGTGGTGACGTATACGCCGACGGCGAACTTTCATGGGGCGGATAGTTTCACGTTCAAGGCGAACGATCGTGAGGAGGATTCGAATCTCGCGACGGTGAGCATCACGGTTGCGCCGGTGAACGATCGACCCACCGCGGAGTCGATCACGGTGCAAGCGACGGAAGATGGTTCGACGGGCGTGGTGTTGTTGGGCCGCGACGCGGACGGCGATGCGTTGGGCTACGAAATCATCACTTCTCCGCGTCATGGACATTTGAGCGGTTTAGCGCCTTCTTTGATCTATACGCCCGAGGCTGATTATCACGGATCCGACGAGTTCACCTATGTGAGCAAAGACGGTGCTCTTCGATCGGAGCCGGCGGTGGTTTCGATTTCCGTAGCGCCGGTGAACGATGCGCCCCGCGCGGAGGAGTCGACCTTTGCGGTCGAAGAAGACGGGTCGACTGCAATCGTGCTCGTGGGGATCGATATCGACGGCGATGCGCTGACGTTCGAGGTGCAGACGGCGCCGCAGCACGGCGTCCTGACGGGAACCGCACCGCATCTCACCTATGCGCCGCAGCCGGACTTCAGCGGAACGGATCATTTTACGTTTAGCGTCTTCGATGGCCTGGCGCATTCCGAGTCGGCGACGATCTCGATTCACGTTACAAACCGGAACGACGCGCCGATTGCGCACGATGCATCCGCCGTAACGGCGGAGGACAGTGCGGTGGAGGTGGTGCTTTCCGGGCATGATCCGGACGGCGACGCGTTGGCGTTCTTCGTGGTGACGGCGCCGCAACATGGCACATTGACGGGCACAGCTCCGCAGCTGACGTATATGCCCGAGCCGCATTTCAACGGCAGCGATCGGTTCACGTTCCGCGTGCGCGACAGTTCAGGGGTGGATTCGAATCTCGCGACCGCGACCGTGCTCGTCGAACCGGTCAATGATGCGCCGGTGGCGCACAGCCAGGAGTTGGTGACCGACGAAGATACTCGGATCGAGATCACGTTAGCTGGCAGCGATGTGGAAGGTGGCTCGCTCACGTTCAGTCTCGTGACGCTACCCCAGCATGGGTCGATTGAAGGGGCGGGCGCCGAAATCACTTATACGCCTGCTGCGAACTATAGCGGGGAGGATAGCTTCGCCTTTGTGGTGAACGACGGAGAGCTTTCGTCTGCTCCTGCAACTATTTCGGTCTCTGTCGTCGCGGTGAACGATGCGCCTGTCGCGTTGGAAGGATCGGGCTCGTTGTCGGAAGATACTTCGCTGGAGCTGACGCTCGAGGCCGGCGACGTGGAAGGAGCGTCGCTTAGTTTCTCGATTCAAATCCCGCCGGAGCATGGCACGATTCAACCGCTAGTTGGGATGCCTGGTGGTTATCTCTACACGCCGGACCCGGATTATCATGGCTTGGACAGCTTCGTGTTCACGGCGAAAGACGGCGAACTCGAGTCAGCGCCGGCGATGTTTCAGCTCATTATCTCCGGCATTAATGACGCGCCTGAGGCGCGATCGTTGGAGTTGGTCGGGCCGCAGGACACTCCGATTGATTTTTCCTTAGCGGGATTCGACGCCGACGGAGACGAGTTGATCTATACGATTATCACTCCGCCGACCCAAGGAACGCTGGCGGGAGCGGCGCCTCATTTTACTTACTCGCCTGCGTTTAATTACCGTGGCCATGACGCTCTCGAGTTCGTGGTGAGTGACGGAGAGCTTCAGTCGAGTGTCGCAGTGGTGCGGTTCACACTGACGCCGGTGGAGCATCCGCCTGTGGCGAACAATGGGAGCGCTGTGGTTGATGAAGATGCGGCGATCGACCTCGTGCTGGTGGCAAGTGACTTGGATGGCGATACGCTGATTTATACGATCGTGAAGGCACCCGAGAGAGGGACACTTGAGGGTGCGGGAGCGGGGTGGCGCTACGTGCCCGAGCTGAACTTCAACGGAACTGATCACTTTCAGTTCAAAGTCAGCGACGGGGGGCGAGAATCCGATATTGCTGATTTCGAGATAACAGTGATGCCCGTCAACGACGCGCCGATCGCGATTGATCGGGCTGTTTTGGTCGAAGCGAATAGCACGGTTGAGATTCAACTACGCGGCGAGGACATCGATGGTGACGAGATCGAGTTCATCGTGGTTGATCCGCCGGTGCATGGGTCGCTAACCGGTTCGGGAGGGGTGCTGGTCTATATCCCGGCACACGGCTATGTCGGAAGCGACTCCTTCACCTTTGTGGCGAGCGACGGTCGAGCGACCTCCGCGGATGCTGCGACGGTGTCGATCGTTGTGTCCGGCCCGTTGAACCAGCCACCTGTTGTGGATGCAGGTTTAGACGCGACAGCGGCATTTGGCGCCTCGGCAGAGGTGAAACCATTCAGTAACATTATTCTGAATCACGACGAATGGACTCTGACGGATCAGGGATTTGCTTCCAGTGCATCCGCGGGTCAGTTCGCCTTGAACCTCGCGAAGTGGTTTACGGGAGGCCGGCCGGGCAAGTTTCTCGCTTATACGAACACGATGCCGGGGTCGGTATCTTATGCTTACACGGGAACGGCGCTGCGTGCGGCAATGGAGGGCGCAGGTCACACGTGGGTGACTAGCAGCACGATCCCGTTCACGCTCGAAAACCTGCGTCAGTTCGATGCGGTGTTCTTGTGTGCAAACCAAGTCGATAACTCCGTATTGATCGATTACGTTAACGCCGGTGGCAGTGTATATATAAGTGCCGGAACCAAGGTCTGTGGATGTGATGCCGATGTCGAGGCGGGGTGGTATGCGACATTTCTGAACGCATTCGGCCTAGCTTATGGCTATCCCTACAATCAGGTAAGAGGCACTTTGCCTGTTAGTTCGGAGCATCCCATTTTCGAAGGTCTATCCACGCTCTATTACGACAACGGGAATCCGGTGATTGTGCTGGACTGGGAGAGTCCGCTCACGTCCGTCGTCAACGTTTTTCAAGGCAAGAACCTGATGGCGCTCTACTCGCGATCGGGACTCGTAGCCACTGCGGTGCTCACCGGCTCGGTTGCAGACGATGGTTTGCCCGAAGGCTCCGCTCTCGCGTATCGATGGGTCAAACTGGACGGGCCTGGTTTCGTTCATTTTGAGGACGTCGAGGCGTTGACGACGGAGGCGAATTTTACGGTGCCGGGGGTTTATACGCTGCAGCTCTCCGCTAGCGATGGTGAGCATACCGCGGTAGATACCGTCGTAGTTACGGTGGAGCGCAACGAGGCTCCCCAAGTTTTCGCCGGAGTGGATGCAATGGTTCGTTCGACGGCCGAGTCGTTTCAGCTGCAGGCTGTCGCTTCAGATGATGGAATCCCGAGAGGGGGTGAGCTGATTCTTCAATGGCGTCTCCTCAACGGTCCGGGGGAGGTGGTGTTCGATGATGCCTCACTGCTGAGACCGACTGTCTTGTTCTCCGCTGAGGGCATCTATATCCTCGAGCTCACCGCCAGCGATGGTCATCTCGAGAGTAGCTCATTCACGACCATCCGCGTGGGCGTGCGATCCCCGAGCGTTCCGGAGGGGATCTCGGCGTGGTGGCCCGCTAATGGTCACGCACGAGAGGTCGTCCATGATGAGCAGCCTTTGCGGGTGCAACAGAGCAAGGTGAAATATGCTAGCGGCCGCGTTTCGCTAGCGTTCGACTTCGACGGAGTAGAACGTTTTTGGAAAACCGACGCTGGCCCGAGCACAGCGATCGGCGCTGATGAAGATAGCGAAGGTGCGACGGTGGAGTTCTGGCTGAATATGGCCGATCATCAAACCGACCGGGCGATCTTCTCTTGGAGAAATGGACCGTATCTACGAACATCTTACTATAGCCAGAGGCTCTTCCTGAGTTGGGGCCGTCCAGGCGGGACGGACGTGATCGAAAGCGGGGAGGTGCTGACGGCCGGTTCTTGGAGCCATTGCGCTGTGACTTACGATCGGGCGTCGGGCATCGCTCGCATTTATCACAATGGGGTTTTGCAGAATGAGAAGGTCATCGGTTCGTTCCTTCTTCCGACGTCGGATGAGTTTTCCGTGGGTTGGCGTAGTGGTAACAATCTCTTCAAGGGGCAAATTGACGAAGTTACGTTATACAACCGGTCGCTGACCCCGGAAGAAATCGGCACGATTTATCGGGCCGGATCATCGGGCAAGATATTCGTCGGTGGAAACTCGGCTCCGCAGGTGTCGGCGGGCCCGGATGTCGCGGTCGCATCGCCTTCTGACGTCGTGCTGCTTGCTGCCCGTCTTACAGATGATGGAAAACCGGCTGGAGCGAGGGTCGATTGGAGATGGACGAAGATTAGCGGACCCGGTGAGGTTGAGTTTGCCGTTGAGGCCGGGAGCCTGCCTGATTCTCCGGAGACAACGGCCCGGTTTAGTGAGCCTGGTTTGTATTCGCTCCAGCTCGAAAGCGACGACGGAGCGTATGGGGCTAAGGACCTAGTGGAGGTTCGCGTCGGGCAGTTTTATCCAGCGTCGCTGCCATCCGATGTGAGCGCGTGGTGGCCAGGAAACGGAAATTCGATCGAGGTCCGCTCGGGTCACGCAGCCATGCCATGGAACGTGCCCGAATTCGCTGATGGGTTGGTTGGGATGGCGTTTGATGTGGACGGGGCGGATGATTATTGGCGCGCTTCCGCAGCTCCAGGGCTCGCGGTTGGATCCACCGCTTCGAGCCTCGGCGCAACGATCGAGCTGTGGATGCGGCTGACGGATCTTCAAAGCGACCGGGCGATCTTCTCGTGGATCGACGGACCGTATTTAAGAACAAGTTACTACAGCCAGCGGGTGAACGTCGGGTGGGGAAAAATGGGCGGAGGCGATGTATTTGAAACGGGAAATATCCTCACCGCAGGAGTGTGGACACATTGCGCAGCAACCTACGATCGCGCGAGCGGGATTGCTCGCCTTTACGTCAATGGCGTTCTGCAAAACGAGCGGGCGATCGGGAGCTTCGCGCTGCCGACGACGGGCGATGTGTTGATCGGGACGCGCAGCGGTGAAAAACGGTTCAAAGGTCAGCTCGATGAGGTGACGCTCTACGATCGCGCGTTGTCGCCCGCAGAAATCGGAGCGATCTACCAGTCGGGATCAGCGGGGAAGATGCCGTTGGCTACAACCACGCCGCTGATTGTGTCGGCAGGACCGGATATCGCCGTTCGTGACGTGAGTGCCCCTGCGGCGTTAACGGCTCATTTCGCGCTTGGGGATGGATCGCTTGATGTGGCCGCGAATTGGAGCTGGAGCAAAGTCAGTGGCCCAGGAGACGTGACGTTTGAGGTCACGAATGGAGATCTGTCAGCCTCTCCGGCTACCAACGCTTGGTTTACAGCGTCAGGCATTTATTTGTTAAAGCTTGAAGGACGCGATCACTCCCGCGCGGTGTCTGACCTCGTGGAAGTGCGGGTTGGGCAACTGTATCCGGCCGAGCTTCCCGAGGATGCGCGTGCGTGGTGGAGCGGAAACGGAACGAGCGTCGAAGCCTATTCCCAGCAGGAAGCGACTGCATGGAATCTCGCGGGTTTCGGGGACGGTCACGTTTCCCACGGGTTTGTTTTGGACGGTATCGATGATCGCTGGACTGCATCGAACCCCACGTATGCCGTCGGATCGTCCGAGAACTCCGCGGGAGCGAGCATCGAGTTCTGGTTCAACATGGCCGATTTCGAGCGTGATCGCGGAATAGTCTCATGGTCGGGCGGGCCGGTTCTACGCACAAACTATTACAGCACGCGCCTCCACGTCGGTTGGGGCAAACCGGGAGGCGGCGATACGATGGAAACGGGAAATATTTTGAAGGTGGGGGTTTGGACGCACTGCGTAGCCACCTACAATCGCGCGACTGGCCTTGCTTCTCTTTATGTGAACGGCGTAGCGGAAGTTTCACGCAACATCGGATCTTTTGCGTTGCCTACAACGGGCACGTTTTCAATCGGAGCAGCGGCCGGTGTTTCACCGTTCAAGGGGAAGCTCGACGAGGTCACGTTGTATGATCGTCCGCTGACGCCGGCAGAAGTCGGAACTCTGTTCGAAGCCGGGTCGAAAGGTAAGCCTCCGGCCTCGGAAAATTCCGGTCCCATGGTCTTTGCTCACCCGAATGTCGCAACGGCATCGGCAAACGACACCGTTCATCTCGAAGCTACCGTGCAGGATGACGGATTGCCGGCGAATAGCTCCGTAACATGGCGGTGGATCTCTTTTTCTGGACCTGCTGGAGCTGTGATCGCAACGCCCGCGGGCACGCTGCCGGATGCGCCGTCCAGCTCGGTGACGTTCTCCAGTCCCGGACTGTATCTGTTCAGGGTGGAAGCGGATGACGGTTCGAAAGTGGACTCGGATATCATGGAGGTTCGCGTTGGACAGTCTTATCCGGACGGATTGCCGACTGACGCTCGCGCCTGGTGGAAGGCCAATGGCAACGCTGCGGAGTCGTTCACCGGCATCGTTGCGACGCGTCGCAACCTGCCGACGCTCACCGACGGTTACGTCGGGCAAGCGTTCACGCTTCCGGGTTCCGGATCGTGGACGACTACAGCCCCTGAGTTCGCCGTAGGCTCTACTCCGGAAAGTGCCGGCGCGACGATTGAGCTTTGGCTCAACATGGCAGACCACGAGCGCGACCGTGCGATCCTATCTTGGGCGAGCGGCCCTTATCTGAGAACCAACTACTATAGCCAGCGGCTGTATGTTGCTTGGGGTAAGCCCGGCGGCGGAGATGCGCTTGAGACGGGTGGGCTCTTACAGGCTGGTCAGTGGACTCACTGTGCCGCCACGTATGATCGTAGTAGCGGACTCGCGCGACTCTACATCAACGGAGTGGAGCGTGTTTCGAAAAATATCGGATCGTTTCTCCTGCCGACTACGGGCGAGTTCGCCATGGGTTCCATGTCAGGACAATCTTCGTTCAAAGGTAAACTGGATGAAGTCACGCTTTACGATCGCGCTCTGACGCCGGCGGAAATCGCGGCAATCTACCAGGCGGGGACTGCGGGAAAGCCGGACGTGATGGTGAATGCAGCTCCCCACGTCGCGGCCAGTGTCGGCGGTGCGGCCATTGCAGGAACGCCTGTGCTCCTTTCTGGCGTCGCCAGCGACGACGGACTTCCGAATCCGCCAGGCACTCTCATCTATGAATGGACGCAAGTGGACGGGCCGGGTGCCGTCGCGTTCGGTTCCGCGGACCAGTTATCCACCACGGCAAGCTTTCCCGTTGCCGGCGTTTATAGCGTTCAGTTTAGCGCAAACGACTCCGAAAAATCTGCCTCAACAACATTGCAGGTCGTGGTGGAGGCTCCACCGTCCGCTCCCCCAGCAATCATTTTCGAAGAACCTGCCGATGGAGCTTCGCTCCCAGCGTCCACCACTTTCGAACTGGTGGTTCAGGCAAGCGACTCGGATGGGACGATCACGCGAGTGGAATTCTTCCAAGATGGCGTGAAGTTGGGTGAGCAAACAGCCCCTGAGTTGAACAAGCCCACGACTTATTTCTGGCCGGTCGCCGGTGGGCTGCCCGTAGGCAGCTATACCTTCACTGCGCGAGCGCATGACAACACAGGTGTCTCAGCTGACGCGCCGCCGATCGCGATCCAGGTCGTCACGGACGCCGGTCCACCCGTTGCTGCAATTTTCACGCCGGCTGCGGATGCCCGTGTTTCCGGCCCTGTCGAGTTCACCGGCGTCATTGATAGCCGGTTGCTTAAGCGCTGGGTTCTCGAGTATCGACTCAAGGCTCCTCAAGGAGGCGCAGTCGAGCCATGGACTGCATTTGCTTCGGGCACGAACTCCGTCGGGGAAGGCGAGGTGCCAGCGGCGTTGGGAACGTTCGACCCAACGGTGTTGATCAACGGCCTCTACGAGGTGCGTCTAGCCGCCACCGACACGAGCGGTCGGACCGTCATTGATGGGCCGCTGGGGCTGCTGGTCGAAGGCAACATGAAGATCGGGGCGTTTGCGCTGGCGTTCGAGGATCTGAACATTCCAGCGCCAGGTATCCCGATTTCCATTACGCGCACCTACGACAGTCGCGATGCGCGGGTAGGCGACTTCGGTCCGGGCTGGCGAATCGCGCTCAACAACATCCGAGTGCAGAAGAATCGCCATCTGGGCGATGCTTGGTGGCAAACGCCGCAAGAGGGGAGTGGCATCCAATTCTACGACGTGCTTCCGATCGATGAACGCATCGTCACCATCGCCTTCCCGGATGGCGAAACGCACCGCTTCCGTGCGGGCGCTCTTGTGAAGAACCGCCCCGGCGATCCGGACTATCGCTCCTTTGGTGTCGTGGTTCGCCGCGGCAAGTATCGGTTCTATCCCATCGGCGACACCACTTCGACCCTGGAGCCGTTGAATGCAGCGAACGTGCTCGCCGAGGACTTCTGGATTGAAGGAACTGGCGATCAGGACCTGCGCGCCGACGATCCCACCGCGGATCCTTTTGCCGACACATTCGACACGTCCCGTTTCCGCCTGACCACCCGCGACGGGACCGTGTTCATCCTCGATGAAGCGCTCGGCCTGCTCGAGATGCGCGATCTGAATGGCAACCGGCTCACAGTCGAGCGCGATGCGCAGAATCGAGTCGCCCGACTTGTATCCACGCAGCCAGCACCTTCCGGGGTGATCACTACCGCCGTCGTAATTCATCGCGACGCGACCGGGCGGGTGGACTACATTCGCGACCCGGCTGGAAACGATCTCGATTACACCTACGACGCGGAAGGGCGGCTGGAGACGTTTACCGATCGGGAGTTGAACGTAACTCAGTTCCGCTACGAGAACGACGCGTTCCCGCACTATCTCACGCGAATTATCGATCCGCGCGGAGTTGCTGCCCTGCGGAGTGAATTCGACGAGAACGGTCGACTGATCAAGCAGATCGACGCCGAAGGAAAAGAAACCGTGTTCGATCGTGGCATCGATTCGACCGGGCGGTTCGAGAAAATTGTCGACCGACTCGGAAAGGAGACGACCTACTACTACGACGAGCGTGGGAATGTGACGCTGAAGATTGATCCGCTCGGCGCGCAGACAAGCTATAGCTACTATCCCGACACCGACCGCGTGAAGTTCGAGGTCGACCACTACGGCAACGTGAAGTCGTTCGCTTACGACCCGCGCGGCAACGTCATCGCCGAAACCCTCGGCGCGAGCACGTCCGAGGATCCGGCAAATCCGTCCACGGGTTACACGACGCGGACGAGTTACAACGACCGCAGCGCGCCGACGCAGATGACGGATCCCGACGGGCGCGTGCAAACGTTCAATTACGATCCTGCGACGAACAATCTCCTTACGCACACCATAGGCGCAGGTGGCGCATCACCTGCGACGACTTCCTACACCTACTACTCCGACGGGACGTTGCACACGGTCACTGACGCGCTCGGAACAGTAACCACTCACACCTACAACAACAGCTATTCGAGCGCGGCGTATCCGGGCGCGGTGAAGGAAGTCGTTGCGACCGTGACGGCCGGCTCAACCGTGTGGCGCACGACCCGGACGCTCCACGATGCCCAGGAGAATCAGGTAGCGCAGATCGTTACCCGCACGCTGCCGGATGGTTCAGTTGAAGACGTGATCACGCGTTTTGTTTACGATCGGGAGAACCGTCTTGCGGCCACGATTCACCCGGACGGGCGCGTATCCGAAACGCGCTACACTTCGTTCGGCCAGGAGGCGAAGTCTATCCTCTGGCAATCGGTGGCGGACTACCAGAGCGCGGACGACGCGCGAGCCCGGACGACGAGTTACGGTTACGATTCTCGCGGAAACAGGGTCTCCACCACCTATCCAGATGGTTCGTCGGAAACCATGCACTTCGATGCGGAGAATCGGAAGGCGTGGTCGGAGGACCAACGCGGGTTTCGCACGACCTTCGAATACGATGATGCGGGACGGCTGCGGTTCACGATATTCCCCGACGCCACGTCCAGCGACGGAACGGACAATCCTCGCGCGGAGACACGTAACGATTTGATCGGACGTGTTACGCATCAGATCGACGAAGCAGGCAGCGTGACGGAGTTCACTTACGAGAACAACTGCGGATGCGCGATGCGTCGTCGCGAGATGATCCAGCACGTTGGCTCGATGGAATTGGTCACAACCTACGAATACGACCGCGCCGGCAACGTGCGGTTTGTCACCGATCCTCGCGGCAACGTCACGGAGACGCGTTATGACGACCACGGCCGTGCCACGCGTGTGATCCATCCCGCGACCGACGAGCACCCGGCCACGCAGACCGAGACGCGTTACGATGCTTTGGGCCGTCGGGTGGCTGCGTTAGATCAGGAGGGAAAGATCACGCGTTATCGCTATGATCCGTTGGGTCGCTTGATCGAAGTCCGTCAGTATCTCGACCCATCGAAAGCTGCCTCCGACGCCGAATTCACTCTCGATGTGACCGATGCGAGCGTAGTCTCCACGCGGTATTCTTACGACGAGTTGGGGAATCAACGGACGCAGACGGACGCACTTGGTCGCGTCACGACCTACTGGACGGACGGCATGGGTCGGCGCACGAAGCGGATACTCCCGAAGGATGCTGGGGAAGCGTCCGCGTTGGAGGAGACGCTGCGTTACGACACCTGGGGGAATCTGTGGCAGCGCACGGATTTCGCCGGATACACGACGACGTTTAGCTACGACGAACTGAACCGGCTCACATCGAAGTCCGCGGACCCGGCGCATCCGTCACGCGTGTTCAGCCATGCGATCGCGCGGATCGATTACGACTACGACCCCAATGGTGCCCGCACCGCCGCGCAGACTTACGACGCGTCTGGGACGCTGTTGTATTCCGAGGCGACCCCACGCGATGAGCGAGGTCGGATCGATTACAAGGATACCGATGCGGGCCAGCTCGACTACAGCTACCACGCGAATGGCTTGTTGAAGGACGTCGTTTCGTCGAACGACGGCGGTGTGAATGTGGGCTACCGTTATGACGGAGCGAACCGTTTGGAGCATGTGGACGACACGTCGACCGGCCTGCCGGTCCGCACGACGAGCTACACCTACAATGCCAACGGTTCCTTGCAGTCGGTCACGTATCCGAACGCGGTGGTGCACACGTATGGCTACGATGCGCTGAATCGCCTGCGGATGTTGAACATCTCTTCCGGCGCCACAGCGCTCCATGCCTACGACTACAAACTGCGAGCGAGCGGACATCGCAGGCAAGTCGTCGAAGGCGCCCGAACGATCACCTACACCTACGACGCACTTTATCGCCTGACCGACGAGTCGCGAGTGGGCGACGGCAACGGCAACAACGGCGCGATTGGTTACACCTTGGACAAGGTCGGAAACAGGAGCGCGCGTCTGTCGTCGGTCGCCGGGATTCCGAATCAAACGAACACCTTCAACGCCCGCGACTGGCTCGACGGCGACACCTACACCGCGAACGGGAGCACGCAAATCGGGGGAACGGCTCTCGGTGAGCCGCTGGGAACGGATGCATATGATTTCGAAGAGCGTTTGATCGTGCGGACGAAAGCGGATGGAAGCACGATCAACCTCAGCTACGACGCGGATGGTATTCGAATCGCCAAGACGCTGCTCGATGCTTCAGCCCAGCCCACGTCGATCACAAGCTGGCTGGTCGATACGAACAACCTGACAGGTTACGCGCAGGTCTTCGAGGAGCGGGTCACCACCGCGAGCGGTGAGACGCTCCGCGTCTACACCTACGGCTCCGACCTGATCAGTCAGGCGGTGGCGCTCAACGACGGCGCGTCAACGCTGCACTACTTCGTTTACGACGGCCACGGCAGCGTCCGCGAACTTTCCAATCATGCAGGCGAAATCACCGACCGCTATGACTACGATGCGTTCGGGAATCTGATCTTCGGGTCTGGAGCGACGGACAATGCGTATCAGTATTGCGGGGAGCAGTATGACTTCGATCTCGAACTCTACTTTTTGCGTGCGCGTTATTTTACTTCGAACGGGGGTAGATTCTGGTCTTTAGACAGTTACGAGGGAGCGAATACGGATCCTGCGTCGCTGCACAAGTATGCATATGCGGCGGCCAGCCCTGTGATGTTCGTCGATCCGAGCGGGCACATGTCCTTGGTCGAGACCAGCGTCGCGGCTCAAATACACGCGAATAACCAGCGGATAGCGGTTCCAAATGCGATCCAGCGTTATAGGCACGCCCGTAAAGGGCTGTGTGCTATAGCGGCGACCGCCCTAACGAATGGCCATCATATCCTTCCGGTCTTCCTTGGCGCGAAACGTCGAGGAGGAAAATTCGATCCGAATGTCAGTGACATACCTCGGAACTTCCACAACGACTTGCACAGGCTCCTTAACGCTAGCTTGGCTCTGATGGGGCTCCCGGCAGATCGAGCGGGAAAAGAAATTTTCGAGGAGATAGTTGGGAGCGCCGCAACCAAGCCGGTAATCACTCGTGTCTTGCGCCACATTTATAAAGTATGGGACAAAGAGTGCGCTCCCAAGATTCCTGCTCCTCCGCTATCTCCCTTGCTTGAACGTCAATTGAAGAACGGCGAATGGGACTTTCTTTGGGATGATTGAAATGAATTCTGATCGACTGCAAGAGATCGTAGGCCATGCCTCGAGGTTCGGGCATCTTGAAACCAAGGCGGCTCCATTTCTTCGATCGCTTTTCTTACTCAAGGAAGAGCTGGGGGAAGTGGCTGGACGTAACTCCGTTCAATATCTGACTTTGGAGGAGTCGCTGGCCTACGAAGCAGGCATGATTCGGAAGTTGGTAAAACCCTTACTTGTCCACTCCGAGAGTATCGCTATCGCCGACGCCAGCCCTTCTCACCCTCTACTTGAAGATGGCCGGTGTAAATGGACCACGCTCAGCAAAAGAATTAAGATTGGTAAACCCAATCTTTGGATGTTCGACGACCATACGGACTTTTTTTTAGAGCGAAATAAGGAGGCTAAAAGGGCGGTGATCTTTGTTCTAGATCCTCGAGCGTTTATTACAAAAATCGACATGGGCGGACTATGCGATCCGTTGGTGAATGGAACCATAGAACGGGCACTGCCAAGGTATGTTTTGGATTACGTAAAGACCGTGTCTTCCCAGCTGAAAATGTCAGTGGTCTTTCATCGCCGAGGGATCGATGGTTGTTTGCTGTTCTTTCCAGTTGAGATCGCCGGCGAACTTGTGCCCACAATTTTGTCCGGCGCCACACGCAGCATCAATTTATATAATGAGCCGCCGCCGGCTAACGGCGGGTTGTAGCTGCGTGCATTGGCAGAGGTTATGCTAAGGTGCCGCGCAAGCGGCCGATTTGTTGATATCGCAGCTTACCATCGCCTGTGGGTCATCGACAAATCGTGCAGCGAACGTAAGATTCCGATGATCAGGGGGCGTGCCGAATAGAAAAGTCGGTGTGTTTAAGGTGTCACTAGGTTATCCTACTTGGAAGCTGAAGAGTGGGAGAGCCTCCTTCTAATCCTGCGATTGTGGAATTTCGGATTCGAAGCGGCGTCGGCGGTTAGCTGATTTTGATGTGAGCCTCGACAAAGGATATCGCCCGCGCACGTTGCGGGCATGGGCATGGAGATTAAGGCGCGGGATTTGATTGCGGCGGGGTGGCGCGAAGAGGCGCGGCTGGGGGCGGTGTTGAAGCGCGCGCGGGAGTTGGAGGGGACGGGGCTGGATCGGGAAGGAGTCTTTGCGGCGTTGGAGGTGGATTATCCCAAGGAGGCGAGGCGGGTGGAGCTGCGGAAGGCACCCCTGGCGTTTACGGAAGCAGTGGAGGCGGAGACGCCGGCGGAGGTGGCAAGTGTGGCGGCGTCGCGGGCTCGGATGACGGAGCTGTTGCACGTGCCGGTGATCAAGCGCGGTAGTTTGATGCCGGATACGTGTCCGGCGGGCGTGGGGCCGGCGACGATTCCGGTGGGCGGGGCGATTGAGGCGGAGAATGCGATTTTACCGGGCGCGCATTCGGCGGATATCTGTTGTTCGATGTTCGCGAGTTTCTTTGCGGACAATCATCCGGTGACGGAGCTGATGGATCAGCTGTGGGCGTCGACCCACTTTGGGGCGGGTGGGCGTCCGCGGGGGAAGCAGATGTATCACACGATGCTCGAGGAGCCGGTGTGGGAGAATCCGTTTTTGTCGGGGCTGCAGAACCGCGCGCGGGAGTTCCTGGGCACGCAGGGGGACGGAAATCATTTCGCGTATATCGGTCGGGTGGAGTTTTCGCCCGAGCAGCAGCGCGCGATTGCGCGAGCGGGACATGCGGAGCTGGCGGAGGCGATCGAGCGGCGCGGCGGAGCGTTTCACGTGCTCGTGACACATCATGGTTCGCGCGGGTTGGGCGCGGATCTCTACAAACGCGGGATGATCGCGGCGGATTTGTGGGTGCGGCAGAATGCCGTGAGCATTCCGGCGGCGGCGGCGTGGTTGCCGGGGGACTCGCAGGAGGGGCGCGCGTATTGGGAGGCGCTGCAATTTGTCTCGCGGTGGACGCGGGTGAATCACGCGCTCATCCACGATGAATTTTTGCATCGGATCGGACAGCGGGCATTGGCGCAGGTGGGCAACGAGCACAATTTCGTGTGGAAGCGCGGGGACTCGTTTTATCACGGCAAGGGTGCGACGCCGGCGTGGAAGGATGCGGACGGGCGGCCGTTGCTCGGGCTTATTCCGCTGAATATGGCGCGAGAGATCTTGATCGTGTTGGGCGGAGACAACGACGAGTTCCTGTCGTTTGCGCCGCATGGCGCGGGACGGAATTTGTCGCGGAAGGCGATGCTGGCGCCGTATCGCGATGCCGATGGCGAGATCGATCCGGGGCGCGTGAAGGAAGTGCTCGCGGAAACGACGGGCGGGTTGGATATCCGCTGGTATAACGGCGCGCCGGATTTGTCGGAGTCGCCGCTCGGCTACAAGGACGCGACGAAGGTGAAGGCGCAAATCGAGAAGTTCGGCTTGGCGACGGTGGTCGGAGAGATTCAGCCGCTCGGGTGCATCATGGCGGGCGAGGCGGCGGAGCCGGCGTGGATGAAGAAACGACGGGAGAAGCGGGCGGCGAGCAAGGCGGCGCGGCGGGAGTGGGTGGCGGAGAATGAGGAATGAGGAGGAGTCGCCCGCGAAACACGCTAAAGGGCGCGAAAATGGAAGGTGGGAGAATGGCCGCAAAGAGGCGCAAGAGGCGCAAAAAAGCGGTTTCAGTTTGGGGAATTTGTTCGCGACTTTCGCGTGTTTAGCGGGCGGGCTTTGGGATATATAGGATTGCTGTGAGGGGTGAGGCGGAGAGCGTGAGCGCACCCCTTACCCCTATGTTTTCCGATTTGCGCTATGTGCTGCGCTCGCTTGGACGGGCGCGCGGTTTTGCGGCGGTGACGATTTTGACGCTCGGGCTGGGGCTCGGTGCGGCGGCGGCGATCTTCAGTGTCGTCGATCGCGTGCTGTTTCGGATTCACGAATTTCCGGACGAGCTCGTGTGGGTGGGTGGAAAGACGAAGGAGGGAACGCGCCGTGCGGCTTGGGGAGGCGAGGTCGTGGCGTATCGGGAACTCCAGGACGTTTTTTCCGGGGTCGCGTTGGCGAGGCCGCAGCAGTCCAACGTGGTGATCGACGGGGAGCCGGTTGCGGCCATGGCGCTGGCGGTGTCGTCGGAGATGCTGTCGGTAATCGGCGTGCGGCCGGCGTTGGGGCGCGGGTTCTTGGCGGAGGATGCGCGTGATGGCCGGGCGGTGGTGGTCAGTGACGCGTTCTGGCGGGAGCACTTGAAGGGAGCGGAGGATGCGCTGGGCCGCGAAGTCGTGGTAGGAGAAACGGTGTGCACGGTCGTGGGCGTGTTGCGCTCGAGGCAAGTGATGCCGCCGTTTTTGAATGCGCAGGTTTATCAGGCGGTCGAATTCGGACCGGAGGCCACGCCGGGACAAATATTCTGGACGTTTGCCCGCCTGCGCGAAGGCGTGTCGCGAGAGCAAGCGGAGCAGGCGATCGGAGCGGCCAAGGTGGAACTGCCGCCGCGGCCGCGTCACTTTCGCGAGGCGAGTAAACCGGCGCTCGTGACGATGCCGGAGCTGCAGCAGATCATGCGGCCGGAAGTGTATTGGGTATTGGTGGGTGCGGTGGGGTTTCTTTTTGGCATCGCGTGCTTGAATGCGGCGAACTTGATGCTCGTCCGAATGCTGGGCCGGAAACGTGAGTTGAGCGTGCGGCTGGCGTTGGGTGGCGGGCATGCACGGCTGGTGCGGTTGCTGGCGATGGAAAGCGTGATGTTGTCGTTGGGGGCGAGCGCCGTGGGTGTGTTGGTGGCAAACTGGATGGTGCCGCTGCTGCTCGCGCTGTCGGATTCGGGGAGCGATTTTCGGTGGGATCGCTGGACGCTGGATGGACGGGCGCTAGCGGCGTTGATGGCACTGGCAGTGCTGACGAGTCTGCTGGTGACGGTGGCACCGGGGCTGCGGTTGTGGCGGACGAATGTGCTGGAAGGCTTGAAGGATGGCGCGTGTGCGCTGGGTGAAGGGCGGGGATTGGCGCGGTTGCGGGGCGGGCTGGTGGCATTACAGACGGCATTCGCGGTGGTGCTGCTGACCGGCGCGGGGTTGATGGTGCGAACGATGGCGCGGCTAGAGAGCGTGCCTCTGGGGTTCGACGAAGAGAAGTTGATGAAGGTGAGGTTGTCGTTGCCGCCTGGATACGCGGAGGGGAACGAGGAGCGGTTGGCGTTGTTGAGGCGGTTGCAGGAGCATTTTACGCGACTGCCGGGCGTGTCGGCGGCGGCGTATGGCACGGATAACTTGCTGCCGGGTTATTACGACTCCGAGATTGCGGTGGAGTTGGGGGACGGGACGCAGGTGCAGCTGAGAGTGGATTATGTGTCGGAGAATTTTCTGGAAACGTCGGGGCTGATGTTGAAGCGAGGGCGAATGCTGCCGGAGCGCGGGGCGGAGGTGATGATCAACGAGTCGTTTGCGCGCGTGCGTTTTGGCGAGGCGGATCCCGTCGGGCAGGTGTTGAAACCAATCCATGGGAACGGCGGGTTGTGGACGGTCGTGGGCGTGGTGAGCGACATGCGCGAGACGTTGCGCGAGGCGCCGGGCTTTCACGTGTATGCGCCGGAGACGTGGTATCCGCCGAATATGGACACGTTTGTCGTGCGGGTGAGGGGAACGGCGGACGCGACAATGGCGGCAGCGTTGAAGCGGGCGGTGTATGCGTTCGATCCGAAAATCGTGCCGGTGATCGCGGCGCCGCTAGCGGAGACGCGCGGGTGGCAGACTTATTACGAAAGCTTTGTGTTGTCGGTGCTGCGTGTGCTTTCGGGGATCGCGCTGGTGTTGACGGTGGTGGGCGTGTTCTCGGTGCTCGTTTATACGGTGGACCGGCGGATGGGAGAGTTCGGCGTGCGGATGGCGCTGGGGGCGACGGGGCGGGATTTGGTCGGACTGGTGATGCGCCGGGGTGTGATGTTGGTGCTGGTCGGAGTCGTGGTGGGAGTGAGCGGCGCGCTGGGGCTCACGCGGTATTTGCAGAGTCTATTGTTCGAAACGGCGCCGTATGATCCGGTGGTGTTGAGCGGGGTCTCCGGAATCTTGTTGCTGGCCGCAGTAATGGCCTGCGCGTGGCCGGCGCGACGGGCAGCGAAGGTGGATGTGGCGGGGTTGTTGCGGCGAGAGTGAAGGATGCCCGCTAAATACGCGAAAGCCGCGAAAAGGAAGGCGGCGGGATGGCCGCAAAGAGGCGCAAGAGGCGCAAAAACTGGAGGAGCGCGAGCGAGCGCGCGGCTTACGGGACGAAGAGGACGCAGACGGGGCGGGGGACGGTGGCGCGGTGGGGAGTGGCGGTGAGGCGACCGGTGGATGCGTCGACGCGGAAGACGGAGAGGGAGTTCGAATCCTGGTGGGCGCAGACGAGCCAGACGCCGTCGGGGGAGAGGTTGAAGTTGCGCGGGATCGCGCCGCCGGCGGGGATGTTTTGGACGAAGGTCAGTTCGCCGGTGTCGGGGTTGCGCGCGAAGACCGTGAGGCTGTCGTGGCGGCGGTTAGAGGCGTAGACGAAGCGGTCGTTGGGATGAATCCGGATTTCGGAGCAGGATTTCGGGCCGTCGTAGTCGGCGGGGAGCGTGGAGAGGGTTTGAACGGGTGAGAGTGCGCCGGTGGGGGCGTCGTAGCGGAAAGTGGAGAGCGTGGCGTCGAGTTCGTTGAGAACGTAGAAATGTTTTCCGTCGTGGGAGAACTTGCTGTGGCGCGGGCCGGCGCCAGGAGGCACGGAGGCGTCGCCGGCTGGATGGCGGGCGATGGTGTCGGCAGACGGATCGAGCGAAAAGGCGAGGATGCGGTCGAGGCCGAGGTCGGCGACGTAGGCGAAGCGGTTATCGGGCGAAAACGTGACGGAGTGCGCGTGCGGTTTTTCCTGGCGGTCGGTGCGCGGGCCGAGCGGGCCCTCGTGTTGAATCAGCGAGGTGCGTGGTTGGAGTTGGCCGTCGGGCGCGAGCGGGAAGGCGGCGGTGTAGCCGCGGCCGTAGCTGGCGACCAGAGCGAAGCGGGCATCGCGATCGACGGCGAGATGGGCGACGCCGCCGGCGCCGGTGGATTCGGCGTTGAGGCGCGTGAGGGCGCGGGTGGAACGATCGATGTTAAAGGCGGTGACACCGCCGCCGGTGTCGGACTCGTCGATCGCGTAGAGGATCGGGTGCGTCGGATGGAGATCGAGGAAGGAGGGGTTGCGGGCTTCGGCGGCGAATTCGGGGGTGGAGAGTTCGCCGGTCGTAGCGTTGAGATGGATACGGTAGATGCCCTTGCTTTCGGTGTTCGTGTAAGTGCCGAGATAGATGAGGTGATCGGCGGCGGAGGCGATCAGGGGAAGGGCGATCGCGAGGAGGGCGGTGGCTGGGGGGCGCATGGGACGGGGTGAAAGCGAAACGAGAGGAAAGCGCGGTGGGGGCACCGCGCCTCCATCAGAACGGGGTTAGTTGAAGTGTTTTTCGAAGAAGGCCTTCGCGCGGGTGACGAACTCGGTGGGGTCTTTGGCGAATTCGGCGCTGTCGGTTTCGATGGCGAGGACGCCGGACCAGTTGGTTTCCTTGATGGCGGCGAAGAGGCCGGCGTAGTTGGAATTGCCCCAGCCGATGTGCGTATCCGTGGGACGGTTACGGTCGTCGCGGAGGTCGAGGCGTTTGTCCTTGAGGTGCATGTCGAACACGCGGTCGCCGTAGTTGCGGAAGACGACTTCGGCGTCGAATTCGGCGGCGGTGACCCAACCGATGTCCATGCAAACGCCGATACGCGGATCGCGGGTGGCGAGGACCTGTTTAACGACGGCGGGGTTGCCGTAGGTCGTGCCGGTGCCGTGATTGTGGATGGCGAGCTTGATGTCGTATTCCTTCACGAGTTCCTCGAGGACGTCCCACTGCGCGGGTTCACCGGGTTCGACGACGATGACTTTCATGTCGAAGAGCTTCGCGAGTTCGAAGAGGGCGCGGTTTTCCTCCTTGTTCATCGTGGTGCCGGCGACGCCGATGGAGTAGGCGGTGAGGCCGTTTTGTTTGAGGAGGTCGCGCTTGCGGAGGTTTTCTTCGCGCGAGGCTTTCGGGTCGAGATGCTTGCCGTAGAGCTCGAGTTGCGTGATGCCGTGTTTTTTGGCGAAGGCGACGAGCTGGTCGAAATCCATGTTGCGGCAAGTCCAAGACTGGAGGCCGAGCTGGGGTTTGGCGTGCGCGAGGGTGACGGCGAGCGCGATGAGGGGGAGGAGGGTGAGGAGGCGGAGCAGTTTCATGAGAGAGTGGAGAGAACTAGAGGAGGGATGATGTTGAACCACGAATGGACACGAATGAACACGAATCAGGATGCGGAAGGATGCGGGTGGAATTTAGGTTGCCCGCTAAACACGCGAAAGGGGCGAAAGAAAGGGGTCAGAGCTGAACTTCGAATTTTGAACTTCGAACTCTGAGCTTTGAACTTTGAATCGAGCGCGAAGGCGGGTGAACCACGAATGGACACGAAGGGGCACGAATGACAGGGAGCTGAAGTGGATCACGGATGGACGCGGAGAGACACGGATGGATTCAGGGCTTTTTCGGGAGGGCGCGGGTGTCGTTGACGGTGATGCCGCCGTCGACGAGGAGGGTTTGGCCGGTGACGTAGGCGCTGGCATCGCTGGAGAGAAAGAGGAGGGCGCCGTCGAGATCGCCGGTGCGGCCAGGACGGCGGAGCGGGATTTTGTCGGTGAGATAGGAGACCCACGCGGCGTCTTCATACATGACGGCGTTTTGGGCGGTTTTGAACCAGCCGGGGGCGAGGCAGTTCACGGTGATGCCGTGCGGGCCCCAGTCGGCGGCGAGACTCATGGTGAGTTGGCGGACGCCGCCGCGGCTGGCGCCGTAGGGAGCGAGACCGGCGTAGCCGGCGACGGACGTGACGGAGCCGATGTTGACGATGCGGCCGGCGGTTTGGCGGGCGATCATCTGGCGGGCGACGGCTTGGGCGACGAAGAAGACGCCGCGGAGGTTTGTATCCAAAATCGTATTCCAATCCTCCCAGGTGACCTCGAGGGCGGGTTTGCGGATGTTGCAGCCGGCGTTGTTGATGAGGATGTCGAGCGCGCCGAAGTCGCGGTCGATGGTTTCGATCGCGGTCGTAATGCTGGATTCGGAGCGGACGTCGAGGGCGACGGGAAAGCAGCGGCGGCCGAGTTGTTCGATGGCGGCGCGGGTGTCGGCGAGCGCATCGATGCTGCGGCTGGTGATGGCGACGTCGGCGCCGGCGCGAACGAGCGTGAGGGCGAACTCGCGTCCGAGTCCGCGGCTGGCGCCGGTGACGAGCGCGCGTTTGCCGGTGAGGTTGAAGAGATCGGAGGCGGAGGCGCTCATGGTTGGAGAATGACTTTCATGTATTGGCCGCCGTCGGGAGCGCTGAGCCGTTGGAACCAGGCGGCGCCTTCTTCGAGCGAAGCGCGGGCGGCGATCAGCGGCGCGACGTCGATGATGCGGTCGGCGATGAGATCGATGCAGAGTGGGTATTCGCCGGCGGAGCCGCAGGTGCCGTGAAGCGTGAGCTCGCGGGTGACGACGCTTTGGAGCGGGAAGTCGATTTTGGCGGAAAGATTGCCGACGAGAACGACGTGGCCGCCGCGGCGGACGAGTTGGATGGCGAGCTGGGTGGTCGGCGTGATGCCGACGACTTCGAAAGTGGCGTCGGCGCCGTGGTTGTTCGTGAGGCGGCCGATTTCGGCGGGGACGTCGTCGGTGCGGGAGTTGAACGTGTGGGTGGCGCCGAGGGTGCGGGCGAGGTCGAGGCGGGCGTTTTCGAGGTCGACGGCGACGATGGTTTTGGCGCCGGCCCAGCGGAGGGCTTGAACGACGAGAAGGCCGATCATGCCGGCGCCGACGACGACGGCGGTGTCGGGGCGGTGAGCGGCGAGTCGGCCGACGGCATGGATCGCGATCGAGACGGGCTCGATCATTGCGGCGTGTTCGAAGGAGAGCTCGGGCGGGATCGCGTGGACGATGCGCTCGGGGACCGCGAGGAATTCGGCGAAGGCGCCGTGTTGTTTGTATTCGGAAGGTGATACGCCGACGACGCGGCGGTGCGCGCAGAGATTGATGCGGCCGGCGCGGCAGTCTTCGCATTCGCCGCAGTAGATGGTGGAGTCGAACGTGACGCGGTCGCCGGGTTTGAAGCGCGAGGCGTTGCGGCCGGTGGCGGCGATTTCGCCGGCGGCTTCGTGGCCCATGATGAGCGGCGGGTTGCGGCGGCCGCTGGAGCCGTCCCAACCGTGAATATCGCTCCCGCAGATGCCGCAGGCGCGAATCCGGATGAGGACTTCGTCGTCGGCGGGAGTGGGGGTGGGGAAGTCTTGAAGTTCGAGCGTGGACGGGGCAGTGAGGACGAGGGCTTTCATGCGGGGGGGGTGACCGCAAAGGGTGGGCGGGAAGAGGCGCGGGGCAAGGGTGAGAGGCGGTCGACTCGTTGACGGCGGAGGGGAGATCGGGATTAACCGCAAAGAGCGCAGACGACGGGAAGGGGGAGGAATGAGGATTTTGGATTCTCGATTTTCGAATTTCGATTTCTGAGGGCGGTGCTTGGAACGCGCGAGGGCGAGGGAACCACAGAGGCACGAAGGCACAGAGAAGTGGAGACGATGGGGATTAACCGCAAAGAACGCAGAGGGCGCAGAGGAAAAAGGGATTTTTGAATTGTCAGGCTTCTCGCTTCGCTCGGAACGCTTTTTGGATTTTGGGGATGGCCGCAAAGAGGCGCAGGAGGCGCAAAAAAGGATCGGGGGATACGCGTTCGTGGCGGCGCTGAAGGGGCGATCGTGCGCTCTCCGATTTAATTTTTTGGGCGGGTGAACCACAGAGGGACGGAGGCACGGAGAGATCCCAGAGCTTTTTCTCTGGGCCTCTGCGTCTCTGTGGTTCGAATCGTTTTTTCCAGCCGCAGAGTGAGTGGCTACCGTCCCATCAAACCTGCTTCAGGAGGCGGGTTGCTCGCGAAGGGATGCGGGGCGGCGACGGGAGAAGGTGGAGCGGAGGCGGAGGCGGGCGCGGTCGAGCCAGAGGTAAACGACCGGGACCGTGTAAAGCGTGAGGAGCTGGCTGACGAAGAGGCCGCCGACGATGGCGAGGCCGAGCGGGCGGCGCATTTCGACGCCTTCGCCGGTGGCGAGGACGAGCGGAAGCGCGCCGAGGAGCGCGGCGATGTTCGTCATCAGGATCGGCCGCAGGCGGAGGAGCGCGGCTTCGTAGATCGCCTCGCGCGGCGAGCGTCCGTCGGCGCGTTCGGTGGCGAGGGCGAAGTCGATCATGAGTATCGCATTTTTCATTACGATGCCGATGAGGAGAAACAGGCCGAGCAGCGCGATGAGGGTGAACTCGGTGTCGGTGAGCCGGAGCGCGAGGAGCGCGCCGAGTCCGGCGGAGGGGAGCGTTGAAAGGATCGTGAGTGGGTGGACGGTGCTTTCGTAAAGGATGCCGAGGACGAGATAGACGGCAACGAGGACGCCGAGGATGAGCAGCGGTTGTTTTTGCAGGCTTTGTTGAAATGTCTGTGCGGTGCCGCCGAGCGTGCCCTGGATTTGAGTGGGCAACATGATTTCGGCCATGGCGGTATCGATGGCGGCGAGCGCTTGTTCGAGCGAAACGCCGGGGGCGAGGGAGAAGCCGACGTTTTCGGAGGCGAACTGGCTGCGGTGGTTCACGCGGTCGTTGACGAGAGAAAATTCATAACGCGTGAAGGCGGAAAGCGGGATGCGTTTGCCGTCGCGGGCGATCACCTGAACCTGGTCGAGGACCACGGGATCTTGCGTGTATTCCGGTGTGAGCTCCATCACGACGCGGTATTGGTTCAGCGGATTGTAGATCGTGGAGATTTGGCGCTGGCTGAAGGAGTTGTTCAGCACCTGCGTGATCATCTGCATGTCGACGCCGAGGCGGCGCGCGGCTTCGCGATCGATGGTGAGCGTGACCTGTTTGGCGCCTTCGTCGGACGGACCGTCGACATCGGTGAGTTCGGGGAGCGTCTGGAGCTTGGTCGCGACCCTCGGCGCCCATTGGCGGAGGAGATGGAGGTCGTCGGAGAGCAGCGTGAAATCGTAGGAGCCGGAGTTTCCGGCGCGCGGCATTTGGATGTCCTGCGAGACGCTGAGCCAGAGATTGCCGCCGGCGACGGGTGGGAGGCTGCGGCGGATGCGGTTGACGACTTCGGTGGCGGAAACGCCGCGTTCGCTGAGCGGTTTCAGGCGGATCATCATCCACGCGTTGCTGAGGCCGCCGCCGCCGCCGCTCATGCCGGCGACATCGGCGATGGCGGGATCTTGCAGGAGGATCTGGCGGTAGGCCTCGATCTTCGGCTGCATGATTTGGAAAGAAAAACCATCGTCACCGCGGACCCAGCCGTTGAGCTGACCGGTGTCCTGTTCGGGGAGGAAGCCTTTCGGGATGGTGACATACATCGCGACGTTGAGCGCGATGGTCCCGAGGAAGATGAGCAGCATCAGCGTCGGGTGGCGGAGGGTCCACGCGAGCGAACGCGAGTAGATGTTGCGGACGGCGTTGAAGGAACGCTCACTGAGATTGCGAAGGCCGTAGCGGGGATAGGGGAGGGCGTCGGACGGATGCCTCGGTGAGGCGTCCCTACCTCTCAGCCAGCGGGAGCAGAGGCTGGGCGTGAGGGTGAGGGAGACGGCGAGCGAGACGAGCATCGCGGCGGCGAGTGTGATGGAGAACTCGCGGAAGAGCCGTTCGACGAGACCGCCCATGAAGAGAATCGAAATGAAGACGGTGACGAGGGAGAGGTTCATCGCGAGGAGCGTGAACCCGACTTCGCCGGCGCCGCGAAGAGAGGCGCGCAGGGGGGAGAGGCCGTTTTCGATGTGACGGGAAATGTTTTCGAGGACGACGATGGCGTCGTCGACCACGAGGCCCGCGGCGACGATAAGCGCCATGAGCGAGAGATTGTTTAGCGAGAACCCGTAGAGATACATGATCGCGAACGAGCCGATGAGCGAAACGGGGATCGCGAGTGAAGGGATGAGCGCGGCGCGGGCGCTGCCGAGGAAGAGCAGGACAACGAGCATCACGAGCCCGGCGGCGAGAATCAGCGTGAAACGCGCTTCGTGGAGCGTGGCGCGGATGCCCGGCGAGCGGTCCATGATGACATCGAGGTTGGCGTCGCCGGGCAGAAGCGCGCGGAGGCCGGGGAGCTGTTCCTTGATGTTGTCGATCGTCGCGACGATGTTGGCGCCCGGCTGGCGCAGGACCATGAGGAGGACGGCGGGGCGATGATTGTGGAAGCCGCTCGCGTAGCGGTTTTCGACGGAGTCGGTGACGGTCGCGACGTCGCCGAGCCGGACGGGCGCGCCGTCTTTGTAGCGGATGATGAGCGGGCGGTATTCGGCGGCGCGGCGGAGCTGGTCGCTGGTCTGGACCTGCCAGTGGCGTTCGCCGGTTTCGATCATGCCGCGAGGCCGCAGCGAGTTGGTTTCGGTGATGGCGCGGCGGACCTCGTCGAGCGCGATGCCGTGATGCGCGAGGGCGTTGGGATTGAGTTGAATGCGAACGGCGGGGAGCGAACTGCCCCAGACCTGGACCTCGCCGACGCCGGCGACTTGAGAAAGTTTTTGGGCGAGGATCGTGGAGGCCGTGTCGTAAAGATCGCCGGGAGCGAGGTTGGGCGAGCTGAGGGCGAGGCCGAGGATGGGAGCCTGCGACGGGTTGATTTTGCGATAGCTCGGATTGCGCGGCATGCCGGACGGGAGTTGTCCGCGCGCGGCGTTGAGCGCGGCTTGGACATCGCGCGCGGCGTCGTCGATGTCGCGGTCGAAATCGAATTCGAGCGTGATATTCGAGGAGCCCTGGCTGCTGTTGGAGCGGATGCCGGTGATGCCGGCGATGCTGCCGAGCGCGCGTTCGAGCGGGGTGGCGACGCTCGACGCCATCGTTTCGGGGCTGGCGCCGGGAAGATTGGCGTAAACCTGGATCGTGGGAAAATCGACCTGCGGTAGCGGGGCGACCGGCAGCAGCGTGTAGGACAGTGCGCCGAGGAGAACGATCGCGATCGCGATGAGCGCGCTCGCGATCGGGCGGCGGATGAAGGGGCGGGAGAGGTTCATCGGCGACACACCCCGCCCTGTCGGGCACCCCTCTTGATAGAGGGGACTTCGGCTGCGAGGCGGGTGAGGGTGGCGATGGGGGCTTTCATCGCGTGGGGGCGAGGGCGGGTTGCGGCTCGGCGGGGAGGGCGCGTTTTTCGTCGGTGTTGCGCGGGCGGCGGTGGCCGAGGCGATCGAAGAAGAGATAAACAACCGGCGTGGTGAAGAGCGTGAGGACCTGGCTCACGAGCAGGCCGCCGACCATGACGAGGCCGAGCGGCTGACGGAGTTCGGCGCCGGAGCCGGTGGACAACATGAGCGGGAGCGCGCCGAAGAGGGCGGCGAGCGTGGTCATGAGAATCGGGCGGAAGCGGAGCAGCGCGGCTTGGCGGATGGCGGCGACGGGCGAGAGCTTTTGGTGGCGTTCGGCTTCGAGGGCGAAGTCGATCATCATGATGCCGTTTTTCTTCACGAGGCCGATGAGGAGAATGATGCCGATGACGGCGATCATGTCCAAAGGCTGGCCGGTGACCCACAAGGCGAGCAGCGCGCCGACGGCGGCGGACGGCAGCGTGGAGAGAATCGTGATCGGATGGATCGCGCTCTCGTAGAGAACGCCGAGCACGATATACATCGTGACGATCGCGGCGAGGATCAGCCAGAGCGTGCTCGAGAGCGACGAGCGGAACGCGTGTGCGGCGCCCTGGAAACGAAGCTCGATGGACGGCGGGAGTTCGAGATCGTGTGAGGCCTGTTCGATGGCGGCGACGGCTTCGCCGAGGGAGGCGCCGGCGCCGAGATTGAAGGAGATCGTGGCGGCGGGAAACTGGCCGACGCGATTGAGAAGAAGTGGAGCGCGGCGTTCGACGACCTGGCCCACGCTGGAAAGCGGAACGGGCGCGCCGTTGCGCGGGTTGACGAAAATGCGTTCGAGGGCCTCGGGTCCGTCGACGAGGCGAGGATCGACCTCGAGGATCACGCGGTATTGCGAGGCTTGGGTGAAGAGCGTGGAAATCTGGCGCTGGCCGAAGGCGCTGTAGAGGGCGTCGTCGATATCCGCGACGCTGATACCGAGGCGGCTGGCGGCGTCGCGGTTGATTTCGAAGAACGCCTGCAGACCGCGATTCTGAAGATCGCTAGCGACGTCGCTCAACGCGGGGTTTTGGCGCAGGTGATTGACGAAGCGCGGCACCCATTCGTGGAGCAGTTCCTCGTCGGGCGTCGTGAGCATGAACTGGAACTGAGTGCGGCTGACGCGATCCTCGATCGTGAGCTCCTGCACCGGCTGCATGTAGAGCGTGATGCCGGGGACCTCACGCGCGCGCTCGCGGAGACGCTCGATGATTTCGCTGGCGGATTCGCTGCGTTCGCCGTGCGGGAGCAGGTTGATGAGCATGCGGCCGCTGTTGAGCGTGGCGTTGGTGCCGTCGACCCCGATGAAGGACGAAAGACTGCGGACGGCAGGATCCTCGAGGATCTTGGCGCCGAGCGCGTGCTGGCGCTCGGCCATGGCGGAGAACGAAATCGATTGCGGCGCCTCGGTGACGGCCTGGATAGCGGCGTTGTCCTGAACGGGGAAGAAGCCTTTCGGGACGATGACGTAGAGGAGGGCGGTGACGGCGAGCGTGGCGACGGTGGCGAGAAGCGCGAGGCGTTGGTGGGAGAGGACCCAGTCGAGCCAGACGCCGTAGGTTTCGATCACGCGGTCGAGGAAGCCGGGTTTGTCCGGCGAGTGCGCAGGCGTGTGTTTGAGCATCCGCGCGCACATCATCGGCGTGAGCGTGAGCGAGACGACGAGTGAAATGAGGATGGAGACGGAGAGCGAGATGGCGAACTCGTGGAACAGCCGTCCGACAACATCGCCCATGAACAGCAGCGGGATCAGGACGGCGATAAGGGAGAGGGTGAGCGAGATGAGGGTGAAACCGATCTGGGCTGCTCCCTTCAGCGCGGAGTCGAGGGCGGAGTATCCTTGTTCCCGATACCGGGCGATGTTTTCCATCATCACGATCGCGTCGTCGACGACGAAGCCGGTGGCGATGGTGAGCGCCATCAGCGTGAGGATGTTGAGCGAGTAGCCGGCGAGATACATCACGCCGAACGTGCCGATGAGCGACAGCGGGACGGCGATGCTCGGGATGATCGTGGCGGAGAAGTCCTTGAGGAAGAGGAAGGTGACGAGAACGACGAGGCCGACGGCGAAGATGAGTTCGTGTTGAACGGAACGAACGGAGGCGCGGATGCTTTGGGTGCGGTCGCTCAGGATGGTGAGTTGAACGGAGGCGGGGAGGCTCGCGGAAAGCTGAGGGAGCATCGCTTGCACGCGATCGACGACCTCGATGACGTTGGCGCCGGGCTGGCGTTGGACGTTGATCAGGACGGCGGGAAGGGTGTCGGCCCACGCGGCGAGGCGGCGGTCTTCGGCGGCGTTGGTAATGGTGGCGACATCGCCGAGGCGAAGCGGGGCGCCGTCCTGCCAGGCGATGATGAGATCGCGGTATTCCTCGGGCGAACGGAGCTGGTCGTTGGCGTCCATGAGGATGCTGCGGACCGGACCGTCGAAGCTGCCCTTGGGTTGGTTGACGCTGGCGGAGGAGATCGCGGCGCGAACGTCGGAGAGGTTGAGGCCGCGCGCGGCGAGTTCGGCGGGGTTGACCTGGACGCGAACGGCGGGGCGCTGGCCGCCGGCGAGGCTGACCATGCCGACGCCGGGGATTTGCGCGAGCTTTTGGGCGATGCGTGTATCCACCAAATCATGCACGCGCGGAAGCGGCATGGTGGCGGACGTGACGGCGAGGGTGAGGATGGGCGTGTCGGCGGGGTTGACCTTGCGATAAACGGGCGGCGCGGGGAGGTCGTTGGGGAGAAGGTTGTCGGCGGCGGCGATGGCGGCTTGAACCTCCTGCTCGGCGACGCTCATGGAGATCTCGAGCGAGAATTGTAGTGTAATTACGGATGCGCCGCCGGAGCTGGACGACGACATCTGGGATAGGCCGGGGATTTGGCCGAAGCGGCGCTCGAGCGGGGCGGTGATGGCGCTGGCGGTGACGACGGGACTCGCGCCGGGATAGAACGTGAAAACCTGGATCGTCGGGAAATCGACCTGCGGGAGCGCGGCGACCGGCAGGAGGCGGTAGGCCATGATGCCGGAGAGGAGCAGCGCGATCATCAACAAGGTGGTCGCGACGGGACGCTGGATGAAAGGGCGGGAGAGATTCATTCGTGGAACGGTGAAGCCCGACGTCTTCGTCGGGCTCGGGTGGCGGGCGGGAGCGGAACGGCTCGCCGGGGACCCCGACACGTCGGGGCGGGACGGCTCGCCTACCGGTTATGGAGCGGCGGCGGGGATGGCGGCGGTGGGCGCGGCGGAGGACGGAGCGGGCTCGTTGGAGATCACGACGTTGCTGCCCTCGCGGAGCCGATCGAGGCCTTCGAGGACGACGGCGTCGCCGGGCTTGAGGCCCTGGCTGATGGCTTGTTGCGTGCCGCTGAGCGGGCCGAGAACGACATCGCGGATGGCGGCTTTGTTGTTTTCGTCGACGATGTAAACGTAGGTGCCGCGGGAGCCGAATTGGACGGCGGCCGACGGGATGACCACGGTGTTTTCGAGCGTGCGGACGCGCATGCGGACGTTGACGAACTGATTGGGGAAGAGGCGTTCGTCGTCGTTGGCGAACTCGGCCTTGAGGCGGAGGGTGCCGGTTGCGGGGTCGATCTGGTTATCGAGGGTTTTGAGGAGGCCGGTGGCGAGGATGGCGGTTTCGTTGCGATTCCACGCTTCGACGACCATCGTTTCGCCGGCGCGATAGGGCTCGAGGACGGAGGCGAGGTCGACCTCGGGAATGGTGAACGTGACGGAAATCGGACGGGTTTGGGTGATGACGACGAGACCGTTGGCGTCGGATTGCCGGACGAGGTTGCCGGCGTCGACGCGGCGCAAGCCGGCGCGGCCGGCGATGGGCGCTTCGACGCGGGTGTAGGCGAGTTGGAGGCGGGCGTTGTCGACCTCGGCCTGGTCGGCGGCGACGGCGCCCTCGCGTTCGGCGACGAGCGCCTGTTGGATGTCGAGCTGCTGTTGGGTGACGAGATTCTGTGTGTAAAGATTTCGGATACGTTCGAGATCGCTGCGGGCGCTTTCGAGGCGGGCCAGATTTTGGCGGAGCTGGCCTTCGACCTGGGCGAGACGGATGCGGTAGGGCGCGGGATCGATCTCGGCGAGCACGGCGCCTTGCTCGACGCGCTGGCCTTCCTCGAAGGCGACGCGGACGAGCTGGCCGTCGACCTGCGGTTTGACGGTGACGGTGTTGAGCGGGGTGACGGACCCGATGGCTTTGAGATGGACGGGGAGATCTTCGAAGCGCGCGGCGACGGTGCGCACGGGAACCTTGAGCGGGTATTCGGTGCCGGCCCACGCGGGCTGCGGGTAGCGCGCGCGCTGGGGCTGCGAGCGGAACCCGAAATACCAGGTGGCAACGGCAATGGCGCAGGCGACCGTGGCATATAGAAACCAGCGGCGCGCGGGCGAAAGAGAACTGGGACGATCGGACATCGGCGGCTATGACGAGCGCGGCGGCAGAAGGCTACGGAACAAATTCGTGGCGTTTGACGCGCGGAACGTTGGACAGTTGGCGGAGAATCGCGGCGCGCAATCACTGGCGGCGATCTCGGATCGGATATTAGGGCGATTCCGGTAGCGTGTGCATTTGCTTTTCGTTGCGCCGGCGGCAGGGTGCGCAACCCCACCGACGCACCTGGCACTGCGTCGCAGAGCGGATCGCCCCATGCATTTTGCCGATATTACTTTTGGACCGGACCCGCTGGATGAACTGACGCGTTTGGAGCTGTTGGTGGCCAAACGGGCGGATGAACTCTGGCGGCTGACCCGCGGGGCGCGTCCGGATCGTGAGTTGTGGCAGCAGGCGGAGCTGGAAGTCTGGGCGCGAGGAGAGAGTCGGCCGCCCGCGATTCACGGCAAGACGCGCGCGGCCGGGCGTTTGTGAGGGAGCAAAGCCGGACGTCGTATCCGGCAATCAAGCACGAAGGCGGGGTTTGCGGGCCGCGCACTTGACTCGTTATGGAGCGCTGGCTCGATGGCGCGCACGTGTCGCGGCTCTTTTCGCAACTTACGCGTTCGGTCAGAGGGCGGCTATCCCTGCTTGTGGCGGCGGTATTGCTGCCGGCGGCGGTGCTGGTCGGCTGGCTGATCCTCCAAAGTTACCGCAACGAACGACATGCGCTCGAGCGGCACTTGCTCGGGGCGGCGCAGGCGACGTCGTTGCTGGTGGATGCGCACGTGGCGGAGCGGCGGGCGTTATTGCAGGGTTTGGCAACATCGGGCCGGTTGCAGCGGGATGAAGTGGCGGCGTTTCGGACGCAGGCCGAGCTGGTGGTGCCGGGGCCGAACGAATGGATCGTGCTGATCGATGCCGAAGGGCAGCAGTTGATGAACACGTCGATGGCGCCGAACGCGCCGTTGCCCCGGATTTCGTTTCGCGAAGAGTTTAGAAACGCGGCGACGACGGGTCTGACGTATGTTTCGAACGTCACGCAAGGGCCGGCGATCGGGAAGCCGGTGTTGTTCGTGGCGATCCCGATTTTTCGGGATGCGCAGCTCCGCTACACGCTGAACTTCGCGATGTTGCCGGAGGTGTTTGCGCCGGTGCTGAACCGCGGTGGCGCGGAAAAGTCGTGGCTCGTGAGTTTGGTCGATCGCGAAGGCACGATTGGAGCGAGAACGCGGAATACGGCGGAGTTCGTGGGGAAGAAGGCGAGCGAGGAGATGATTCAGGTGATTTCGGCGCGGCCCTCCGGCGTGGTGGAGAGTGTGACGCTCGACGGCGTGCGCAGCATCACGAGCTTTGCGCGGTCGAACACGACGGGATGGACGGTGATCGTGGCGTCGCCGGCGGCGGAAGTGTTGGCGTCGGCGGAGCGATTGCTGCTGGTGACGATTGCGGGGGCGCTGTTGTTGGGGGGCGTGGCGGCGCTGACCGCGGGGTGGGCGGGTCGCGGGGTCGTGGTGGCGGTGCAGTCGTTGGTCGCGGGCACGGAGGCGGTCGGGCAAGGGCGCGTGCTGATCGGCGGCGAGACGGGCATTGCGGAAACGGATACGGTGTTTCGGGCCTTGCAGGAAAGTTCGGCGAAACTGGCGGCACGGGAAACGGACCTGTTGCAGGCCAATGTGGCGTTGAGTTCGACGGCGAAGGCGTTGCGGGAAAAACAGGATCGGCTCGATGCGGCGCTGAGGGCGTCGGGCACGGGGACGCTGGTGTGGCATCCGCGCTCGGGCGCGTTCGAGTCGGATGAAGGATTCAATGTTTTGCTGGGCGTGGGGCCGGACCGGCCTTTGCGAACGTTGGACGACTTTCTGGCGCTGGTGCATCCGGAGGAGCGAGCGCGCGTGCGGGCGTCGATCGAACGCGGAGCGCAGGGCACGGAAGAGTTCGCGAGCGAGTTTCGCGTGGTGCGGCGGGACGGGGTGGTGCGCTGGTTGAGCGGTCGCGGCCGGGCGAGCGGGAATCCGAACGACGATGCGGTCGCAGCGGCGTGCGTGGATGTGACGGAGCGGAAGGCGGCGGAGACGGAGATCGCGCGGACGCGCGACGTGGCGCTCGCGGCGGCGCGGGCGAAGGACGAATTTCTCGCGGCGCTTTCGCACGAGTTGCGGACGCCGTTGAATCCGGTGCTGCTGGTTGCGAGCGATGGCGCGCAGCGCGGGGAGTTTCCGCAGGCGGCGCGGGAGGCGTTCGCGATGATCGCGAAGAACGTGTCGCTGGAAGCGCGGCTGATCGACGATCTCCTGGACCTGACGCGCATCACCGAAGGCAAGCTGTTGCTGGATTTGCGGACGGTGGACGTGCACGACGTTTTGCGGGAGGCGGTGGAGACGGTGCGCGCGGATGCGGCGCAGAAATATCAATCGCTGGAACTGACGTTGGAGGCGGCGGCGCCGCGGGTGCGTGGGGATCCGACGCGGCTGCAGCAGGTGTTTTGGAATCTGTTGAAGAACGCGGTGAAATTCACCCCGGCCTGCGGGCGGGTGACGGTGGTCACACGCATGGCGGCGGACGGCTGCGTGGAGATCGAGGTGTCGGACACGGGCTTGGGGTTGACCGCCGACGAGATGGGGCGGGTGTTCAAAACGTTTTCGCAGGGCGACCACGCCACGAACGGCAACGCGCATCGATTTGGCGGACTCGGGCTGGGGCTCGCGATTTCGCGCATGCTGGTGGAGCTGCATTCCGGGACGATTGCGGTGCGGAGCCCGGGCCGCGGACAAGGTGCGACGTTTGTGGTGCGATTGCCGGCGTGGAAAGCGTCCGGCGCGAAAGGCGACTCGTCGGCGCTGCGGCCGGAAGAAGCCGAGACGGCGACGCAGGGCGGGCAGGGAGAGCGGATTTTACTCGTGGAAGATCACGATGCGACGCGTGTGGCGATCGGGCGATTGCTGGGGCGTCGCGGATATCAAGTGGATCTGGCGACGAACTCGGCGGAGGCGTTGCGCTTGGCGGCGGAGCATCGCTATGCGCTGGTGTTGTCGGATATCGGACTGCCGGATGCGGACGGTTATACGTTGATGAAGCGTTTGCGCGAAGGTTACGGGCTGCGCGGCGTGGCGTTGACGGGCTATGGGATGGAAGACGACATCGAGCGCGGGCGCGCGGCGGGGTTCGAGGCGCACATCACGAAGCCGGTGGATGTGAACAAGCTGACGGCGGTGTTGGCGAAGATGTTGCCGAGGGATGGGGGAGGGGCGGGGAGTTGAGGGTTGAGAGATGAGAGTTGAGAGTTGAGAGCCGGTTCAGGGTCGGGCTCTGAGCTTCCAACTCGGAACTTTGAACTCTGAACTTTGAACTCGGAATCCGAGCGCGGAGCGCGAGTGAACCACGGATGGACGCGGATGAACACGGATTGATGGGTTTACGGACGGCACGGGAAGGGTTGCCCGCGAAACACGCAAAAGGGGCGAAAGAATGAGGAGAGTTGAGAGTTGAGGGTTGAGAGCCGTCCAGAACTTCGAACATCGAACGCTGAACTTTGAACCCGGAGCCTACGCGCGGAGCGCGGTTGAACCACGGAGGCGCAGAGACACGGAGGAAGGGAGGAGGTGAATGAGGGGGGTGTAGCGGAACGTCTGAACGCTTCGGCGAGCGGGAGAGCGCGGCGAGTTGCGAGTGGGCGCGGGACGAGAACTGTGTGCGCGTCACGAACATGATGCCCGCGTCCCGCTTACGTTCTCACGCCTCGCCGCTGCTCACGGATCTTTATCAGCTGACGATGGCGTATGGATATTGGAAAACCGGAACGGCGACGAAAGAGGCGGTGTTTCATCTCACGTTTCGGCGGGCTCCATTTCGGAGCGGTTACACGATCGCGGCGGGATTGGCGGATGCGATCGCGTGGTTGAAGTCGCTGCGATTTGAAGAGGAAGAGTTGAGGTATCTCGCGGGGTTGGTGGGCAACGATGGCAAGCCGCTGTTCGAGGCGGGGTTTTTGGAGCATCTGCGCGGGTTTCGGTTTTCGTGCGACGTGGATGCGGTGCCGGAAGGGACGGTGGTGTTTCCCAACGAGCCGCTGTTGCGCGTGAAAGGGCCGATCATGGAAGGTCAACTGGTGGAAACGGCGCTGCTGAACTTCATCAATTTTCAGACGTTGATCGCGACGAAGGCGGCGCGCGTGTGCGGGGCGGCGCAGGGCGAGCCGGTGTTGGAGTTTGGGCTGCGTCGCGCGCAAGGCGTGGACGGCGCGCTGGCGGCGAGTCGGGCGGCGTATCTCGGCGGATGCGCGGCGACCTCGAATGTGTTGGCGGGGCAGGTTTTTGGGATCCCGGTGAAGGGGACGCATGCGCACAGCTGGGTGATGTCGTTCGACGATGAGGCGGAGGCATTTCAGGCGTATGCGGAGGCGATGCCGAACAACAGCGTGTTTCTCGTGGATACCTACGACACGTTGGAAGGCGTGCGGCGCGCGGTGGCGGCGGGGCGATGGTTGCGCGAGCGCGGGCACGAGATGGTCGGCATACGGTTGGATTCGGGCGACCTCGCGTATCTGAGCATCGAGGCGCGGAAGATTCTCGATGACGGCGGATTTTCGGACGCGGCGATTTTGGCGAGCAACGATCTCGACGAGCACATCATCGCGAGCCTGAAGCAGCAGGGCGCGAAGATCGGAATGTGGGGCGTGGGGACGAAGCTCGTGACGGCTTTCGATCAACCGGCGCTGGGCGGGGTGTATAAACTGTCGGCGGTGCGCGAGGCGGGCGGCGCGTGGGAGTTCAAGCTGAAGCTGTCGGAGCAGGTCGCGAAGATTTCGAATCCGGGCGTGTTGCAAGTGCGGCGGTTTGCGAAAGGCGGGGAGTTTATCGGCGACATGATTTTCAACGAAGCGGCGCCGATCGAACACGGGCGGATGATCGTCGATCCGGCGGATGCGACGCGGCGCAAGGCGATGCCCGCGGACGCGGCGACGGAGGAGTTGCTCGTGCCGGTGTTTCGCGCGGGCGAGTGCGTGTATGCGGAGCCGACGCTGGAGGAAATTCGGACGCGGGCGCGCGAGCAGTTGGGCAATTTATATAGCGGGACGAAACGGCTGCTGAATCCGCATGAGTATCCGGTGGGGTTGGAGCCGGGGCTGTTTGAGTTGAAGACGCGGTTGATTTTGGAGAAGCGGGGGGGGGCTGAGGTGGCCCGCGAAACACGCGAAAGGGGCGAAAGGAGGAGGGGAGTTGAGAGTTGAGGGTTGAGAGTTGAGAGAGAGTATCTTCGGAAATGGCCGCAAAGAGGCGCAGGAGGCGCAAAGAGGGTATGGGAACCACGAATGAACACGAATGGACACGAAGTTGGGCGGGACGGGTCAGTTTTAACCACGGATGGACGCGGATGAACACGGAATTGATCGGCCCACGGAAGGCTCGGAAGGGGGCGCCCGGGAAACACGCGAAAAGGGGCGAAAGGGTGAGGGGGCTTAATGTCGAACTTTGAACGCTGAACTTTGAACTCCAAACGTGAGCGCGAAGCGCGAGTGGGCGCGAATGAAGATGAGCAAAAAAGGGAAAGCTTACTGTTACGAGTATCCGCACCCGGTGGTGACGGTGGATGCGGTGGTGTTTGGACGCGGAGGAGGCGAGTTGAAGGTGCTGTTGATTCAGCGCGATCGCGCACCGTTTCGCGGGAAGTGGGCGATTCCGGGAGGGTTTCTGGAGATGAACGAAAGCCTCGACGAGGCGGCTCGGCGGGAGCTGAAGGAGGAAACGGGGCTCGGCGAAATCGAGTTGGAGCAAGTGGGAGCGTTTGGCTCACCGAAGCGCGATCCGCGCGAACGCGTGATCAGTGTGGCGTATGCCGGAGTGGTGAAGCTCGCGGGGCTGAACGTGCGCGCGGCGGACGATGCGCGGAAGGCGGAATGGTTTTCGGTGCGCAAGCTGCCGGCGCTGGCGTTCGATCATGCGGTGATTATCGAGGCGGCGTTGAAGCGGGTGGGGGTTCGGGGAAGGCGATTGCCCGCGAAACACGCGAAAGGGGCGAAAGAGTGGGGAGTTGAGAGATGAGAGTTGAGGGTTGAGAGCCGTCCAGAACTTCGAACATCGAACGCTGAACTTTGAACTCGGAACCTACGCGCGGAGCGCGATTGAACCACGGAGACGCAGAGGCACAGAGGAAGGGAGGCTGGGGAGGAGGGGGTGGGAGTTGAGAGTTGAGAGATGAGAGTTGAGAGCTCGTCCCGAGCTGAAGTTGGAACTTCGAACTCGGAACTCCGAATTCAAATGCGAAGGCCGAGTGAACCGCGAAGGGGCGCGAAGGGAGGTGTGTTCTTGCGGGGACTGGATCGGTGTCCATCCGTGTCCATCTGTGGTTACTTTCGGAGGTTTGATCATGAATGCACTGATTCTGGTCGATATACAGAATGACTTTTTGCCGGGCGGGGCGTTGGCGGTGCCGCGGGGGGATGAGGTGGTGCCGGTGGCGAATCGGTTGATTCCGTTGTTTCCGTTGGTGGTGGCGACGCAGGATTGGCATCCGGAGAACCACGGGAGCTTTGCGTCAAATCACGGCAAGCCGGTGGGCACGTTGGCGGAGCTAGGCGGTTTGCCGCAGGTGCTTTGGCCGAATCATTGCGTGCAGAACACGGGCGGAGCGGCGTTCGCGCCGGGGCTACACACGGCTAAGATCGAGCGGATATTTCCGAAAGGCACGGATCCGGAAATCGACAGCTACAGCGGCTTCTTCGACAACGGGCATCGCAAAGCGACCGGCCTCGGCGACTACCTGAAGCAGAAAAGTGTCACGCGCGTTTTCGTGCTCGGCTTGGCAACGGATTACTGCGTCAAAGCCACCGCGCTCGACGCGCGAAAGCTGGGCTTTAAAGTAACGCTGGTCGTCGACGGCTGCCGCGGCGTGGAGTTGAACGCGGGCGACTGCGGGCGGGCGGTGGATGAGATGCGGCGGGCGGGGGTGCGGTTGGTGGAAAGCCGAGAGATTGCTGCCGGTTGAACGGTTCTGGGTGGAGCGAGAGCCAACGTTCGAGGTTCAGCGCTAGTCGCGAGGCGACAGGGCAACCGCGCTGAATGGGCGGTGAGCCTCAACCCGCCGCCTGCCAGTCTTCGATGACGAGCCGCGGGACGCGGCTGAACTCGCGCACGTTGTGAGTCACCAATACCGCACCGATGGCGAGCGCTTGACCGGCCAACAACACATCGTGCGGACCGATCGGCTGCGCGCTGGGCTTGAGCGTTTCAAGCCCTCGATCACGGACGCGCCCAATCCTCCTGCATCGGTGGCAAGGCTCGAAGCTTTCGAAGGGCTTTCAAACGGCGCGCCTTGGACGCCGCATCGACGACCATAAAGCCGTCGGGCATGGGGGTCACCTCGTAGGTCTTCGCCGTCACCGCGAGCGAGCGAGGGAGGCGTAGGGCTTTGGAGTTTCCCGCCTGGAATACCTTCGCCGTGAGCGCGCTCATGTGCCTACGTTGTATCTGCGCAAGGCGTCGTCAATTCGCAGAGCCTCGGCAGCGCCGGTAGGGACGGCTCTCCGAGCGGTCCGTTCAGTTGAACCACGCAGAAGACCCTTCGCCTACGAACGTGCAAATGACTCGACGACTCCGCGCCCCTGGCAAAACTCCTCTCTCCCAAACCGGGCCGATAGCTTAACGGTTAAAGCAGAGGACTCATAATCCTTTGAGTCAGGGTTCGAATCCCTGTCGGCCCACCAAACCGCGAAGCGGAGTTGTGGCGTCTCCGCTCGTAGGCTTTTTCCGGTTACAACCGGAATTGCCACTCAAAGTCATTGCGCGCCTCCATCGTGTCTACATAACACCGCGTATCCTGCTTCTCGTGACGTGCCGTCGCCGTTTCCGATCTGCTGCCGCCAGGCTTCGTTTTGCGCTTCGAGGTAGCTGCATAGGTCCAACCTTCCGGTCGTAACGAGCTTCGCGCAACGCCATGTTGGCCAATCAGAACCCCGAACAGATCGCGCGCGACGCCATCGACGCACAGCTTCAAGCTTCCGGTTGGGCCGTCCAATCCAAGTTGGCCATCAACTTCAACGAGCAGGAAGGTCAAGCCGTCCGCGAATACACCACCGACTCCGGCCCCGCGGATTATGTGCTCTTCGTCGATGGAAAGCCGGTCGGCGTGATCGAGGCCAAAAAGGAAACGCTTGGTCACAAGATCACGGCAGTCGAGGACCAGACGGCCGACTACGCGTCTTCAAAGCTTAAATACATCCAATCCACCGGCGTCCCGCTTCCCTTCCTCTACGAAGCCACCGGCGTCATCACCCGCTTCACTGATCAGCGCGATCCGAAGCCACGTTCGCGCGAGGTGTTCTCCTTTCATCGCCCCGAAACGCTCCGCGCCTGGCTCGCCTCGCTCACACCCGGCCAGCCCGCGCGCTCGCTCCGCACCCGCCTCCACGATCTGCCCGCGCTTGATCCTTCCGGCCTGCGCGATTGCCAGATCGACGCGATCACGAACCTCGAAGCCTCGCTGAAACAGGCCAAGCCCCGCGCCCTCATCCAGATGGCCACCGGTTCGGGCAAGACCTTCACCGCCATCACTTCAATCTACCGCCTGCTCAAACACGCCCGCATCCGCCGCGTGCTCTTCCTCGTCGACACGCGCAACCTCGGCGAGCAGGCGGAGCAGGAGTTTCTCGCTTTCACCCCCAACGACGACAACCGCAAGTTCACCGAGCTCTACACGGTCACACGTCTCGCCTCGTCCCACCTTCCCTCCGACGCCGAAGTTTACATTTCGACCATCCAGCGGATGTATTCGATTTTGAAAGGCGAACCGCTCGACGACTCCGCCGAAGACGAAAACCCCGCCGAACGCCCCGCCTCCGATCGCAAGCGCGAGCCGATGCCGGTCGTTTACTCCGCCGCCGTCCCGCCCGAGTTCTTCGATCTCATCATCATCGATGAGTGCCACCGCTCGATCTACAACCTCTGGCGCCAGGTCCTCGACTACTTCGACGCCTTCCTCGTCGGCCTCACCGCCACGCCCGACGCCCGCACCTACGGTTTCTTCAAACAAAACGTCGTCTCCGAATACACTCACGAAAAGGCCGTCGCCGACGGCGTGAACGTCCAAGGCGAGATCTACGTCATCGAAACCGACGTCTCCAAAAACGGCGGCACCGTCCTCAAGGGCCTCGTCGAAAAACGCGAGAAACTCACCCGCGCCCGCCGCTGGCAACAGCAGGACGAAGACGAGGCCTATTCCGCCAAAAAGCTCGACCGCGACATCGTCAACCCGTCGCAGCTTCGCACCGTCATCCGCACCTTCCGCGACAAACTCCCGGAAATCTTCCCCGATCGCTTCGACGCCGCCGGCGCCTTCGAAGTCCCGAAGACGCTCATCTTCGCCAAAACCGACTCCCACGCCGACGATATCATCAACCTCGTCCGCGAGGAGTTCGGCGAAGGAAACGCCTTCTGCAAGAAGGTCACCTTTGGCTCCGAGAAGGGCGTGAAAAAAATCACGTTCGAAAAGGGTTCCGACAAACGTCACGTCGAGGACGACTTCGTGATGCCGCCCGAAGACCCGAAGTCCGTCCTCTCCCAGTTCCGCAACGAATACTCCCCACGCATCGCCGTCACCGTCGACATGATCGCCACCGGCACCGACGTGAAACCGCTCGAGTGCCTGCTCTTCCTCCGCGACGTGAAATCGAAGGGCTACTTCGAGCAGATGAAGGGCCGCGGCACGCGCACGCTCGACCTCGACGGTCTCCGCAAGGCCACGCCCTCCGCTAAGTCCGCGAAAAGCCACTACGTCATCGTCGACGCCATCGGAGTCACCCGCTCGCTCAAAACCGACAGCCGCCCGCCCATCACGCGGCCCACGGTGCCGTTCAAAGACCTCGCCATGGAGGTCGTCATGGGTGCGACCGACGCCGGCACCGTTTCCTCCCTCGCCGGCCGCCTCGCCCGCATCGACCGCCAGCTCACGCCGCTGCAAAAACACACCCTCGCCGAAAAGATGGGCGGCACCACCGTCAGCCAGGTCGTCGGCGCGTTGTTCAACGCCCTCGACGGCGACGTCATCGAGGCAAAAGCCCGCGAGATCGCCGGCGTTCCCTCCGACGCAAATCCCGGCGACGACGCCCGCGAAAAAGCCCAGCAACACCTCGTCACCGCCGCCCGCGCCCCGCTCACTGGCGCGATCGTCACGCAGATCGTCGCCTTCTGCACCGAGAACATGCAGACGATCGATCACGACACGCAGGACAAAGTCCTCCGCGCCGAGTGGGACGCCGACGCGCAGACCCGCGCCGCGGCCTTCGTCTCCGATTTCGAAACCTGGAGTCGCGACCACCGCGACCGGCTCGACGCCCTCACCATCTACTACACCCAGCCGCAACGCCGGCAGGAGATCACGCTCCGGCAAATCGAGGACGTGCTCACCGCGCTGAAGCGAAACGCGCCCCGCCTCGCGCCCTTTCGCGTGTGGGATGCCTACGCGCGCCTCGACGCCCTGCCCGCCAACGCCCGACCCGAGACCGAGCTCACCGCCCTCGTTGCGCTTCTCCGCCGCGCCTGCGGGATCGACCAGAAGCTCACGCCCTTCGCCGACACCGTGCGTCGCAATTTCCGCGATTGGATTCTCCGCAAGAATGCCGGACAACCCTTCGATTCCGAACAAACCGCCTTCCTCCAACTCATCCGCGACCACGTGATCACCGCCTGCCGCCTCGAACGCGACGACCTCGACTACGCCCCTTTCGACGCCAAGGGAGGCCTTGGCAAAATGTATCAACTCTTCGGCGACCGCATGGATGCCCTCATCGAAGAAGTGAACCAGGAGCTGACGGCGTGAGTGACCAGACATTTCCGAAATCGTGGGCCAATCTGCCAATCGGCGAGTGTTGCGACCTCAACCCGAAGATCGACAAATCGGCTTTAGCCGACTCTGACATAGTCCACTTTGTTCCGATGCCAGCGGTGGAAGCGTTGGCCAACAAGGTAGACGTATCCGCTACCCGGCCGTTCGGCGAAGTTAAGAAGGGTTATACGCCTTTCGCTTCTGGTGATGTCATTTTTGCGAAGATCACGCCGTGCATGGAGAACGGCAAAATCGCGGTCGTCCCGGATTTGCCCTACAAGATCGCGTTTGGCTCTACCGAGTTTCACGTGCTCCGCCCGCGCGGAGGACTCGATCCTCTCTGGCTTTTCTATTTTCTCTCTTCTCGCTCATTTCGCTCTCTAGCCGAGCACAACATGACGGGGGCAGTAGGTCAGCGTCGCGTGCCCATAGATTTCCTCGCTCGAAGCACTATACCCCTCCCGCCGCTGGCCGAGCAGAAGCGGATCGTGGCGAAGATCGAGGAGTTGTTCAGCGAGTTGGAAGCCGGGGAGGAGAGCCTGCGGGCGGCGCGGCGGCAACTCGGCGTCTATCGCCAGTCGCTCCTCAAACAAGCCTTCGAGGGCAAGCTGACCGAAACCTGGCGCACTCAAAACCCCGACAAACTCGAATTCCCCGCCCAACTCCTCGCCCGCGTCCAATCCGCCCGTGAAGCTCGTTCGAGCTCCAAAGCGAAAAAGGTTCTTCCGCTCGTTCCATTTCCCGCCAGCGAGCTGGTAGGAAACTTTTCGCTGCCTTCCGAATGGGTGGTGCTGTCTTATGGCGATTTGTGCTCCGTCATTCGGAACGGTATCTCGCAAAAACCGTCCGGAGATTCGGGATATAAAATCGTCCGCATAAGTGCGGTTCGCCCGATGGCGTTCGACTACGACGACTATCGATTCATCGACTGCGACGACTCGATTGCCGCCGACTACACACTTGCGGTCGGCGACTTGATTTTCACGCGCTACAACGGAGCACGGCGCTTTGTCGGAGTCTGCGCTCAGTTCAAGGGCCGAGAGCCCCGCCTTTATCCCGACAAACTGATTCGCACTCGGCCAGACCTCCCGATGCTCAATCCATGCTATCTAGAGTTCGCGTTGAACTGCGGTCTTTCGCGCGCGTGGCTGGAGACGAAAATCCGCACCACTGCCGGGCAGTCGGGAGTGTCGGGTGGAGACGTGAAAGCGATGCCCGTGCCAATCTGCTCCCTCCCCGAACAAGAGGAAATCGTGCGCCTGCTGGATGAGCAGTTCGAGGCGATCGGGTGGAATGAGCGGGAGATCGATGCCGCCTTGCGGCAGAGCGAGGCCTTGCGGCAGGCGATCCTCAAAAAAGCCTTCACCGGGCGACTCGTCCCCCAGAACCCGTCCGACGAGCCGGCTTCCGAATTACTCGCCCGCCTCCGCGCCGACCGAGCCCGATAATTTCAGCCCAGCCATCAGCATGTCGCTCCCCTTCTCCCACCAGGGCCGCTCGTTGGAACTCTACTTCGTCGATGGTCGACCGGATGGCATGTTGACCGCCGAGGTCTTCAACTGGACGGGTCACGTGCTCGTCGCCCCGCGCACGCAGATCGGCGATGCGCTGCGGCGGCGTGAGGCCAGTTACACCGGTGTTTATCTGTTGCTCGGTGAAAGCGAACAGGGGCCGATCGCCTACATCGGCGAGGGCGAGATCATCGCGGAGCGTATCCGTAGTCACGACAGCAAGAGGGACTGGTGGACGAAAGCGGTGCTCGTCACCACCGGCGCCAACAACCTGAACAAGGCGCATATCAAATATCTCGAGGCACGGCTGATCGAAGAAGCCTTGGACATCGGACGGATGCCGTTGGAAAACGGCAACAGCCCGTCACGTCCGGGGCTTTCCGAGGCGGCGGTCGCTAACATGGAAGGTTTTCTCGACTACCTTTTCCTGGTGTTGCCCGCCATCGGTGTGGACATGTTCGTCCGCCGCACGCGTCCGCCCGCGGCGATGCCGACGCCGGGTAGCACACTCGCAGACTCGACAGCCGCCGGAGTGGTGTTCGAAACCGGTGTCCAGAAAGACGGTATCCGCGCGACCGCCAGGCTGGTGAACGGAGAGTTCGTCGTCGAAGCCGGCTCGCAGGCGCGTCGGCAATGGGTGGGCGGGCCCACTCACACCTATGCGCCGCTGTTTGAGGAACTGGCGAAGGCAGGAGTGTTGGTGGAGGACGGCCCTAATCGTCGGTTCGCACAGAGCTACGCGTTCAATAGCCCGAGTGCAGCTGCGGCGATGGTGAAAGGTCGAAGCGCGAACGGTCCTCTCACGTGGACGGTGGTCGGCACCGGCGAAACGTATCGCGAATGGGAACAGGCCAATCTTTCGCGGAGCCTCTCATGAGTCTCTTTGCTGCCTCGGCGGGCCTACTGCGGCGATCAATGTTTATAGCGATGGTAGCGTTTATAGCGAATAATCGCTTGAGTTTGGGGGCGTGATGACGATGTTGGACCGCTATGCTGACCACCCGTAACAACCGTCTCGATCCGTCTTTGATCCCGGAGGAAGAACTGGCTGAACTGGCCAGGGTTTTCGCGAAGCCGGATCACGTCGCGTTGATCGACGTGCAAGGCAACCGCACGCATCTCCCGGAAGCGTTGTTCGCTCATTTCGCCCGAATCGTCCGGCTGATGTCGGAAAAGAAAGCCATCGTCCTGGTGCCAGAAGACGAGGCCTTCACCACGCAGGCCGCGGCCAACTACCTCGGTGTTTCGCGACAGCACCTGGTCGACTTGCTGGAGCAGAAGGAAATTCCGCATCACAAAGTCGGCACCCACCGGCGTGTCACGTTCAAGGACCTGCTCGCTTACGAGCGCAAACGGGACAAAACCCGCCGCGAGGCGCTCGACAAACTGGCCGCCGAAACCGACGCCGCAGGGCTATACGATTCGGACTACGCCGGCGAAAAGTAAGTGAGAGCGGACTACAGGATCTTTCTCGATGCCTGCGTGCTCGCCAACTTCGGCGTGTGCGACCTGTTGTTGAGATTGGCCGAGCGTCCGCGACTGATCGTGCCGCACTGGTCAGCGGAAGTGCTCGCCGAGGTGCGGCGCACGCAGATCGAAAAACTCGCCTGGCCCGTGGAACGCGCTGAGTCTTTTCACACGGCCATCCGCGCAGCCTTCCCTGCCGCCGAGGTGGGCAACTACGAGAGCTTGATTGCGGCGTTGGGCAACGACCCGAAAGACCGCCACGTCCTCGCCGCGGCCATTCGCGGGCAATGTCCGCTCATCGTCACCTTCAACATGAGACATTTTCCGGCGGAGGTGCTGAAGCCTTGGGGAATCTGCGCGAGTCACCCGCAGGATTATCTCCAGATTCTCTACGAAATGGAGCCCAAGCAGGTGACAGCGTGCCTCGGAGAAATCGCCGGCCGCCGAAATCTCGAAGTGCAGGACGTGCTGATCCGGCTCGGCAAAACCTTGCCCGCATTTTCACAGCGCCTCCTCGACGACCTGAGCTGATAGACTTATGACCACCGACAGCATCATCTCCAAAGTCTGGTCCTTCTGTCACACGCTGCGCGATGACGGCGTGGGCTATGGCGACTACCTGGAGCAGCTCACCTACCTCATCTTCCTCAAGATGGCGGACGAGTATGCGAAGCCGCCGCACAACCGGAAGGTTGGCGTGCCCGCGCGCTACGCGTGGCCCGTGATGCGTCCGCTCAAGGGCGCCGAACTTGAGCTGCACTACGTCGAGGCACTGCGCGAGCTGGGCAACCAGAAGGGCATGCTCGGGCAGATCTTCACCAAGGCGCAGAACAAGATCCAGGACCCTGCCAAACTCGCGCGCCTAATCGAGATGGTCGACGACGTCACGTGGACCACGCTCGATGCCGACACCAAGGGCGACATCTACGAAGGCATTCTCGAGAAGAACGCTGAGGACACCAAGTCCGGTGCCGGCCAATACTTCACTCCCCGAGCGCTCATCAAAGCGATGGTCGCGTGCGTCGGGCCGGAGCCGGGCAGGACGATCGCGGATCCGGCGTGCGGCACGGGTGGTTTCTTTCTCGCGGCTTACGACCACCTGAAAAGTCAGCCGCTCACGCCGGCGCAGAAGCGTTTCCTCAAAAACGGGACGTTCCACGGCAACGAGATTGTCGCGGGCACGCGCCGCCTGTGCCTTATGAATCTGTTTCTCCACAACATCGGTGAAATCGACGGCGACAGTCTCATCGCCTCGACCGACGCCCTCGTCGCACAGCCTTCGCAGACCTTCGACTACGTCCTCGCGAATCCGCCCTTCGGCAAGAAAAGCTCGATGACGTTCACCAACGAGGACGGCGAGCAGGAGAAGGAAGACCTCGTCTACAACCGGCAGGATTTCTGGGCTACGACGTCGAACAAGCAGCTCAACTTCCTCCAGCACATCCGCTCGATGCTGAAGACCACCGGCCGCGCCGCGGTCGTGTTGCCCGACAACGTGCTGTTCGAAGGCGGCGCCGGCGAAACGGTGCGCAAGAAGCTCATGGAGACGACGGAGCTCCACACGATCCTCCGACTCCCGACCGGCATCTTCTACGCGAACGGCGTGAAGGCCAACGTGCTCTTCTTCGACAACCGTCCGGCGAGCAAAGACGTCGCGACGAAGGAAGTCTGGTATTACGATTACCGCACCAACATCCATCACACGTTGAAGCGGAAACCGGTGCGCTTCGAGGACCTCGCCGACTTCATCGCGTGCTACAACCCGGAGAACCGCCACAAGCGGAAGGAGACGTGGCACGCGGAGAAGAACCCAACCGGCCGTTGGCGGAAATACAGCTACGCCGAGCTCGCCGCCCGCGACAAAACGAGCCTCGACCTCTTCTGGCTCAAAGACGACAGCCTCGCCGACCTCGACAATCTTCCCGAGCCGGCCGATCTCGCTGAGGAGATCATCGAAAATATCGAGGCGGGGCTCGCGAGTTTTCGGGCGGTGGCTTCAGGTTTGAGCAAGACGTCCTGATCTCGTCGCTTAGCGTCTGTCGGTTTTTCCTTCTCTCGAATCCATCTTCGACATGTCTCACCCCGCGTCTTCCGGTTCTCCGGACGAACCTACCATTTCGTTCTTTTGGCCAGGTAAGAGACTCAACTCGCATCCAGACATTCTTCCGGCGCGGTTCTTCCGAGAAGAAGGTTTCCTTCCCGCGCAGGTTCACCGCGTCGGCTCTCGTGAGGGAAGGAAGCTCGAAGCAAAATGTGATGTGCGGGTTGAGAGAGTGATCGCCGAACTGGATTATAATTCATATCCGGAGTTCAACCGCGCCAACGGTATGTTGCTCGGAGTCACGCGCCTGACGTTTAAAGATGAGTCGAGGACCGAAATCCTTTCTGCGGAGTGGAAGGAACCCGCCTGGAGTTCACCACGTGTTGCCACGCAGGCCGGCCAATATTCGGGGAACTATTATCGGGTGATGCTTGGTAAGAAGAGCATCTATGCGGATGAGTGTTTCTCGGGTGGGTTTATTGGAGCTGATTTCGGCATCGAAGAAGACCTTTCCGGCAAGCTTCCGGAACTCTGGCGCGACTTCAACGAGCGCTATATGCCGGTCTACCTGAAGAACCGTCCCGACAAGTCCAGGATCGCTGCGGGCCTAGCTTGTGGGTTCCTGTGGACCGTCGCCAAAGGCATCCAAGTTGGTGACATCGTGCTCTCGCCTGACGGAACCGGTCGCTATCGCGTCGGGGAGGTCACGGGCGATTACTACTACGCGCCTGGACAGATACTCTGTCATCGCCGGCCGATTCGTTGGGCTGACGTCTATGTGAGGCGGGAAGACATGAGCGAGGGCTTGAGGAACTCCGCAGGTTCGATCGGCACGGTTAGCAACCTAAGCCGATCCGGTCATCATCAGGAACTCGATAAATTGACCGGACAAACGGCGGCGCCCGCGCTGGTCGCGAACGATAGCACGGTTGAGGATCCGACTGTCTTCGCCTTGGAGAAGCATCTGGAGGATTTTTTGGTTCAGAACTGGAAGCAAACGGAACTCGGAAAGCGCTACGACCTTTTCCAAGACGAAAGCGGGGACGGCCAACAGTATCCCACGGACACAGGCCCGATCGATATCCTGGCCATCAGCAAAGACCAAAAAGAGCTCCTCGTCGTCGAGTTGAAGAAGGGCCGCGCGAGTGATTCGGTCGTCGGCCAGATCCAGCGATACATGGGCTACGTGCTCGATGAACTCGCTGAGGAGAACCAAACCGTGCGTGGAGCCATCATTGCGCTGGAAGATGATCAGCGAATTCGGCGTGCGCTGCGTGTGGCTACGAACATAGAATTCTTCCGTTACGAGGTGAGCTTCCGATTGTTCAAGGCATAAGCGGAGTCGAAGTGGCGATTGCGTGACTTTCGGAAGCACCGCCTCGAACCTGGGTCTGTCAGTCGGAAGCGCCGCACCTATTTCCCCCCCGCTCGCAGTTGGCGCGATCCTAGCCGTGCCGAACGCTACTTCGGTTTGGCGGGGACTTGTAGGACCGGCTTTTTCTCTGGAAGCGATCGTAGTTTGAGTTTCGATACCGCAGATCGATGGACACGCTAACCTGATCGTAGGCTGCGCATGAAAAGCAGAATTTCGAGAAGCCGTGGCGTGCGGCATCCGGCGCGGAACGCGGTGCTTTTCGGTCTCTGCACGGTCGCTGCCGTCGTTCTCGTTCTTCTTGGGATTTCGGACATGCGCGCAACTGGGCGGTCAGGGTCGCCGCTCCTCATGCTCGGACTCTTCCCCGCGCTGATCTGTCCCATCGTCTTTGTTCATTACTTGACCAAGATTGGCCTGGTCCGCGACATGCGGCGCGGCCGGAGCGCTATCGCTCGCTGGACCGTGCCCAGCGACGAATTCAAGCGTTTCTGCGAACAAGACCGACGCATTTCCGCCAGCAGCGTCATGACGAATTTCTACCTGCCGCCCCAGACGGTGCCCGAAGAGGGCGTGGAGGTCATCTTTTCCGATCATGGGGTGCTGATTGAGGACGGCTATTTTCCGCTGTCCGTTTACGGCGGGAGACGCGTTCGGAGCGTGCGCTACGTTGCCTCCGACCCTCCGTCACTCGAGTTCTCCATGACGCTGACTACCCAAGTCCGGACCTCGAGCGCGACGACCCAATCTCGTCGATCGGCAGTGACGCTCCGTGTGCCGGTCGCGACTGACGCCGTAGAGCAGGCCGGCGCGGTCGTGCGCCGGTATCAAGCCATCATCGATCGCGCTGAGGCATCGATTTAAGGCGTAAGCATTCGGTCGAGCGCCACGTGGGGCGTGGGGCAGACGGCCATGCCTGTGTCCAATGGGCCGGTGCGCTTGGGCGGAGTAAGCGTCCGACGCGACACCTTATTGACGAGCGTAGCTATGATAGATCCGAGAAGGCGCGCTCCGATGATAGATTTGATATCTGCGCTGCGGCTCCGTGCAGAGAGATGATATCTCTGATCGACGCTATGCGGCTGCCAGAGCGGCGGGGTGAGCAGAGCGGGGTCTTCTTGGTTGGTCATTGTCGGCAGCTGATGCAGCACGTCGCTACCAACAGGAGGTGCCAACCCCGCTCATCGCCGGCGGGTGCGTGAATATCATCCTGCACAACCGTCCGCGGTGCGAAGCTCTCCACGCGGCCCTACGCGCCCAGCAAAGCCGGTCTGCGCACGCGGCGGTTGGTTCGTCCCGGACGTCGAGCGGCGCGGCGCTCTGTTTTCTCGACCACGATGTGGCCCGGCGTTGTGCTGCGGACTTCCCCATGAAATTCCCGACCGCCGTCCTCGTTGTTGTTTTCGCCAGCATCGCGCCCTTTGCTCTCGGCCAAAACGCCGAGACCGCCGCGGGGCAGAAGACCACCAGCGCGCCTCCGGATAGGAACCTCCATTTCCCGCCGCCCATGCAAAGCTTCGCGCTTTACGGCGACGGTGAGATCCCCAATTCGAAACCGGGCCCCGACGAAGAGTCCGGCGCGGATCGCGGCTTTGTGCGAAACGTCTCTCGTCCGCAGATCCAGGTTTATCTGCCCGCGCCGAGCCGGGCGAACGGTGCGAGCATCGTCATCTTCCCGGGAGGAGGCTACGCGGGGCTCACGTTTGATTACGAGGGCGTCCAGCAGGCACGCTTTTTCGTCAGCCACGGCTTCGCGGCGTTCGTCGTGAAATACCGGATACCGAGCGATCGGACGATGGAAAACAAATCCATCGGCCCCCTCCAAGATGCCCAACAGGCGTTGCGATTCGTCCGCCTGCACGCGAAGGAGTGGAACCTCGATCCGGCCCGGGTCGGTGCCATCGGGTTTTCCGCGGGAGGCCACTTGGCCTCAACCCTGGCGACGCACTTCACCAAGTCGTATATCGACAATCCCGAGCAAGTGAGCCTGCGTCCGGACTTCCTCGTGGTGGTTTATCCGGTCATCAGCATGGACGCGAAGATCACTCACCTCGATTCGCGCAAGGCGTTGCTCGGCCCCGAGCCGTCGGAAGAGGACGTGCGTCAGTTCTCCAGTGAACTCCAGGTGACCAAGGAAACACCTCCCACCTTGATCCTGCATGCGGCCGATGACCGGCTCGTCGACGTGGACAACAGCATCGTGTTCTTTCAGGCGCTTCGACACGCCGGCGTCCCGGTGGAAGCGCGACTCTTCGCCCAGGGCCAACACGGCTTCTTCCTCCTCCCGCCGGATGAGTGGCAACGGGTGATCATCGGCTGGCTGACGTCGAACGGCTGGCCTTTTGCCCGCGCGAAGTGACGCGCCCCGTTGAGCACAAGAGGCAGGCCAGGCGCGGTCAGACGGGGCCGTGCCAACCTGGGTGAGAGCCGCGTTTCCGGGTTGAGCCGCTGCTGCAGCGAAAAACTCCCGCGCCAGCCAACCCAAGTCTGACGCAATCAGGGAAGACATGAACGCATCACGACTCGACCCTCGACCGATCGTAGCGTCGGCCCTCTCGATCGAGCGTCACGACGTGACGTTTTCCGCGGGTTTAGCTCAATGATAGCCGATCCGTATCATCGAACCTCTGCAGCATTGGCTTCTAAGCGGACAACGCGGCCGCGATGCTCTCGTCGCTTGCCGGTGTCGCGCGTGCGGGCTAGTGCTTTCGAGATGAAACGTCTCCTCTCTTTCCTCCTGGTTTTCCTCGGTCTCGGCGTCGGCACCGCGTTTGCGGACGAAGCCCCTTACCGGCACATCGTGCTGTTCAAGTTCAAGGACAGCGCGAGTGCGGCCGACGTGAAGAAGATCGAAGACGCCTTTGTCGCGCTGAAGGCCAAGATCCCGCAGATCCAGGCGTTCGAGTGGGGCACCAACGTCAGCCCCGAGGGATTGGCCAACGGGTTCACGCACTGCTTCCTCGTCACGTTCAAATCCAAGCCCGACCTCGAGATCTACCTCCCGCACCCCGACCACAAGGCCTTCGTCGCTTTGTTGGGGCCGGTCTTGGACAAGGTCCTCGTCTTCGACTACGTCGCTAAATAGGAGGCGCCGCAGAGATCGGCGCACGCTTGCGATGGGCGTGCGCCAGCGGGGCCAAAGGCTACTTCGCTTTGGCGGGGACTTGCAGGACCGCTTCGAGCGCGGGCTTGGGCTGGAGCGCGCGGTCCCAGAGAAGGGTGTAGTTGGTGCGGTTGGGAATTGGGTAGTCGTTTTTCCAGGACATGCTGTCGTGGATGCCCCAGAGGGTGACGCGGTCGATTTTGTCGCGCTTGCGGTAGAAGATTTCGAAAAGTTCGGCGTAGCGGTTGGCCAGGGCGGTTTGCTGCTCGGCGGGCAAGCCGTTCTGATACGGGTCGAGGAAGGTCTTGAACTCCTCGAGTTGGAACTGCGGGTGCATCATGCCCTGGCCGATGATCTGACCTTCCTTGGTGAGCGGGAGAACGTCGACGTCGAGCTCGGTGATCATGACCTTCACGCCCAGCGCGGCGTAGGCGTCGATGGCGGCTTCGATGTATTCGTTTTTTGGATAGTTGAGGCCCCAATGCCCCTGGATACCCACGCCATCGATCCGAATGCCGGCTGCCTGCAGCATCTTGACCATGCGGACGATGCCGTCGCGCTTGGTTGGGCGCCAGGCGTTGAAGTCGTTGTAGTAGAGCTCGGCGTCGGGCGCATACTGGGCGGCGTATTTGAACGCCAGCCGCACGAGCTCGTCACCGTCGCCGATGCTCTTGACCCAGGTGGTGGGGCGGTAGGAACCATCGTCGTCGATCACTTCATTGACGACGTCCCAAGCGTGAATGCGGCCTTTGTAGTGGCCGGCGACTTTCTCGATGTGGCGGCGCAGGACTTCCTTTTGGGCTTCGGGGGTGTTGGGCTGGCCATTGTCGTCATGGAAAAACCAAGACGGCGTCTGATTGTGCCAGATCAACGTGTGGCCGATGATGAACATGTCGTGCCTCTCGCCGAATTCGACGAAGGCGTCGGCCGCGGCGAAGTCGAAGACGCCCGACTGGGGATTCACCTCCTCGGCTTTGAGCACGTTCTCCGCCGTGATGGCATTGAACTGGCGGATCGCGATCTGCTGCAATTCGGGCGGCTCGCCGGCGACGATGGCTTCGTTGACGGCGGTGCCCAGGCGGAAGGCGCCTTTGTAGGCGGCTTGAAGCGTCTGCGGGCTCTGGGCAGCGGCCAGGGGCATGAGCGCCAAGCAAGCGAGGAAACTGGCCACGCGCGGCGCAAGCCATGAGGTCGGGGTAAACGGGTTGTCGGTCATGGGCGGTCAGATTTAGGGATGGCGGGCGGCGGGTCAAAGGCCCGGACGCGAAAATCACGGAGGGATTTGATGTCCCGTTAAACACGCGAAACGAGCGAAAGGAGGAGGGGGGGTGAGAGATGAGTGGCGAGGAGCGGGTGAATTTTCGATCTTTGAAATGGCCGCAAAGAGGCGCAGGAGGCGCAAGAAGGTGAGTGAACCACGAATGGACACGAAGTCGGGTGGAACGAATCAGTTTAACCACGGATGGACGCGGATGAACACGGATTTGATGGGCCCACGGAATACACGGATGACGCGGAGGGAATTTGATCGCCCGCTAAACACGCGAAGGAGGCGAAAGGAGGAGGGGAGTTGAGAGAGGAGGAGGCGGGTGAATTTTCGATCTTTGCAACGGCCGCAAAGAGGCGCAGGAGGCGCAAAGAAGATAAGTGAAACCACGAATGGACACGAAGTCGGGCCGGACGAATCAGTTTAATCACGGATGGACGCGGATGAACACGGATTTGATGGGCCCACGGAATACACGAATGACGCGGGGGGATTTATGGCCCGCTAAACAAGCGAAAGGAGGTGGGGTGGAGCCGAAGGGCGCATGGGGCGAGTCTTCACTCGGGATGGAACCTCGGTAGCGGGCGCAGCGCAGTTGGCTACTCTCCGCGTGACCGGTGGTTCACCTTCTGCTTTCGTGTTGGCGATGATGGGCGATCCTACTCGTTCGCGGAACCGTGCGGCGGTGGTGCTGGGCGTTTCGATTGCAGTGTTGCTGGCAATGCGGGCTTTGCCGGAGGCGAGCGTGGGAGGCGGGCTGCATTGGGCGCTGATGTGGGTGGGGATGGCAGGCGCGACGTTCAGCGGAGTTTGGATGCTGATCTGCTGGAGCGACGGGAAAAAGTATCGGCGGTTGAAGGCCGGGGTCGGCGTCATCGCGCGGTGGAAAGTCGATCGCGCGCGCTGGGAGTGGTTCCGCGGTCACAGCCGAGAGTGGGACCAACGCGAAGGCATCCGCCCGAACTGCGTTAACCTCGATCAACCGTGTGGCCCGGAGGGGATCGAAATCGTCGTGACCGGCGACTCGCTCCTCGTCGGCGAGCATTTCGTTTCATTCGAATCGAATGTCGCTGTGCGGGCTTACGCGGAGTGGATGGATTTTCATTTCACCATTGTGAAGCCGAAAGGTCCAGCCGCGCACATCAACCTGCGCATCCCGCTCGCTCCGGGGCCGGAGGGCGAGCGGCACGGCGCGCGGATCGTCGAAGGTCATCGCGTCGCCCGCGCCGCGGCGAGGGCGAACGCTCCCTCGAAACTCAAGGTGCTCCTGATCTTTCTCGGCGGCTTCTTTGCGCTCACCGGCGCGGTGATAGCCTTGGATTATCTGCTGAGGCGTGGACCTTGATCGCGGAGGAGGGGCGGATGATGGGTTCGATTCGGAGCGACGGGTGCAGCTCCCGCGATCCACCAATTTTTTACCACAGAGACACGGAGGCACAGAGGGAGGGAGAATGAGCGGGTGAATCCTGTGGAGGCGGGGCGGAGAGGTGGGTCTGCTCATGTCGATGCGCGCGAGTTGTTTGCCGCTAAGGGTGCGGCCGAACTTGTTTAGGAACGTTACTCGACCGAGGGCGATGTAGCTCCTCGCATGTGGCCGTGAGTTCGACGTCGCGCTCACTGGCGCGTGTGATCACCGTGCTCCGGTTGCAGCAGAAACCGATGAATTCGTTCCCATGCTTCCGACACTTCACGCTTTGATTCAGGCAAGTCCGTTCTCGAAATTTACCATCAACATGCATGGTCAGGGCTCTTACGTCGTAGCCCGACCTGAACAAATCTCGTTTCCGGACACGGGTGCCGTGGTGTTCGACGACGGCTCAAGGCTGTATACGTTGAATCCGGCGTTTATCGTCTCAATTGAGGTTGCCCCGGTTTGACGGACACGAGTTGGGCTCAAGAAAGAGAGCCTACCAATGACCCAATCGAGTTCAGACGGCGCAATGCGCCGTCGCAAGTTTACGGAGCAATACCGTCGGGACGCCG
>JAEWBF010000065.1 GCA_023391285.1 Verrucomicrobiota bacterium
CGGGGCCACCCGACCCCGCCGCTCCTACGCCCGCCCCCCGCCCTCCTTCCGCTTCCGCTCCACGCTCGCTTTCGCTCCTCCTCCTCCGTGCGCCGCCCGTCCAATCCGCTTCGCGACACCGTCATCCCTCTCGCGCTGCTCGCCGGCGACACCGCCGTCACGTTCGCCGGCCTCCTCCTCGGCTGGCTCCTCCGCTACGAATCTCCGCTCGGCCGCATCGGTATCGACGTTCCGGATGCAACCCTCGGGACTTACCTTCCGCTCCTCCTCGTCGGCGTCGCCCTCCTCATCGCCGCCTTTGCCCAATTCGGCCTCTACGACTCCCGCCTGCTCCTTCGCCGCTACCAAAGCCTCAACGCCATCCTCAAAGGCGCCGCCTTCTGGCTCGCCGCCTACCTCGGCATCTCGCTGGTTCTCAAATTCGACCCACCCATCTCCCGCCTCTTCGCTCTCCTCGCCTTCACCTGCGTCGTCGTCCTCCTCCACCTCTGGCGCACCTTCGCCTACGCCGTCCTCACCCGCACGCCCCTCCTCTCCCGCCTCCGCCGCCGCACCGTCATCCTCGGCTGGGACGAACAAACCCGGCTCCTCGCCGCCGAACTCCACCCCAACTCCTCCCATCCGCTTTCGCTCGCCCGCATCCTCCTCCTGCCCCTCGACCCGCCGGACTCGTGTAACCTATTAGGTTACACGACTCCACCCCCGGTCGAACGTCTCCGCACCCTCGACGAACTCGAAAACACCCTCCTGCGCCTCGCGCCCGACGTCCTCATCGCCACTCGTCTCGATCTCCCCCGCGCCGACCTCCAACGCATCGTCGATCTCTGCGAACGCCACTACATCGAGTGGAAAATCGTCCCCGGGGCCTTCGACATTTTTCTCAGCGGCCTTCGGCTTCAAACCATCGGACGCGTTCCCATTCTCGGCGTCGAATCCCTCGCCATCGACCGCCTCTTCTCCCGCGCCCTCAAACGCACCATCGACCTCATCGGCGCCCTCCTCGGCCTCGTTCTCTCCGCTCCCGTCATCCTCGTCGCCGCCGCGTTCATCAAACGCGAATCACCTCACGCCTCCGCTCTCTTCCGCCAAACCCGCATCGGCGCCGGCCATCGCAGCTTCACGCTCTACAAGCTCCGCAGCATGCGCCCCGACGCCGCCGCATCCGACTCCGCCCACCAATCCACCGCCGCGCACGATCCGCGCCTCCTCCGCATCGGTCGCTTCCTCCGCCGCTGGAACATCGACGAACTCCCCCAATTCTGGAACGTCCTCCGCGGCGACATGAGTCTCGTCGGTCCGCGCCCCGAACGCCCCTACCACGTTGACCAACTCGCCCGCGAAATCCCGCACTACCTTCCGCGCCATCTCGTCAAACCCGGCATGACCGGCTGGGCCCAAGTCCACGGTCTCCGCGGCGACACCGACCTCGCCGCCCGCGTCCAGCACGACATCTACTACATCGAAAACTGGAGCATCTGGCTCGACCTCCAAATCCTCCTCCTCACCTTCCCCCGCTGGCGCGACTCCGGCGCATGACGGGACCACGTCTCTCCTTCCTTCCTCTCTGCGGCGCCGCGTTGTTCGTCTTCGCCACCCGCCTTTGGCTCATTCGCACTTGGGGCTCGCCGCTTCCTTTCTGGGACCAGTGGGACGCCGAAGCGCTCTCGCTTTTTCTGCCGTGGCTTCGCGGCGATTTCGACTGGCGCGAACTCCTCCGGCCTCACAACGAACACCGCATCGCTCTCACCCGCTTGCTCGATCTCTCCCTGCTCGAACTCCGCGGATTCTGGGACGTCTGGGCCCAGCAAATTCTCAACGCAATTCTCCACGCCGCCACCGCCGCCGCGGTCGCTCAATCTCTCCTTCCTCCGCTCGGGCCGCGCTCGCGCATCGCGCTGATCGGCCCGGTCGCCTTCCTGTTCGCATTACCCGCCGGGTGGCAAAACGCACTCTGGGGCAGCCAGTCGCAAGCTGCGCTCTGCAACCTGCTCTCCGTCCTCGCGATCACCGGAGCCGCCGTCGCCGTGCCGTTCTCGTTGCGCTGGTCGATCGGCGCCGCCGCAGGCTTCCTCGTTCTTTTCTCCAACGGAGGCGGCCTGCTCGGCTCCTTCGTCGCCTTCGGTGTTGCCATGGCACGGATGCGGAACAGCAACCGCCGCCGTCTTCACTTTGGCGGGCTCTCTATCCTCGGCGCCTCCGTCGCACTCGGCGTTCTCCTGCGCGCCGACGCGCCTCATCATGCGCCGCTGCACGCCGCCACGGTTGAACAATTCCTCACGCTCGCCTCGCGCTGTCTATCCTGGCCGTTCGTCGATCGCGGTTGGCTCTGCCTTCTGATTCAGGCCCCGCTTCTCGCCTTGCTCTACACGCGCCTGCGTCGTCGAACCCGCCTCGACGCCGCCGACCGCTGCGCACTCGCCTTCGGCGCTCTCGGCCTCCTGCACGCCCTTGCCATCGCGTATAGCCGCGGCGCGGGACTCTGGTCGATCGGCCCGCTCTCCCGTTATCAAGACTCGTTCCTCCCCAGTTTCGCCGCGCAAATCTACGCGCTGCTCCAGCTCACCGCTGGCGCCAATCGACCAGCCCGCCTGCTCGCCCTCGGATGGGGCGCCCTTGCTGCCGCCGGCTTGATCGCCCTCACCGAAACCAACCTCACCACCCACCTCCCGCACAAACGCCTGCTCGACCATGTCGGCACCGAGGCCGTTCGCGAGTATCTCGCTGCCGGCAATCCCCACCTTCTTTCCAACCCCTTCGCCGCTCGCGCGCTGCATCCATCCCACCCGGAATCCGTGCGACAATCGCTCGACGAACCTCTCCTCCGCCAAATCCTTCCTCCCGATCTGCTCGCCCCACCCGGCACTCCCCGCCAGCCCTCACCTTGGCTCATCGAGCACGGCGCTCTCTTAACCTTCCTGAGCTCCGTGTTCCTACTTTTCACACTCTTCTCCTCCGCTCGGCGCGAAGTCGCTCAATCATCCGGCCAGATCACCGCGCGAACGCTCTCTGGCAGCTGAAACGTCCTGCTTCGCCCCGCTGCGCTCACGAGCACGCGATCGCTCACCAGGTTCAACAACGGCAGATCCTCGAGATCATCCGTATACGCGCGGCTGCCCGCCCACTCCACCGCGCGGTTCGCGAAACGCTCCCGCACGGCCCCCGCCTTCTCTTCACCGCGCGTCTCCAAACCACGAATACGTCCTCCGCAGACGCCGGAATCGTATTCGAGCCGCGTGCACACCACCTCCCCCACACCCAGCTCTTCCGCGACCGGCCTCGCCAAAAACTCAAACGCCCCCGTTGCCAGCACCGGCGAAAAGCCCTGCGCCTGCATTTCTGCGATCTCCCGCCGCGCCGCCCGCCGGATTTGCGCGCGCAGCCGCGCCTCGAACACCCGCCGGCCCACTTCCTCCACTTCCGCCTGCGACTTTCCATGCAGCGGCCGCAACGCCGCATCTCGCAACGCCCGCGCGCTCAGAACGCCGCCCTTGCGCAGCGCCAGTCGCGCCAACAATCCCGGCGCCGCGCCCGGCCACTCACCCACCGCCCACCAAAAATACTCCTGCCACGAGTTCCCCCGCAGCACCGTCCCATCCATGTCAAAGATCGCGAGGCGCATACTTCGGTCGCAACTCCTCCGCCCGTCGCTCCGCCTCCGCCCGTTCGTCGCTGTCCGACGACCACGGCATCCGCGAATTCTTCTCCAGCACGAAAAAATCCACCGCTGCCCGCCCCTCCGCCGTCGTCGCCGCCAGCACCGCCACCTTCACCTCCGCCGCTCCGCCTTCTCGTTTCACCAACTCCCGCGCCACCGCAATCGTCCGCCCCGTGTCGGCCGCATCGTCCAACAACAACACCCGCTTTCCCGCCAACTCCACTCCCTGCGCCAGCACCGCCCGTCGACGCGTGTGCCGATGCACCCCCGACCACTCCTCCAACCGCCGCAATCCATCCCGCAACCACACCGGCGTCCTCGCCACCAGCGGCGCGACTTTCTGCTTCAACCCGCTGCCGCCGCGGCTCACCCACATCGGCACACTCTCCACGCCGAGTTCCCGCCCCACGTCATGCGCCAGCAACCGCGCCCCGGTTTCGATATAAACCATCACCTCCGGGCGAAACCCACTCGCCCGCACCCGCTGCGCCAACTCGCCCGCGAGTTCCCGCAACTCCTCCAGCCGCACCACGGGCACCACCGTCCGCCTGGACTGAGCTGAACCGACATTAGCCATCGCCCGCAACACGTGCCACGTCTCGCACCTTCTGTCACCCGCCAACTCTGCGCCTGTTACGCTCCCTGCGGTTAAACCAAAATGTCCCGCCTTCGCCTCGACACCTCGCACCGCGGCCGAGATTCTCCGCGCGTCCTCTGCATGTCCGCCACGCCCACGCTGAGTGTCATCCTTGTCTGCAAAAACCCCGGCCCGCGCCTCCCCACCGCGCTCGCCAGCATCTGGGCTCAGCGTCGCGTCGCCCCCGATATCGTCATCATCGATGGCGCCTCGACCGATGGCAGCTTGAAATGGCTTCAACAACACCGCGCCCGGTTCGCCACGCTTCTCTCCGAACCCGACACCGGCATCTACGAAGCGATGAATAAAGGTGTCGCAGCCGCCCGCGGCGAGTGGATCCTCTTCCTCGGCGCCGACGATCGTCTCGTCGGCGACATGGTTCTCGCCGAAGCCCTCGAAACCCTCGCCTCCACCTCCGCCGGCGTCGTCACCGGCGAAGCCGCCTTCGACGACGGCCGCATCTACAAACTCGCGCAACACGTCCGCCCCCTCGCCCGCAACTTCGTTCACCACCAAGCCACGTTCTACCGCCGCGCCCTCTTCAACGAAAACGGAGTATTCGACACCTCACTACGCGTGATGGGCGACTACGACTTCAACCTCCGCCTCTGGAAAAACCGCGTCCGCTTCAAACCCATCCCGCTCCGCGTCGCGGCGTGCGGCATCGCCGGCACCAGCGACGGCGGCGACTGGCGCGTCTACCGCGAAGAAATCGCCGTCCGCCACCGCTACGCCCCCGCCTGGCGCTGTTGGTTCTGGGACGTCCTCTCCGTCGTCCGCTTCCTCCGCAAACAACTCATCCGCCTCAAACGCCGCATCGCCACGCGGTAGGGCGAGGCGTCCCCGCCGAGCCGCGCTCGCGACGTCACCGCCCCATCCGCCGCAACACTCCCAACACCCGCCCCGACCATCGCCCCAGTCCCCACCTTCCGGATACAAATTTATTCCCCACCCGCAGCCAGTCGCTCCCAAACACCACGCGCAACGGCAGCCCTCGCCAGAAACTTCGATCGAATCTCGCCGCCCGATCCGGGAACCCAAATCCCGGCCTCCGCGCCGCGATTTCCTGCCGCGCCGCGTCCAACGCCCGCCAATACGCCCCATAAAGCGCATTCCTCAGCCGCCACGGCATTACCCCATAATCGAGCTGCCCCGACTGCCACCACCATGTCCCGCAGATCGGCCGAAACCGCGCAAAATGGAAAACCACCAGCGGCTTCCCCTCCACGTGAACCTCCGCTGGAGGCGCGGAGCCCCCACCGCGCCTTTCTTCCCCAACTTCCCACTTCACTCCCACCCAATTCCAAGGCGCCGCATTCACCTCGGCATCTTCCAACACCAGCAGCGCGCCCCCCAACGTCTCCGGCCACGCATCCAGATATTTCTGATCCGCATACCTCCCCTCCTCCAACCGATCATAACACCACGCCAGACATTCCTTCCGCCACTCATCCAGACATCTCAGCCCCACCTCATCCCGACGAAAACTCAACACGCCCACGTTGAACACCCCGTGCTTCTCGTAGTGCTTTAACCACGACGGAAAGCGATGCCGCGTCACCAGCACGCTCGCACCCGCCTCATCCATCGCGTCAAAAATCACACCCGGATCCCCAAAGAAAAACAGATCCGCATCCAGATACGTCACCCGTTCGATCTCCGGCCGCTTCTTTAACAACCACCGCGGCCAGCACGGCGACAGCGTGAAATAATACTCCGCCTTCGTCCGATTCTCCTTCGCCGCCTTCAACTCCTCATCCCCGGCCTCGACTTCCTCCAGCCTCACCAGCCGCAGCCAAGTCCCTCCCCCCTCCCGCAACACCTCCGCCGTAAACTCATCCAACGCCAACACCCACAACACCGAATCCCGATCCTGTCCCGCCAGCGACCGCCACATCGCCAACCCCTGAATCAGAAACCCCCGATCGAAATACGTGCAGTAATGATTCACCCGCGCGTCCTCCTCTTCAGCAACAAACCGGTGGAAGCAAATCGCTGCAGTCCCACCTGCCACTCGGCCTCGGATGCAAACTCGCTCACCACATCATAGCAGCCGTCGAGTAGCGCCATGAACTTCCCCCGGTTGAAAAACCATACCGGATAGCTTGCCGCATAAATCTCCGGCGGCACGCGTTGCAGCGCGATCCGGTCCGGGCCCGAACTCTTAAGCGGAAGATTGTTGAGCAATATCCAGTCGAATCCCGTCGCCATCCACTGCTGCAACATGCCCGGCGGGTCTGGAAGATACTGAAGCGCACCCGACGATAGCAGCACACGATGGCGTCGCTCGCGCTCTGCAGCCTCAATATCTTGAAAGAAGTGCAGCTCGTCCGTGGACACTTCCTTCGCCGCCCGCACAAACACCGGCTGCTCCACCACATCCCATTTCTCGAGTCCGAGCGCCTTCCACCGGCTACGATGGCGCCAATACGTCGTGCCCAGCGCACCACCGAAATCCAGCACGTTGCCCATCGCTCCCGCTTCGCCAGCGAGCCTTTCAAAGGCTCGTAGCAGGCCCGGCTCCGCCACATAGGTCGCGAACGTCACTCCGTCCCGCTCGAACGCCGCGTGGCCGTCGCGGACTTCCTTCGTCGCCGCGAGCACCCGCTGCACGATCGACTCGTCATCATACCCACTCGCCGCCACCTGCGCCTCCGCCCACGTGCGGAAACTTCCCTCGAACCACCGCCACCCGAATAGACCCCGCAAGAACCACCACCACCGCGGCGGCAGCATTTTTTTCATCACCGCTTTCATCCTAGTGCTCGACCGATCTTGAGCCACAACCGATGCACAATCCCACGCCAGCGCCCAGATGGAGTCGCCGCTGCCCAGAGCGCCCGACAATCCGGATGCTCCTGCGGCTCCGGCCAGACCTCCGGAATCCGGGGCACCGCGCGCAACTCCAGGTTCGCCCACTCGATCGCATCACCCGCCTGCGTGGCCTGCGCATCGAAGCCGATATGCTCCACCATACTCCACGGCGGCCGAACACACAGTCCCTCGTGTTGTAAATGATGATACAGCCAACGCACCGCCCAGATATTCTTTCTCAACTCCTCTCCTGCCATCCGCGGCAAATCCTCCCCATACGCTCCAGGCGCCGTTCCCGCCACTTCCGCTGCCTTCATTTTCTCGATCGCGGTCTCCTGCATCATCCCTCGCCAGCTCCGTGCCCACGCCCCCCACACCCAACATTCGGCTCTGCGATCGAAATAAGGCAGTCCTCCGACATCTCGCGGCGTCACGCGCGGATGCGTCCAGGCCGACACGCTCATAACGCGTTCATCCGCAGCATAGCGCCGCAACGCCGCCAACACCCAGCCATACGTCCCCGGCGCGCACACCAGATCGTCCTCCCACACGACAAACGCCTCATACCTGTCCGCCACCTCACTCACGCCCGCCAGCACATTGCGACCCAGCCCGAGATTCACCTCCCGCTCCACCAGTCGCATTTCGCACCAATCAACCTCGCGCAGCCTCTGCCGCACTGCTTCGACCGATTCGCGATCGCTCGTCCGTCGCGGTCCGTCCGCAAACGCAATCACGAGCGGCACCTGCTCCCCGCGTAAGCACTCCAACACCCGCGCGAGGTGCGCTGGCCGGTTGAATGCGAAGAGCACCACCGGAATCTGTCCGTTGCTCATGCGTCTCGCCTCCGGAAAAGCACGTCCCTTCGCTCACCATAATCCGCCAGCACTTCGAGTTCCACGTAACGCGACCCGAGTATCTCAGTAACTCCCGAACCCGGCCGCATCTCCACACAGATCATCCGTGGCGCAAAGCGCTCGAAATCCAATCCGCGCAACACCGCCTCCTCCATCCCTTCGACGTCCAGACTCAACAGGTGAATCTCTCCCCGCACGCCCGCAGCCTCCAGCACTTGCGTCAGCGTGCGCGCGGCCACTTTCACCGCATACGTGACTGCAAGTTTTTCCACGCGCAATCCCGCCGCCACATGCGCGCTCGTCTGCGCATCCGTCTCAAACGCTCCTGCCGCCGTCGACATCAAGCCTGCAAACGTCATCTCCACCGTATCCGTTTTTTCCGCGCGGGCGACCAGCGCCCCTTCGACCACCGTCGCCGTGGGACGGTTCTTCCGACACTCCCGCGCCAGCTCCGGCATCGGTTCGACCAGAACCCCGCGCCATCCGCGAAATCGTTCGAGCCAATACGTGTTGCTCTGCCTGACTCCGTCATTGGCCCCCGCCTCGACGAAAAATCCGCCATCGAAATCCAGATGTCTCGCGATCTTGCGATCCAGCCCGTCCAACCCCGGCCACGAATAGCGATCGCTGCCCGCCAGCTCGAAAAGCCGCCGGCGCCAGCGCACCAAGGATCGTTGCACCGTCGAGGTTCGCATCAGGAGCGCCTGAGATATCGCCACCCGAGCACGGGGATCAACAACGCACGCGTCTGCATCCAGCCCACCTCACGCACCCCGGGATGAAAAAACGAGCTCAACCACGCCGCCGCTGCGAACGAAATCAATGTCGCCAGCGCGGCCCCGTTTGCTCCCCAACCGGGAATGAACCACGCATTGAGCGCCACGTTCAAAACGGCCCCAGTCGCGCTGGACGCCAGATAGAAATACGGGCGCTTTTCGTTCACGAGCCACTGGCCCCGCGCCACGCCAAGAAACACAAACATGCACGACCAGATGTGCAGCACCAACACGCTCGCCGACGCCGCATACGCGTCGCCATAGCAAACTCGCACCAGCCACGGCGCCGTCAACGCCCCTGGGATTGCAATCGCCAAGGCCAGCCCCGCGTTCAGATCAAACACTTGCTGCCAGCGTCTCCGATGCTCTAGCGCGCCGCGCTCCCGCGCCCGCAGCATCGCGGGCAACAGGCTCGATGCCAGCGCCACCGGCACGAAATACCAGATCTCCGCAAAGCGGGTCGCCGCCGTATAAATTCCCACCTCCGCTTCTCCCCGCAGCGCCCGCAACATCACCGCGTCGATTCGCATGTAGAGCACCACCGCGAACCCCGACGCCATCAACGGCCATGACTCCTTCAACAGCCGCCTTGCCAAGGCGCGATCCGCCATCCGCGGAACCTTCAAGCCGCGTCGCCTCGCCATCAACCCCAGCAACAACGCCGCAATTCCCATCTCCGCGACCGCCGCCCACGCGAAAGCCGTGAGCGGTGCCTGCCCCAGCACCAGACCAATTCGCACCGCGGCGCCGCCCGCAAGCGCACACGACTGCGCCATCATCGAATACTTGGCCTCCAATCGCGCCTGAAACCAGAGATCCACCACCAGCAACGCCGGCTGGAAGAGCGTCAACCCAAACACGAGAAGCAGCATCGTCTCGTCCGGATTCGTGCCGCCCAGCACGATCACGATTCCAAGCAGAACATATCCGCCGACTGCGCCGATGAACCGCAATCGTCTCGCCGCCTCCACCGCACTCTCCGCCGCGTCAGGCGCCGCAATCACCTCGCGTCGGACCACCGCATCTAGGCCCAATTCAGCGAGAATGGCCACCACTGCCACAACCGCCATCACATAGCTCAACGAGCCAAACCGCTCCGGGCCCAAATACCGCGAAACCCATACTCCCACGGCGAAACTCAATCCGAGCCGCAGCGACCTTTCGGCCACCAGCCAGCCAAGGTTGCTCGCCGCCCGTTGCGCACCGGGCCCTGCGATCAGAGTGCGGAGTCGGGAATACAAGTGCGGGCGAGCATGACTCCACCGCCAGACACGTCAACGGGCCGCTAACCAAAAGCATTCAGTTCACCACCCCTGCAACGGCGCTGTGACGAATCGCTTTCACGCTCCTCGCGCTCTTCGGGTTCGTGTTCATTCGTGGTTCCACTTCTGCGCGGAGCCACACCGGCCGCGCCCAATTTCAGCTTCCGTTCAAACCCCCGCTGCCTACCTTCGCGCACGCCGGCATGAAGCTCTCCATCGTGATCCCCTGCTACAACGAAGCGAAAACCATTCGCCACATCGTCGAGCGAGTCCGCGCCGCCCCCGTCGCCAGCAAGGAGATCATCATCGTCGACGACTGCTCGCGCGACGGCACCCGTGACGTCCTCCGCACCCAGATCGCGCCGCTCGTCGACCAGATCCTCTACCACGACGTCAACCAGGGCAAAGGCGCCGCCCTCCGCACCGGCTTCGCCGCCGCCACCGGCGACGCCGTCATCGTCCAGGACGCCGACCTCGAATACGACCCCAACGAATACCCGAAGCTCCTCAAACCCATCCTCGATGGTCGCGCCGACGTCGTCTTCGGCTCCCGCTTCTCCGGCGGCGACGCCCATCGCGTCGTCTATTTCTGGCACATGGTCGGCAACAAGATCCTCACGTTGCTCTCGAACATGTTCACCAATCTGAACCTCACGGACATGGAAACCTGCTACAAGGTCTTCCGCCGCGACGTTCTCCAGAAAATTCGCGTCGAGGAAAACCGCTTCGGCTTCGAACCCGAAATCACCGCCAAAGTCGCCAAGCTCGATATCGCCATCTACGAGGTCGGCATCAGCTACTACGGCCGCACCTATGCCGAAGGGAAGAAGATCGGCTGGCGCGACGGCTTCCGTGCCTTGTATGCGATAGTCAAATACAACGTCTTCCGTTGAAACGCGTGCCCCACGTCGCGATCGTCATCCCCGTCTGGAACGAAGAGGCCGTCCTGCCGGAACTCTGCCGCCGGCTCCGCCTGGTCTTCGCCGAACATTCCTCGATCGACTGGTCCGTCATCTTCGTCGACGACGGCAGCCGCGATCGCTCCCGCGACATCATCTCGGCGGTTCATCACGAAGATCCCCGTTTCAGACTCGTCGAGCTCTCCCGCAACTTCGGCCACCAGCCCGCCCTCGAAGCCGGCCTCGCCGCCGCCGCTTCCGCCGACGCCGTCGTCACGATGGACGCCGATCTGCAGGATCCGCCCGAACACATCCCCGAACTCGTCGCCCAATGGCGCGAGGGCGCCGAAGTCGTCCTCGCCGTTCGCCGCTCGCGCAAGGAACGCGGCCTTCGCCGCCTCGGCTTCGAACTTTTCCACCGCTGCTTCCGCTGGCTCTCCGATTTTCCCATCGAACCGAACACCGGCACCTTCGGCCTCCTCGATCGCACCGCCGTCGAAGCGTTCAACCGCCTGCCCGAACGCCACCGCTTCTTCCCCGGCCTGCGCGCCTGGGTCGGCTTCCGCCGCGCCGACACGTTCTACGACCGCGACGACCGCGCCGCCGGCGAACCCGGTCAAAGCCTGTATCGACTTATCCGCTACGCCGTCGACGGCCTCATCAGTTTTTCGAAACTCCCGCTGCGCATCGTCACGTTCGCCGGGATTCTGATCAGCCTGAGCGGCTTCAGCCTCGCGATGTTCTTCGTCATCCGCCGCCTGCTCGGCATCGAAATCGCGCAAACCGGCTTCACGACGCTGGTCACGCTCATCCTTTTTGTCGGCGGCGTGCAACTCGTCGGCATCGGCATCCTCGGCGAATACCTCGGCCGCGTTTACGACGAGGTGAAGCGCCGCCCGAACTACATCATCAAGCGCAACACCGGCCTCGACCCCAATCCGTAGCGGAAAGCAGCCCGCCCCGGCAAAGTCGGGGTGAACGTTTCCCCTCTCTCAACTCTCATCTCTCATCTCTCAACTCCCTCCCCTCACCGCTTCCGCGCCACCAGGATTAAGCTCACGCCAAACGGAAGCGGCACGCGCCACGTTCCCAACCGCACGAAAATCGCCTTCAGCCACGCGTTCAGCCAGGTCGCCGGCTCCCGATCTTCCGCGCGCGCGCCGCTCGAGCCCGCCCCTGTTTTCGCGGGCGAGATTTTCCGCCACTTCCGCACCAACCACACCGCGGGATACACAACGACATTCGTATAGTTAACGTGCACGAGCTCCCACTGCTCCGCCGGGAAAAGTGCCTTCAGCTGTCGCCGGTTGTATCGACGGAAATGATGCAACGCCTCATCCCAGTCGCTCCACAGCGCCATGCTCGCCGGCACCGTCACGACCGCCACGCCTCCACGCTTCAACAATCGGTAAAAACCCCTCACGACGGCCGCGTCGTCCGGCACGTGCTCGAGCACGTCGAGCGCCGTCACATAGTCGAGCGATGCATCCGGCAACGGAACCGAATCGCCCTTCAACGCGATCACCTGCTCGTCGCGAAAACGTTTTCGCAACAACTCCAGCGCTTCCGCGTGATCGTCGAGCACGAGCACGCGACACCGCTCCTGCATCTCCAGTGCGAACCTCCCCGTCCCCGCTCCGCAATCCAACAAAACATCCTCCGGCTTCGGCGGCGACACGCGCTCGATCCACCCGCGCACCAGCTCGCGTTTCCCCGCATAATACCAGTGCGTCCTTTCGACGGCATCGAGGTTCGCGTATTCGGCGGCGTTCATGAAGCCGCGAGAGTTGTTTCGCCCTCTAACTTTGTCCAAGTTCAAAACGTGGCTCACCCCACCCGTCCACCTTCGCCCGCTTTTCTCGTCTCCCTCGCCGTCCTCCTCGCTCTCTTCCACGCGGTGCTCGGGCTGACCTCGAAAATGGGCACGTCGGTCACGTTCGACGAAATCGCCCACCTCACTGCCGGTCACATCTACAACAAACGCGGAGATTTTCGCTTCCAGCCCGAAAACGGAAATCTTCCGCAGCGCTGGGCCGCGCTCCCGATACAGTGGATCAACCCGCGGCTCCCCGAAACGACCAACAACCCGGAGTGGCAGCACGCCAACATCTGGGTTGTCGGACGCGAGTTCCTGTATCGGTCCGGCAACAACACCGATCTAATGATCTTCGCTGGACGCGCAATGATCTCCCTCTTTAGCGCAGCCACCGGTCTGCTCATCTTCTTCTGGGCGCGACGGCTCTTCGGTTGGAAATGCGCGTTCGTCTCGCTCGGTTTCTTCGCGTTCTCTCCCACGTTTCTCGCGCACGGATCGCTCGCGACCTCTGACGCCACGATGGCCTTCTTCTTTCTCGCCGCCGTCAGTGCCTGGTGGTGGCACCTGGAGCGCCCGAGTCCCCTCCGACTCCTGTTAAGCAGTGTCACGCTCGGACTTGCCTGCGTCGCCAAGTTCTCCGCCGTCCTCCTTGGCCCGATGCTAAGCCTGCTCGCCCTTCTGCATCTTCTCGGCGAGGCGCGCAAGGGACACGACGTCCCCCGCGCAATCCTTCGCCTGCTGAGCCTCGGCTTCGTTCACGGATTGGTCGCCTGGTGCATCATTTGGGCGTTCTACGATTTTCGGTTCTCAGCGCACGAAAGCGCCCAGACGCTGCAATTCGTGCGACCTTGGTCCTCGCTGCTCGATGACGGGACACTGCGCGAAAGCATCTTCGCCAGCTTGCGGAGTTGGCACGTGCTACCCGAGGCATTCATTTACGGCGCCGCGTTCGTCGACGAGTTCTCCCAGAACCGCATCGCTTTCTTTCGCGGCGAGCTCGGCGTTGACGGATGGCCGGAGTTTTTCCCCTTCGCATTTCTCGTCAAAACCTCTCTGCCGGTGCTCGTCGTGACGGCGACCGGTCTGGTCTTCTGGTGTCGACAAGCGCTCCGCTCGCGAACTCGCGCCGCAGCGGCCAACCAGCTCTGGCTCGTCGCTCCCTTGCTGACACTGCTGGCACTATACTGGATCGCCGCCCTGGGCAGCAGCCTCAACATCGGTCATCGCCACATCCTTCCGACCTTCCCGGTCCTGTTCATCCTCATCGGCGGAGTGCCCCTGCTTTTTTCTTCCGCACGACGACTCGGCTGGACCTTCCTGCTGATATGCTCCGGCTGGCACATCGGCGAATCGTTCGCGATCCGACCGCACTACCTCGCCTACTTCAACCAGATCATCGGCGGCCCTCAACGCGCTTACTGGCATCTCGTCGATAGCTCGCTCGACTGGGGACAGGATCTCCCCGGATTGAGCCGGTGGCTCCAAGCTCATCGCGCGCCGGATGAACCGGTGTATCTCGAATACTTTGGCATGGGCGACCCGACTTACGAGGGGATCAACGCGCAACCTCTCACCCCCTCCTCCGAAATCCCGCAGGCTGATCCGTGGCGCGCATTGCAGCCGGGTCTCTACTGCATCAGCGCCACCGCTCTGCAGCAACCGCAGCCGTATCCACGTCGTGGATGGGGACCGGGAATGGAAGCAATTTACCAGAACCTGCATCTCATCGCACGCCACGTTCGCGACCCCGCCGCAGGTCCCGCCGTTGTCATTAGCCAAGAAGGGATCACCGCAGCCCAACTCTCTGCCGCGGGCAACGACTACGCGCGTCTCAGATTCCAACGACTTTCCACCTATCTCAAGGTGCGCCGACCTGAAGCGACGATCGGGTATTCGATTTTCGTATACCGCCTGGACGCGGATGAACTCAAGGCCGCCACCGAAGGCTCCGCCAGCGACTTGGCCGCCGTGGTCGAAGAAGCGGTTGCGGCATCGGCACCATGACGACTCTTCCTCCCGCCCAGAAGACGCTGCCATCCCGCGCGGCGGTCTCATGGTGCGCCGGCGTCGTGGCAGTCCTCCCGTTTCTTTCCAATCTTCCCGTCGATTACGATCGCTTTGCACCGCTCCTGTTCTTGCCGGCGTTGTTGTTCCGCGGAGCGACCTCGGCCCGCGCGTGCGACGCCCGTTGCGAGACAATCGACCGATGGCTTTTGATGGTGTCCGCCGCTGTCGCGATCGCCGCCGCCTTCATGTCAGCCCGCCCCGCACCCGCACTGGTTGGCTCCAGCACGTGGGTCTGCATCCTGGTCGGCGCCGTCGTTGCGCGCCGCAGCGCACACAACCCCATCTGCGTGCGGCTCCTTCTCGCCGCTATCTCATTCGGGGCCGCGCTGGGATGCCTTGCGATCTGGTTCACCTGGACGCCTGGCACCGCTGTCAACCAATTCGCTCACTACGGCCACGCGAGGCTTTTCGGCCTGCACATGATGATCGGCACGATCGCCGGCATCGGGTGGGCGTGCATCGCACCGCGCCATCGCCGCGAGCACTGGCTCGCGTGCTTGGTCGCGATCACGAATTGTGGCGGGATGCTTTGGTCGGGCGGACGCGCCCCATTGCTCGCCGTTATCGCCGGCGTGATCATTTGGCTGACCTTCGCTCCCGCACCTGCCCGACCCAAAATCCTTCGCCGCGCCGCGCTCATATTCAGCTGCGGCTTCCTCCTTTCGTGCGCTCACTGGTCTCCCGAGCCCTATCTCGGCTGGTGGAGCGCCATCGCCCGCTCCGCAGCCGCAACGTCTGCCGACGAGTTGACCTCTACGCGCCTGAGTTTCTGGCACGTCACCTGGACGAACATCATCGACTCACCCTGGTTCGGACACGGCGCGGACGCCTATCGCTTCATCCATCCGAAGCAGGACGGAAATCAGCCGCACAACTGGCCTCTTCAACTCGCGCTCGACGTCGGATTGTTCGGCGCCATCCCATTCGGGGCGCTGCTATTGCGACAGGCTTGGCGAGGCTTATACGCCCGCACTCATACGCCAGCCGAACTGAATCCGCAGCAGGTCGCCGCAGCTGCCTTCATCGTCTGCCTCGTCGCGGGTCTGCTCGACGGCGTATTCTATCACGCCGTCCTGCTCATGCCCGCCGCACTGCTCGCCGGCGCTGCCGGATGTCCGGTCGGCAGCTCAACCTGCTTCGCACCCCGGCTTGTCCGCCTGTCTGCACAAATATCGATCATCGCCGCATGCGCACTCCTCACCCTGCATGCCTTTCTCGTTTTCCAGCTTTGGGAGGCCGCGCCTCCTCGTGATCCGAAAGACTTCCGCGCGCAGCTTCTGCGGAGTTTTCCCAGCACCGTTTCCGGCATCGATCGCTGGCTAAGTGCGTGGGATCGACAACAGCCCGAAGCTGCACTCGCCTGGGCTCGCTGGGCTCAACGACAGAGCGACCATCCTGAACCGTTGCACGTTTACGCGGCACTTCTGCTCTGCAGGTTTTATCAATTCGACGCCGCGAAGCTCGAGCTCGAACGCGCCCAAGCCACCGCCCACCAACGATCCCTTCCGAAGCTGCAAAAACTCCTCGATGCCGTCCGCACCGCGGAGGCGGACGCCGCGCGACACTCCCGCTGAAGCATTCCTCGGCGGTCCGAGCCCTTCCTGCTACGGCAGCTTCTTCAACCATTCTTGAACCAGCTTCGCCTCGAGCGCCTTCCGCTCACCGTCATCCTGCTCGGATTCAGCCGCGCCGGATGGCTGCATCGTTCGCTTGCTCCACGCTCGCAGGCGATCTTCGTCCACTGACACGATTCGGCTCAAACGGATCACATAGGTCGGCCGAAACAAAATCTCCCGGACCGTCTCCAACTTCACCGCGTCGCCCAAATCGACACTCGCCATCGGCTCCAGCGTCTCACGCGCGAAATCCCGGATCTCGAGTTTCTGCACCACGAGATAATCGCTGAACGTCCGCCGGCGATAGTGATAGATGAATTCCTCCGTCCTCTCGGCGAGTGCGTCAAACGACACCGCGGCCACGCCATGCGTGACCCAAAGCATCGGCATCGTCTGATCCAACACGATGAAACCGCGATCCGCCCGAGATTGAAGGTATTCGCGCTGCCAGTTCGCCGTCTCCGCGGCTAGGTTCGTATGCGCATAAGCTCGTTGCGCGATCGTCGGCACCGTCCAACAAAAAAAGTATCCTAGGATCACGGCCAAGAGCGCGCGCCATTTTTGCCCCGCCGTTACGAGAAGCGGATAAACAAAAACGAACACCAACACGAAGAGCAGCTGCGTCGGCAGCGACAATCTCACCGTCAGCGGTTCGTCGTAAGCCCCCCAGAAATAGCACATCATCAGGACGGCCTGGCCAAAAAGCGCGGCCGTGAAGAGCGCGAACACGACCTGCACCGGGCCCTGTCGCAGCAGAGTGCGCTTCTCCCGAAACAGGTGCAGAAAGAAAAATGCCACGCCCGCGATTCCTGCCACTGCCACCAAGTGCGAATTCGCGTGCGTGCGATCAAACGAGAAGAAGTAGTTCAGCGCCTTGCCGACATTGTCGTAGAAGTAATCCACGCTATACACGCCCGAGCCACTCGGCCGGTCGTCGAGCTGCCACAACTCCGGCCGCAGCTTGAACACGTTGACCTGAAGTGGATACGCGACGAGCAACAGCGGAGTTGCCATCACCGGCCATGGCAGCAGCACGCGTTCGTTTCGCCAAAAAACATATAGGATCGCGACCGCCACTGGCACGATGAACAAAACCGACTCGTAGCGCACCTGCGCGAGCAGCACACCACTCAAGCAAAACGCACTGAGGGTCGTTGCATCGGGTGTCTGCGCCAGCCTCAAGCCGAAATAGAGCGTCGCCACGATCATCACCAAATTCAGCACCTCGAACCCTCCACCAGCGATCGTCTGCACGAGGAGCGGAATGGTCCCGAGCAACAACACCGCCGCGACTCCACCGGCGACACCCGCGACTGTCCGCGCAACGAGATACACCAGACCGAGCAACACCGGCGTCAGCAGCGCATTCAGCAGAAACGCGTTGCCCGGCCGATAGCCGGTGAGGTCATGCACGACCGACAACAGAAACGGATAAAACATCGGCCGCTTGTCCACGTGCCCCTGCATCGGCATGAACGTCGTGCCCAGCTGAAAGCCGCGCGCGATCGTGCTCACCTCGCGCAGATGATGCATGCGCTGCGACGTGGAAAGCTGCACAAACTCGTCGTTCACCACTTTGAACCCATGCGGCTCCTGAACATGCAGCACCGCAGAGGCCCCAAGAACGAACAACACGATCTTCCAGCCTCCCGCCCGCCATCGCGCCACAAGGTCGGCGCGCCCTAATAGCCGGACGATCTGGTAAACAAACAACGCAAACGTCAGCAGCATCACGCCGTAGCCGCCGTGGCGGACGAGGTAAACTGCGCGGTAGGGCGTGAACGCCCAAAAGCCCAACACCACCGCGAGCAGCGCGATCAGCCCAAACAAAATAATCCGCGATCGCTGCTCGAGCAGCGAGGCGCGCAAGGAGGGGCTCAACCAATGACCCATAGACGGAAAACAAAAAGCCGTCCCGGAAGGGGACGGCTCGTGTCAAACATTGAGCGCAACCTTAGTTGCTGTAGGAAATCTCGGCCTTGCCGGAGACCTTCGAACCCGTGGCGGAAATCTGCGTCGAGTCCTGACCGATGCCGGTCGGATACGTTTCGCCCGCGACGGTCTGGATGGTCTTGATGTATTTACCGTCTCCCACGAGGTCCGTGTAAGCAACGGTATCAACTCCATTCTCCAGGAAGTATTGCTGCGCCGCGCCCGAGAGCTGGCGAAGATTGTTGATAATCGCCTTTTCCTGCGAGCTCGCGCGAACCTTCTGGAACGCCGGAATCGCCATCGCGGCCAGGAGGCCAATGATGACGACAACGATCATGATTTCGACGAGGGTGAAGCCGTGGTTCCTCTTCTGCTGTTTCATGGTATTTATGGATGTATGATATGAATGCTCAACAGTGAGCAGTGCGCGGATTCAGCCGGATTAGGGTATCTTACGCAAGTGAATCTCCGCAGTGTAAATACCCTAGGCGGAGCAACGTAACAATCGACCGGCGCGAAAAAATTTAGCAAAATCTAAACACGTCTAGCCGCATTCCGCCACCGCGCTGCATTATCCCTTCTTCGCTTTCGTCGTCTTCCGCGGAGCCGCCTTCTTCTTCACTGCCGCTTTCGTCTTCTTCGGCTTCGGCACCGCGAGTAGTTTAGCCACGGATACCTCCTGGGCATCCTTCCAGAGATTTTCCAACCCGTAACGCTCCCGCGTCTCCGGCAGGAACACGTGCACCATCACATCGAATGCATCGATGACCATCCAGCCGCTCTCCTGCGCAATTTCCATCCCGACGATCCGCGTCCGGCTGGCATCGAGCGCTTTCTCCAGCTCAACCCGCAACGCCCGCAGGTGCGGCTCCGAATTGCCGGTCGCAATCACCAGGTAATCCGTAATCGAGGATTGCTCGCTCACGTCGAGAACGCGCAGGTCGATCGCTTTCTTTTCGTCGAGCGCGCGACAGCAGAGTTTCACCAGGTCGAGCGACGCAGAGGAGGTTCCTTTCATGGAGTTTCGCGATATAGATTCTTTTCGCGGATATAGACGATGGATTTGTGAGGCACGAAATAGTCGAGCGAAAGTTGGTGTTTCACGCGTTCACGCAGTTCCGTCGAACTGATCGCCAGTAAATGGCCATCGCAGCGATGAAGCCGCAAACCCGGAATTTCCGGGTGCGCCTTCACCGGATACCCCGGCCGCTCGAGAAAGATGAACTCCACCAACTGCGCCAATTCTTCGATCCCTTTCCAGAGATGCAGCTTGGGCAACTGATCGCCGCCGATGATCCAGTAGAGATCATCGTTCGGATACAGCGCGCGAAAATGCCGCGCCGAATCAACCGTGTAGCTCACGCCACCTTTGCGCAGCTCGAAGTCCGAAATCTCGAAACGATGATCCCACTCGACCGCCGCCCGCAGCATCGCAAGTCGATCCTCCGGCGTCGACTGCACATCCGTCGGCTTCAACGGCGCCTGCGCCGCGGGCACGAGAATCAACCGGTCAAGCTGGTGCTGCTCGTAAGCGTCCTGCGCCGCGAGCAAATGACCAAAATGCACGGGATCGAAACTCCCGCCGAGAAACCCGATTTTCACTGGCGCGCAACGTGATGCGCACCCCACCACCCGGCAAGGTTCATTTCGAGCCGAGCGCACCACCCCGCCACCGAGATTGACGCTCCCAGTCCGGCCCGTGACATTCGCCGCATCGCCCGGGTGGTGGAATGGTAGACACTAGGGACTTAAAATCCCTTGCTCGTAAGAGCGTGCGGGTTCGATCCCCGCCCCGGGCACCCGTTTGCGAAAACGGTTCATTTTCTTCGACACCGTTCTGGCCACGCAGGCATCCCGGCCTGGCGAGGTGCTGATCCTCCAGATCGGCAGGCACGGAGTCCACCAGCTTCTGCACCTCCACGGATTGCCCCGTTGTGAAACAGATATTCGCACACGATCTCTGGCGGCGGCGGCCTCAAAGGTTCCGACCACCACTTCCACTTCGTGTATCAGCCGGCCCAGGGCGATCGTGAATCCCACTCCTTCCGGAACGGGCGTTTTTTCTCTCCGATACGAAAATGCTCCGACGCCTCCTAGGCGATCCGACGTGCCGCCGCCTGCGCGCGTAGACAAAGCTCGGCCGCCTTGAAGACGTGCGCCTGCGTCATCGCCTTTTCCGTGCGATTCAAGCAGTCGAGAATCAACTCCCCGAAGAAACGAAACCCCACCTTTCCCGCCACGTTGATGTGATGCTCTCCGCTGTCGTCGACGTAATACACATGGTCGCCTGCCGCCTCGCGCGCCACGTCCACATACTTGCGCAACTCGATGTAACCCTTTTCGCCGAGGATGATCATGCGGCCATCGCCCCAGGTGCTCAGCCCCTTCGGCGTAAACCAATCCACCCGCACGAAATTCGTGGCTCCATTGTTGCCGAGCAACGACGCCTCTCCGAAATCTTCAAACTCCGGCACGTCCGGATGCGCATGGTTCGCGACCGCCGCATGCATCACCGACGCGTCCGTCGCTCCGGAAAACGTCAGAAACTGTTCGAACTGATGACTGCCGATGTCGCAGAGGATGCCGCCGTATTTTTCCCGCTCGAAAAACCACTTCGGCCGCGACGGCTGGTTCAGCCGATGCGGCCCCAGTCCGATGACCTGCAACACCCGGCCAATCGCTCCTTGCTGAACCATGTCAGTCGCATGCATCGCCGCCTCGACGTGCAAACGCTCGCTAAAATACACCATGTATTTCCGTCCTGTCTGCGCGGATACGAGCCGGGCTCGTTCGAACTGATCCATCGCGGTGAACGGCGTCTTGTCCGTGAAATAATCCTTCCCCGCCTCCATCACCTGACAACCGATGCCTCCGCGCTCCGACGGAATCGCTGCCGCCGCCACGAGTTTTACCTCGGGGTCCGCCAGCACTTCGTCGAACGACCGCGCGACTTTCACCTGCGGAAACTGCTCGCGGAACGCCGCGACTTTCATCGGATCGGAATCATAAACCCACTTCAGCGTCCCCCCCGCCTCCGTGAGCCCATTGCACTGGCCGTAGATGTGGCCGTGCTCGAGATGCGTCGCCGCAAAGGTGAACTCGCCGGGCTTCACCACGGGAGCGGGTTTGCCCCGGGGGGCGTAATTCATTCCGTCGGATTTGTTCATACGCTAAAGGTGGATGCAGGCGGCTAACACGCTGGCTACTCCTCGGGCAGCGGACGGTCCCTCGTTTCCGGCAGGAACGGCAGCCCCACGATCCCGAGCAGCAACCCAACGCTAACCCACAACCCGGCCGTGCGAAAGCCTTTCGATGCGCCCCCGAAACTCTTCGTGATCTTGCCCATCGCAAAGGACGCCGTCGCCGCCGCGAAACGACCGAAGTTGTAACAAAACTCCTGCCCATGCTGCGCAGACTCGTGGAGAAAAGCTCCGGCAAATAAACCGCATACACGCCGAAAACCGACAACTGGCCAAATCCTATCAACGGCAACATCTAATACATCTGACTCACGTCCCGCGGTCCTTTGAAGACCAGCAGCGTCGTGAGAAACAAGAGCGTCAGTGCGATCGCGAACGCCGGTGAGCCGCCGGACGACGATCACCGCCGCCCCGCCAGAGTCGCAAAATCCGCCAGAAACTCCGCCGCGATCTTCGCGTTCGAATGCGTCTCGCGCACGCGGGTCGCACGCTCCGCCATCGCTCGCACATCGCCGCTCGCCGCCTGCTCGAGCGCCCGCGCCAGCGCATGCGCCGCGCCTTCGCCGCGATGATTGAACGAAAAGCCATTCAACCCCGGCTCGATGAAATCGCGAAAACACGCCAGATCCGACACCACCGGCACCGCCCCCCACGCCATCGCCTCGAGCGGGGCCACGCCAAACGTCTCCCCTTTCTCCGCCAGCGACGGATATACGAAAACCGTCGCCCGCTCATACGCGCGATAAAGTTCCGCCGCGTCATAGATCGGCGGATACCACACCACGTCCGCCGCCGAAAACTTCCGCTGCAAATCCGCCGCCCACGACTCGCCGCCTCCGCCTTCCGCACTCTTCACCGCCCCAATCAACTCGAGTTTCCAACCGTCGAGTTTCCGCGACGCCCGCACGTTCCGCCACGCTTCGAGCAAGAGTTCGATGCCTTTCTCCGGATGCAGCCGGCCCGCATACAGAATCGTCTGCGTCTTCCGCCCCCACTCCACCGGCCGCTCGTTCGTGAACGGCAGCGGATTCGGAATCATCTTCACGCGCGATTTGGCTTCCGGCGCCTCGGCGACAATCGCCTCCACCACCGCCGAGGAATTTGCCCGCAATCGCGCCGCCCGACCATAACGCCGCATCTGCCCTTTTGGCATCCGCTGCACGTCCACGTAGATCGCACCGCACCGCCGCGGCAGCACGATCGGCGCCCAAAACGTATTCGTCACCACCACGTCCGCCGCCGGCATGCTTCGCGACGCGCGCCACGTATAAAACAGATCCAGCAGCAAACCATGCGCGAGCTTCTCCGGCCGGTCATAGCCGCGCACGCGCACGTGCTTCACGCCGGCGATCGTCTCGCTTTTCGGCAGATCATCACAGAGCCGCGAAATATGCGTCACCTCATGCCCCCGCGCCGCGAACTCCGGCCCGAGCGCGAACCACATCTTCTCAACCGCGCCACCCCGCAGCGCCGGCACCGGCAGAAACGCACCTTGAAGAATCGTGATTTTCACGGCCGGAAACAGTGTGCGCGCGCTGCCATTTGTGCCGCCAAATCAACGATTCGCGCCATCTTCCCGCAATCGCAAAGGTGGGGCCCGACGTCCCCGTCGGGCTCGCTCGAACCGGTAGGGCGAGCCGTCCCCGGCGAGCCGCCCCGCCACCTTCACAAAAAAAGCCCGGCGTTTCCGCCGGGCTCGCAAATCTTGATCAACGCTTCCCCGCGTCTCAGCCGTGCAGATACGTGTTCAGCAGGTTCTCGAGATACTCCTGCCGGCCCGAACGCGGCTTCGGTTCGCCCAGCTTCGTCAGGACGAGCTTGTTCAACTCCTTGAAACCAATGCGGCCCTTCTCGATCTCGCGGCCGTAGTCCGAGTCGAAGCTCGAATAACGCTGCGCCACGAACTGCTCGAACTTGCCGTCGGCCAGAATACGGCGCGCGATCTTGAACGCCAAGGCATACGCATCCATGCCGCCGATGTGCGCGTGGAAGAGGTCTTCGAGATCGATCGACTGACGGCGCACCTTCGCATCGAAGTTGAAGCCGCCCGAGCCGAGACCGCCCGCCTTGAGGATCGAGACCATCGCGAGCGTGAGCTCTTTGACGTCGGTGTTGAACTGGTCCGTGTCCCAGCCGAGCAGCAGGTCGCCCGTGTTCGCATCGATCGAACCGAGCATGCCTTGCGAGGCCGCGACTTCGATTTCGTGCGAGAACGTATGCCCCGCGAGCGTCGCGTGGTTCGTCTCGATGTTGAACTTGAAAAACTTCTCGAGGCCGTAGGTGCGGAGAAACGCGATGCCGCTCGCCACGTCGAAGTCGTATTGGTGCTTCGTCGGCTCCTTAGGCTTCGGCTCGATCAGGAACTGCCCCTTGAAACCAATCTGCTTCGCGTAGTCGACCGCCATGCGGAGGAACGCCGCCAAGTGATCCTGCTCACGCTTCAGGTTCGTGTTGAGCAGCGTCTCGTAACCTTCGCGGCCACCCCAGAACACGTAGTTTTCACCACCGAGTTCCTTCGTCACGTCCATCGCCTTCTTCACCTGCGCCGCCGCATAGGCGAACACATGTGCGTCCGGGTTCGTCGACGCGCCCGACATGTAGCGCGGATTGCTGAAGAGATTCGCGGTGCCCCACAGGAGCTTCACGCCGGTCGCCTTCTGCAGGTTCTTCGCATGCGCGACCACGCGATCGAGGATCTTGTTCGACTCCGCCAGCGAACGGCCTTCCGGCGCGATGTCGCGATCGTGAAAACACCAGAACGGCGAACGCACCTTCTGGAAAAACTCGAAACCGGCATCGAGGCGCGCCAACGCGATCGAGACGGCATCCTTCCCTTTTTCCCACGGGCGATTCTGTTGCAGCGTGCCGCCGCCAAAGATGTCGCGGCCGTCGCTCGCGAACGTGTGCCAGTAAGCGACGGAGAAGCGCATGTGCTCTTCCATCGTCTTGCCGTCGACGACCTCCTCGGGGTTGTAGTGGCGGAAGGCGAGCGCGTTGGTCGTCTTCGTGCCTTCGTAGGCGATCGGGCGAATGCGGGGGAAGTGCAATCGGGCTTTCTTCATGGGCTTCTTTGTTAAAAAGACGGTCCAGCAAAGCCGGGGGGTCCGGAATGGAAAGGGAAATAACGGTCACACGTTCGCGCAGTCCCCGCTTCCCGACCCCAAATCCCTCCACCCCCGGCAGCTTACATGCACCGCCGCGCCATCGCGGAGCACAGCCCGCGCGACCCGTCGGCGGCCGTTTCGTCCATCCTCCCGCTCCGAAAGCGTTACCGCTCCGCCACCCCCAACGCCTTCCGCATCGATGCCTTCATCCACGCCGGAACCGAAATCGCCTGGTGCAACACCACCTTCCGTCCATCCGCTTTCGTGATCTCGAAACGAAACACGCGAAACGTATCTCCCACATACGTCGTCCAGTGGATCTCAGGCGCCCCCGCCTTCAACATCTTCGGCACGTTCCGCCACCGTCCGGCTTCATCGAGCTTCGGCTCGTTGTCCTCCAACACCAGGATCGGCTTCTCATCCGACACGTCCTCGATCCGCACTTTCGTCGGCGGCACTCCCGTCTCATCCGCGAAGCCAAACGCGTAAAACACTTCCTGCTTCTCCGTGTCTCCCGCCGGCAAAAGCCCCGCCGCCCAAATCGAAATCCCGTCCTTGCTCGCCCACTTCGGCTGACCGCGCTCCAGCGGAAAACTCAACCGCTCTCCATACGCCGTCGTTTTCATGTAGGTGTATTCGCCTGACGCGCAGCCGGCGAGCATCGCGACCGCCGCCATCGCCAACGCCAAAACACCTCCGCGCCCACCGAGAAAACGACCGACAAAAACGACTGGTTTCATACGCGTATCGAAAGAAAAACCCGACCGGAATGGCCGGACACATCGCCACCATTTCGCGCCACCAACGGCATCGTCAAGGCTCGCGTCGTTGAAACACCGCCATCACTTCGCGTCGCCGCCCTCGCGCCAATCCTCCGGCGTGTTGAAGTTTCTCCAACGCGCGCGCTCCGACTCCGCCACGCGCACCAACCGCATCCGCCGCCCTCGCGCCAACGCCGTCACGAGTTCCTGCATCGATCGCCGGCCTTCCTTCAGTCGGCGCGACACCACGCTCAGCGCCTCGCGCGGATAAATCGCCGCGAGCGGTTCCGTTCCGCTCGCATGCCGCACAACCGCCCCACACCCCGGCGCACAAAACCGCCGCAGCCGACGAAACCACTCCGCATCGATCCCGGGCATATCCACCGCCAGCACCGCCACCCACCGTCCACTCGCCGCGCCCAACGCCGCCTCCAAACCCGCCAACGGTCCCGCATTTTCCCAACCATCCCACACCTGCGGCACCGCGCGGTTCAACCGCCGCTGCCCTTTGCGCCGCACCACAACCACCGTTTCCACTCCCGCCGCGCGCAACACCTCCATTTGCCTCCGCCACATCGGCTCCCCCGCCATCCGCAGCATCGCCTTGTCGCGCCCCATCCGCCGCGACTCCCCACCCGCCAACACCGCACCGCTCCACCCCTGCCATCGCGCCCCATCGACCGCGCTGGAATCTTCCCTTGCCTTCCGCACCGACGCTTCGCGCCTCTTCGCGTTCTTCGCGGTATCCACCGTATGCTTACGGCGTAGCCTCGCCTCACGCCGCCTTCGCATTGCGTTCCCGCCGCAGCCACCCACTCGTCAAAATCCGACAGCGCAATCCCCCCCGCCCTTTCAACCACGCCTCCGCCCCCGCCCCGAGCGCCCGATCCATCCAATAACACGGCCGGCATTCCTCCGTCCCCGCCAGCCGCACGCCTTGCAGCTCGAATTCTTTTCCCACCAGCGCATTCAACTCCGCCCCGCTCAACACGAGATTCCGCCGCAATGCCGCCGGACTCGCGCGCCCCAAACCCAACTCCTCACACAACCGCGCAAACACCTCCGCCGAAAACAACGTCACCTGCCCTTTGTAGTTTTCCTTGTATCCAAAAAACCGATCCCCCCGCAAACCCGCCCCCGCCACACATTCGACTTCATCCACTTCAACCGTCGAATGAACCCCCGCCGGCTGACCGTGCCGCCCAAAGAAATTATGCCCCGGCGAAACGAAGATGTGCTCGATCGTCATCATGACACCCGCTCCACCCGCACCGCCGCCGCCTTGTAGCTCGGCTGACGCGAATGCGGATCAAACGCCGGAAACGTCAGCTTGTTCACATCGGGGAAGTGCATCGGCAGAAAGACCTGCCCAACTTGAACCGTCGGCGTCACAAAAGCGAGCGCCTCGCAGCTCCCTCGCCGCGAGCTCACGCGCACTCGCTCTCCCGGCGCCACCCGCAATCGCCCCGCGTCCCGCGGATTGATTTCCACATACAATTCCCGCGGCGCGAGTTTCCGCAGCACCGCGCTCTTGTCCGTGCGCGAGCCCGTATGCCACTGCGCCGACGACCCACGCCCCGTCAGCAACAACAGCGGATACTCCACATCCGGCAGCTCCGGCATCGGCCGCGGTCGATCGAAGAAAAACCGCGCCCTCCCATCACCCGTGAAAAACCTCCCATCCTCAAACAACCGTCGATGCCTCCTTCTTCCGTCCTGCCCCTTGCCCCCTGCCTCCTCCTCCTCCTCCGCATCCGCGGCGGTCCACGGCCACTGAATCCCGCCCTCCGCCTCGATATGCCCATAATCGCGAATCCCGGAAAAATCGCACGGCTGCCCGCGCGACAGCTCTTTCAAAATCTGAAACACCGCCGCCGGACTCCTCCACGCCCGAAACATCTCCCCGCAACCCCACGCCTCCGCCACGAGCTTGAAGATCGCGAAATCGCTCAACGCCTCCCCCGGCGCCCGCGACACTTTCTTCACCAGCCCCAGCCGCCGCTCGCTGTTGATCACCACACCGTCCTTCTCGCCCCAACCCGCCGCCGGTAAAACCAGATCCGCCATCCGCGCCGTCTCCGTCGTCGCATACATGTCCTGCACCACCAGGAAATCCAGCTTCGCCCGCAACGCCGCAAACGTCCGCTGATTGATCCACGAATGCGCCGCATTCGTCGCAATCACCCACAGTCCGCGAATCTCCCCGCGACCGATCGCGTCCAATATCTGATCATACGCCAGCCCCGGCGCATCCGGAATCACCGCCGCCTCGATCCCCAAAATCTTCGCCACGTGCCCCCGATGCTCCGCCTTCCCGAAATCGTATCCGCCCATCAACGACGTCGCATTCCCAAACAATCGCGATCCCATCGCATTGCACTGCCCCGTGATTGAATTGGCGCCCGTCCCCGATCGACCGATGTTTCCCGTCATCAACGCCAGATTGATGATCGCCTGCGCCGTTCGCGTGGCTTCGTGACTCTGGTTCACGCCCATCGTCCACCAAAACGACACCCGCTCTTTCGTCGCCACGATCTCCACCAGCCGCTCGAACGTCTCCTTCGCCAAACCCGTCTCCGCCACCGTCCGCTCGAGCGTGAACTCCGCGACGAACGCTTCGAACTCCGCGAACCCGCTCGTGTGCGCCGCCACGAAATCCCGCTTCACCGCCCCGCGATCGATCAACGCCTTCGCCAACCCGTAAAGCAGCACCAGATCGCTCTTCGGCCGCAACGCCACATGCAGCGTCGCCGCCATCGCGGTCTCCGTCCGCCGCGGATCGATCACCACGATCTCCGGATTCCGCCGATTCCGCATTACCCGCTGCCACATGATCGGATGCGCGACGCACGGATTCGCCCCGACGAAGATCAACGCATCGCTGTCTTCGAAATCCTGATACGTAAACGGCGGCGCATCGAAGCCGAACGACTGCTTATACGCCACGTGCGACGTCGCCATGCACTGACGTGTATTCGAATCCACATGACGCATCCCCATCCCGAACTTCGCCAGCGCTCCGAGCAGCGCCATCTCCTCCGTCACGATCTGGCCCGTGCTCAAAAACGACACCGCCGCCCGCCCGTGCTTTTCCTGGATCCCCCGAAAATTCCGCACCATCGCCTCCAGCGCCACGCCCCACGACACCGGCTCGAGTTCCCCCGTCGCCCGATTGCGCAACAGCGGCGCCGTCGCCCGATCATTCGCCGCCAGCGGCGTCAACGCCTCCCAGCCTTTCGGACACGCCATCCCGAGGTTCACCGGATGCTCCGGATCCGCCGTCAGGTTGATCGCCTCGCCCGCTTCGTTGAGATGAATCTTCAGCCCGCAACCCGTGCTGCAAAACCCGCACACCGCCGTCGTCGTCGCCACCGGCTTCAATCGCGCCGGCACGCGCCCCAATCCAAACGCCCCCGGCCGCAACACCAGCTCGCTCGTCATCGGCCCCACGCGCGCCCGCAGCAGTTCATCGATCGTGCTCACGCCGCCACCCCCGGCATCTTCGGCGCATCCACCGCCTTGAAAAACAAATATCGCTCGAGCCACTCGCCCACCGCCACGCCTCCCACCATCACCCACGCAATCCACTCCGGCGCCGCACCCGACAGCGCCACCACCGGCAGCAACATTCCGCCCGAAAATCCCAACAGCAGCCGCAACGCGAACACCCGCCACAACGGTCCCTTCAACAATCGCGCCGACGCCACCAGCCCCACACCCGGCGCATCCTCGTCCACTTCATCGAGCGAACGCAGCACGCGCGCTTCGCACGCCAACTTCGCCAACATCCCCGTCGCCAACACCGCCAACGCTCCTTCCCGCGCCAACCCCAACGCCAACACCAGCGCCGCGCCCCCCACCAGCGCCGTCCCCAAAATCTTCACCATTCCGAATTGCGCCGCCCAAAACGCCCGCTGCGTATCCGCATACACCATCACCGAACACAGCAGCCCCGCCGCGCCCACCACCGCCGCCACGCTGTTCAATTCCGGCACCCACGCCGCCCCCACCCCCACCGGCACCCACGCCCCCAACACCATCGCCTCCCGACTCAACCAACTTTTCCTCCACCCCAAAAAAATCCGCCACGCCCGCCCCGGCTGCCCCAAATGCCCCACACTCACCCCCACCC
>JAEWBF010000097.1 GCA_023391285.1 Verrucomicrobiota bacterium
GGCTTCTATAACACCCGTCGCCTCCACTCGGCGCTCGGTTACCGGACGCCACTCGACTTCGAATCTGTCAGCAACTAACCACATCAAATCTGCTCAACCCCGTGTCCGCGAAATCGGGGCAAACCCATACGCCATTGCGAACGCAGCTTCCGTTTCCGAGGAGATCGCGGAAGACGTTCGGGAAGTCTTGAGTGATCGACGCTATGATCGCTCATCAGCCGAGATGGGTGACGAGCAGGAGTTCGACGCAGGTGCTCACTACGATGAGAAGAGAAGCACCGGGGACGGATACTCGCAGAGTTGGTCAGCCTTCGAGAAGTGCCTACGTGAAGAATCACGCTACTTCGCCCCAGTCGTCCGAACCACGTTGGACCAGATTTTCATGGGTGTTGCTGCCCATAAGACGGTATCCAGGCGGAAGGTAGTCGTTCATGCCGGCCCAGGAACGCAGTTGGACCACTTTTTCCGCGCGCGAGTTTTCTATTCCGACAAAGCTGTAGTCGAGGCTATCGAACGCCCTGATCGTCATCTTGGGCCGCCTCCAGCGAACCTTGCCCGACCGGGTCGGATGAACGCCGCCGGAATCTCCGTCTTTTACGGGGCACGGTCTCTAAAAGTAGCTTTGGCGGAGGTGCGGCCTCCCGTCGGTAGTAAGGTGGTCTGCGGCCGTTTCTTCGTGACGCGTCCGCTTAAGTTGCTGGACCTCGATTCTCTCCGTGATGTTGTTGTCCGAGGCAGCCTTTTCGATCCGACATTCGCAGACCGTTCGGAGAGAGCGGCCTTTCTAGGCACCCTTTCTGGTCGGCTTTCCCAAGCGGTCATGCCCGACGATGAAACCTCGGGCTACCTTGTAACTCAGGTCGTTGCCGACTACTTGGCGAATGTCGTAAAGCTGGACGGCATCCTTTTCCCATCCGTCCAGTCGGGCGCGAAGGCGGCCAACGTCGTTCTCTTCCATGAATCGTCGCGTGTCCAGGAGCTGGATCTTCCAAAAGGTAGCCAGGTGACAGGGAATGACGGGTATTCGACTGAGGACGGCTACGAACCCGCGTATACGGTTTGGGAAGAAGTCCCTGCTGCGCCGGTCCAGGAAAGGAAGGGGCACGGGATCAAGTTCCTAGGGATGGGACAATACGAAGTATGGAGTAGTCCGGTAAACACGGACCCCCGATCGATCACGCTTCAACTCGCTCCGAGCAGCGTTCAGGTTGAGCATATCACAAAAGCCGAATACCGCCGCCACTCATTCAGCGTGACCCGGCATCGAACGACGTTGCCGAAGCAGGGCAAGAAGCCTCCGTTCTGATCGGAAGTTTCACGGACGCATTCCTGCCTCGACTTTGGCGTTTGGCAGCTTTCCCCAAACCGCGCCGGGGCTAAAGTGGGGAATTTCGTCCCGCTATTTCGGGCGGTGAGTCAGCCACGCCGACGGCAGTCTTAGGCCGGGCGTCAAGGCCGTCCGTGAAACCGGTCCGATGTTGTTACTAAGGAGGAATCCTGAATCGGCGCCATCATTCGTCCGCCTACCGTTGGCGGAGGCACTCGGTCCAGGAGATGAATAGATGTCCACTAAAATTCCCGCAGATGCAGATTTAATCTAGACCGGACGTTTCGGCGTTCTGTGATCAAGAAGGCGGCGAGGGCATCGGCTCCTGCTGACGCGTATCAGCTCATGCGTCTCGTGCTCGATGCTCGTGCGCTTGATCGTTACTGGAAGGAAGTGAGCAAGAACGGCGGCGATCCAACAAAGGCGCTTTGCGCATTGTTCGTTCTCCGCCTCGCCGTGAGCGACAACCCGCCACTTGCCGGAGCTGCGGTAAACGAGCCAGTGCGTCGTCCGCGTCGCCGGGATCTCAGTCAGATCATTGATCCCAACCAGTTGCCGCTCTTTCCCGACTCCCCGGCCGAATCAACGGTCGACCGCTAGCTGTGCGAGCACGTGCGAAATCTTCGGGGAATGGCCCATCGGTGCCGTCCTCATTTTTTGGGGTCGTTCAGGCACACACCGCGGCGAGTAGCGACGTGCGGAGACGACATCTATCTCTTCCCATGGCCGGATGCAGACCTCTCACGCCCCATGAAGAACGTCAGCTTCTTCGCGTAGTGCGGCAGTTGCCGCCCCGTGACCGCACCCTCATCACTCTCCAGTGGCTAAGCGGATTTCGCATCGCGGAGGTTCTGTCGCTGAGGATCGGATCGGTGATGCGCGAGGGCCGGCCCGTCTCGAAGATTGGAGTAGCGCCGCGCAACCTAAAGGGAAGGTATGGACGGACGCGTTGGATCCCGGTTTTGCCCGAACTCGAGCGGGCGCTTGAGGTATACATCGAGGATCTGCGCCGGGGACGCGACCTCGCGAACGATCAGCCTCTGTTCATCTCCCGGCAGCGCAACCGGGATGGATCGCCGCGGGCGCTAACGACTGAGAGCGCACGGCTCATCGTCCACGATGCCTTGCGCCGCGCAGGCATCGAAAATGATGGCCGGCTGGGCACGCACGTGCTGAGGAAGACCTGGGCTCGAAACGTCTATCGGAGCTCGGGTAATGACATCGCTCTCCTCCGCGTTGCGTTGAACCATTCCGATGTGCGCGTTACACAGCGCTATCTCGAGGTCGATGCCGACGCGCTAGATCGCGCGATGCGGGCGGTGGATTTTACTCGCGTGCCGCGCGGACTACGAGCCCGAACGGTTTAGTAAGGCCAACGTTCGCGCAGCTCATGAGCGCAATTTAGCGCCCAAAGGCCAGCGTTCCTCACAGGCGCAGCTACGTCGGTTTCGCCGGGCTTTGTGTCAGCGCCGGAGCAATTATGCCGAGCTCGGCTTAATAGCCCCGGCGGTGACACGGGTTGGACCGAGCGACCGAAATACGGTCACGGACCGAAGTTGTTTAGGTGAGCACGACCTTGCTCATGGCAGTGGTAAATTCCTTCGTGACCGCATCTAAGCACTCGGCTTGGGCTTTCTGTTCTGCCATCCACCGGAGCACAGCCGCTGGCAATTCTGCAGTCAGGGACCGTAGGATTTCCGTTGGTGCGAGTTCCAGATCCAGACTTTCCCGCGGGTCTAAGCGCAAGGGACTGCAGCGGTATTGCCAATTATGGTTGTCCCAGAAGTCTGTATCGCAATCCACAATCAGTGCTCCATCCACGAGAACCGTATCCGCGGAACCAATAGTCATGGGCGCGCCATCGCACTGGTGGCAGTAACTGTAGACGCGAACGCGCTCCACCGTATGGCTCTTCGTCTTGATCTTGGTGCCGAGTGGAATCGGCTTCAGCGCGCCCTCGATGGCGCAAGCCAAATTCTTCCACGAGCGGGCGCTTAGTTTGACCGTCTTGGACAACTCAGACTCATTTTCCTTAGCTTTCATTGGGTGATTTCCTAGGCCCGCGGACGCGGGCCCCTTCTACCCTCGGGGCGGGCCCCAGATTCGTCCGGGGAGCGATCACCGCTGAGCGGCGACAGCACCAAGTAACAGAACAAATGTTGCAGTTTTGGTGTGATTCCGTAGGCATACTCGAATGCCGTCCAAAGCTCGAAAGCTCCTCGAGGAACGACGCCTGCAAGGCGTCGGCCTACTGAATCGGGGCAAGAGCGTTGCTGAGGTCGCGCGTTTACTCGGAGTGTCTTGGTCAGCAGTCGCCAAGTGGCGCGACGCCGTTCGCACCAACGGTGAGAAGGCGCTCAAAACGCCGAAGAATCAGTTCAGAGCACCGCCCCTTGATGACGCGCAGTTGCGCCGCATAGGACGAGCGCTACGTCGCAGGCCTGAGCAGGAGGGCTTCACGGACCACGTCTGGACCCTGCCCCTCGTCGCCTTGTTGATTGGACGGAAAGCACACTATTACGAAAAGGTTTCGCGCTGGACCGCCCGGCGCGTGCTACATCACCTCGGCTTCAGGTGCGCCGGTCGATTTCATCGGCGACGGAAGGACGCCACGGCGGAGCCAATTCACTGGCTTCCCCCAGATTCGTGCGAAAATAACTTTTGACCGAAACGTGACGGTGGATCCGGAGTGAGTCACTGGATCGCCGCAAGGCGACGTGGTGGCTAGCGTAAACGCACCTCTGAGCATGGCGATGCACAGATGCTCCGGCGTCCCCACTAGTATCATTCTTGGTCTATTTCAGACCAAGCGCTTTGATGGCCGCTGTCTGCGGATCAGAGTAGAATACGGGATCAACATTTTCAACGATGTCACCTGAGACTTCCAGAAAGTTGCGCTTGTTTTCCAACGGCACTAATGCTCGCTTAGCCCCGTTCTCCATGGCCAACTGCAGCGGTTCCACGAGGGACTGCACCGCCTTAATATTTCCTTGTATGCTTAAGTCGCCAAGAATGACCAAGCCGGGAAGAGCTGGCGCCTTTTTGATAGCGGAAAATATGGCGACAATCATGGCGATGCCTGCCTCGCAGGGCACCCGGTTGCCGAGTAGGTCGATGGCTTCGACATGGAAATCCGTCGAATCAAAGATACTGGCGATACCCATTGGGACCTTGTGCCCCTGCATGAAGGCGAAGGCGCGCAGCGATGCCTCCTTCATCTTCGATTCCAGGCCACCCGCGAGTTTCAGCTTTCCGGTGCCCGCCGAGACACCCACTTCGATTCTATACAGCCCGACTTTCCCCTCGGTGTTTACTGAGGCGGCATAGAGACATCCGGGAGCCAAGGGGTCAGTCGAGATTAGCGCGCGGCCACCCTCCTCGGGGACGCCGACGTAACGCTCCTCCGTGGTTTCTTTATCGCGGTAGGAAAAAGACGTTTGGTGATACTCAAACGCGCCGATTTTCTTCAACTGTTCCTTCACGCGACGACGCACTTCCAATCCGAGGGTCACTAACTCGGCCAACTCGTCTTTAGTGAATTTCCCATCCGGATAGATGAGTTTAATCAGACCGGACACGGTCTTGCGAACCGCTTTCACGTCGCGGGCGTTTAAGTGGTCGCCGAGCGAAAAGTGTTGGTCGATGGCCTCCGTATAACTGTGCCGGCGCAGCTCGCGCAGGGCCTCCGCCAAGTAGTCCACCACGAATCCATAGTGATCGGTGAAGAATTCCATCCGCATCTTTGGGACTTCCCATCCGGGGATGTAGCAGTGGATACGATCCAGAAACGCCAGGTCATCCCGGATAACCTCCGGCATCGGCATGAACAGGTGCGAGGACTTCACCATCACGTCCACCGGCTGATTGGTATTTCCAAACATCGCGATGGAGGCGATGCCGGTAAGCTGCTCCTTGCCTCGCGCAAACGAGCCTGATTCGCAGTAGGTCTTGAGGGTGGTAATCACCTCCTTGGGCATGTTCTCCAAGTCCGCGACTTCATCGAAAGCAACGGCGTCCCAGAGACCTACCAGCCCCAGTTTTCCCGACGACATATTGTAGAACAAATTCGCGACCGTGGTCGGCCCGGTCATGAGAATCGCATAGGGACTCAACTCTTGGAAGCCGTAGCTTTTTCCAGTCCCACGCGGGCCCAGTTCGACGAGGTTATAGTTGCCCTCACAAAGCGGAACGAGGCGGAGAAGAAGCAGCAACTTGAGGCGTCGATCAAACTGGCTGGGCTCCATGCCGATGCTGCGGATGAGAAAATCAACCCACTCCTCGGACGTGAACCGAGCCCTGCCTTGCCGATATTCCGCGAGATCGAAATTCGCGAGCTGGATGGGCGTAAGGCGTTCGATCCAGAACGGGCTGCGTTTACCTTTCGCCTCTTCATCGTATTGGTGGCGAATCTCCACTTCGGCCCACACTCCACCCATGAGCAAGCGGTCGTAGTCGCGAACGAAGCGATCCGGGATGTGCAGGAATTTATGGCCGAAATTTACGCCCTCCGCCCAGTATTTATCATCCTCGGCGAGGTAGCGGACTTTGATTTTGTCGATGAACGTGTGCCGTTCCTTTTCCTTCACGCGGGCTTGGGCTTTATTGGCCTCTTCGGGCCGCACGAAGTTATCGGAGAGCGTGCTGTTCACCACCCGCAAGCCGGCCTCCAGGGCCGCTTGATCGTCCGTCGCGCAGTATTTACCGAGAAGGTATTCGAGGACGAACACAGGGACGTTGGCGCCCACCTTGATTTTGCGGACGAGGTCTTTGCGAACGACTTTGCCGGCGAAGACATCAGCCGCCTTGAGATCGAGAGGGTCGGTCATGGTAGTTAAAGGGAAAGTTTTACCGGCACGTTGGGTTTCTGGGCGAGTTCCAGCTGGGTCTGGCAGTCGATTACGCGTATCGTGACCGCGCTTACCGGCTCGGCAGTGCTGAGCATGAAGGTGAGCGCGTTTGGCTGGCCGCTTTGCAAAAGCACTTCTCGGGTGCCTTCCTCGTAACCACTCGACGCCATCGCGCAGAAGCCGACTTCCTTACCGTCGGCCTCCACGGTAACGCGAACTCTCACCGCATCGACTCCGAAGAGACCTTCTTTCTCCAGACGCAGGGAGGCGGAGAAAAAGCGGTTCGTGATCGTGGGACGTGCGAACTCCACAAGCACCTTCCCGCCGGTTCCGCCACTAGATTTGGCTGCTTTGGGAATCAAGGTGGCCATGGGAATCACCAGTTCTTGCAGCGACAGGCCGCCGTGGAAATATCCGCCGGCACCGCCGCGAACCTTAAAGCACCCGTGACCGCGAGGAAACGCACATTCGAGGTCACCGCCCATCCCTAGTTGAGTTGCGGTCACGCGCACAAAGCCATCGGCGCTGACACCGCCGCGCCCGATCCATGCGCGGGAATGGAGTTCGATGGTTTGGCCTCCCGGCGTATCCATCACCATGCCGGGGTCAAAGTGGTCCGCGAAAATATGCCCATGGTCGGCCGTGACGACGATGTGCTCGATGCCGGCCCTCGCCAGCACCCGCACGCCGCGGCGAAGCTGCTCCAGCATTTCATCCATCCAGCGGCGCGTCTCCCCTTGGTCGTCGTCTTCGCCCAACCGGTCGATCTCTTGCGAGGTCACTACGATGAACCGCGCTTGGGTGATTTCCTTTCGACGTTTGGCGGTGATGCGCAGGAGGTCGCCGAGTTTTAGGACGAGGAGCCCGTCCGTGATTTCTTTTTCCAGGAGCGCAACCCGGTCGGCACGGGATTTGAGGGTCACTCCATTGATGGACGCAGCCACCGCGCCGCCGACGGCAACCAAATCGATACCTTTCTCCGCTCCGGGCATTAGCGCCGCCATGCCGATGGGAGTGATGGATGGGGCGGTGGCGAGCGCGGGCTCGAAACCGATGGTGAACTCGTCGCGGATGCCGTCCAATAATTCAGACGCCATTTCATAGCGCAGGGCATCGACCAGCAAATAGGCGCAACGCTTTCCTGCCTTGCGGGCCGGCTCCAGCTGGCGGCTCCAAATAGTCGCTTGAGTGGGAGTTTGTCCGGGCTCAAAGCCGGCGGCTTGGTAGGCCTTAACAAAGGCTTGGCCGCTGGCATCCACCCACTCGGCATACTTTTGGCGCACACTGGCGTTGAGCTTCTCGAAGGTTTCTTCCCCTCCGCAAACGTCGGGTTCCACCGCCTGCAACCGGACTTCCCAATGCCGGTAGAGACGGTCAGCCGTCATCCACGGTGCAGCGTGCAGCGCGTAGGCACGAACGAGGGTGTCGAGGGTCTGCGGGGGTTTCTTGAGTTCGGCGCGCGCAATCTGCGCCGTGGACTGGAAGCGGGCGGCGAGTTCGAGCGCCGACCACCGCAACGCGAGCGCCGGCTGGTTTCTACTCCAGAACGCGGCGCGATGCTCGGCCGCCATAGTGGCAACTGCCTCGGCGTCGCCAGCGAGCAAGCGGCTCTCCGCCGACCACAGCCAGCGGGTTTCGATGGCGGGAAACGTCTCCGCGCGGGTGGCGAGCAAAAGGGCGGGCGGGAGATTGGTGATGCCGGCACGTTTTTCCCAGTCGCGGGCGGCCTCGGCGTATGCGTCGCACACATCGAGACGGTTGCGCCAGGTCGCGCAGAGGTGCCGAAGGGCGTCTTGCTGCGTAGGGCTTTCCGGCAGGGGCACCGCGCGCATGGATGCAGGTCGATCCGCCTCGGGCAGCCCCAAGAGAAACTCACCGAGGAGCAGCAATCGGCGCAACTCGTTGCGGGTGGCGTCGAGCGTGGGTTGCTCCCCGTAATCGAAGCCGAGTTCGGCGACGGCCAATGCGCGGAGTTCTCCCGCAGCCTTCTTTTCCGTGATCGCGGCGTCGTGTTCGCTGCCAGCGGCGAACGCGATTAATACCTCCAAGGGCGATGCGGCCCCGAAGATAAGTTTGAGCGCACCGGAAGCGAGGTTGCCGACCTCCTCGGCGATGCGGTCGAGGTCTTCGAGCGAGATTAGTCCTTCTTCGACCTGACGGGCGAGCTGGGCGGCTTTCTCCGGGGCGACTTCTTGGAAAAACGCCTCGGCTTGGATGCGCAGGCGCGTGTTGCGGTCGGCGGAGTCGGCTCCCGGTTCGATGATGATGCCGGCGGTTTCGGCCTCGACCAAGGCATGATCCGATTCCGCGCGAGACTTGGGAACGTAGAGCACGACCTTAGGCGGGACTGAACAGTCGTCCTTAGCCCGACCCTCGGTGGATACCCATTCGAGATGGGGTTCGAGGGCGTGCCGCAGGCGGAAAAAGGAATCGGTAAACGTGAGCACCTCCACACCTGCCAGATTCAGCACAGGGGCCAGCTTGGCATACTCGCGGTCGGGGTCATACCAGACGACTAGACCACGCGCCTTGACTTGGCGGGCGACGAGCTGGCGAATGCGGTCGGAAAGCTTTCCCATGATAATGTCAGGTAAGTCCGTGGGCGATGGCGAAGGACTTGTTGGTCTTGCAGGCGGCTTTTACGCGGTCGGGCCAATGAAGCATGGCTTGGTGCGCCCACTCGTATTTCTCGGCCTCCAACTCCTGCCAGGCTTTCTTGGTTTCGGGCCAAGAAGGCAGCAAGGTATGGAGCGGGGCGGCGTTGAGGAGCACGCCGTCGTCAATACAGGGCGTGTAGCCGCGCTGGGTGATGGCTTCGATGCGGGTGATGAACGCGGAGAGGTCGTCCACCTGTTCGAGGGCGGCGTCGAGGGCCTTGGCTTTGGCGCGGTTGGACGTGGCCTCGGGGCGGAGATCGGCGGCGCGGCGCTGGAACAGGTTGCGCTGGTCTTCGGCGAGTTTTTTGATCGTGAACAGCGTCTCCTTGGTGAAGCGCTCTTGGAAGACCCAGACGGTAAAGTGCTTGTCGGGCGATTGCAGCGGCCAGTAGATCGGGCGTTTGCGGTAGAGCTGGTGGTGGTATTTCCAGAACGACTTTTCCGGGGTGCCGGTAAAACGGTCGAGCCAAGTGCGGAGGGCGTCGGCGGGATCGCCGGATTCGCCCGTGGCGGTGCGGATGGTGTCGCGGGCGGCGCTATCGCCGAGCATGAGCGCGAGGCAAGCGGCGGCGCGAGCGGCGAGGTCTTGGGGGTGGCCCTTTTCGCAGGGCATAATACCGTCGGCGTCGATTAGGGCGCGAATGGCGGTGACCTGCTCGGGCTTAAAGTCGCCGCAACCGAGGCCACCGGCTTCGCCGATGGCGAAGCGGCCAAGCACGGTGCCGATGGCGTAGGATAGCCAAGAGCGAGCTAGTTCTGAAACGTAGTCATTTGACTCTTCCGGCGTGTCATCTCCATCCGACTCAGAATCGTCATCTCCGCTTGCCTCCGGTGATGATACTGTGCTGGCAACTTCTTGTTCAATTGCGCTAACGTCGCCCTTAGTCAGTCCATAAAGCCGAGAAACTTCGAGGTCGATTTCACGCTCAAGTTCATCAAGGTGCAGGTTTAATTTATTAATTACATCTGTATCTCGAAACGGCCCCTTGAAATCGTAGGCTCTTTCGTCGGCAGAATTGCGCTTTGCTGAGATAGCGAGTGCGTCAGTGGTTTTCTTGGAGAGATCGGTGTTCTTGTTTTCAGGTATCGGGAGGACCATCAAGTCGCCCACCTTGACGGATATGGTATTGTTTATACAGCGAACTAAATATGCGGCTAGCGATGAATTAACAATTCCAAGGAGCCAGAATAGGGAGTCGTTTTTGTGGGCGAAAATTGTCCGTCCTCCTGTGCTGCAAAACATATGTTCGGACGGCGTGTGCCAAGCACACATTCTCTTTGGGGTATTAGAAAGAAACGAGAGACCTTCACGCCCTATGTTTTCTAATCCAAAAATACGCGCGCCTGACAGTTGGCGCATTTGGTTTGTATCAGCCAAAGCAAGCTTCTCCATTGGATAATGGTATCGTTTGCTCTTATTTCCCTTTGCAAACCGCATCCACTTTCTTCCGCTGCCGATTTTGGTGGATGGAATTTCCCAGAAATAACGTATGAATCTGGTGTTATCGCCGGTGTTGATGCCTTCTTTTACATCGGCCACCTTGCTTAACGCGGGTAGATTCACAAAAAGCTGTGATATGGACTTTGGTATCCAGTAAACCCAAGGCTTTGTTGGTATCGCATCAAACCCACTTTGTTTGAAGGTGAATACAGCGGGATGTGATTCGTCGGTTTGGTGTTTGGCAACTGCCTCCTCGAAGGCAGCCCTCTTTGCCTCCGCATCACGTTCTTTCACTAGTCGGAAGAAAGTTCCGATTTGGCCGTCTCGTTTCTTTTTATCTTTCTCTTTTCTCACTACAAACGCAGCAGTCTGAAGCGTCCCAGGATTGCCAACTGAGAAAAGCCCGCCCCCAAAATGGGCTACAGTTTCTATGGCGATTTCGTTGCGCAGCTTAATTCTCAAATTTTCGTAGCTACTTATGAACATAAAGGAGTGCATTGTAAGCATCCCTAGTAGCCCGTCTGGCCTTAGTAGCTCTTGGTTCCGATTGATAAATGCTGCATACAAATCACCTTTGCTGTCGGGGAATTCGGCCGCCAACAACGCGACTAGCCGCTTGTTCATGTTGCCATTCGACAAGTAAGGCGGATTGGTCGCCACCACGTCGTAGCGTTGCTCGGCCAAGCGTAGGAAGCGCAGGCCCTTCGCGGTTTCGGCTGCGAAGTGTCCACCGGCCTCGCCGGCGCTACGTGCCTTGCGGGCAAACTCGTCCAAATGCCCACCGACTTGGTGAGACAGCACATCGAAAAACTCTTCCACCCCCTCGGGCGTAGAAAACTGCTCCGCATCCCAACCGGGCAGAAGGGTGCTCAGGTAGTCGGCCTTGGTTCGCTCGGTGGTGATAAGCTGGGCGATTTCGGCCTCGATGCGTAAGAGAGAGCCGAGGTGCTCGGAGTCTTTCAGGCGAGAAGCGAGCTGGCGAAGAATGCGCTCGTAAATGGGGTGACTGAATTGCGCACCTTTCACGAATTTCTCCAACTGGCCGCCGGTGATCTGCTCCACGTTGGCGCAGGCGAGGTTGCGGTCGGTAACGGTGGCCTTCGGATTTAGGGTGCGGGCGCGCAATAACAGCGTGAGGGCGGAGAGCTGCACGGCGCGGGCGTCGATGTCGATGCCGTGGACATTGTGCTCGGCGATGAGCGACGGAATCTCCCCCTCGGTGGCGGCGGACGGTGTGGCGGGCCAGCCGGGTTGCCCGGCCTTCTCTCGCTCCTCGCGATACATCTCGGCGAAGAGATCGAAGGCCAAGAGGCCGAAGTGCATCGAGCCGCAGCACGGATCGAGGAACGTGATTTCCTTCACCGGCTTACAGGCGCGGGGCTGCGAGGATGGCACCGGCACCCAATAGCCGAGCGAGGCTTTGAGTCGGCTATCCGGGTGCATCTCCAACCACAGACGCCCGAGCGTGTTCTCGACCAAGAAACGCACGACCCAGCGGATGGTGAAGAGCTGGGTGACCGCCGGGATGTCGGCCGGCTCGAACTTCTTCTTGGATTCGCGAGCGGCGGCGAAAGCGGCCTCCAGCTCCTTGGAACTAAAGGCCTGATAAAGCCATCCGACCGTCTCCTCGTTGCCCGCCTGCCAAGCCGGTGCGAGTTTTTCCACGTTCATCGACTCGACGAGTTGGCGAAGGGCAGCCGGGCGCGGGCAAAGCCGCGTCGCGAGGGTGCCGGGATCGAACAGCACCGACACCTGCGCGGCCTGGGCCTCACACTGGGCGAGCAACCAACGGCGGTAGGCGACATCGGCCGGACCTTCGCCCATGAGATTGAGCGGCAGGGAGCCCTGCTCGTGAAGCGCTTGGTTGGCCTCGTTGCCGTCGCTCGTGAGCCAAAAGATGTAGCCGTTGGACTTTTGCAGCCGGGCCAGCGTGGGCTTGATGAGCTTGCGCTCCTCCAGCAGGCGGAACGCGGCGGCGCGGTTGAGCCAAGTGAAGGCTGCCTCGCGTTTGAGCTTCTCGCGAGCGACGGAGGGGGTGACGCCGGCCTCGGTTTCCTCGCGGGCGTAGAGTTCCAGCCGGCGGCGGGTCTCGGCGGCCTCGGGCAGGGCGCCGAGCGCCGGATAGCGCCCGGCCTCGCCGAAGGTCCCGTCGGGCAGCCAGCCGTAGATACCCTCCAACTGTTCGCCGGCCTCACGCGTGAGCAATTCACGGGCGGCCAGGGTGAAGTCGGTAATAGCGGAGATGAGGGTATCGTTCATGACGTGGCGGGCGCGGGAGAAAGGGTGCGTTGGGCGAGGCTTTGTTCATCGCGCTGGGCGATGATGCCTTCGAGTCGGGTAATCGCGGCGGAGAAGATGGACGAAGCGGCATCCACCAAGGCCTTGGCCGTGGCTACGTGGGTGGAGACCCATCCGGGGGTGATGGGACGCAGCCCGTGCGCGTCGCATTCGGCGGGCGGAGTGCCCTCTGCCGGGCGGTCGGCCCGGTGGGTAATGTCGTTGCGACGGTTTACCAAGGCGCCGAGGCGAGTCTTGATTTCTTGCTCACCCTGCCCGGTGCGCTGGGCCACCTGTCGCCAGAAGTCGGCGGGCTTTACGGTGAGGATGGCGGCGATTTCATCGAGCTTGCCGATGTCGTAAAGCGTGCCGCGCTCGAAACGCTTCAGGATGATCTCGCGCAGGCGCTCGTCGGGGTTGGCGTAGCCCTCCAAGGACAAGTAGTCGTCGAGCGTGAGCGTGACGTTTTTGAGCGAGTCGTCGGACTTGCGGCCCTTGGCCTTGACGACAGTGAGCGCGTTCTCGCGGAGAACATCCCAGAAAAATGACTCCAGCGCGGAGCAGGAGACGAGCACGGCCTGACGGAGCAGGAAATCGACCCCTGCCGGCGCGGTGAGGCAGGACGGAACAGGGATTGCGGAATGAGTGCTGAGCAGGGCGTGGCTGTTTTTCGCGTGCTGAAGCGCTGCACCGGCGGGCAAGGCGAGGCACTCGCAGATGGCGAGCGAGAGCGGTTGATTCGCCTCGTGACCGCGCAGATCGCGAAGCAACTGGTGCAACTGCAACAAGTGCTCCGCGATGGCGAAGTTTTGGAGGGCGAGTTCGTGCGCGCGCATGGCCGGGGCGGATTACTCGAGGACGATCTTGACGCCCTGGGAGAGCAGCTTGGAGAGCTTGCCCCGGAGTTCTTTCATCGCGGCGTCGAGTTCTTCCTCGGTGCCGATCTTGCCGCTGAAATGCTGGGCTACGCGGAAGCGCTCGATCTTTTCCTCGGGCTCCAGCCATTCCTGAAGGCGGCGCACCACCTCGCGGGTGAGGCCCTCGACGGCGGCGAGGTCGCTCTCCATCTGCGGGATGCTGGCGCCGGTGCGCCGGCACACGGTGTCGCCGGGAGAAAGCTCTGGCGTGGCGAGGCCGGAGAGTCGAGCGGCGAGCGGAGCGAGCAGGCGGGATTGTTCGGACTCGGAGGCCTCGGGGTCTTCGATGAAGAGCGTCCAATCGGCCAAGCCCTTCACGTGCTCGATGGCGGTGCGGAAGGCCTCTTCCCGCCGCTCAAAGGTGCTGCGGTAGAGCCGGGCATATTCGGTGGTGAGCGGTTGGATGGCCTGGCTGATCTTCGCGAGCTGACGGAGGGCATCGTCCCCGCCCAGCAACGCGAGCGCGGTGGCGGCGGAATCGCTGAGATCGGTGGTGGGGTTGCGGGTGGCGAGCAAGGGCCACTGCTGGTCGAGCACGCGGCGGGCGCGCTCCAAGGTCTTTAGGTTTTCCTCGGAGGCGAGGTTTTCGAGGGCGGCGGTTTGTTTGCGCCCGTCGAGGAAGGCCTTGCCCTCGCCGGAGAGCGTGCGGACGCAATCGTCCGGGGCCATTTCAAGGATGCCCTCCACCCAGTCGAGGTGAGCCTTGGCGGCTTCCCAACCGGGAACCTTGAGGGCCTGAAGGCGGGCGACGACGGGGAGGAGTTTCTCGCGATCCTGCGAGGCCACCTGTTTGAAGGCCTGGGCGATGTCGCCCTCTTCGATATTCACGTCCTTGCCCGTGATTTCCTCGTAGGCCTGCGCAGCCTTGGCGAGCACCTTGAGGTCGAGCGTCTCGCGCGGCGCGAAGGACGCGGCGCGGAAGGCGGGGTTGTTAACGAAAGGGGGCCGGCTGGCGGGGTCGCTATAGTTGCGATGCTTGCGCCCCTGATGCGTGACCTCGACCGCGCCGCCTCGGAACAGGAGGGCGAGAGCGAGTCGGATGGCGTCGCGGTCCCAACCGTAACCGAGACCGGAGAAACGCGTTTCGAGCATCTTGCCGGTCACCTTGTTGCCGTAGGCGTGCTCCTTGCGCAGGTAGTCAAAGATCTCGCGGGTGAGATCGGAGCCCAAGTTGGGCACGTATTTGCCGCTCTGCTGGATGACGAGGCTGCGCTCGGGGCGGTCGTGATGGAAGACCGGGGGCAGTCCATTGAGGTTGACCACGGTGAGCACCTTCTCGGGTTCGTTACCGTCGAGCGCGAGCACGCCAATCTCCAGCTTTGAGTAGAGGCTGGGCACGGCCTTGTCGAAGAAGCGGTGAAACACCTCGACGAGGGTGATGCCGAGCGCGGCGGAGTCGTGCTGCACGCCTTGGAAAAAACCTGTGCCCCCGCGAACGGCCTCGGCGAGCTTGCCGCGGAGGTTGCGGGTGTGGGTATCGCGGCGATTTTTCTCCTCCGAGAGGCAGGATGACTCCTCGGGAGAGAGGCGTTGTTGCGAAGCGAGGCGGTCGAACTCCTCGACCATGGCACGAGATCGGAAGACCTCGGTAACGAGATCGTTGATCTCGGGTGTTTCCGTGAGCACCCAGAAAAGGTCGTCGCGTCGGGCCGTGCTTTCCTCGCGAGCCTCGCGCAGGCGCTCGGCGCGGCCTTCTAGGGAGGCCGCAAGCAGGAGATTGAGCGGGATGTCGCCGTCGGACTCGACCGCCTCGCCATCAATGGTGAGGGTGGAACGGAAGTTTTTCAGGTCGTTGAAGCGATAGGCGCGCAGCTTCGGCTCGGCGAAGACCTCCTTGAGGAGTTCGCGGCGGATGCGGTTGCGGTCGGCTTCGCGCGGATCGTGGCCATTGCGACGGGTGTCCCAATTTTTTTCCTGCGCGGTGAGAAGCTTATACCCGTCCTCGGAATTGCGGATGAGCTGGGCGGACTCCAGCGCCTTGAGCGCGTCTTTGACGGCGGGAACGATCGAGGGTGAATCGACGGCGGGAAAGAGCACCACCGCGAGGTTGTGCGGCGTGCGGGGCAGGTCCTTAACCGGATCGAGCAGGGCGATGGCCTTGAGCACCTTGATCGCCATGTCGTTGCCGGCGAGGTGGCGCGCGGCCTCGTCGATCTCGCGGCTGACCTCGCTGGGGAGCAGGCTGCCGAGGTAGAGCAACTCATAGACGCGGTCCAGGGTGACGAGGGCCCCAATGGGCTGATCGCCGAGATTGGTGCGCGGGTTGATAAGCATCTCCTGCACCTGCTTGATGATGGTGCGATTGCTGCCGCCGACATGGCGATGTGCGCCACGGCGAAGACGCAGCCCGGCGACAATGTCGACGCAGAGGTCGATCTGGTAAGGAAGATACGGATACAGCCCGATGAAGGACTCCGCCGTGAGGCCGGTCTGACGCGTGGTGCGCTCGAGACGGGTGGAGTCTCCGAGGCGGTTTTCGTTTTCCGAGTAAAGTTTGGCCAAGACCTCGATGGCGGGCTTCTTCTTGTCTAGCACGCGACGACGAGTGATCTCGGCGATGTCGGATTGCTTGAGGTCAACTGTGACTCGGAAACGATCCTGCAGGCGCGCCAGCTCGATCTTTTTGGAGTCGAGGGCGTTGACGACCTCGTCGAGTTTTTCCTGAGACGTGACGACAATCCAGCACGGGGAGACGGCTTGCTTGCGCTCGACCCGGTTGCGCCCCTCAACACCGAAGGCCTGCACGAGGCCCTGAAGATCGAGCATCTTTTCGACGCTGCGGGAGACGTATTGGCCGACCTCGTCGATGACGAAGATCAGCGCGCAACCGGGACGGCGGCGGGCGGCGAGCTCGAAAGCGCGGGCGGCGAGCTTGTTCGCATCGATGTCGGCGCGGCCATCCCTGCCGATGCTCTTGGCGTAGGAATCGGCGTTGGGGTAGGTCTGTGGGTCAAGTTTGTGCAGGGCGGCGCTGGCCTCGTTGACCGCGAGGCCCAGGAGGCGCCGTTGTTTCCACGGCTTGCCGTGGAGTTTTTGAAACGTGTCCTCGAAGACGGAGAGTCGGCCGTCGTGCTCCAAGGTGATTTCGAGTTCTGCGAGGTCGAAGTCTTCGCTATAATCAAGCGCGCTGAGGAGCTGCTTGTAGAGAATTTCGGTGATGCGCTCGTTGGCCACACGGACGCCGCGATCCATCGACACATCGAAGATGACGGGGTGGAAGGGAATGCGGGTGGTGATCGAGTCGAGCAGGTCGCAGGCCTTAGCGTCTTCGAGGTTGGGCTTGAAGAGGTCGGCGGCCGATCTTCCCCCTACCCGGCGGTTGGCGACGGTGTAACCGAGAATCTTGGCGAAGGAGGATTTGCCGGAGCCGAAAAAGCCTGACACCCAAATGCCGATGCCCTCGCGCGGTTTGGCGACACCGGACGCGATCTCTTCGTAAACGCGGCGATACTGCTCCCGGATGTAGTCAGTCGCGATGTATTCGTCCAATTCGGTGCGAACGGCGGATTCGCTGGCCTGATCGACCTTGATGACCTCCTCGATCGTGCGATCGATGTCCTTGACGAAGAGTTCCTTGATTTTGTTCATGCGGAGGTGCCGTAAACTTTGACGCGGTAGTTGTAGGTGCCGAGGCTGCCGGCGGTGGGGAGGTCGTAGAAATTGAGTTCGGTGGCGCGGTCGGAGGAGCCCGGGAAGAAAAACAGGCACGGCACCATGGTATGGCGGTGCATCTGGTTAAGCAGCACGGAGCAGCGCAAGATACCGGGGGCGAAGCCGCCGGCGCGAACCAGAAAAACGATGTCCCTGGCCGGATCGAGGGAAGCCAACTCCTTCAGCACGAGCTTATAGAGGGGATGAAACTGCTCTTCCGTGAGCAGCTTGTTCAAGTGGCCTTGGGCGTGGTCGAAGCTGCGCGACTCCTCCACGGCGAAAACGTCATCGAGCCCCGATTGCTCAGCGATTTGCCAGACGAGGCGGGCCATCGAAATAAATCGCACTTTCCGCCCGTGGTTCTGCTCCAGATCAAACGCCAGGAGGCGCAGATGTTTGCGAAGCTCGAATTCCTCGGAGGGCGTATAACGGAAGAGCGCGAAGGGCAAATCGTGATGGGCGGCGATGCGCATCGGCGAAGCCAGCAAATCGCCCTTCACGAGGTTGAGATCAACGAGCAAGGATGACATGGGCGTAGTCGGCGTGAGAGGAGGCGGGGAACGAGATACGGAACACTCCGCCGGCGGCGTGGTATTCGAGGAAGCCGTGCTGATGAGCTTGAAAAAAGAGGTTCTCCACGTGCATCGGTGAAAGCAGGAAGAGTTTCCAATCTGGGTGGTTTACCAATGCAGTGCCGGTGAAGCCCAGCGTGTGGAGGGTAAACGCGATCCAACAAAAAGCCGGGAGCGGGAGGTGGAAGGAGGCTATGGTCTTGATAACTCGACCCTCGAGAAGACCGAAATCGCGCAAGGCCGCGACCAAGCCCCGACTAACCCGCAACGTGACCGAATCGCTCCACGCTGTTTGGCCCGCCGCACGAAGTTGGTTTTTGATCCAGGAAAACGTCTCGTTGCTCCGGATCCGTCGTTCGCCTACGCGATTGTTCTCGAAAAGCTCATGAGTGGCGTATTCGTAGAGCAACCGATCACTGCGAGCTGTGAGCCAATAGTAGATCGGCCGGAGTATTTCTACATCGGCCTCGGCATCCTCAAGAGGACGCACCAAACGCCAAGCATCGGGTGGGTTCCCTGTGACGAACCGCGGAAGGAAGCTGCGAATGAGCGTGTCGTGGGCGCGGGCTCGTGTAGCCTTCGCCAACGAGAAATAGGGAACACTGGCTTGCGCGGTCGCAGGTTCAGCCGACCACGCGCGCACAAGCGCTCTCATGTCATCAAGCAAAGCGCCGCCTTTCTGAAGGCGAGAGTGGTAGGTGATCGCACGTTCCTGGGTCATAATGGGCAAATCAGATCAGCATCATGGCGTCCGCGCCTCACATAAGTTGTGCCGCGAATAGATGGCGGACGCATGATAGGATCGCGGTAGTATTGGCTGTCGCTGGAATCACGCCCGCGCGAAATGATAGGTTGCGAACTTTGGCGCCGGCCGGAGGGAACTGAACCCCGAACCACGCGATCCCGGGAGGCGTCGCGGGGATGCGGATTGTCTAGGTCTTCGAGCTCGAGCAGTCTGGTTTTCCAACGCAGGTGGCACCGCTTCGTTCGTCTCCGAAATCGCGGGCAACTCTTCGCCAATGCCTTCTTTCACGTCCGAGGAAAGGCGCACAAGGTGCTGCTGGAAAAGAGCGCAGAGACAAGAAGGGGAACCGGCAACGACGCGTCGACATCCGGGGCGATAAAAGAACATTCGCAAACGGTGACGATTCGTCCGGGTTTGGGCAGGCTCATAGCTCTAACGATCCAGGTAGAAGACGACCCGGAATACAAGAGTTCAGCGGTTTGCGTGAAATATCCGCCGCCATACGAAGGGCGGCTTCGCAACGCGCCCCGAACATGCCGTGCGTTTTCAACGCCTGACCGGTGAGAGGCTGGGCGTCGTGACTGTTGGCCGTTCAACCACTGAGATCGCCGACCTTGAGGTCTGATCACCTCAGATGCTGCCCTTTTCGCGTCCAGGCGTTCGGCTCCCGCCAGCTGACTCCCGTATACGTGTTGCGGTAAGACCCAGGCCTGCCGCGCCGCGCGCTGAGCGCGTCGGTTGCTTTGCTGGGTAAACGGCCCGTTTCCTCGCTTCGGAGGGCATCTGGTCCTCCCGCTTTGCGAGGACAACGGGCAGGGTGGACACACCTCACCCCCTCGCGGGGATGAGGTGTTCGATCCTAACCGCCTCACTGAGGTTATCCGGTATAGGGAACATTGTCGCTTTGAAGCATGGTCGCTGATTGCGCCGCTGTCCGACTGACGGTTTCCCGTCGCTTCAAACGCTCACCCCGGTCGATCGACCGGCGCGCGCTTTAACCTAAGCTGGTAATGGTGGTCAGGCTCAGGATCAGTTTGGCACTGGCGCTTTGCATCGCCGTCGCTCGCTTACCGAGTATGCCTTCGGACGCAGGACGAGGATTCCTGCATTAGCGTGCTACCGCCTCCGCTCTCTTCGTCGCGCTCCACGACTGTCGTCGTTGTCTCAATCTCCCGGGGCGAAATCGCGGGTGTATTCTGGGTGATAGGAGCTATGAGACGCTGCCCCGCCAGCGATCCGAGCACCGCTGGCGTGAAGGTATAACAAGACAGACAAAAAGCGTCGAAAACCGGGGGGCACGTCCACGAGGCCTGCGAGAAGCACTTCGTTATCCACCGCTTTGCCCGCATAGCCGCGCACGGAATTGCCCGCAGGTCGCCACCACTGATGTGCCCCCTCCCCTGACGGGGCCTTATCGGCCGCATTGTTATCTTCCTTCATGAAGTTCACCCGCACTAAGACGCGCCGACAGCGCGAGCATTCTGGCTCTCGAAGCCGGACCCACCGAGAGGATCAGGCCGCCGGCGAGGTCCGTCGCCAGTTCCGCACCTTTTCTGTGCCAGCGTCGCCTAGTCCAAGTCCAAAGCGCGACTTCGGCGATTTGGAAGGATTTGAGCTGATTCGCTGCGAAGGTGGCACCTGGCGCCGGTGCGAAGATCCCGAAGAGTTCGGTGCGTTCCTTAACGCCGAGGCGCGAGCGCGCACGAGCTACAAAGCTGTAGTCTCTCGTCACGGTCATCCTGAGAGTATCACCCGGCACGATCCAACCCCCATTCACATTCACACTGTCGTTTGGCACCCCGCCGTCAGCGATTGGGTCGCCGCTGAAATCAAAGCAGGGGGCGACCCGAAGCCTGCGATGCGCGAGATGCTCCGCCGCTATATTCCGTCGATCCTCAAACAATTCAAGGGGTGTCGCCATGTCCTTGGGCTTGCTGTTCATATCACGGATGACCCCCATTTAGACATCTGCGTCAGCCGTCAGGGCCCAAATGGACGTATCGGTCGCGCAGGTCTCCATCACGCCGGTCCCTGGCTCGTCGGCGTAGATCGCCAACTGCGCGCCGGAGCTACAGTTAATCCGCGCAAGCGGCACCAATACGACCGCGCTATGGCGAATTTCGGACGGCGTTACGGCATCGACGCTGTTCCGTTCGATTTCGCACTGACTCGTGCATTTGATCATGTAGCCGGCACAGTTCTGGGCGACCAGCTCCAGCCATTCATGACGGCGTTCGCCGATAGGGTCCCGGCAATCGAACGCGCACACGCTCGCGCGGCATTGCTGGAGCTCGAACGGGCGCGCGAAGTCATCCTTGAAGACATTCGACAATCCACTGGCGAGATCACTCCACCAACGCGTCCGATCACCGCCGCACCCCTTCTTCCTTATGAACCCATCATTTCCTACTGAAACCTGCGGAGGAACTCTCCATCGATGCACAGTCTTGCCGCTGAATCCGCCGAGAATCCGCGAGGGACGTGCTTTTATTCACGCCCTTATGGTGAATACGCCGGATCCTCAGGCATGGCTGTTTATCCCGCTCAAACGCGAGCTTCCCACACAGATTCAACCAACGGACCTCTGGCGACGCCTCCATGATATTGGCTCAATCGAAACGTGGTTTTACGCGTTCGCCCCCGGCATCGTCTCGCCTCTTCTTCTTTCCGGGGAAGATGGCCAGTTGCAGACCTTGCCAGTGATGCCGTTCCGCATCGAAGAGGATGATGAGCCGGAGCTTCACGCGCAACTGAGGACTTTGCTGCTCAACGCGCAGTCGGAGAGCGGCACACGCATCGTTATGTGCCCTGCGCCGGCTATCCAGCCATCACCGTCACCCGATTCGACTCCGGCTACGACGCCGGAGCCCCTGATCGAGGGCGAACTGTTTTAGCGCGCTTTCCCACGGTGACCTCCGGCCCCTTGTTTCGCTCGGACCGAGAGAGTCTGCAGTCTCCCGCCAGCTCCAGTTGATCGAACGGTCTTTGTTCGTGTTCCGGCTATCTCTTGTGATGCGCCGGACATTCTCGCCATATTTCGACCGGATGGTCCGCCGTGCACTCAGCTCCGGAGATCTGACTCTCTTGAAGCAAGGTCGACGCATCGAACTTGCAGTCATGGGCTTCGTTCAATTCCCGGACCGAATTCAGCATGCATGGGACGACGAGCGTTACGAGGAGCTGGCTTACCTAGCGGAATACGTCAGGGCGGGACTGCCGCAAGACTTGAGGCAAACCGACCCTGTCTTGTATAGGCACCTCCGGAGGGGTCTTGTGAAGATTCGGAAAATGAGGTGGATGGAAGATCCGCGTCATCGGCCGGGGCCGCTGCGCATCCGTGCCGCAGCAAAGCGCCGGCGGTCCAACACGAGAGGATGCAAATGATTCCCGAAGAGCCCTACGATTTTCCTCTCACGGATGCCCAGCTTACGGAACTACTCTTCACCACGTTGGCCAACCAAGCAGCGGAGGGAATTGCCTTGTCGGAGGAAGAGGTCGCCACCGTGCGCGCAAATCTTCGCGAGCAGCACGGTGTCGTTTCGCGATAGCTAGGTGGCCGACCGCAGCGCCGCTATCTATTCAGAGCGATGAGCAATCCACCGTCCTCAGTCGTCTTTGGGCTTTCTCCCGACTTTCCGATCGAGACTGGGTGGACGGACGCCGTCCGCTGGCATACAACTCAGAACCCTGAGGTCATTCGGCACCTCTCGGAAAGCGCATCCGTCCGTCTCGGCGAGGACCCCGCGACGCTCTTGGCGCAATGGTGGCCGAGTGCCGGATACATGGTCTATTTTCAACGCGTTCGGGCGGAGATCCGTGAACTGGTCGTAACGGATGGTGTGTTCACACTGAGCATCCCTGCGGACGACGAAGTCGGCGGCTTGGGCGCATTTCTATTTCAACGCGCACGCTCCGCGTGGTTCGCTGCATGCCCCGGTTGCTCGGATCCGTTTTTCCCGACAACAGGCGGCCTCCCAGCCGCTGCAATTGTCCATCGATTGAATTCAGGCGAAGCCCATGTGACCTCATTCGAGGCTGCCATCCGGGCGATAACGCATAAGGAGTCGTTGTGAGCGACACTTACTCAAGGCGCAGCGAGTCTATATCTAGCGCCGCACACGAGATCGAGAATGCCGCGCTTGCTGCGGGAACCCGCAATACGGTCACCGTTCGCCTCCGTCAACTGCCCGAGCGCGAGCCTAATCGCATCGAACTTCAAGTCACGATTACGCCAGCAATTACCTTGCCATTCTATCAACTGTCCCTGCGGCGGACCTATGAATGGTTAAGGATTGCACACCACCTGCCCTCCGGTTTGCCGGCGACAAGCTTGGCTCACGGCGACGAGTCCTATCGGTTTGAAGGTGCATCCCTCTGCGGCTCCAAGCCCGGAGCTCCCTTCGCCTTAACACGCCTTCGCGACGGCAAACGGTTATGGTGCTCAGCTGACTTCGTGAGAAGCAATTTTAGCACGAGCACGCGAACGGACGAATCCATTGCCGGCGTGTTCTCATTAGGAGTGGGCGAAGGGGAAATTATCTTTTCCTGACTATGGACTCCAGCTCTTCGTTTTTCCTTCGCGGTGATCCAACCGAGTCCCTGTTTCCGGACCATTCGGACGCCGAATCGACGTTGGGTATTCGCCGCCATGGGAGGCTGACCTGGATTACCGACGGTCACAAATCAGAGGTCTGTCCTCTGGCCGATATGCTGCTCGCGCGTGCCGCCGATTTGTTGGCAATCGAAGAAACGGTTCTTTCAAAGCGGATCCTCGGTCTCGATGCAGAGGAAACGGGCTGCGATCCAACGATCCTCCTTATCCAACCACGAGGGGAGGCGATGATCACTCCATTAGCGGAAGGTTATGAGATCCTGCTATCGCGGAATCCTTCTCCGCTGTTGAACCGTTCCCAATGAGCACGGATCTGATCGCATTGGTTCGTCTCATGGACCGTATCGTCCACCGGCGGACGGAAATTGTCTCAATAGCAGATGAGCCAGTGGCCGACTGGCACGAAGTAACTCGCACGTCGCCGATGTCTCCTCTATCAGGCAGACAGGAACAGCGCTTGGTGGATTTCGTAGAAGGAATCAAGGCTTCGACCTACCATCTTGCGATCCTGTCTGACGGCTTAACTCTTGATCACCATGCGCCGGTTCGACTAGCCAAGCGGGAGTGCCGCGTGCTGAGAGTTCAACGCAGCGATACGGAACTCAATTTGCGGCAAATGTCGCGGCTGCGGGCGAGCGTCCTTGTCGCTAGACTTCAGATTCGAGGGATGATTCCTTTGGACCTGCAGCCAGCAGGTCCAAATCGCTCGAACCTAGAGGCGATGACAACGGCTCCTTTTTGGTGATGCGATCGGTCATCGACGGGCTGCTATATGGCATTTGGCATGTGGGGCGGGTGCCTGGCATAGCTGCCGTGGCTCTGCTCTCAGCATTGCCTTCGGTGCTCATGTTCTCATGGCTGTTCGATCCGCCACCTCCTACACGTGAGGTAGGAGCGACAGCGGTAAACGTCTTCGAGTGTCGGGTTGTTGGAGCTCGGGTGGATCAAGGCGTTGCGATCATCACCATCCGCAATGTCGTAGGGCTGAGCGATGCTGTCCTTTCGGGATTGGTAATTCCCGAGATTACAGAAAAAGCTGCTATCTCTTACATCATGAGTCGCACCGCCGGTCCCGACCTAAGTGTAGTATATACCATGTTCGAGCGAGCTGGACCCAAACCGCAGACCATCCATCTTGTCCAAGGAGACCTATGGCTAAATGGCGCCTTGGTCGAGCGAGGGTTGGCTCGAGTCATCCGTCCGAGTGAAAGCGCATCCCCGCTTGCTTGCAGAGCAAACCTTGAGCAGCTGCAGGATCAAGCGACCTATCATCAGCGAGGAGTTTGGGCACGACGGCAATGACAAGTCTCATTTCAAAGCTCCGCTATCTGTTTTGGGTCTGCTTCAGCACATCAACCGCGATATGGTGGTATGCCTTAGGCATTGATGGCCGCCGGCATCTCGTTGCGGAGGTGACAAGCTGGGCCGGGAGGATCGCATGGTGATCTTAGCAACGCTCTTCTCTGGCTTTAACCCGCAAGGGCCCACCATACACGTCGGCCCGACGTTGCTTGTGCTCGCGTTGGCTGCGGTCTTTTGGATTTGTCGGTTCGCCGCCTGGGCGCTGATTGGTAGCGCGATTCGTGCTGTATTCCGAGGCCAAGGAATCAGAGTTGCGTGGGGATGCGCCTGGCGGGCGAGCCTGCTTTGGTTGGCCTCCGCTTCGTGCTGCGTCATCTACAACCTTTGGATCAGTCCAATCAGCCGATAGGAGCGCCCATGGGGTTCGCCGCGCCGACAAACTCTCGGCAGCGGGGCCCGCTCGATGCATTGCCGCGGGAGGAATTTTTCCACATCTGCTAGCACCTCGTTTAGCGTGTTCCTCGCCAAAAGCTGCGCAACTCGCTGCAGTCGAATGGCTGCCCGGGCTGGGATCGAACCAGCGACCAAGTGATTAACAGTCACCTGCTCTGCCACTGAGCTACCGGGCAACGTGGCTCGCCGGCCGAAGCCGCACGAAAGAAGGGGATGAAAACAGGCCGTGGGGTGGGATTGTCAATGCCGGTTTTGGGGTTTTCGCCCGTCAACTTCCTTGTGGCTCAAACGCACCCTCTACACAGACCTGAGCGACGACGGATTTAGCGATCACTCGAGGCGGTGGTTTTTCGTGTGATGATCTGCAAGTCGCGGATCTCCAGATGCGCTTTCACGGTGCGGATCGCGAACCACCCGGAGGTGAGCGGGGCGGGATCGGCGAAGGAGAGAATTTTTTCTCCGTCCCGCCAGAACTCGGCCTGGCCGTCGGAAGCGACAAGTTTGATGCGATAGGTTCGGTTGGGCTCGAGAAGAAATTGTTTTTCGCGAAGGTCGTGTTCCGGGAGCAGTGGCTTGGTTCCGTCGCCGACATAGCGCCGAAAGCGCGTGGTGCTGTTTTCGTTTCCGCCCATGCCGACGTAGTAGGTGCTGAGCGCGTCGTAATCGGCGAACTTGCCCGACCGACCGGAAGGGATCGTATCCGGATTTTGGGGATCGGTCGCCATCCAGAAGCAATTTGCGTCCGACACGCGGTCGTGGGGGCCGCCGCGGGCTACGACGGTGACTTGATAGGTAATCTCGACGGGGGCAGTGAGTTTCTGGCGGAGCCAAGCGGTGCAGCCCGCGGCGTCTTCGATGATCAGCGCGCCGTCGCGGACGGTCACGGTGCCGCCGGGTTGTTGTTCGACAGCCCAGTGTGAGAGGTCGGCGGTGGCGGCTGGCTTCGCATGAGACGCGAGCGCAAGGGTGACGGAGAAAAATGCGAAGGCGGCGAGGTGACGGAGCATGTGGCAAAGGTGAGGGGATCGGAGGAGAATGCGAGTCGGTGGAGCGCTGGACGGCCGGTCCTCATGGGCATGAAAAAAGCGGCCCGTGACGGGCCGCTTTGGGAAAGAGGAGAAAGGTGATGATTTAGGCCAATCGTGCGATCATGGCGGCAGCAGATTCGAGCGCCGTGATCGAGGTGAGAGGTTTGCTGTCTTCGATGGCGAAGAGAACGAGCAACGCCCACATGGTGCCGCCGGCGAGGATCAGGCCGATGAAGAACAAGATCGTGCAGAAGGCTTTGTCCCACCGCAGGTGCATGAAGTAGAAGATAACGAACAGAAACTTCACCAGCGAGAGGACGGCGAGGACGGTGACGAGGAACCATTTCGCGAAGGGGAGCTCGATGGCGACGATCTCGACGCCGGTGATGACGGCGAGAAGCATCGCGATCTGCACGTAGGTCCAGAACTTGTTTTCGTCACCGTGCTCGCGGGGCTCGGTCGGGATGGAAACGGAAGGTGTGGCCATGTTTCGGAGAGCGGAGTGGGCGGAGCGGAGGTGAGGCGCGGGCTTAGAGGTATTCGAGCAGGTAGACCGCGGTGAAGATCACGATCCAGACGATGTCGACGAAGTGCCAGTAGAGGCCCATGGTTTCGACGTCGATGGCTTCCTTGGTGCCGACGCGGCCGGTGAAGGAATAGAAATACATCGACATGAGCCAGATCACGCCGATGAGCACGTGAAGACCGTGCGTGCCGGTGAGGGTGAAGAAGGTCGTGCCGAGCATGCTGTTGGTGATCGTCATCTTCTTGTCGAAGACGAAGTGCCAGAATTCATACACTTGGCAGCCGAGGAAGATGGCGCCGAAGAACGCGGTCGTGAGCAGCGAGAAACGCATGCTGCGGACGTTGCCCTTCTGGATGGCGTTCACGGCGAGCGCCATCATGAGCGACGACATGAGCAAGATGAAGGTGGAGAACGACGTGAGAGGAATGTCGAAGACCTCGGTCGGCTCGGGATTACCCACGGGCGGATAGAGGCGATAGATCAGGTGGGTCGAGATCAGTGCGCCGAAGAACATGCAGTCCGACGAAAGAAACGCCCACATGAGGAGCTTCTTGTTCGGAATGCCAGTGGCCGTGGAGACGTCCTGGTGATGATCGATGGAGCCGGAGGCGGCGTGGCTGCTCATTTTCGGAGATAGGAGTTTCGAAGATCGGAGTAGGGACCTGCGCGAGTGCAGCCTCAGTGTTTGGCGTGGTGATCTTCGTCGATCACTTTGCCGTCCTTATCGAGGTGGATGTGGTAGCCGTCATCGCCTTCGAGCGACCAGAGATAAACGCCGATGAGGAAAATCACGACGCCCACGATGGCGGTGATGAGCTTGGCGTGAATGCCGGGCTCCGGATTCGAGTCCATGGCGCTCGACGCGATGCCAAGGATTAGCAGGCCCAAAGCGGCGACGAGCGGGTAGATCGACTGGAAGGGCATGTGAATGCCGCCGTGAGCTTCCTCTTCCTTCGCGTGCTGAGCCTTCTCTTTCGCGATCTCTTCCTTGTGGTGCTTCTCATACCAGAAGCCGTCGCGAGCGTGAACGGTCGGGATGGCCACGAAATTATATTCCGGCGGCGGAATGGCGGGAACGGACCATTCGAGCGTGCGACCATCCCACGGATCGCGGGAGACCTTTTCGCCCTTGAGGTAGGTGTAGATAATGACCGCGAAGTAGATCACGACACCGATGCCGAGCGTGAAGGCGCCGATGGTGGCGATGTAGTTGGGGACGTTCCAGCCCATGTTGCCGTCGTAGGTGAACGTGCGGCGCGGCATGCCGTTCAGGCCGAGGAAGTGCATCGGGAAGAACGTGACGTTGAACCCGATGAAGATGACCCAGAACGAGAGTTTGCCCCAGAATTCGGAAACCTTGCGGCCGAACATCAGCGGGAACCAGTAGTGGATGCCGGCCAGCAAGGCGAAGAGCGAGCCGCCGATCAGCACGTAGTGGAAGTGGGCGATAACGAAATAGCTGTCCTGCTGCTGCGCGTCGGCGGGGGCGGCGGCGTGCATGACGCCGGAGAATCCGCCGATCATGAACATCCAGACGAAACCGAGGGCGAACATCATGGGAGTGCGCATCTGCAGGTGTCCGCCCCAAATGGTGCCGATCCAGTTGAAGATCTTCACGCCGGTCGGGACCGCGATCGCCATCGTGGCGAGCGCGAAGGCGGCGGTGGCGACGGTGCCCATGCCCGTGGTGAACATGTGGTGAGACCACACGGCGAAGCCGAGGAAGCCGATGCAGGCGCCCGAGAAGACGACGATCGGATAGCCGAAGAGCGGCTTACGGGAGAACGTCGGCAGGATTTCCGACACGATACCCATCGCCGGAAGGATGAGGATGTAGACTTCCGGGTGACCGAAGATCCAGAAAAGGTGTTGCCAGAGAATGGGCAGGCCGCCGTTGGAGACTTCGAAGAAGTTCGTGCCGAACTGGCGATCCATCATGAGCTCGACGAGCGCGATGGTGATGGCGGGGAAGGAGAGGATGATGAGGAAGGACGTGATGAGCGTCATCCACGTGAAGACCGGCAGGCGCATCATCGTCATGCCGGGAGCGCGCATGTTGATGATCGTAACGATGAAGTTCAGCGCGGCGGCGATCGAAGAGACGCCGAGGAACTGCAGGCCCATCACCCAAAAATCGATCGAATTGCGCGGAATGAACTGCTTCGAGGTGAGCGGAGCGTAGCCGAACCAGCCGCCGTCGGGCGCGCCGCCCGGGTGGAACCAGCCGATGTTGATGATGATCGCACCGACGACGAACATCCAAAGCGAGAAGGAATTCAGCCGCGGAAAGGCGACGTCGCGCGCCCCGATCTGGAGCGGCATGATGAAGTTGAAGAACGCGGAGCCGAGGGGCATCACCGCGAGGAAGATCATCGTGGTGCCGTGCATCGTGAACAGCGTGTTGTATTGCTGCGCGGTGAGCACGTCGTTGTTGGGGAACATCAGCTGGGCGCGGATGAGCAACGCCTCGAAGCCGCCCACGAGGAAGAAGAACAGGGCGAACGCGCCGTAGAGGAAACCGATGCGCTTGTGGTCCACCGTGGTGAGCCAGCTGATGAGGCCGGTCTTTGCGGTGGGGCGCCAAAGCACGAACGGTTTGCCGCGAGCGGGTTGCTCGTGGGCGATGAAGTCTGACTTGACCGATGCGTCCATGGGAAAGGGAAGGGTGAGTGGGAGCGAGGTGGCGACCTGAAGGGAGGGGGAGCGATTACTTCAGGCTGTCGAGATAAGCGACGAGAGCGGCGACGTCTTCCTGCGTGAGCTCGATGTTATTCTTGAGATAACCTTCGGTCCACATGCGGTTGCCGGGCTTGACGTCGTTCGGATACATGAGCCAGCGGGCGACCTGCTCGGGTTCGTTGTCGAGAAGGCCGGCGGCGAGCGTGGTGCGGGAGCCGAAGTGCGTAAGATCTGGATACGCGGCGCTTCCGCCTTGGTGATTACCGCGAACGGTGTGGCAGGAGAAGCAGGTCTTGGTTTCGAACAGTTCGCGTCCCTTGGCGATCAGCGCGGGATCCTCGTTCTTTTCGGGGAATTGTTTGGCCCGCCAGGACTCGAGCGGGTTGAGGTCGTATTTGTCGGTGTAGCCCGCCTCATTCTTTTTCCAGTCGGTGCGGAACGAGGCGAACTGCGCGCGGGCTTCGCCGGTGCCGGCGCCGGCGACCGCCTGAACGGCGCGCGCGGGGGCGGTTTGTTGCTGGAGCCACTCGTTGAATTCGCTCTCCTCGAGCGCGATCACGCGAAAGCGCATCACGGCGTGGGAATCGCCGCAGTATTCGGCGCACTGGCCCCAGAAGTAGCCGGGCTCGTCGGCTTTCAGCCAGAGGAAGTTCGCCCGGTTGGGGATCATGTCGACCTTTCCGGCGAGGCGCGGAACCCAGAAGCTGTGGATGACATCCATGCCGCGAAGGTTGACGCGCACGGCCCGGCCGGCGGGGATCACGAGCTCGTTGGCGGAGACGAGTTGACCGACGCCCTCGATTTGCTCGTTCGGATATTCAAAGCGGAACCACCATTGGTAACCCTGCGCCGTGACCTCGTAAGCGGTCTCTTTTTCTTCGGCCGGGATGTCGTGGGTAAACCAGATGCCTTTGAGGGTAGGGACGGCGATGATGACAAGGGCGAGAACCGAAGCGCCGATCAGACCGAGTTCGACGAGTGGGTTGCCATGGCTTTGCGGCGGTGGCTCGGCGTGTTCGTCGTCGGCGGTGCGGGCGCGGAATTTCCACGTGGCGTAAGCGAGGACGATCGCGACGAGGAAGAAGACCGTGACGGTGACCCACACGGTGACCATCCAGATGTCTTTCTGGACCTCGGCGACGGGACCGGCGGTGTCGTAGGTCGACATCGGTCCGTCCATGCGCCAGAAATTAAGATCGCAGCCGGTCAGCAGCGTCATCGCGGCGAGGCCGGAGATCGCCGCCAGCGAACGGCTGGAAAACGCCCGCGCGAACGGGCCGACTCGACGCAACGAGCGGGGAAAAAGGGAGATCAAACGCATGTGTGCTGCCGAAAATGGCGAGGGAGATTTCGGGACAATACCGCCCGAAAGAGTCCGACAAGGGGAAGGCATTTCAAGCCCTATTCCGCCTTTTTTGCCGTCCCTTGCCATTCCCTGCGCATTTATTGTCCGGCTTAAGAGACATATTAGCCACACGCACAACGTTGTTTGCGGGTCTTCGGGTTTGCGTTTCGCAGACACGTGGCCGACGGTGCGAACGCCATGAAAATCCGTTCCCTTTTCATCACGTTAGTTGCTGCTCTCGCTGCGGTTGGTTGTTCGAAGAACGACGCCGGAGCCAGCGCCGAGGGTTCCGCGAGCGGAGCGTCCGCCGCGAAAGAACAGCCGGCCGGTGCGCGCACGATCGAGATCACGGCGGGCGACAATATGAAGTTCAACGTGCAGACGATCGAAGCGAAGCCCGGCGAGCAGTTGAAAGTCGTGCTGCGGAATATCGGCACGCAGCCGAAGGAAGTCATGGGCCACAACTGGGTGCTCTTGAAAAAGGGTGCTGATGCGGCGGCGTTCAACGCGGCAGCCGTTACCGCCAAGGCGACCGATTACATCCCGCCGGCGCTCAAGGATCAGATCGTCGCGCATACGGCGATGCTCGGGCCGCGCAAGTCGGATGAGATCACGTTTACCGTTCCGAACGAAGTCGGCGACTATCCGTTCCTGTGCTCCTTCCCCGCGCACTACCAAGTCGGGATGAAGGGCGTTCTCACGGTGAAGTGACCACAATTCTGAGTTAGTTCTGGGTTCGGAATCCGGAACCCGACCGTTTTATCCAGCCGGCCGCAAGGCCGGCTTTTTCATGCCTCCATTTCGGAACTCCGAACCCAAAAACCAGAGCCCGAAACTGCTGCGCGCGCCTAGCGCGCGGCGGGCCACCACTGATACAGGAAGAAATAGACGAGAACGCCGGTGACGCTGACGTAGAGCCAAATTGGATACGTCCATTTGGCCCAGGCGCGATGGCGCTCGATGTGACCTTTCAAGGCCAGGTAGAAGGTCCACGGCACCAGCCAGGCGATCGCCATCGCGAGCACGACGTGGGTGAGCAGCATTATATAATAGATGCCGCGAATCAGTCCTTCGCCGCCAAATGGCGTGTGCACGCCGCGCACCGCAATCTTGTGGCCGACATAACCGATGAGGAAAACCGCCGACACGGCGCCGGCGGAGAGCATCAGGCGGCGGTGCGTGAGGATGCGGGACGAGCGCAGTGCGACGTCGCGCGCGCGCTGAGCGGATTTGATTTGGATGAAGCCGAGGACGATGAGAACCGTCGCGGTCGCATTGAGGGCGGCATTCAGCGCCGGGATGTCGTGGATCGTCATGGCAGGAAGACGAGACGATCGGCGACCAAGGCGCACAACACGAGCGGCAGATAGGCGATGGAGCAGAAGAAGAGCTTTCGTGCAGCAACGTCGCGAGCGGCGGGACGGAGAAACACGATGGCGCGCCAGAGAAACCACGCGCCTGTCGCCGCGGCGGCGGCAAGGTAGATCCACGTGGTAAGGCCGAGGAAGAACGGAATGACCGTGACGACGACGAGCGCGACAGTGTTGATCAGGGACCAGATGGCGACTTTGCCGCCGGCTTCATCGCGCACTGGAAGCATGGGAAAATCGACGGCGGAGTAGTCGCGGCGGTAGATCCAGGCGATCGCCATGAAATGGGGGATCTGCCAGAAGAAGAGAATGGCGAAGAGAATCCAGCCGAGCGCGGTGATGGTGCCCTCGGCGGCGGCCCAGCCGATGAGCGGCGGAAAAGCGCCGGCGACCGCGCCGATTTCCGTGCTCCAGCGCGAGCGACGCTTGGCGGGCGTATACCAGCCAAGATAGGAAAAAATCGTCAGGAGGGTGAACAACGACGCGAGCCGTCCGACCGTCGCCCACATGACAAACAGCGACGCGATGCACATGAGCACGCCGAGCACGAAGGCGGAACCGGTGGGCACCTTGCCGGCGGGAATCGGCCGCGTTGCGGTGCGCTTCATGCGAGCGTCGGTGTCGGATTCGAGAAACTGATTCAGGGCGGCGACGCCCGCGGCGGCGAGCGAGGTGCAGACGACGAGCATCAGGAGCTTGAAGCCGTCGTGCGCCGGGCGCGCGGCGAAGTAGCCGATGATGGTGGTGAGGACGGAAAGCAGACTGAGCCGCGGCTTGGTGAGCTCGAGGTAATCGGCAAACTTCGCGCGCGGTGCGGTCGGTGCGGTCATGCGCGCGACGGTTTTTCGATGGCATCGCGGTGCGCGAGCCAGGTGAGCCAGAACGCGATGGCGAGCGTGAGGGCGCCGACCAGCACGTGGGCAGTCGTCATGTCGGCGGAGCGATGGGTCCAGATGATTTTGGCGCCGAGGATGATTTGGATGGAGAGCAGCGCGACGATCGCGGACGAGCCGATGCGCATCAGGACGGTGGAGGCGCGGTCGAGGCGAATGCGGATCGCGAACCAGATGATCGCGATGGCGAGGACGAGGGCCATGACGCGGTGTGCGAAATGGATGCCGATGCGAAAATTCCACAGTTCCGGGAGCCACTGGCCGTCGGCGGTGGAATAAGGAAACGTGGGGATCGCGAGGCCGGCGAAGCTGTGGCGCATGACGGCCGCGATCGCGAGCTGGACGAAGAGCAAGGCGCAGCAGATCACGCCCGCGCGGCGCACCGCCGGGCCGACGGCGATGGGACGTTCGATCCAGCCGCGGGTTGACGAGATGGCGACGGCGAAGAGCGTGCAGACGAAAAGCTGCGCCAAGCAGGCGTGGAGCATGGCGAAGATGCGTCCGACGCTCGTGTTGACCATTTCGACGTGCAGGTGATCGAGGAGCACGCGCAGACCGCCCACCAAAGCTTGAACGAGAACGAGGGCGGCGGCGAACCAGGCGAGCTGACGCAGCCAGGAACGTTGTTCGGTGCGGTGTATCCAAATTGCCAGAACGACGGTGATCGCGCTCATCACGGCGGCGGTGAGCCGGTGCGAGTGTTCGGCGAACATCGCGATGTCGGTGAGCCAGCCCTCGGGATTGATGGAGCCGTTCGAAAGCGGCCAGTCGGGGAACACCATTCCGGCGCCGATGCTGGTGGTGAAGGCGCCCAGCACGACCAGCAGGAAAACCCAGACGCTGCCGAACGCGGCGAACCAGGCGACGGCGGGTTTGTAGGTGGAAGTGCGTCGAAGTCCGGAAGGGGCGGTCATGACGGTGTGGATTGGCGAGCAGAAGGCGGCGTGCTGTCGGCCGCAAACCCTTTGACAATTTTTTCCGGCGGCGAATCCGTAGCGTGATGCCCGCTAATATCTGTGAGCCGCAGGCGAGCGCAGACCTCGCGAAAAAGAGCCGTGTGATTCGCGCGACTTTGCTGTTGTTCGGCGCAGCGGTGGCGTTTGCGTTTCAGGCGGGTTGTTCGCGTTCCGGTGAGGCGGACGCGGCGGCGGCGAACAAGGGACGTTATCCGCTGACGGGCGAGGTGCTGTCGATCGATGCGGAGCGCAATGTGCTCGTGGTGCGGCACGATGAGATTCCCGGGTTCATGCCGGCGATGACGATGGAGTTTGTCGTGGCTCGCGGAGATATCGCCACGGCGAAGAAAGGTCAGCGGATCCGCGCAACCTTGGTGGAGCCGGAAACGGAGGGCGGCGATTGGAAGCTGGAGCAGATCTGGCCGGACGATCAGGCGGCGAAGCGCGCGGTGGAGGCGAAAGCGAATGCGTTGCGGCAGGAGACCTCGAGTCGGGGAAGGTCGGCGTATCGCGAGATTGGCGAGAAGATGCCGGAGTTCGCGCTTTATGATCAAACCGGCGCGGTGGTGGACAGCGGGAGATTCCGCGGACGGAAGGTGATGTTGAATTTCATCTTCACGCGCTGTCCCATCGCGACGATGTGTCCGGCGGCGACGGTGAAGATGACCCAAGTGCAGAAACTCGCGCGCGAAGCCGGAGTGACGAATCTGGAACTCGTTTCGATCACGCTGGATCCCGCTTACGACACGCCTGGGGTGTTGAAGGAATATGCGGATACACGCGGGATCGATACGTCGAATTTCACGTTCCTCACGGGGCCGGAGAATGCGATCAAGGACCTGCTGGCGAATTTCGGCGTGATCGCGGAGTTCGAGGGCGACTTGATCAAACACACGCTGGCGACGATTCTGATCGATGAAACCGGTCGCCTGGTGCACCGGACGGATCACAGTGCGTGGGAGCCGCGGGACTTCGTGGCAAAAATGAAATGAGTGTCGAAGCGACGAAAACAAATCGGTTGGAGGTGGAGCCGCATCTGAATGCGCGGCAGCTGCGCCAGATCGGCTGGATCACGGCGGCGGCGCTGGCGGTTTTTCTCTTCTTTCGCTGGCTGCCGACCGGCACGGCGTTGAGTCACATGGATTTTCGGGTCGATGCGCCGAATGCGATCGAGTTCTGCGATCCATCGAATCCGCAATTCATCCCGGTGGTGGCGGTGGCGTCACCGATCGCGATGACGGTGCGAATGGCGGGTCTGCCGAGTGCGGGCGAGATGACGAAGGCGACGGCGATCCTGCGGACATCCGGAGGGAAGGCGATCGGACCAGAGGATTTGCTCGTCGTGCACACGGAGCGGCTGCATCTGCTGATTGCGGATCCGACGCTAGCGGATTACCAGCACGTGCATCCTCGGCCGGGGCGAGTGCCGGGCGAATGGGAGTTTGAGTTCACGCCATTGAAGGACGGGGTGTATCGGGTTTTCGCGGACTTTACGCCGGCGGCGACGAGCCGGGGACTGTATGCGAGCGCGGATGTGAATGTGGCGCCGGGACGAGGTGGGGCGGCGGGCGTCGCCGGCGACGTGGCGACGGGCGAGTATCGTTTTACGTTGAAGCCCTCGACGGAGGTGATGAAGGCGCGGGTGCCGATGGATTTGCGCTTCGAGGTGACGCGGGCGGATGGCGGGCCGGTGCCGATGGAGCCGGTGATGGACGCGTATGCGCATCTGGTGGCGTTTGACGAGACGCGGAGTGGATTTGCGCATTTGCATCCGGTGGAGGCGGACTTGGCTTGGAGGCCGGATCCCGTGAAACCGGTGCTGAATTTCAAGATCACGATCCCGACGGCGGGCCGGTATGTCGTATGGGCGCAGGTGAACCTCGGCGGGCGGGAGAAGTTTGTCCCGTTTTGGTTCGACGTGGTGGAAGGCTGAGGGGCGGGGGCGGACCGGCGGGTGGGGCGGGGCTCTTTGTCCGGTGTAGTTGAGCAATCGATACGGCAGAACGGCGGGATCGGGAGATCCCGCCCTGCCACCGGGCGGGTTAGAATTTGAGGTGTTTCACGGTGAGGCCCTTGTTGATGAGTTGCTTGAGGGAATCGATGCCGATGCGGATGTGGTCCGATACGTATTTCTCGTCGACGAGGACGTCGCTCTCGGCGGTTTTGACGCCTTCGGGCGTCATGGGCTGATCCGAAACGAGCAGCAGCGCGCCGGTGGGAATTTGGTTGAAGAAGCCGGTGGTGAAGATGGTCGCGGTTTCCATGTCGACGGCCATGGCGTGGACGCGTTTGAGGTATTTGCGGAATTGATCGTCGTGTTCCCAGACCCGGCGGTTGGTGGTGTAGACCACGCCGGTCCAGTAGTCGTGGCCGTGTTCGCGAATCGTGGTGGAGATGGCTTTCTGGAGGGCGAAGGCGGGGAGGGCGGGGACTTCGGGTGGGAAGTAGTCATTGCTGGTGCCTTCGCCGCGGATGGCAGCGATGGGGAGGATGAAGCCGCCGACTTCGGCGCGGTGTTTCACGCCTCCGCATTTTCCGAGGAAAAGCACGGCTTTGGGAGAAACGGCGCTCAGGAGGTCCATCACGGTGGCGGCGGTGGCGCTGCCCATGCCGAAATTGATGATGGTGATTTTCCCGGCGGTGGCGCTCTGCATGGGTTTGTCGCGCCCCTGCACGGGGATTCGGTGCCACTGCGCGAACAGCTTCACATAGCGCGAAAAGTTGGTGAGCAGGATGTATTCGCCGAAATCCTTCAGCGGCACGCCCGTGTAGCGGGGCAGCCAGTTTTCGACGATTTCTTTACGCGAATTCATGAGCGGGAGTGTGCGCGCGGGCGGGGGCGAATGCAGTCGAAAAGTGGGCGATTCGCCCGGGGCAGGCCGGGACAATCGGCTCGCGTTGCCGCGGGGGGAATAGTTCGTTCACTTTGAGCGTCATCCCGCGCATCCTTCTGCAATCGTGTTCGTCTTCCGTGACGCTGGTTCGTTATGCCCTTTCCCTTTCCGATTAGCGTTGGCGCTTTCCCCCACAACCGCGCGGCCCTCCGGGGCGGTGCTTGGCTTGGCGCCATGCTGCTGGGAGGTATCCATTTGGGTGCGACAACGCCGCCGGTGACGGACCCTGCGCTGACCAAGTTCCAGGAAGAGATTCAACCGATTCTCGATCAGTATTGCTACGACTGCCACGGCTACGGCAGCGACAAAGGCGGCGTGGTGCTCGATGGTTTCTCGAATGACGAGACCTTGCGCGATCACAAGTTGTGGTTGCGCGTAATGAAAAACGTTCGCGCCAAGATCATGCCGCCGGCGGACGAGGCGGAGATGGAATCGGAGGAGATCGAGAAGCTGACGGCGTGGATCAAGCGGGATGCGTTCGAGCTGGATCCGGGCACGCCCGATCCGGGGCGGGTCACGGTGCGGCGCCTCAATCGCGTCGAGTATCGCAACACCATCCGCGACCTGATGGGCGTGGACTACAACACGAAGGATGAATTTCCCTCGGATGATACGGGGCACGGTTTCGACAACATCGGCGACGTTTTGACGATCTCGCCGATGTTGATGGAGAAATACCTCGATGCGGCGCAGACGATCGTGGAGCGCGCGGTTCCGATGCAGTCGCGCGTGGTGGCGGAGAAGCAGATCACGGGCGAAGGCTTTGCGGAGGTGGAGCCGCTGCCGCTGCCGGAGGGATTCGCGCCTGGATCGTCGGAACCGATTTCACTCGCGGTGATGAAGAAGGGGGAGGTGCCGAAGGAGGCCTTGCGCCCGCTGCCCCAGCGGATCGCCGGAAAGGCGCTCGATCTTTATTACTACACGCCGGTGCGCGTTGCGGCGCAGCACACGGTGGAGCAGGCGGGGAAGTATCAGCTGGTGCTGGATTTCAAGACCGTCGAACGCTACGTGGACGACGTTTTCGACTACAATCGCTGCCGGCTGGTGTTCAAGGCGGACGGAGAGACGTTGTTCGAGCAGGAGTTCACGCGGCAGGGCGAAAAGAATTTCGTTTTGACCTTCGATCGCGATTGGAAGCCGGGAAAGCATGACCTGGCGGTAGAGATTCATCCGCTGGGTGAAGACAAACCGCAGCCGCGCTTGCTGCGGCTCCGCTTGAATGGCGTGACGGTGCGCGGGCCGCTGGCCGAGGAGCACTGGGTGCAGCCGGAGAACTATGCGAAGTTCTTCGTGGGAACCTCTTCCGGCGACGAGGCGGCGAAACGTAAGTTCGCGAGAGATACGCTCGAGAAATTTGCGACGAAGGCGTTTCGCCGGCCGGTCGATGAGCGGACGATCGGGCGGCTGGTCGACATCGCGGAAGGCACGTATTCGGAGGCGGGCAACACGGTCGAAGCGGGCATTGCGCAGGCGATGGTGGCGGTGCTGGCGTCGCCGCGTTTCATTTTCCGGGAAGAAGGCGTGGAGCCGTTGCAGCCGGGGCAGGCGCATCCGTTTGTGGATGAGTATGCGCTCGCGTCGCGGTTGTCGTATTTTCTCTGGTCGACGATGCCGGACGATGAGTTGATGCAACTCGCGGCCAAGAAGCAGCTGCGGGCGAACATCACGGCGCAGCTCGATCGCATGATGAAGCATCCGAAGGCGAAGGAGTTTGTGCGCAACTTTGCCGGACAGTGGCTGCAGGCGCGCGATATCTCCACGGTGGTGATCAACAGCCTCGATATCTATCTGCGCGAAAACCCGCATCCGGATTTCGAGAAGGCGCGCGAGACCTTCCGGCGGATCGCGTCGATTCCGGACGATCAGCGGAGCGAAGAAGACCGGCTGGCCATGCGCGAAGCGCGGCAGGCGTTTATCGCGGTGATGCGCCGTCCGCGTCCGGAGCTGACCGACGGCATTCGCGAGGCGATGCTGCAGGAGACGGAGCGGTATTTTGAACACATTATCCAGGAGGACCGGCAGTTGACCGAGTTGATCGACAGCAATTACACCTTCCTCAACGAGGATCTCGCGAAGCACTATGATATCGAAGGCGTGACGGGCGACGAGATCCGGAAGGTGGAGCTGCCGCCGGACAGCCCGCGAGGCGGGGTGCTCACGCAAGGCACGGTTCTAGCGGTGACGTCGAATCCGACGCGCACGTCGCCCGTGAAGCGCGGCGTGTTTATTCTCGAAGCCATTCTGGGAACGCCGCCCGCGCCGCCGCCGCCGAACATCCCGGCGCTGGAAGACGTGGCGAGTGCGGAGGAAATCGCGCAAATGAGTTTGCGCGAGACGATGGATCTGCATGCGCGCAACAAGATGTGTGCCTCGTGCCATAGCCGCATGGATCCGCTCGGGCTGGCCCTGGAGAATTTTAATGCGATGGGCAAATGGCGCGTCGAAGAGATGAACCAGCCGATCGAAACCTCGGGGCAGCTCGTGACGGGCGAAGAGTTCAAGGATATCCGCGATTTGAAGCGGATCCTCGCGAACGAACACCGGGAAGACTTCTACCATTCATTTGCCGAGAAACTCCTTACTTATGCTCTCGGCCGCGGTGTCGAATACTACGATGTCGACACCCTCGACGCTCTCGTTGCTCAGCTCGAAGCTGGCGGTGGCAAGCCGTCTGCGCTCTTGCGGGGCATCGTTGAATCGGCACCGTTCCAGCAACGGCGTCAGACTGAAACCCTTCACGCGCTGCATGCTGCCCCCGCGGCCGCGGCGTCGCGTATCACCCTCAACGCACCCACGACCCATGAATAACCCGACCCCGCCCCTGTCCGATTTTACCGCCATGAATCGCCGCAACTTCCTTCGCGGCCTGGGTGCGTGTATTGCACTGCCGACGTTGAGTTCACTGGTGCCGAACCGCGTGGCGGCGACGATTGGCGGCCCGCGTCTGGCGACGACCGCGACCGGCGCGCCGTTGCGAACCGGTTTTGTTTTCTTCCCGAACGGCGCGATTCCCTCGCGTTGGTGGCCGGAAGGCGGGCTCACGGATTTCGCGCTGAATGCGACGATGCAACCGCTGGCAGGCCTTCGGAACAAGATCCAGGTCCTGGGCGGACTCGACCAACGCAATGCGAACGCCGGCAACGATGGTGGCGGCGACCACGCGCGCGGCAATGCGGTCTTCCTTACCGGCACACGCATCAACAAGAGCGCGACAGACGTCCGCGCGGGCATGTCGATCGACCAGGCGCTTGCAAACCGCGTCGGGCACCTCACGCGCTTCTCGTCGCTCGAGATGACCTGCGATGCGAACCGCAAATCGGCGGGCTGCGATTCGGGCTACGCGTGTTCCTACGTTTACAACGTTTCCTGGAAGAACCCGACCACGCCGATGACGCCGGAAGCGAATCCGCGGTTGGTGTTCGAGCGGCTGTTCGGAGCGGGCGCGCATGGCGAGCGGCAAGCGAATGCGCAGCTGCGCATGAAGACGCGGAAATCGGTGCTCGATTTCGTGCTCGATGATGCGCGCCGCATGAATCACCGGCTCGGCCTCAACGATCGCGCGAAGATGGATCAATATCTCTCGAGCGTGCGTGAGATCGAGAAACGCATTCAGCATGCCGAGCAGTTCGGCCCCAACGTCGACCCCACCGTGGCGACGCCGATGGGCATTCCGAACACGCAGAAGGAATACGTCGAAGTGATGTATGACATGCTCGCGCTCGCGTTTCAGACGGATTCCACGCGCGTGGCGACGATGATCATGGGCCACGACGGAGACAATCGGTCGTTCAGCGAGATCGGCATCACGGAAGGCCATCACGATCTTTCGCATCACCAGAACAACGCGGAGCGGGTCGAGAAAGTGGCGACGATCGACCGCTGGTATGTGAGCCAGTTTGCGCGGTTCCTCGAAAAGCTCGATTCGCTCGAGGACATCGATGGCAACTCGGTGCTGCACAACTCGCGCATCCTCTACGGCAGCGGCAATGCCGATGGCAACCGGCACACGCACGAAAACCTTCCGCTGATCTTGGCGGGGGGCGGTGGTGGCCAGTTGACGCCGGGCCGCTACGTGCAACACGGCGGCACGCCGATGTGCAATTTGTTCCTGAGCCTCGCCGATCAGGCGGGCGTGACGGATCTGGAACGCTTCGGCGACTCGACGGGCGTGTTGACGAACGTTTGATGCTTCCAACGCAATGTCAGGTGGAGCCCGGCGACCCCGCCGGGCTTTTTCGTGAGCCGGCGACGGTCGCGGGCGCGAGCGCATGAAGCGGTTCGTAAAGATCGCGATTTGGTCGGGCGTGGCGTTCGTGATGATCGCGGCGAGTGCGGCGATCGTCTACCGGATCGAACGAAACCCCGAGTTTTCTCCCGTGGTGCGGGGAGCTGCACTGGCGGCGGAAAGCGGATGTTTCGCGTGCCATGGTCCGACGGAGGACGATCGGCGGCCGAACTCGCGTCGGCTGGATAATGGCGTGTGGCGGTCGAAACCGATCCCGACGCTGTGGGAGAATGGCATCGATGAGGCGGCTGTATTGAAAGATTGGATAGCGAACGGTGTGCCGGCGAAGGAAGCCGAGGCGCACAAGCGGCTGTTTATTCAAATGCCGGCTTATCGCCCGTTCATGTCGGAGGAAGAGATGGATGCGGTGGCGGCGTGGATCCTGGCGGAAGGCGTGCGGCTCGGAGGCGGCGCGATCGCTCATGAGATGGAGATCGATTTGGCAGACGTGGAGAAGCTGACGCCGGCGCAAGTGGCGATCGCGGGAGATCGGTTATCACGGCAGCACGGCTGTTACGCGTGTCACGGCGAACTCGGCCAGGGTGGCGTGCGAAACCCGGCGTCGTTCAAAGGTTACATTCCTGGATTTTTCGGGAAGGATTTCCTCGCGCTGACGGACGGCGGGGATCGCGAGGAGATCGCGCACTGGATCGAGAAAGGGAGAGGACGAGCCATCGAGGCGGGCATTACCGGCGGGCTGGCGAAAACCTATTTCGAAGGCCAGGCGATCGGGATGCCGGCGTATGACGAGCGACTGAGCGACAACGAGGTCGCGGTGCTCGTGCAGTATCTGTTGTGGTTGAACTCGGAAGGTCCCTTGGATGCGACGAAGCTGGAGCGATTGGCGAGGGACTTGACGGGTGCGGAATCCCGGTAATCTAGCCAAAATTTCTATGACGAACTCACCTGCTCGCCTGTCCGCTCTTTTGTTCACGATGGCTTTGCTGGCGACCGCGCCGCTGCGCGCGGCCGCTGGCAATCCTGCCGATGTATTGATGCCGATTCCGGCCGAGGCGCGGGAGATCTTCAACCAAAGCTGCGTGATGTGCCACGGTGAGGTAATCGACGGGAAGGCCGAGATTCGCGAGGACCTCGACATGAGCACGGACGACAAGATTCGCGAGACCCTGATGGATCCGCAGAAGCTCCGCGAACTGATCGAAACCGGAGAGATGCCGCATAAGGCGAAGCTGTCGTTTCGTCTGCGCAAGCAGCCGCCGATGCATGAGCGGCTGGAAGCGTTGAAGGCGGATTACGAGAAGAACGGCAGCAAGGAAAAGCTGCTGGCATGGCTGAACGCGGTGCTGCCGCCCGCGCCGCCGAAGGAAGAAGGCGCGGCGAAGAAGGAGTGATTTAAGGCGCGCGTGTGTGCGTGCGAGGCGGGTGAAAGTGTCATACGTTATATGACACTTTCACGGTGGGCCGTCGGCTGGCAGGATGAAGCCGATGACGAAGCGAGCTGCACCGGTGTGGAGGTTGCGAGCACCTGGAGAAGGGTGGCTGGAGCGATTTCGGGCGGAGGTGCGCGGTGCGCCGTTTTCGTATGAGGCGGTGGGAACGACGCGAAACGATCGGGAGGGCGCGCCAGCCGGGTTCAATCTGGATCACAATCGCGTGCGGTTGGGAAAGGGCGAAGCGGTGTGGGAGCGAGTGTGTGGAGCGGTGCGGGAGTGGAAGATGTTTCCCGGGCCGTGGACGCGAATCAGTTTGGCGGATACGCCTGTTCGTGTCGGCGAAGTGGTGGCGATGCAGGCGAGGGCGTTTGGCGTGTGGTGGGTGAATGCGTGCCGGATCGTGTATGTGATCGAAGAGACGGGTCCGGTGCGGCGGTTTGGTTTCGCTTACGGAACGCTGCCCGCGCACGTCGAAAGCGGAGAGGAGCGGTTTAGTGTGGAGATGGGAGAGAACGGCGAGGTGTGGTATGACGTGCGGGCGTTCTCGCGTCCGCGCTATTGGCCGGTGCGGCTGATGAAGCCCTTCGCGCGGCGGCTGCAGCGGCGATTTGTGCGGGATTCGAAACGGGCGATGCAGGAGGCGGTGCGATGAGTTCGGGACGGCGAGCGGTGGCGGGGCTGATGATGTGGGCAGGATTCGTCGCGATGCAGGTGCCGAGTTTGCATCATGGCGTGTGGGCGGAGGCCCTGATCGTTTTCGCGGCATTGGTGCTCGTGCCGCTCGTGATTGAAATCGCGGATGGTTCGCGGCGGGTGGCGGCGGCGCGACAGTGGCTCGGATGGGCGGCGCGGGGTCAGTTTCCCGCGGCGGTGCTGCTGGTCGGGAGTTTTGGGTTGGAGCCCGGCGGGTGGACGGTGGTGGCGAGTGCGGGTTGGGCGGCGGTGCTGTTGATGATGGCGGCGAGTGGGGCGGTGCAGTTGTGGAGAGATCAGAAGGCGGGGGCGGTGGAGATGTGTAACGAAGCGGGGCTGGTGTTTGCGGCGGTGGGCGCGGGTTGGCTGGTGGCGGATCGGGCGGGACTGCGGCCGCTGGGGTTCAGCGAGGACATCGTGTTGCTGACGGCGGTGCATTTTCACTATGCGGGATTGATCCTGCCGGTGTTGGCGGCACGGGCGTTGGGCGCAGTGGCGCGCGGCTGGATCACGACGCTGATTTCGCTGGCGGTGATTGCGGGTGTGCCGGCGGTGGCGGTGGGAATCACCGCGACGCAACTCGGTTGGGGCGCGAGCGTGGAGATGCTGGCTGCGTTGTTGATGTCAGGGGCGGGTGCGGCGGTCGCGGTCGTGCATGTGAGGCTCGGACTTGGAATGCGGCGAGCCGTGTTCGTGCGCTGTTTGTGGGTCGCGGCGGGATGTTCGCTCTTCGTCGGAATGATGCTGTCGGCGTTGTATGGCGTGCGGAGTTTTTGGACTCCGTGGCCGTGGTTGGATATTCCGTGGATGCGAGCGTTGCATGGGAGCGTGAACGCGATGGGATTTGCCGGGTGTGGGACATGGGCCTGGTGGCTAGTTGTTAAACAGAAGGGATTTGACACCTGACCAGACTTAGTCTGGTTGGAGGCGTGAAAACGATCAACGTGCAGGCGGCGAAGACGCATTTGTCGCGGTTGATCGAGGAAGTGTTGGAAGGGGAAGAAATCGTTCTCGCAAAGGCTGGGAAGCCGTTGGTGCGAATGGTGCCCTTTGAACGGGAGAGGGCGCCGCGCACGCCGGGATTGTTGGCGCAAGAAGGATGGGCGGCGCCGGATTGTTGGACGGAAGATGTGGATGAGTTGGGCGCGGCGGCGGAGCGGCCGTTGTTTCACGGCGCGGCGGAGGAGCCGCCCGCCGGAGGCACGACGTCGAACAGCTGACGAACACGTGCGATGCGGCTGCTATTGGATTCGCACGTGGTGGTGTGGTGGGCGGTTTATCCGGGTCGTTTGCGGGATGAGACGCGATCGGCTCTGATCGATCCGGCGAACGAGGTGTTCTTGAGCGCAGCGTCGGTGTGGGAGCTCGGTTTGAAGATCGCGCGGCAGAAGCTGCGGTTGCCGGCGGGGTATGCGGTGCGGTTGCTGGCGGATGGATTTGAAGAATTGCCGGTGAGCGTGGCGCATGCGGATCGCGCGATGATGCTGCCGGCGCTGCACGCGGATCCATTCGATCGGTTGCTGATCGCGCAGGCGCTGGAGGAAGGGCTCGTGTTGGTCACGAGCGACCGGGAGATCGTGCGCTACGATGTGCCGGTGATGGACGCGTGAACGGGCGGGAAGCAGCGCGAGCGAGTTCGCGGCCGGTGGACTAGGAGGCGAGGGCGTTCTGGGTGTTAAGGTGCTCTTCGCCGGTGAACTTCAGCGATTGCTCGTCGGCGTGGTAGCTGGAGCGGACGAGGGCGCCGCTTTCGACGACGCCGAGGCCGAGCGAGAGGCCGAAGTCTTTCCAGTGTTGGAATTCCTCGGGCGGAGCCCAGCGGGCGACGGGAAGGTGTTGCGGCGTGGGCTGGAGATATTGGCCGATCGTGAGGATGTCGGTTTTGTCGGACGCGATGTCGCGGATCGTTTGCTCGACCTCTTCCTTTGTTTCGCCGAGGCCGAGCATGATGCCGGTCTTGGTGACGAAGCCGCGGCTCTTGGCGTGGCGGAGGACGGAGCGGGAGCGTTCGTAGCGGGCCTGGACGCGAACGGGTTTTTGGAGGCGCTCGATCGTCTCGAGGTTGTGGTTGAAGATGTCGGGCTTGGCGTCGAGGACGATGTCGACGTGGGCGGTGTTGCCCTTGAAGTCGGGGGTGAGGACTTCGATGGCGGTTTTCGGATTGCGGTAGCGAACGGCGCGGATCGTTGCGGCCCAAACGCTGGCGCCGCCGTCGGCGAGTTCGTCGCGGGCGACGCTGGTGATGACGCAGTGGCGCAGATTCATTTTAGCGACGGCGTCGGCGACGCGGGCAGGTTCGCCGAGGTCGAGCTCGGTCGGGCGGCCGGTGGCGATCGCGCAGAAGTTACACGAGCGCGTGCAGATGTTGCCCAGGATCATTACGGTGGCGGTGCCGCGCGACCAGCATTCGCCGAGGTTGGGGCACTGCGCGCTTTGGCAGACGGTGTGGAGCTTGTTGTCGTCGACAAGCCGACGCGTGGCGGCGTAGCCGGGGCCGCTGGGAAGTTTGGCGCGGAGCCAGGTGGGTTTACGCGTCGTGTCCATGAGAGGCGACATGGCCGCAAATAGGCACAAAAAGCGCAAAAGAAAACTGTGCGCGGAAATTGCGCGGTTGTGTGTTGCGCAATGGCGGCGGGGTCGGGAGACCCCGCCCTACAGAGCATCAAGTGACCAGCAGCCAGGCGGCGCCGGTGGTGGCGGTGGCGCCGAGCACGAGGGCGACGCGGGCGCGGAGAGCGGATGAGCCGAGGGAGATGGCGAAGCCGGCTTTGAGAAGCGTGTTAGCGATGGCGGCGAGAACGATGGCTTGGGTGGCGAGACCGGCGGGGGCGTTTTCGCCGGCGCCGTTGCGGGCCATCGAAAGGGAAATCGCGTCCATGTCGGTGAGGCCGGAAACAAAGCTGAGGGGGAGGATGCTTTCGGCGAGGCCGAGTTGCGGGGCGGCTTTCACGAGGAAGGCGATGAGGGCGTAGAGAACGGCGAACTTGATGGCGGTTTTGAGATCGAGGGGGTTTCGCAGCCGGGAGAGGTCGAGTTTGGTTTTGCTGCGCGCGGGTGGTTGCCGTCGAAGCCAGAACCATGCGGCGTAGAGCGCGCCGGGCGCCGCGAGGAGGGCGAAAGGAAGAACGAGGGTGAGCGCGAGACCGCGATTGATGACGGCGACGGCGACGATCACGCGTGGAAGCATGACGGTGCAGGCGATGACGACGGCGAGCGCGTAGGTGTTGGAGAGAGCGGGTTCTTCGCGGCTGCGGCGAGTGAACGCGAGCGTGGTGGCGGTGCTGGAAGCGAGGCCGCCGAGAAAGGCCGTGGCGGTGATGCCGGCGTTGGGCCCGAGGAGACGCATGGCGATGTAACCGGCGAAACTCAGGCCGGAGATGAGAACCACCATCATCCAGGTCGAAAACAGATTGAAGGCTTCGTAAGGGCCGATGTCGCGATGCGGGACGAGGGGAAGAATCACGCCGGTGATGGCGGCGAATTGAAGCGTGGCGCGGACGTCGTCGCGGGTGAAGGAGCGCGTCCAGGCGTGGAGCGGTTGTTTGCTGCCGAGGAGGACCATGGTGGTCGCGGCGACGAGGGTGGCGGCGGGGAGTTCGTCCCAGAAGACGAGCGCGCCGGTGAGGACGGCCAGAAGAGTCGACGCGAACGAAGTGCCGCCGGAACCGCGCGGAGCGGCGTTGTTGAGGCGGGCGGCGATTTGTTGAGCGCCGACGATGAGGAAGAGAACGGCGAGGAAAACAGGGGAGGTGAGATCGCTGGCGTAGGCGCCGACGCAGCCCAGCATGGCCCAAAACGCGGAGGTGCGGACGCCGATGAAATCCGTTTCGTCGGGATTGTCGGTTTGTTCGCGCCATTGGCGGATGAGGCCGACGAGGGCGCCGAGGCAGGCACTGACGACGATAGCGGTGAGGAGCGACGGCATGGCGGGGTGGGGAAGGATTAACGCGGGAGGAGGAAAGCGAGAAGCTGTTTCGGTGGGTTGAAAAGAGAGTTGAAGATGAAGGCGAATGCGGCAGGTTGGCGGCGCATTCAGGGTGCATCCGGGTCCGCGGAAAGGGCTGAGCCCACCTGCCGAGGATGAGTCAGTTCAACCTTCACGCTGCCTGAACGCGGATCGCAGGCGATAGCATGGAGGTTCTATGAATTCGAAGCAATTGCCGGAGCGGCCCGATTTGGGCCAGTTGAAGAAGCAGGCGAAGGAGTTGTTGAGCGCGGTGCGCGCGGGCGAAGCGGAGGCTTTGCGGCGGGTGGGAGGAGGCGAAGCGGGACGAGGTGCGAGCGAATTGGCGTTGAACGATGCGCAACGTGTGATCGCGCGAGATTATGGATTCGCGAGTTGGGCGAAGTTGGAGCTGCACGTGGAGACGCGGGAGATCGAGGCGGCGGAGGCGCGACTGGTGGAAGCGGCGCTGGACGGCGAGCGCGAGGCCGTTGAGGAGATTTTGCGCGAGCGGCCGGAGTTGGCGGCGCGGAGTGTTTGGACGGCGGCGGCGTTGGGGAAGGAAGAGGCGTATGAGTGGAATAGATACGCGAAGGAGAGCGGCGGGCCGCGAGGGTGGCCGGTGTTGTTGTATGTGTGCTTCGGGCGATGCGGCGGCGGCGATGAGGTGCGGGCACGGATCGCGCAGGTGTTGTTGGAGAACGGGGCGGATGCGAATGCGTATTGGATTCATCGCGACTGGCCGGAGTCGCCGTTGCCGGCGTTGTATGGCGCGACGGGAGTGAACGATTATCCGCGGCTGGCGCGGGTGTTGTTGGAAGCGGGCGCGAATCCGAATGATGGGGAATCGCGGTATCACGCGGCGGAGCATAACCATGTCGCGTCGCTCGAGGTGCTGGCGGAGTTTGGGTGCGATTTCTCGGGCGTGGATCGCGCGTGGGGGAACACGCCGCTGTATTTTCTATTTGGTTACGCGCAGCCCACGGCGGAGATGAAGGCGGGGGTGCGATGGCTGTTGGAGCATGGAGCGAATCCGAACGTGGTCAGCCAGGCGAACGGCGTGGCGGAGATGCCGCTGCATCGAGCGGTGAATCACAATTGGGATGCGGAGACGATTGGGCTACTCGTGAAACGCGGAGCGGACGTGAATGCGAAGACGGCGTATGGACGCACGGCGTATCAGCTCGCGGTGCGGGGAGGACGAGAGGAGGTGGCGCAGGTGCTGGCGGAGAATGGAGCGAACACGGAGGTGGTCGAAACGGATGCGCTGATCGGCGCGTGCATGCGGGGCGATGGGGAGGGAGCGCGGGCGCTGGTGGAGCGGCGGCGCGGAGTGTTGAAGGAGTTGGGCGCGCACGATCGATTGATTGCGTTGATGGCGGCGCGTGAAGGACGGGCGGAGGCGTTGAAGGTGATCCCGGAGATTGGGCTCGGAGTGGATGTGAGCGGCGAGTGGGGCGAGCGGCCGCTGCATTGGGCGGCGTGGTATGGGTGGGCGGAGGCGGTGAAGGTGCTGGTCGAAAAAGGCGTGGAGTTGAATGTGTGCGATCGAAGGTTTGGGGCGCCGCCGAGCGGGTGGTGCGCGCATGGGTCGGAAAACTGTGGGAATCCGAAAGGTGAATACGCGCGCGTGATGGAGATGTTGATCGATGCGGGCGCGTTGGTGGCGCCGGATACGAACGGAGCGCCGGAGGTGATGGCGGTGTTGCGCCGGCGCGGGATTGGGCCGGCGAAACGTTGAGCAAACGAAGGATCGGCCTGGAAATCAGGCCGATCGCTTCGACCAGCGGCGGTCTTGTTTTAGCTCGAGGGGGCGAGTGGTGATTTGGACGCCGGCGACGGCGGGGTGGGAGCGGAGTTGCTGGAAGGCGGGGGCGTTGATCTTCCAGTTTAGCGCGTTGCTGACCTCGGCGTAGGGGGCTACGCGATCGTTGAAGACGAAGGCGAATTCGATGCGGGTGTCGCCGGACTGTTTGTCGAGCGTGCTGCGGAGCTGGCGGAGAAAGGAGGCCAAGTCGCGGTGGTTCGGGTGCAGGAGCCAGACGACTTTTTTGACGAGGCCGGCGACTTGATTCTCGAGCGGGTAGGCTTCCTTCACGTTCACCCGCGCGCCCTCGTGGTTCACGATGATCGTGCCTTGAACGAGAACGAGGGCGTTTTCCGCGAGAACGCTGCCGTAGTTCTCGTAGGCGTCGGCAAACATGTTGAGCGGGAGCGCGCCGTTTTTCGTGGCGAGGACGAAGGAGGCCCAGGGACGATTGTCTTTTTTGGAGAGGCGTTTCGCGATGGAGCCGGCGATGCCGCAGAGGCGGAATTCGGTGCGATCGGGTTGGTCGAGGAGTTGGTCGACGGGAACGGTGTCGATGGCGTCGGTGAGGCCGGCGAAGGCGTTGAGCGGGTGACCGGAAACGTAGAAGCCGAGGAGTTCTTTTTCGAAGGCGAGTTTCTCCGACGACGGGAAGTCGTCGTCGGGGTTGAGAGTTGAGAGTTGAGAGTTGAGAGACGAACCCGGACGGCTGGGGACAGCCGTCCCTACCTTTGGTTTCTCCTCGGCGAACATGTCGAAGAAGGAGTGTTGGCCGGCGGCTTTGTCGCGGGCGTGGGCGGCGACTTGGGCGATGGCGGCGTCGATGCCTTCGAAGAGTTTTTTGCGCGAGGCGCGGCTGTAGTCGAAGGCGCCGGTTTTGGTGAGATGTTCGAGCACGCGCTTGTTGATCGCGCGGCCGTCCATGCGGGAGATGAAGTCGTCGAAGTTTTCGAACGGGCCTTTGGCGTCGCGCTCTTCGATGATGTTGCGGGCGGCTTGTTCGCCGACGCCTTTGATTCCCGCCAGGCCGAAGCGAATGGCAGCGCGGGCATCGCTGATGGCGGGAATCACGGTTTCGGGTTCTGGGTTTTGGGTTTTGGGTTGTGCCGGAACTCGGAACTCGGAACTCGGAACTTTGCTGAAGACGGGAGTGAAGGTTTCGCGGGATTCGTTTACGTCGGGGCCGAGGACTTCGATGCCCATGGCTTCGGCTTCGGCGATGAAGTGGGCGACCTTTTCGGCGTTGCCCAATTCGGCCGTGAGGACGGCGGCCATGAACTGGACCGGGTAGTTGGCTTTTAGATACGCGGTTTGGTAGCTGACGAGCGCGTAGGCGGCGGAGTGCGATTTGTTGAAGCCGTAGCTGGCGAACTTGTTGAGGAGGTCGAAGATTTCGTTGGCCTTGCGCTCGTCGATGTTGTTCACGCGCTTCGCGCCTTCGACGAACTTGATGCGCTCCTTCGCCATCGCTTCGGCGTCCTTCTTGCCCATGGCGCGGCGAAGCATGTCGGCGCCGCCGAGGGTGTAGCCGGCGATGATTTTCGCGCACTCCATCACCTGCTCTTGGTAAACGATGATGCCGTAGGTTTCCTGGAGGGAGGCTTCGAGCAGCTTGTGCGGGTAGTGGACGGAGGACGGATCTTTTTTACCGCGGGCGTAGTCGGGGATGAACGCCATCGGGCCGGGGCGGTAGAGCGCGCAGATGGCGTTGATGTCGTCGATATTCGAGACGCCGACCTGTTTGCACGCGCTCTGCATGCCGGGAGATTCGAGCTGGAACACGCCGACGGTTTTGCCGGCGTTGAGCATCGCGTAGGTTTTCGGGTCATCGAGCGGGATGGTCTCGATGTCGAACTTCGGATTGACGGTGCGGCGGACGTTTTTGACGGCGTCGTCGATGACGGTGAGCGTCTTGAGCCCGAGGAAGTCCATCTTGAGCAGGCCGAGTTTGCCGACGGCGCCCATGTCGTATTGGACGGTGACGTCGCCTTCCTGGAGCGTGAGCGGGACGAATTCGTCGAGCGGTTTGTCGGTGATGATGATGCCGGCGGCGTGTTTGCCGGTGTTGCGCACCATGCCTTCGAGGACGAGGGCTTGATCGACGATTTTTTTGGCGACGGGATTGCGCGAAACTTCGCCGGCGAGTTCGGCGGATTTGGCGATGGCGTCGGTGAGCGAGATGTTGAGCTCGTCGGGAATCATCTTCGCGAGGCGGTCGGCCTCGGCGAACGGGAGATTGTGGACGCGCGAGACGTCGCGGATGACCATTTTTGCGCCGAGCGTGCCGTAGGTGATGATGTTGGCGACGCAGTCGCGGCCGTATTTCTCGCGGACGTAGTTGATGACGTCTTCGCGCCGGCGCATGCAGAAATCGATATCGAAGTCGGGGGGGGAGACGCGCTCGGGGTTGAGGAAGCGTTCGAAGAGGAGTTTGAAGCGGAGCGGGTCGAGGTTGGTGATACCGAGAAGGTAGGCGACCAGGCAGCCGGCGCCGGAGCCGCGGCCGGGGCCGACGGGGATTTCGCGGGATTTGGCCCAGTGGATGAAATCCCAGACGACGAGAAAATAGTCGATGAAGCCGGTGACGGTGATGATCGAAAGTTCGTAGGCGAGGCGGACGACGAGTTCTTCTTCGGGAGGAAGGCCGTTGTAATCGGGCGGCTGGGGTTTTTCGCCGGGAGCGAGATGGGTGAGTTTGGCGAGACGTTCGGCGACAGCCGGGCGGGTGGCGATGGAAGCGTAATCGACGTTGTAGCGGCGTTTGAGGCCGGCGACGCAGAGATCGTGGAGGTAGGCGCCGGGAGACGATTTTTCGCGAACTTCGACGGGAAGCGGGTAACGCGGGTAGCGCTCGCTGCCTTTGGGGAAGGGGATGGCGAGGTCGCACATTTCGGCGACGAGCTGGGTGTTGGTGATGGATTCGGGGACCTCGCGAAACACCTTCGCCATCTCGTCGCGAGATTTGAGGTAGAACTCGTGACCGGTGAAACGCATGCGTTTCTCGTCGTCGATCTTGGAGCCGGTTTGGATGCAGAGCATCGCGTCGTGCGGGCCGGCGTCGGTGTGGTTGACGTAGTGGACGTCGTTGGACGCGATGACCTGGAGTTGGAATTCGTCGGCGAGTTTGAGGAGGCCGGGGATGATTTTGCGCTGCTCGGGGATGCCGTGGTCCTGGATTTCGACGAAATAGTTCTCGCGTCCGAAAATTTCGACGAAGCGAGCGCAGGCCTTGCGGGCTTCATCGTCGCGGTCGTGGAGGAGATGTTGCGGAACGAGCGAGGCGAGACAGCCGGTGAAACCGATGAGGCCCTTCGAATATTTCGAGAGCGTTTCGATGTCGGTGCGTGGCTTGTAATAGAAGCCCTTGAGATGGGCGTCGGAGACGAGCTTGAGGAGGTTTTGGTAACCCTCGAGATTTCGGGCGAGGAGGCCGAGGTGGAAGATGGATTTGCCCTCGTCGGCGACGCGGCCGGTTTTCTCGAGGCGGGAGTGTTCGACGAGGTAGAGTTCGCAGCCGATGAGCGGCTTGATGTTGTTGGATTTGGCGGCGTTGTAGAAGGAGATGGCGCCGTAGAGATTGCCGTGATCGGTGAGGGCGAGGGCCTTCATGCCGAGCTCGGTGGCGCGTTTCATCAGCCGGTCGATGCGGCAGGCTCCGTCGAGGAGACTGTGGTCGGTGTGGACGTGGAGATGGACGAAATTCTGATCGGCGGACGGCACGTGTTTATGTGCAAACGCGGCGGACGAACGGGCAAGGGGAAAGGCTGGGCGGAAGGGGTTGCCCGCGAAACACGCGAAAGGGCGCGAAATTGGGAGGTATTTTGCCGAGGCTTTGGCGGGTGTTCGCGTGTTTAGCGGGAGGGAGAAAGCGGAGAAAAAGACCGTTGACGCGGCGGAGGCGGGGTGGCCTAGTAACCAGCTTTTCCAATCACCTTCCGTCCGTCCCACATGGCTATCGAAATCAAAATCCGTAAGAATGAGCCGGTTGATCGTGCGATCCGTCGCATGAAGAAGAAGCTCGATCGCGAGAACATCATCAAGGGTGTTCGCGCCAAGCGCTACTACGAGAAGCCGTGCGAAAAGCGTCGCCGCAAGGAGAAGGTGCAAGCCTTCACCCAGATGCTGCGCCGCCGTTACGAGAGCTGAGCAAGCGGCTCGTGCCAGTGATTTTCAGCCGCGTTTCCTGTGAAGGAGGCGCGGTTTTCTTTTTGCGTGCAACGGGATAGGGTCTGGCTTCGTTTTTCCTGACTAATGTCGAAACCGCTGTTCTCACTCTCCAGCTGCTGGTGTTCGCACCGTCACACGGACGGATATGCGATGGCAAAGGAGATGGCGGGGCTGGGATTCAGCCACATCGAGTTGAGTCATGGCGTGAGAATCACGCTCGTCCCGGGGATTTTGCGGGCGGTGGAGGACGGGATCGTGAAAGTAGGGTCGACGCATAACTTCTGTCCGTTGCCGACGGGCGTGGTGCATGCGGCGCCGAATCTGTTCGAGCCATCGACGGCGGATCCGCGCGAGCATGAGCAGTGGGTGCGGCACACGAAGCGGTCGATCGATTTCGCGGCGCAGGTGAAAGCGACGGTGCTCGTGTGTCACTTGGGCAGCGTGCGGTTTTTCTGGCTGAATCCGGGGAAGAAATTGCGCGCGTATGAGGCGCTGCATCCGAAGGCGAAGCTGCCGGAGGATCCGAAATATCGGAAGGTGCTGCAGAAGAGCACGGAGCGGATGCGGAAGAAGATGGGCCCGTTTTGGGAGCGGACGAAGGCCAGTGTGAACGAGGTGCTCGGATATGCGAAACAGAAGGGCGTGCGGCTGGGTTTTGAAAATCGCGAGAAGTTCGAGGAGCTGCCGATGGATGAGGATTACCCGGCGTTTTTGAATGAATTACCGGCGGATGCGTCGGCGGGTTATTGGCACGACACGGGTCATGCGGATATCAAGGAAAAGATGGGCGTGATCGATCACCGCGGGCAGCTGGAGAAGATGCGCGCGCGGACGATCGGATTTCATCTCCACGATGTGAACGAAGAGGGAGACGATCATCAGCCGATCGGGACGGGGCGGATCGATTTTCGGATGGTGCGGGAGTTTTGGCGGCCGGAGCACGTGCTCGTGTTGGAGTTGAGTCCGCGGGTGTCGGTGGACGGCGTGCGGGCGTCGAAGGAGCGGATCGAGGCGTTGCTGGCGGGTGGCTAAGCGCGGGGGAGGGGCGTGGGGATTGGAACCACGAATGGGCACGAATGAACACGAATGCGGATGCGTTCGGGGCGGGAAGGGTTAACGTCTCGAGAGGATTTCGGTGATCCAGCGGCGGTGGGGGCCGGAGAGGGTGATGGAGTCGAGTTGGGCGAGCGGGATCCAGACGAGATCGGGCGGGAGCTTCGTGCGCGGTGGACGCGCGGTGTAGATCGATTCGGTGATTTGAAAGCGGGTGATGCCGCGGCGCTTGGTGGTGAGGAGGTCGCGGGTGCTGAAGGCGGACGGCGAGAGATTCAGGTGCTCGGCGGTCGGGAGCTCGTGGAGATCGGCGAGACGGCGGGCGTCGGCGGCGGCGCGATGGAGGAGGAGCGAATGGTTGTGCTCGCACCAGATGCGAGTGACGGCGCGTTGCTCGATTTGTTTGGGGGCGAGGCGCGGGTAGTTCTCGGGGTCGCCCTGCTGGCCGGCGGCGCAGAAGGCGCGAACGGGGCAGGTGAGGCAGAGCGGTTTTTGGCGGAAGCAGACGGTGGCGCCGAGTTCCATCATCGCCTGGTTGTGATCGCCGGCGGAGGACGTGGTGAGGAGCTCGTTCGCGAGAGGGGTGAAAGTTTTCGCGGCGGTGGCGGAATCGCGGAACGGTGTAGCGTCGGCGGTGAGCCGCGAGAGGATGCGCACGACGTTGCCGTCGACGCAGGCGGCGGGGGCGTTGAAGGAAATGCTGGTGATGGCGGCGGCGGTGTAGGGGCCGACGCCGGGGAGTTCGCGCCATTCGGCGGGAGTGCGCGGGAGTTGCGGAAGAGCGGCGACGGCTTTCGCGAGTTTGTGGAGGTTGCGCGCGCGGGAGTAGTAGCCCAGGCCTTCCCAAAGTTTGAGGACGCGCGACTCGGGCGCGGCGGCGAGGGCGGCAAAATGGGGGAAGGCTTCGAGCCAGCGAGCGAAGTAAGGCAGGACGGTTTTGACCTGCGTTTGTTGCAGCATGAACTCGCTGACGACGGTCTTATAAGGAGACGGTGAATCGCGCCACGGGAGGTCGCGGGCGTGCGCACGATACCAGCCGAGCAAGGCGGATTGGAATTCGGTTTTGGCCGCGAGGAGAGCGGTCACGGAAGGGCTCGGCATGGAGGAGGAGATTGGCCGCAAAGAGGCGCAGAAGGCGCAAGAAGAATACCGGTCGCCCGCGAAACACGCGAAAGACGCGAATAGGAGGTCGAGGAGCCGCGGAGTTTTTTCTGTTTTGCGCTTTCTGCGCCTCTTTGCGGCTATGGTCTTCCATGGCGAAAAAGCAGAACGAAGATGACGCGCCGAAGAAGCTGGCGAGCTACACGGTGAAGCTCGATGACGCGCAGATGGAAAAACTGCGCGGGATCTGCGAGGCGCGAGGGTTCACGCCGTTCGAAGTCGCTTACACGCGGTTCGCTTACAAGTCGGACGCGGCGAAGATGAACGTCGCGGCGTATACGAGCGGAAAGGTCGTGATTGCGGGCAAAGGCACGGAGGAATTCGTGACGATGACGCTCGAGCCGGAAGTCACGGGCGCGCCGAAGCTGGGCTACGATGAAGTGCTGCATCCGGATTGGTTCGAACCGCACGCGGGGTTGGATGAGAGCGGAAAGGGCGACTTTTTTGGGCCGGTGATTGCGGCGACGGTGATCGCGGACAAACCGGCGATCGAAGCGTGGCGAAAGGCGGGTGTGCAGGATTCGAAGAAGATCACGGAGACGCGTATCCTGGAATTGGATAAGGCGATTCGCGAAACACCCGGCGTGGTCGTGCGGACCTGTTATTGCGGAATGCCGAAATACAACGAGTTGATGTCGCGGCCCGGGGCGAATTTGAACCGGCTGCTGGCGTGGCAGCATGCGACGGCGCTGGAGCAGGCGCTGACGGTGAAGCGGGTGGCGTGGGGATTGTTGGACCAGTTCACCGAGCAGCCGCTGGCGCAGCGGGAGCTGGCGAAGAAAGGCGTGAAGGATTTCGATCTGCGGATGCGGACCAAGGCGGAAGAAGATCCGGTGGTCGCGGCGGCGTCGGTGGTGGCGCGGGCGGAGTTCGTGCGGCAGATGAATTTACTGTCGAAGAAGTTTGGCGCGAAGCTGCAGAAAGGCGCGGGCCCGCTGGTGAAGCAGCAGGCGCATGAGATCATCGCGAAGTTTGGCGCGCGGGCGCTGGGCGAGTTTGCGAAGCTGCATTTTCGGACGGCGTATGAAGTGGTGGCGGCGGCGGGGAAGCTGGATGAGTTGCCGTTGAAGGAGCCGCGGGAGAAGATGGAGTGGTGAGCGCAGCGTGTGGGTTGCGAAACGCTCACGCGTTTCGCTACAGAAGAATAGAAATGCGGTGATTCGATGCCAAAACGAAGACAGTTGCGGGCGTTCGATTTGAAGCAGATCGAAAGCGTGGGGAGCCTCATCGGTGTGGATGAGGTGGGGCGGGGTGCGTTCGCGGGACCGGTGGTGGCGGCGGCGGTGTTGGTGACGCGGGATTTTTTGGAATGCCGGTGGGCGATGACGAAGGCCGGGCGGGTGAACGACTCGAAGTTGTTGTCGGCGGAGCAACGGGAGGAGTTATGGAACGAGTTCGAGACCTTGGCGGCGAACGGATTGATTCACGCGCATTTCGGCGTGGCGGGCGTGGAGGAGATTGCGCAGTTCAACATCCTGGGGGCGACGAAGCTGGCGATGCGGCGGGCGTTGGAGGCCATCCATCCGCCGGAGGCGTTTGAGCGGAAGGCGGAGCCGGATTTGTTCACGAGTTTGGAGGAGCGGGCGGCGTTTGTGCCGACGGTGTCGGCGCGGGTGCTGATCGACGGGTTGCCGCTGCGAAGTTTCCCGTATCCGCACACGGCGTTGGTGAATGGCGACGCGCGGTCGCTGTGCATCGCGATGGCGTCGATTGTCGCGAAGGTGGCACGCGACCGCTTGATGCGGGAGCTGGACGCGAGGTATCCGGGGTATGGATTCGCGCAGCATAAAGGCTACGGGACGGAGGAGCATCGCGAAGCGGTGTTGCGGCTCGGGCGCTGCTTGGAGCATCGGGAGATGTTCCTGCGGAAGCTGCTGGCGGTGCGGGTCGATCCGGCGCAGATGCAGATGTTTGAGGAAGGCTGAGCGGCGAGAGTTGAGTGTTGAGGGTTGAGAGTTGAGAGGCATTTTCGCTTTTCATGCCTGGGAAGAAGAATTCCTCGCTCGATCGGGTGCTGGGCCGCGTCGAATCGCTGGATGCGGTGAACCTGGCGAATCTGGTGCAGCGGTTGGCGCGGGAGCGCGGGTTGTTCGAAGACATCTTCAATACGCTCCAGGAAGGCGTCCTGGTGATCAGCGCGGGCGGGCACATCGAATACGCGAATCGTGCGGCGCAGCGGTTGATTGGGTTGGCGGACGAGGATTTGAGCGGGCAGACCTTGTGGCGGCTGGCGCCGGGGTTGCGGAAGTCGCTCGAGCCGGCGCTGGCGGCAGAAGGCGTGACGGCGATGCCCGTGGTGGCGCGGGAGTTCGAGCTGACGTATCCGGAGCCGAGAACGGTGCGGCTTTACATGGTGCCGTTTCGTGGGGAAGGGCGTGCGCCGACGCGGCGGTTTGCGGTGATTCTGTCGGATATCACGCGCGACAAACTTTCCACGGAGGCGCGAATCGAGAGTGAGCGGACCTCATCGATCTTGCTGCTGGCGGCGGGGGTGGCGCACGAGTTGGGGAATCCGTTGAATTCGCTGACGATTCATCTGCAGCTGATCGAGCGGCGGTTGAAGAAACTAAAAAGCGCGCGCGACAAGGACAGTGCGGCGTTGGCGGATTCGATCGCGGTGTGTCAGGCGGAAGTGCAGCGGCTGGACGGGATCATCACGAACTTTCTGGAAGCGATTCGGCCGCGTCCGCCGAACTTGGCGGAAACGAATGTGACGGACGTGCTGGCCGAGGTGTTGCGTTTTCAGCACAGCGAGTTGGCGGATCGCGGAATCGAGATCGAAGCGGAGACACCGGGCGATTTGCCGGTGATCATGGCGGATCGGAATCAGCTGAAACAGGTGTTCTTCAATATCTCGAAGAATGCGGTCGAGGCGATGCAGCCGGGCGGGCGGTTGCGGATCCGGACGCACGCGGATGACGACAACGTGTATTTGTTGTTCGGTGACAACGGCGCGGGGATCAAGCAGGAGGATCTCGTGAGGCTTTTTCAGCCCTATCACACGACGAAGGTGGGTGGCAGCGGGTTGGGGCTGATGATCGTGCAGCGGATCATGCGGGATCACGGGGGGCAGATCGGGATCGAGAGCAAGGAAGGCGTGGGCACGTTGGTGACGCTGCAGTTTCCGCGGAAAGACCGGCGGGTGAGGATGCTGCAGTAGTGTTGCCGGCGGCGGTGGCGTGGCGAAGGGCGGAGCGGCGGGGTCGGGAGACCCCGCTCTACACCCGATCGAGGGTGAAGCGGGGCTTGCACTGTGCCGGGGAGTGGGTTGCTTTGCGGGGCCGCAAGTCTGCAGCGAATCAAATCATGCCGATAAGAAGTGTTGCACGAGGATCGCGGGTCCGGGAAGAAGACCAAATCCGCAACCTTCCCACAGCTCCCCCGTCAGGCCCAACTGACGAATGCGCACGCACGGATCAGACTGCAGCGGCCGCGCTCGCCGAGCTCGTTCGGCAGGCGCAAACGGGGGACGAAGGAGCCCAGCGCACGCTCATTTTCAGTTATCAGCGGCGGATTGCGGGGTTCGTTTACGCGATTACGGGGCGACCCGATGCAGTGGAGGATTTGGCGCAGCAGGTGTTTATCAAAATGATCCGGGCGCTGGCGCGGTTGCACGACGTGGCGCAGTTCGAGGCGTGGCTATTCCGGCTGGCTCGCAACACGTGCATCGATCATTTGCGCCGTCAGAAATTGCGGCGGATTTTCACGCCGTTTGCGGCGGAGCACGAAAACATTCCCGAGCCTCCGGGCGCGGTGGACAGCGAGGAGTTGGACGCGTTGCGGCATGCGTTGCAGCAATTGCCGCCGAAGGATCGCGCCTTGCTGGCGCTGGCGCAGGAAGGCCGCAGTCAGGTCGAGATGGCGGAGGCGACCGGGACGAGCGTGATGGCGGTGAAAGCCCGCTTGCATCGCGCGCGGGAAAAGCTTCGTCAGTATTACCAAAGACCACATGAAACCTGAATCATACGCCTGGCTCGCATTGCAGGAGCACGGGGCGGCGATGCTCCGACCCGGATTCGCGGAACGGACGCTGCGGGCCGCTCGCGATCTGGCGCCGACTTTTTACAGCCAGTGCTTGCTGAGCGCCGCGACGGCGGCGGTCTGCTTGGCGGCGATCTTTTTCGTCCATTCGCGGCAGGCCGCGGATGAGACGGCGCGCAATCTCGCCGGCTGGGAAGCCGTGGCGGCGGAGATGGAGCGCTTGGGTCAGGTGCGATGAAGCAGCGGGTTCTGATCGCGCTTCTCACCGTTGCGGTGCTGGGAGCTGGCTTTGCGGCTGGCCGCTGGGCGGAGCGCACCTCGTGCAAGGTGCCGCCGCCGCCGCAATTGTTGAGTGAGCTTTCGGGAAGCAAAAGTGCCGCGACGAATACGGAACCGGCCGCTCCTTCGCCGGACGTGGCGAAGATTGCGGCGCAATTGCGTCAGCTCGGACCTGAGGTGGAGAAGTTCCGATTGCGTATGCTGGAGATCGATCGCGAGCTCGATCGCGACATCGATGCGATGCTGCGGCCGGACCAGCGCGAAGTGTTTCACAAGATCGTGAAGAAATATGCGGACCTTCGCGCTCAGGAGGACGAGGAGTGGAATCTGCCGACGCCGCTGACGTCCGAAGAGATCGTGAATCTGCAGCAGAAGCCGCTGCACAAGATGCTGGCGATTGTGGTGGTGCCGATGCGGCTCGAATGGAACGTGAAGGATTTGAATCTCGATGAGACGCAGAAGGAGCAGCTCAGGCAGGTGCTGGTGCACCGCCGTGAGAAGTTCCTCGCGCTGGTGGATTCGTCGCCCCCTCCGAGTTTGATGTTGAGCCGGTTGGCTCCGATGGCGCGCCGGCTGCAGGCGGACGAAGCGACGGGCGAAAAGTAAGACCGGAGCTAGGGCCGTTCGCGTCGCGGCAGACGTCGGTGCCGGCCGAGTTCGAGTCCGATTTTTTCGGGACAGCACGCACGGAGGCGTGCTGCTACGAGGAGTGAGAACCCGGCGGGACGGCCGGGTTTCACCTTAGGCGAGGCGGTAGGGGAGTGGGAAACGCGCGGTGAGGGCGACGACGCGCTTCTTGGTGTCGGCGATCTCGGTGGGTTCGCGGTCGGTGCCGATGGCGGCGAGGACAGCGTCGATGCAGGAAGCGATTTCTTCCATATCGGCTTCCTTGAAGCCGCGGCTCGTGACGGCGGGCGTGCCGAGGCGGATGCCGGAGCCTTGGAAGGGCGAACGGGTTTCGAACGGCACGGTGTTTTTGTTGCACGTGATGTTCGCGAGATCGAGGGTCTCCTGGGCTTTCTTCGCGGTGAGCTCGGGGAACTTGGTGCGAAGGTCGACGAGGAAGAGATGGTTGTCGGTGCCGCCCGAAACGAGCTTGTAGCCGCGGGACAAGAAGGCGGCGGCGAGGGCTTTGGAGTTTTTGACGATCTGCTCGGAGTAGGCCTTGAACTCGGGCTTGAGGCATTCGCCGAAGCAGACGGCTTTCGCGGCGATGACGTGCATCAGCGGACCGCCCTGGGTTCCGGGGAAGACGGCGGAGTCGATGGCTTTGGCGTGCGCGGCCTTGCACATGATGAGACCGCCGCGAGGGCCGCGGAGGGTTTTGTGCGTGGTCGTCGTGACAAAGTCGGCGTGCGGGACGGGAGACGGGTGGACGCCTGCGGCGACGAGACCGGCGATGTGCGCGATGTCGGCAAAGAGGAGAGCGCCGACGCTTTTCGCGATTTCGGCCATGCGCGCGAAGTCGATGATACGCGAATAGGCGGAAGCGCCGACGGTGATCATCTTGGGCTTCTCGCGTTGGGCGACGGCGGCGAGCTCGTCGTAGTCGATGAGGCCGTTGTCTTCGCGGACGCCGTATTGGCAGAAATTGTAGAGCTTGCCGGAGAAATTGGCGGGGTTGCCGTGGGTGAGGTGTCCGCCGTGGCTGAGGTTCATGCCGAGGACTTTGTCGCCCGGCTGGAGGACGGCGGCGTAAACGGCGGCGTTGGCTTGGGCGCCGGAGTGTGGCTGAACGTTGGCGTGCTCGGCGCCGAAGAGTTGTTTCGCGCGATCGATGGCGAGGAGCTCGATCTTGTCGACGTATTCACAACCGCCATACCAGCGCTTGGCGGGGTAGCCCTCGGCGTATTTGTTGGTGAGCACGCTGCCCTGCGCCTCCATGACGGCGGGGTAGGTGAAGTTTTCGGAGGCGATCAGCTCGATGTGGCTCTGCTGGCGGTGAAACTCTTCCGAGATGGCGGAGTAGACGAGCGGGTCGAGGGATTGAAGCGGCGAGGCGTTGAGCATGAGAGGGAGTATCAGGCGATTTTCGAATTTGGATTTTCGATTTTCGAAGTGGCGGAAGGCTCAGCTAGAATCGAAAATCGAAAGGCGGGAATCCAAAATCACTGAGACTTGGAGGTCAGCCGCGTTTTGAGAAATTCGACCAGTGACGGGATCGCTTCGACCATTTCGTCGCGGGAAACTTCGTAAATGTTAAGCGGACCGCCGAAAGGGTCGGGGATCTCCTTGTCGGCGCCGTCGGGCATGAACTCGCGAAAGAGGTGAACGTGCTTGGGCGGCGGGGCGGCCTGGAGCTGGATCATCGCGCGGTGCGACTCCGTCATGCAGATGACGACTGCGGCGCGATCGAGCATCTCCTGCGTGAGAGGGCGGCTCGTGTGTTGCGAGATGTCGATGCCGACCTTGCGGAGCGCGAGGACGGAGTTTTCCGATACGCGCTCGCCGGAGCGGGCGGCGACGCCGGCCGATTCGACTTTGACGGAGCGAAGTGGCTCGGGCTGGGCGGCGAGGGCGTGTTGCAACAAGCCCGCGGCCATGGGGCTGCGACAGATGTTGGCGGTGCAAACTACGAGCACGGTGTCAGGCATGAGCGAATGCCGAATGGACACCAAAACGCGGGGTTTGCAAAGGCCGGAGTCGGTAAGCGCCGTTGGACCAAGTCATGTGCGGCGGAGCTGGCGGGCGCCGATGTCGCGGCGGAAGTATTTGCTCGTGCACTGGATGGCGTCGCAGACGGCGTAGGCGTCGACGGACGCGTGGCGGAGCGTGGGGGCAAGGGCGGTGACGCCGAGGACGCGGCCGCCGTTGGTGACGAGGTGGCCGGCGGAGTTGCGCGCGGTGCCGGCGTGGAAGATCGAGACGGACGTCGGCAGGATGTTCGGCAGGCCGATGAGGTCTCCTTTCGGGTAGGAGTTCGGATAACCGCGGGCGGCGACGACGACGCAGAGCGCGTGTTCGGGGCGGATTCTCAGCTGGATGCGCGCGAGTTCGCCCTTCGTTGCGGCCCAGAGGAGTTCGAGGAAGTCGGTTTCGAGGCGCGGGAGAACGACCTGGGTTTCGGGGTCGCCGAAGCGGGTGTTGTATTCGAGCACGCTCGGTCCCTCGGGTGTGAGCATGATGCCGATGAACAGCGTGCCCACAAATTGGATACCTTCGGACGCGATGGCGCCGACGGACGGGCGGACGATCTCGCGATCGATGCGGGCGAGGAGCGCGGGAGTGACGACTTCGGCGGGCGAGTAGGTGCCCATGCCGCCGGTGTTCGGACCGGTGTCGCCGTCGCCGATGCGCTTGTGGTCCTGCGACGTCGGAAGGATGACGTAGTCACGGCCGGAAACGACGACGAGAATCGAGGTTTCTTCGCCGGTGAGGCAGTCCTCGATCAGGATGCGAGGAAGTTGAGAGTCGAGAGTTGAGGGTTGAGAGAGGCCGAGCAGTTGGTGAACGGCGGATTCGGCTTCGGCGTGAGTTTGGGCAACGACGACGCCTTTGCCGGCGGCAAGACCGTCGGCTTTGACGACGACGGGCGCGGGGCGAGAGCGGATGTAATCGATGGCCGCGGCGGGATCGGAGAAGAACGCGGCGGGCGCGGTGGGGATGTTATATTTTTGAAGGATTTCCTTCGTGTAGATCTTGGAAGCTTCGAGGCGGGCGCCGTCGGCTTTGGGGCCGTAAGCGCGGATGCCGACTTTCGCGAGTTCGTCGACGAGGCCGAGCGCGAGCGGAACCTCGGGGCCGACGACGACGAATTCGATGTTCAGGCGCTGGGCGAGGGCGATGAGGCCGGGAATGTCGTCGGCGGCGACGGGTTCGCAGGTGGCGAGTTCGGCAATGCCGGGGTTGCCGGGGGCGCAGAAAATTTTGGGGGCGGAAGGTGAGCGGTGGAGTGCAGAGACGATCGCGTGTTCGCGTCCGCCGGAGCCGACGACGAGGATGGAGCGGGGCAGGTTGGGCATGGAAGGTGGTTGGGCGCTGAAGTGGCTGCGCGAATCCAGGTGGATTCTTCGCGGCGCTTGGAATGAAAAAATGGAGTTAGAGGACTTGGAGTTTTTGCCGGTAGAAGGAGACGACTTCGTCGGGATCGTCGGTGAAGAGGACGTAGTCGAGGATCCAGGCCGGGGCGCGTTTGGTGACGACCATTTGGCGGAGCTGCTTGCGAAGGTCGCCCCAGAAACGGGCGTTGAAGAAAACGTAGGGCACGCGCGGCCGGATGCCCAGTTTCAGGTTGCACATCTCGATCCCGATTTCCTCGAGCGTGCCGACGCCGCCGACGTTGAAGATGCAAAAATCCGCGGCTTCGAACCACTTTTGGCGGAAGTGACGCGAGGCTTCCTGGAACGTGTTGAAGAAATCGACACCGAGCTCGGGTGGCTGGGCCTCGAGTTCGAGGAAGCAGGCGCCAGTGAGCGCGCCTTTCGAGCGAGCTTGTTCGGTGGCCAAGCGCATGACGCCGCCACCGCCGCCGGTGAGGACGCCGAGGTTGTGTCCGAAGAAGCCGGTGAGTTTGTCGACAAGGCCGGAGATGCGGGCCGTATCCGGAGCGTCGAGACCGACGGCGGAGCCGTAGAACGCGAGGATGGTGCACTCCTGAAACTTGCGAGCGATCTCTTCGCGGACGAAGAAGCCGTGGTCCTTTTTGTAAGTGTGGCGGTAGAGGTCGCCGCTCATGTCGTCATACCAATAGACCTGGAGGCCGATGGCATCGAACATGTCGAGCCGCGCGTGGGCGTTGCTCGAAAGGAAGTATCCGTGCGTGCGTGACGCGTGGCGGAAGATGAGGCGCTTCGGGCGAACCTCGCCGATGCGGGTGACGAGCTCGGTGTGTTCGAGCAAGTCGGGGAAGTAGTCGAGGACGAGGGTGTCGGCGTTGTCGGGCCCGGCGTCGAGCGCCTGGATCATGGTGCGGTGGCCGCCGGAGTCGCCGTTTTCGCCGATGACCTTTTTCAAGTCGTCGCCGAAGCGCATGAAGAGCGAACGATTTTCCATCGTGGCGCTCTGGTGTTTGACGGTGATTTTGGTGCGTGGTTTGGACTCGGCGTTGTCGCGCGGCGGATGGGCGTCGATGGCCTTGTAGAGCTCGGTGGACGCGGCGAAGAGACGCTGGCGTTTTTTCGCGAGGGTTTTGAACTCGGGGTCGTTGGCTTCGGGCGCGCGGAAGATTTCGACGGAGACGAGCGGGTTTACGACTGGCTGATCGCCCGAGTTGTAGATCTCGAGCATGATGTTCGTGCCGAAAGTCTTGATCGGATCGAGGAGGATGGCGCTCGTGTGGATGCCGAAGTTGCCCTGGCCCTGGTTGAGAACGACGAAGTGCTCTTTCAGATACATCGAGCAGCTCGTGAGGATGCCGGAGTGTGGCGGGATGGTGAGCGGGGAGGCTTCGTGGCGGACCTGGACCTTGTCGATGAAGGCGCGGCCGGCGTTGCCGCTGACGATGCGCTCGAAAGTGAGCCGCTGGAGCTTGGGGTTGAGCGTGTAGGAAACCTGGTGCGGCGTGAGGAAGACGCGGCCGTCGCGGTCGATCGAGATCGTGTTGGGAAGCTTAAGACGGTTTTCTTTGATAGCGTCCCAAATCTCTGCGGTGGAGAGTTTGCAGGCGGAAGGCGCGTAGAACAGGCGGCCGACGGGAGCGCCGGAGCGGAGGAGTTTTTTCCAGTAAGGGGCGTTCGGGAAACTCGGGTCGAAGATAAACGCGTCGACCTCGAGTTCGAGCCGGTTGCCTTCGATGCGCGGCGACCCGTGGGTGAGCATCTCGATACCGATGCGCGCGAGGGAGCTGCGCTCGGTGAACTTGAGGTCTGAAAGGATGGATTTGAGGAAATCGAATTCGGCGGGGTTGCGCGGCCAGAAGGCGAGAGTGAGGGCGACGGTGCGCTCGTCCTTGTTTTTGACGGTAAGGATCTGGCCGTCCTGGCTGGTCCAGAATTGGTCGGGATTCATGAAAGCGGGAGATTGAGGGGCGTCGCGAGGGCGACACAAGCGGGGAGTAATTGGTTGCTATCGGGCGGGCTGGGTGGCAGACCCGAAAATCCGCGGCACAAAACGTGTTGGCGGTTTTCACATACTGCTTCCGAAAATTCCCCACATGAAATTAACGTCCCTTCTTCCGGCCCTGGTGCTGGTGCTTGGTCTTACGGCTGCGTCGCGCGCGCAGGATAATTCTGCCACGCCTCCGGCTCAGCCGGCTGCGGCCCCTTCGGCGCCGGCGGCGAGTTACACGGACGAACAAGTGGCCGAGCAACTCGGCTGGATGCTTGGACGGCAGTCGGGATTGCGGGAACTGGATTTCTCGGAGGCAGAAGTCGAAGCGGTGATCAAGGGATTGCGCGCCGCGGCGTCGGGCGAGGAATCGCCGCAGGATCTGGACGCGATTCGTTCGTCGTTCGAAGGTTTCATGCAGCGCAAGCAATCGACGTATCTCGGCCGTATGCGCGAGCAGAGCACGACGGAAGGCACGGCGTTCATGGAGCAGATGAAGGCGAAGAGCGGCGTGGTGGTGCTGCCGAGCGGGCTGGCGTATGAGATCGAGAACCCGGGTTCGGGTGCGTCGCCGAAGCCGGAAGACACGGTTCGCGTGCACTACACGGGCCAGCTGGTCAACGGGACGGTGTTTGACAGCTCGGTGGAGCGCGGAGAGCCGATCGAGATCCGTTTGAACGAAGTGATCCCCGGCTGGACGGAAGGGCTGCAGAAGATTTCCAAGGGCGGGAAGATGAAGCTCTATATTCCGCCGCAACTCGCTTACGGCGAGAACGGCCAAGGCGAGATCCCGCCGGCGGCGACGCTGGTGTTCGATGTCGAATTGATCGACGTGATTCCGGCGGGTTCCGCGGAGGCGCAGCCGCAAGGCCCGGCGCCGGCGCGGGAGTGAGCGAACGTTTTTGAATGAACGAAGCCCCGGCGCAGGCCGGGGCTTTTTCGTTTTCGGGTGTGGACCAGCGCGGCGAGGGGCGCAGGAAGCGGGGAGGCGGGGCGGTTTTCGCGATTGGCAACGACGGATGCGCAACGTTGGGTTGTTGAACTGAAATGAACGCGGCGGACGTGAATCTTTATCTCGTGGGTTTTATGGGCACGGGGAAGACAACGATCGGGCGGGCGGTGGCGCAGCGGTTGGGTTTCGAGATGATCGACAGTGACCAGGAAATCGAGCGGCAGCAGGGGCGGGCGATTGCCGATATTTTTGCGACGGAAGGTGAAGCGGCGTTTCGAGCGATGGAGCGGAAGTTTATCGAAGGTGAGCATCCGGCGACGCGGGCGGTGGTGTCGTGTGGCGGCGGGCTGGTGGTGCAGCCGGGGATGCTTGATATGTTGAAGGCCCGCGGCGTGGTGGTGTGCCTGCATGCATCGATCGAAACGATTCTTGCGCGAACGGCGCGGCATCGGCACCGGCCGTTGTTGAACGTGGAAGATCCAGAGGTGCGGGTGCGGGCGTTGTATGCGGCGCGGGAGCCGATCTACAAGCAGGCGGGGACGGTGATTTTGACGGATGCGCGGCCGCTGAACGACATTGTTTCACATGTGATGCGGGCGTGGCGACGGGATGCGCAGGAGTTCGTGCGGTCGCGGGAAAGGCGGGGATGAGCGTGGAGCGCCGGGAGGAGTTGCGGGGGCGGTTGCGCGCAGTCGGTTTTGACGTGGTGCGATTCGCGGCGGCGGGACCGTTGGTGAATGACGGCGCGGCGCTGAAAGATTGGCTGCGTGACGGGAAACAGGCTGAGATGGCGTGGATGGAGCGGACGCTGGAGAAACGCGGCGATCCATCGCTGGTGTTGGCGGGAGCGAAGACGGTGATCGCGCTCGCGGTGAATTACGGGAGCAGGGAGCCGGGGCCAGGGAGCAGGACGGAAGGCACGCGCAGCGCGGTGTGGGCGCGGTATGCGTTGCACGAAGATTATCATGATACGGTGAAGCCGGGATTGGCGGCGGCGGGGAAGGCGATCGAAGACGTGTATGGGGCGAGCGGGGAGGATTATCGCTACTACGTGGATACCGGTCCGGTGTTGGAGCGGAGCTGGGCGGCGCGGGCGGGTGTCGGGTTTGTCGGGAAGAATGCGATGCTGATTTCGCGCGAGCATGGAAACTGGTTGTTGCTCGCAGCGATTTTGACGCGCGTGGAGATCGGGCCGGATGAGCCGCTGCGCAATCGCGCGGTGGCGGCGGGGGCCGAAGGTTCGGTGGGATTGTTGTGCGGGAGCTGCACCCGGTGTTTGGAGGCGTGTCCGACGGGCGCATTGGTGGCGCCGGGCGTGGTGGATTCGCGGCTATGCGTGTCGTATCAGACGATCGAGAATCGCGGGGCCATTCCGCGCGAATTGCGGGGCGGGATCGGCGCGCGAATTTATGGCTGCGACGTGTGTGCCGAGGTGTGTCCGTGGAACCGGTTTGCGCAGGCGGGGCGAGACGTGCTGCTGGTGGCGCGGCGGGAGTTGGGCGAGTTGACGCTGCGGGAGATTTTGCAACTCACGCCGGAGCGGTTTGCGGCGGTGTTTCGAAGAACGCCGATCAAACGCGCCAAGCTGGCGGGGCTATTGCGGAACGCGTGCGTGGTGGCGGGAAATACGCGGGACGAAAGCGTGTTGGGAGATCTGATACGTCTCGCCGGCGAAGGTGTGCCGTTGGTCCGCGCGCATGCGGTGTGGGCGGTGTTTCGGATCGCGGGCGCGGAGCGAGCGCGGGAGTTGTTGCAAGAAGCGCGCGCGCGGGAAGACGACGAGATGGTGCTGGCGGAGTATCGGGCGGAAGAGAGTGCGGGCGTTTGAAATTGAAATTGTAGGACGAGCCTCCGGTAAGCGCGGCTCGGCCGGAGGCCTCGCCCTACCCTAGGAAGAGCTCGTTCATGCGAGCGACGAAGGCGGGCGGCGGGCGCGTGGGCTGGCCGCGCAGATCGCAGAACGCGTGGGCGGAGGCGCCGGTGGCGAGCAGTTCTTCGCCGCGGAAAACTTCGTATTCGATGCGAATGCGGAGGAGAGGTTTTTCGCGAATGGTGGCGACGATCGTGAGCGTGTCGTCGTAGAGCGCGGGACGGCGGTATTTTGCGGTGACCTCGAGAACGGGGATGCGATAGCCGTCGCTTTCAAGCTGGCGGTAGGGGAAGCCTTGTTCGCGGAGAAGTTGCGTGCGCGCGACTTCGAACCACGGGAGATAATTCGCATGATAGACAATGCCCATCATGTCGGTCTCGGCGTAACGAACCGTAACGGTGGCGCGGGATTGGATCATGCGTCGGCAGCGAGAGGACGGAAGAGAGCTTCGGCGGATTTGCGCCAGCAATTGCGTTGCGCCCAGGAACGGCCGGCCTCGCCCAGGCGGCGGCGGAGCTCGGGATCGAAGACGAGTTGCTCGAACGCGGCGGCGAGTTGGGCCGGGCGGTGAGGCGGCACGAGGAGGCCGGTGACACCATCGACGACGGCTTCGGCGACGCCGCCGACATCGTGAGCGACGACGGGAAGGCCGTGCGCGGAGGCTTCGAGGTAAACGAGACCGAAACCTTCGATGCTGTGGCGATGATTGACGCTGGTCATCGCGAAGATGTCGGCGCGCTCGTAGATGTCGGAGAGCTCGTCGTCGGGAAGATTGCCGAGAAATCGCACGGTGAGGTCGGGATGCCGGGCGGCGGCGGCGCGGAGCTGGGACTCGTAGTTGTTTTTGCTTTGTCCGCCGACGATCCAGTATTCGAGCCGTGCGCGCACTTCGGGAGCGAGCATCTGGAGGGCTTCGAGCGTGAGAAGTTGACCTTTGCGCGGGTGGAGGCGGCCGACGGTGAGCACCACGATTTTGTCGCGGGTGGCGGAGCGACGTTGGGGCAGGACCGCGAAATCGGTGCGAAGGGCGCCGGGGGTGAGATGGATTTTGTCCGCGGCCTCGGGAAAATGGGAAAGCAGCAGTTCCTGCGTGTAGTTGGTCAGAGTGGTGACGCGCGTGGCGTGGCGGATGAGCCGGCGGGCGAGACCGCGTCGCCACGGGCTGCGGGCGAACTTCAGAATTTCGGAACCGTGAAAGGTGAGCACGAGTCGTCCCGGTCGAAACGCGTGGAAGAATTGCAGCAGCATCATCGTGAGCATCGGCCCGGGTTCGGGGAGGTAGACGATGGCGTGACGCAGACGGCGGCGGGCGCGCACGACCTGGGCTGCGAGGCGCAGCTGGCACCAGAGATCGTGCGTGCCTTTGAGGGGAAGACGTCGCATGCGGAAGGGCCACGGCTTCTCGGGCGCGTTGGACGGAGCCGATTGGGCCCAGACCTCGAGATCGTAGCCGAGGCTTACACTGGCCTTGGCAATTTCTTCGGCGAACGTCGCGATCCCGCCGCGGCGCGGATAGAACTCGTGCGTGATCAGAAAGACGGGCGGAAGTTCGGCGTCGGGAGTCGAGTTGCTCATGTCATGAGGAGCGCAGACGCGCATCCGACAGGAAGGTGGAGGGAACGAGCTATTCACCGGCCGGTCAACTGGCAATCGACTGCCCTCATGGCCCGGCGCCTGCTTTCCGCGGCTGAGTTCAACCACTATCCAAGGCCACCGTCCGCACTGAATTAGGGGTTTACTTTCGAACCAGCGGAACCAACCTTACAGCACACCAATGTCCGAAGCACTTCCTCAAAATCCGGCGACGAACAAGCCCTTTCCCGTGTTGGCGAAGCCGTTCGCGCCGGAGGACGAAACCGCACTCCGCGAAGCGCTAAAGCGCTGTTCGCCCTCGACTTTCGAGGCTGCGGTGCAGTTTCGGAAAACGGGAAATCCGGAGCACGTGCCCGCGGTGGTGATCGGAGTGATCGAGCGGTTCGTGGAGCCGGACCTGCGGGTGAAATTGAAGGATGCGGACGACGATTTGCGGCTGATCGAGGACCTCGGAATCGATTCGCTGACGATGATGGAAATCGTGATCCTCGTGGAGGATGTGCTGCAGCTTTCGATCAACAACGACGAGCTGCGCAATCTGCGCACGGTGGGAGACGTGAAGACGTTCATCGACTGCAAGATTCGCGATTTGCCGTTGCCGAAGCCGACGAAGTTCCTGCCCATCGAGCACATCGGCGCGGTGATGCCGATTCAGCCTCCGTTTCTCTTCCTCAACGAAGCGTCGGTCAGTTCGAGTGGGGCGAATGGTAAATACAAGATTTCGGGCCAGGAGTTTTTCCTCCAAGGCCATTTCAAGGACAACCCGGTGCTGCCGGCTTCGATCATGCTCGAGGCGTTGGGCCAGCTTGCGGTGCTGTTCCTGTTGGAAGGAATGGCAGTGGAGCCGGGCAAGGTGGTGAATCCGCAAACGATCTTTTTCACGGGTTGCGAAGGCGTGCGGGCGCACCGCGTGTGCAAACCGGGCGACATCCTGACGTTGTCCATCAAGCCGAAGCGCATGAAGATGCCGCTGGCGACGTTCGAGGGCGCGATTCGCGTCGGCCAGGAGAAGGCGGCGATCGCGGAAGAGATCACGCTGACGTTTGGCTATGCCGATGCGGTGGCGGAGCCGGTGGAAGTGAACGGTGCGGTGAGCGCGGTTGCTCCGGTGTCCTCGGCGGCGACTCCGCCGGTGCGTGCTGCCATCGGCGCTTGAGTTTCCGCTCCGGGTAAGCCGAGAACGCGAAAAAATTCCGAACGGAGGACGGCCCGAGTGGCCGTCCTTTTTGCAAGCGTCTGCTGCGCTGTCGGCTGCGGGGTTTGCAGTCGGCGAAGGAGCGGTCGTGCGATTGAGAAAACGAGTGCGTTGACCCGAGGTGGACGAGGGCATTCGATGAGGGCTCTTGCCATCGATAGCGGTCTTGTGAGGGTGGCGTTGTCATACTTTATCGAACATGCCTCGCATTTTTATCACCGGGCTGGGTTTCGTAACCAGCATCGGCAACGACGCCGCCACGGTTCGGCAGAACCTGCGCGAGATGCGTCACGGATTTGAGCTCTATCCGCCGTTTCAAAAACCAGATGTGCCGTGCAAGGTGATCGGAACCGTGAAGGGGTTCACGACGGATTCGCCGGATCAGGAGGATTGGACCTTTCCGGAGCGTTACACGATCAAGCGTGAATTGCTGCGCACGATGGCGCCGAACGGGTTGTTTGCCCACTGTGCGATGGTGCAGGCGCTTGAGGATGCGCGGCTGACGGAGGCGGATATTTCGAATCCGGACACGGGGCTTTATGCGGCGTCGGGCGGCTCGCCGTTTTTGACCAACTATCATCACGACCGGCTGCAGCGGTTGGGCGTGATGCGGTGCTCACCGCTCGGAATCGTGGCATCGATCGTGGGCACGTTGAACTTCAACCTGGTCGCGGCGTTCAAGATCCAGGGCTCGTCGTGTGGATTCTCGTCCGCGTGCGCGTCGTCCGCGCATGCGATCGGGTATGCCTTCGACGATCTGGCGCTCGGTCGGCAAAAGCGGATGTTTGTGGTGGGTGGCGAAGATGGAAACACCGACGCGATCTTGCCGTTTGCGGGGATGCGGACGCTGTCGTTGCAGGCGGATCCGAATATCGCGTCGCGTCCCTTCGATGCGGGCCGCGATGGCTTCGTGGGGACGGGCGGCGCGACCGTGCTCGTGCTTGAAACCGAAGAAGAGGTGGCGCGACGCGGAGTGGAACCGTATTGCGAGATCCTCGGTTGGGGGCAGGCGTCGGACGGCTATAATGTCGCCATCTCACATCCGGAAGGCGACGGCTCGGCGGCGGCGATGGCGCGTGCGATGCGGGCGAGCGGCGTCGCGCCGGAAGAGGTCGATTACGTGAACGCGCACGCGACCTCGACGTTGATCGGCGATGTGTCGGAAGCGCGGGCGTTGAAGTCGGTGTTCAAGGACACCGCGCGGCGTCCGGCGGTGAGCAGCACGAAGGCGTTGACGGGGCACGGACTCTCGCTCGCAGGCGCGATGGAGAGCGGGTTCTGTGCGCTGGCGATGCGGGACGGCTTCATGCCGGGATCGGCGAACATCACGAAACTCGATCCGGCGTGTGCGGATTTGAACATTCTGCGGCAGACGGAAAACACGGCCCCGCGCGTGGTGTTGAAGAACAGCAGCGGATTCGGCGGGGCGAACGTGGCGATCGTGTTCAAACGCGAGTGAACACAACGGCCGTCATCGACGCAGACGCGCAGGCGTATCCGAAATGAGCGGACGCCTCGCAGACACGTATGCGCATGCATTTGTGACGGGCGCAAGCGCCGGGCTCGGGCGGGCGTTCGTGGAGATGTTGCTCGCCGAAGGCGTGCGCGTGTGGGGGACGGCGCGCGACGTCGGACGGTTGACCGAACTGGCGACGCGGCATCCCGCGACGTTTACGGCGGTCGCGCTGGATTTGGGCGAGCCGGACGCCGCCGAAGCGGCGTTTCTGAGAGCGGCGAATTCGGTCGGGGGAAGGTTCGATCTGTTGGTGAACAATGCCGGCTACGGCGTGTTCGGCGAGTTTGCGGAGATGGATTTTGCGACCTGGCGGGGACAGCTCGACCGGATGTTGCTGACAACGATGCGACTGGCGCATGCGGCGTTGCGAGGAATGCGAACGCACGGACGCGGATGCATTGTGAACGTGTCCTCGCTGGCGACCGACTTCCCGCTGCCGTTCATGAGCGGCTACAATGTGGCGAAGGCGGGACTGAGTGCGTTGAGCGAGAGTTTAGTCTTTGAAACGCGAGGGAGCGGCATCAGCGTCGTGGACTTTCGTCCTGGCGATTATCGCACCGACTTCAACCAAGCCATGTCCTCCGCGTCGTCTGCCGCGAACGTTTCGCATCCGAAAGCCCAGCGAGCCTGGCGCGCGCTCGAGCAGCATCTACGGGCGGCGCCGCCGGCGAGCCGGGCGGCCGAGGATTTGCGGCGAGTGTTGTTGCGGCGGCAGAGCGGGACGGTGAGGTCGGGTGGGTTTTTTCAGGCGAAACTCGCGCCCTTGCTGGCGCGGCTCGTGCCGGCGTCGGTGACGCGGGCGGCGGCGGCGCGTTACTTCAACCTCTAGCGTGTCGAAAGTTCGCATATTGGTGCTGACCTCCAGCACCGGCGGCGGTCACGACGCGCGGGCGGAGGCGTTTGCGGAGTGGTGCTTCCAACTCTATCGGCACGACGTCGAAGTGCGGATCGAGCAGATGCTCGAGCGCTCGTCGGTGGTGAATCGCACGGGCGTGCGGATCTACAATCGCATCCAGCGGAGCGCGCCGTGGGTGCACAAGATCTTCTACGCGATCGTGGAGCTGTTGAGCTTCATCAATCGGCGAAAAGTGGTGTTCGGTCAGCACTACTACATCGAGGTGTTGAAGGATTTTCGCCCGCATCTCGTGTTGAGCGTGCACGATTGTTTGAACCGCGGGTATTTTCCGTTGGCGCGAAAAATTCTCGGCGAAGACCAGGTGCGCTGCGCGACGTATTGCGGCGAGTTTTCGGGCGGGTGGGGCTATTCGCGCAACTGGATCGAACCGACGGTGGATTTGTATTTGTCGCGCACCTCGACCGCGAACGACTTCGCGATCAAGCGCGGCATTCCGCCGGAGCGGTCGCGTGTGCGAGGGCTGTTGATGCAGCCGCGCGCGCACCTGGAAATTTTCGACGAGACGGAGCGACGGGAATTTCTCACGAAGAAGCTCGGGCTGCGGGCGGATCGCTTCACGGTCTTCCTCGCGACGGGGAGCAACGGTGCGCACAATCACTTCGATCTGCTGGCACCGCTGGTTCGTCATGGCGACCGCATGCAGGCGATCGTGATCTGCGGGCGAAACAAACAGGCTTACAACGATCTCATTCACTGGCGGACGCTGCATCCCGGGTTCAACTGCTACATCGAAGGGTTTTCGGAAATCGTGCACCGGCTCATGCAGGTGAGCGATCTGATCGTGACGCGCGGCGGCACGACCACGTGCGCGAAGGCGCTGTTCTATCGGTGCCCGATCGTGTTCAACGCGTTCGGTGGAATCATGCCTCAGGAGGAGCTGACGTGGAAATTTTTCCGCAATGGCGCGGGGTGCCAAAAGGTGGAGAACGCGGCGGAGTTCGCGGATTTGATCGAGCGATGGCACTCGGATCCGGCGTCCTTCGCAGCGGCGCGGGAAAAATTCCTGGAGCTGAGAATCGAGGAGGATCCGACGGTGGTGATCGACGAGTTGGTCGGACTCGCGAACGAGGTGCCGAAGGCGAGGTTGCGCCGACAGATGTTTCCGCCGAAGACGAACGGGAATGGAAGCGCGAATGGCGGGCCGCAGCGCGGAACAGGCGGGCGGTGAGCGCGACGAGAGTCGGGGCGTAAAGCTCTTACCGTTCTGCTGCGCGCGCGGACTAACCGCTCAAGCCAGGTTCGGACGACGGATTTTTCAGCTGATCTTTCCAGCTAAGGATTTTGGCTTGGGCGCCAAAATGTTCGGCGCGGGCTTTGTCGCCGCGCTCCATCCAGATCCGCGAAAGCGTCGTATTGATGAAGAGATCCGAAGGGCGGATCGCGTGCGCTTTTTCCGCAGCGGCAAGGGCGGCATCGAGTTGGCGGAGGAAGAAGTGAATTTCCGCCAGCGCGTGCCACGCTTCAAAAGAGGAAGGCGCCGCGGTGGTGGCTCGGTTGAGTTTCTCGATCGCAAGCGCGGCGTCGCCCAGCGCGTAGTCGGCGGTGGCTTCTTCGATCAGGCTCTGCAATTCGTCGGGGCTCATGTCGCGTTCCGGAAAGGTGGCGAAAGTGAGGCAAAAAGAAAGGACGGTCTCGGGAGACCGTCCTTCGAAGTTTGGTGAGGGATGAGAGCGCGTCAGGATTTCGGGGCGCTGCCGGCGAGCGCGAGGGACAAGGCGATCTCGTTGGAGACCTTGTCTTCCATGTTGCCGGGATTGATGCCGAAGTCGGTGCGGAGAACGGTGAAATCGCCGCGGACAACGAGGAGGTCGCCTTTCGCATCCGGTTTGTTGATACGTTTGCCGAACGCACCCTCGAGGTAACTGAGCTTGACAGGCACGGCGATGTCCTTGGTCACGCCTTTCAAGGTGAGTTTGCCCTTGGCGGTGGCGGTGTAGTTCGTGCCGCTGGCTTTGACGTCGGACAGGCCGTTGAGCTCGAACGTGATTTTGTCGTTCTTGGCGGTATCGAGCCAGCGTTCTCCCTGGATATGATCGGACATCATCTTGTTGGGAACGGTCAGCGATTTTACATCGACGACGAGCGTGCCGGCGGTGGCTTCGGGGGCGGCGGGATCGAAGCTGACCGTGCCGGTGATGCCGTTGGTCGTGCCGGCGATCTGCTCGAGCGGAGCGTCGAGTTTGAACTGGATCGTATTCACGCCTTTCGGATCCTTGAAATCAAAGGACGTCGGCGCGGCGAACGCGCTGGCAGTCGTGAAGGCGATCAGGGGGAGCAGCAGGGTTTTGTTCATGTGGACTGGGAAAAGTGGGAACGGAAAAGGAATGACGCGCCAAAAAGAAGAACGGCCACAGCGCAGCCGCCGGCGAGCCATTCGAGGCCGGGGACGAAGCGATCTTCATAGCGGACGTAGTCGAGGCCGGTGACCTCATCGACTTCTTGGATCGGCACTTGGTGCTGGCTCCAGCCGATGCGCGCGCCTTTTGCGCCCCAAAAACCGACGCAGCCGATGAACGTTGCGAGGGCGACAAGACGGAAAGATCGGCGCCACGGGTTGGTGGAGCGGGCGGATGCTGGAGACATGCTGGGCGACGAGCAAAACCGGCTTTCGCCTGTGTGCAACCCATGTGACACACGAAAAAAAGGCGGGAGAAACGATCTCCCGCCTGGCGAGTGTTCACTCGCGATGGTCAAGCCCTGCAGACGATCCGAGGATCGGCACCGCGCGGCGCGAGCACAACGAGGGTGATACTCAGATTTGAGAGTGAAGGTGCTAGCGCAGCGTGGTTGTGACGCGAGCGGTGGCTGCGCCCAGACCGTCGGAGCGGGCGGTGATGCGGAGTTCTCCGCTTGCGCCGGGTTTGGCGCGCACGATGACGAGGCAAAGGCCGTTGAACGCTTTGCGTTGGGGCAATTGGAACGGCTCGAAGCTGGTGGGATCGCCGTTGTCGGTGGCGACAATTTCGCCGGGACCTTCGATCTCGAACGTCAATTCGTGATTCGCGCGGGGTGCGAGGCGTCCGGCGTCGTCGACGATGCGGACCGTGATGAAGGTGAGATCGCGTCCGTCGGCCGCGATGGTTGCGCGGTCAGGCGTGAGCTCGAGGGCGGCGGCGTCCCCGACGGTTTCCACGCGGGCGTCGGCCCATTTGGCGCCATCTTTGTAGGCCACGACTTCGACGACGCCGGGTTCGTAGACGACGTCGTCCCAGCGGAGTCGATACGTGAACGGGGCCTTCTTTTTTCGGCCAAGCGAGCGGCCGTTGAGGAAGAGCTCGGCTTCGTCGCCGGAGGTGAAGACGTGAACGGGAGTGATTTCGCCGTGACGCTCCGGCCAGGTCCAATGCGGAAGAATGTGCGCCATGGGAAGTTCGGGGCGCCAATGAGCTTGGTAGAGGAAGAATCGGTCTTTCTTGAAACCCGCGAGGTCGATGATGCCGCAATACGAGCTGCGCGACGCGTAGTAGGGGGTGGGCTCGCCGAGATGATCCCAGCCGGTCCACACAAATTCGCCGGCGACGTAAGGATGCCGTTCGAGTGAGGCGAAGACCTTGTCGGCAGACGCGCCGAAATCGACGGCGTGCAGTTCATAGGAGCTCACGTGGCGTGCTAGTGAATCGCCGCCGCGTCCGTCGCGTGTTGGCGCGCTGGTTTCGGATGTAACAGGAAATAGATACACACCGCGGCTGCTGAACGCGGAGGCGGTTTCGCTGCTCAAAATGACTTTGTCGGGAAATTTCTCGCGGAAGGCGGGAAATTGCGGCGGGGTGCGAATACGCTCGGTCCCTTCGAATTCCGGGGTGTCGCGGATGCCCTGGCCTTGATAGTTGAGGCTGATGACATCGATCACGGCCGGAAGCGGCATGTCGGATTTCGCGTAGTTCATCGCGCTGGTGGTGGGGCGCGTTGGGTCCTCGTCGTGCGCGATGTCGCAGAGGCGTTGCGCGACGGCCGCGCCTTCTTCGCCCGTGTATTGCTCGCCGACTTCGTTGCCGACGCTCCAGATGATGACGGAGGGACTGTTGCGATCGCGGCGGATGAGCGCGCGGAGGTCCTGTTCGTGCCAGTCGGGGAAGATCAGGTGGAAATCGAGCGGGGTTTTGCGGCGTTCCCAGACGTCATAGCTCTCGTTCATCACGAGAAAACCCATGCGATCGGTAAGCTCGAGGAGCTCGGGCGCGGGTGGATTGTGCGCCATGCGGATGGCGTTGCAGCCCATCTCGTGGAGCAACTCGAGTTGCCGTTCGGCCGCGCGGAGATTGAAGGCGGCGCCGAGTGCGCCGAGATCGTGATGTTGGTTGACGCCCTTGATTTGAATCCGCTCGCCGTTGACGTGGATGCCGGAATCGGGATCGAAGCGGAGCGAGCGGATTCCGAAGCGCGTTTCGTAGACGTCGAGGATTTCGTCACCGCGGGAAATGGTGGTGAGGGCCACGTAGCGATGGGGCGTTTGCGTCGGCGGCGGACCCCAGAGTTTTGGATTCGAAACGACAACGGAACTCTCGAGCGCGAGACTTTCGCCGGCGGCAAGGGTGGCTTCGCGGACGGGAAGCGTGGCGGTGGGATCGTTGGCGCGGGCGCCGTCGGCGCGGAGTTCGAAGAGCGAAGTTGAAATCGAAACGTGGGCGTCACGTTCGGAAGCGTTATCGATGGTAACCTGCACGTTGACCGTCGCGGCCGCGGTGGAGACTTCCGGCGTGGTGATGTAGGTGCCCCAGTGGGCGACACGAACGGGCTGCGTTTTGGCGAGCCAAACGTGGCGGTAGATGCCGCCGCCGGGATACCAGCGCGAGGAGCGCGGGGGATTGTCGAGACGGATCGCCATCTGGTTTTCGGCGCCGAAACGGACGTAGGGCGTCAAATCGACTCGCCAGGATGAATAACCGAAAGGCCAGCCGCCGACGAGGTGGCCGTTGAGCCAGACGGTGGCGTAGGACATCGCGCCGTCGATTTCCAAGAAGATCGATTTGCCGGCGTCGGCCGCGGGGATGTCCAATTTTTTTCGATACCAGCCGATTCCCCAGCTGGGGAGACGGCCCATACCGCCGACGTCACCGGTCGGAATGAACGGCCCTTCGATGGCCCAGTCGTGGGGAAGGTCGAGTTTTCGCCACGCGCTATCGTCAAAGTCGCTGCGCGCGTAGGCGACGTCGCCGTCCCAGTTTCCCGCGGGGCGCGTGTGACGTTGGGCGGGATCCTTGATGAAGGCGTTGCCGGTCGGAAGTATCCAAGGTTTGAGGACGGACCGGGCTTCGGCGGCGATCTTTTCCGCTTCCTGCGGTTTCGCATCGGCAGGACCGTCGTCACGCTCGTTGCGCACCTCGGGGCGGACATCGTAGAGCAGATTGGCGGTATTGCCCGGAGGATCGTCTTTCTGGAAGCGCCAGCCCTCATTGAGGGGGATTCGCTCGCGTGGAGCGGCAAGGAGGCTGGTGGACGTCAAGAGGGCGGTCGCGGCGAGCGCGAGATAGCGTAACGTTTGAGCGAAGACGTGTTTCATAAATCTCGAAGGAGCGGCGATACCGGCGTGAAGACGGCGTTCGCCAGGCGGAGAACGAACTCGAGGTCGATCCTCGCGAGCCGAAGCGATGAGATTTTTCACCGCTCACGGTGGAGGAAGGACTCGAAGCGAACGGGATGAACCCGGGCGAAGAGTGGGTGAAGAGGAATCCTCCGCTGACATTCGAACTGGGAGGATGGCGCGGTGGGCGAGACTCGAACTCGCGACCGACGGTTTAGAAAACCGTTGCTCTATCCGGCTGAGCTACCACCGCGTGGAGGGCAAAAATGTGTTGCGAAGCGGTAGCTTTGGAGGGTGGTGCGGACAAGGTCAAAACCGCGCTTGACTTGGCTTCGGCGGGTTAACACGTTCGCCAGCTCTTTCCCCTCACGGGGTGGTAGCTCAGCTGGTTAGAGCGTCTGCCTGTCACGCAGAAGGTCGCGGGTTCGAGTCCCGTCCATCCCGCCAATTTGATTAAGGCCCGTTTTCCTCGGAAGCGGGCCTTATTGCTTGGGAAGGGCCCGTTTACGTCGTTGGCCACACTTGGCCCGGATAGGCCCAAGTTGGCCGCAATCGAGAAAATAACTGCCACCAAACTGCCACCAGTTTGGCCGTGCTAAGAAGGAGGACGACGATGAAGATCCGTGGTCCCTTCAGAGACAAAGCCAAGGCGGCCGCTGGTGCAGCGCGTTGCTGGTATTTGTCCTACTTCGCACCAAAACTCGACGCGAAAGGAAACGCCCTCCGAAAGCCGAATGGGAGGCCTGTTATGCAGCGTTACCGACCATTCTACGAGACACGGTTGCAGGCTGAAGCCGACAAGCCGCGGATCCAGCAACAGCACCGCGAGGCCGGGGTGGGGGAGTTTCTCTTCGACCGCAATGCGGCGGCGGATTTCGAATCGGCCCGCAAGATCGTCGGTGAAAACGTGTCCCTCGTGGAGATGGCTCGCTTCTGGCGCCAACACCATCCACTCGAGGCGAAGCAACGCGTGGGGGAGCTGGTGGAGGTTTTTCTCAACACGATCGCGGACAACCTCGGCCAAGAAAGGCACTGGAGCGACCTCAAGTCGCGCCTGACGGCGTTTGCGTCAGCTGGCTTCGGGGATCGATATCCTGACACGATCACGCGAGACGAGATTCTCACGTATGTTCGCCGCTTGACCAAGCACGATGGATCCGCGGCTTCTCCTCGTTCGAAACGGAATCAGAAGACAGCCATCTGTAACTTCTTCAACTGGCTGCTTCAGGGCGGGGTGGTAACGGTGAACCCTGCGGCGGGCATAAAGAAACGGATGCTCCCTAAGGATCCTCCCAAGGAGATCGGATATCTCGGTCTGGATTACGTCCGCGCCTATCTCAGATGTGCCGAACGCTACGCTCCCGACTTGATTGCGCATGAGGTGGTTCAGTTGTTTTCGGGCGTTCGCGCTGACGATGAAATGGCGAACTTCAGGGCGGAATACGTTCTACCTCAAACGAAGCAAATCGTCATCCCGGCCGCTATCGCGAAAACGCAGAAGCGAGAGGTGATCGACACCGTTGAGGAAAGCTTCTGGAAGTGGTGGGAGGCTTATGGCCCCACAACGGGACTTCTTCGACCCAGGAACTATGGTCCGAAGTGGTGGCGGTTACGGGTGCTCGCGGAAGTCACCGATCGCCAGAAGGCAGACGAGCTGGCTCGTCTGCCAATTAAAACCCTACTTGCGCGACCTGAAGCCCGACAATTAGTCCAGACCTGGCCGTGGAATGCACGGCGCCGTTCCTTTTGCACCTACCACATCGCAATGCACCAGAGTGCGGACAAAACCGCGCTAATTCTACGGCACCGTGGTGCAGCCTCGACGCTTCACAATTCTTATCGAGGGTTAGGTGTCACGAAGCAGGACGGCGTCGATTATTTTTTGCTCCTTCCTGCTCGCGTGGAGTCCCCTATCACACCGCAAGTTGAATTGAAGGGAATCGTTAAGCAGCAAGCGGAAGGCAGATCTCAGGACGCACATTCTCCTCTAGCAGCTGAGTAGCTCGTCTCGCGATTCCGACGTCCACGGGTGCCCGGTCGTTCATCAGCGGCCGCTGACTTAGAATCTCTATTGACGGTGGGCACTCCGTCGAACGGTGTTTCCGTAACGCCACTCGCCGGGGATGATTGTCTCGTAAGCGATATCGGGCAAACCCAGTCGTCCGTGTTGAATCATGGAGACAAGTTGCTCGATCGTCTGGGCACCGATCCGGAACTTGTGCTGCCAGATGCCGGCCCATTCCTCGCAGTCACCGTCCAGCGCCAGGTGAGCGACGCCAATGTCGCCTGGCACCTTTCGACCGGAGTCGCGCAACCACGAGACGAGTTTGCTGTGATGGCCAAGCACGACGTCGGGCTTGGCTTCGTCGAGCCAGCGGTAAAGCAGCTGGGGTTTGAAAGGGTCGTTGTAGATCAGCGGAGCAACGCGTTCGGCGGCGTCGATGCCGGCTTGGAAGTAGCTGAAGCCAGCGAGATACGAGTGATGCGAGCGGCGGTTCTCCTGCCGGTGCAGGAATAAACCGATGCGGCGATAGCCGATGCGTCGGAGCATCTTGAGCGCGAGCAGGATGTTGTAGTGGTAGTCCGGAGCGACGCGGTGCAGGCGGGGAACGAGCACCGCGGTTTCGAACGACACGCTCGCAAAATGGCGCCAGTCGAGGCGGAGGTGCGTGATCTCGGGCAGCACGGCGGGGCAGACGACGACGCCGCAGATGCCGCGGTGCTGCAGAATGGAGGAGATGCGGCGATTGGTCATGCCGGGCGCGCGCAACCAGAATTCTTCCAGGCGGTAGCCGAGTTCCGCGCAACGCTCGGCCGCGCCCAGGCGGTAGGGCGCGAGCCAGGCATAATCGTGATACGCGCGCGCGTTCTGATTGGCGTTCAACCATGCGATCGGCTCGAGCGATTTGTGCTTCGTGCCGCGCACCGCGGCCATGGTTGCGGCGAGCTTGGGGTCGGGCGCGTAACCGAGCGATTTGGCGACAGCATGGATCCGCTCCGAGGTCTCCTTCTTCACGCGCGGAGAGTTGCGCAGCGCGCATGATACGGTCATGCGCGAAACTCCGACTCGTTCGGCGATTTCTTTTAGGCTGACGCGTTTCATGGGGGTTTGGCGCTTCGAGGAAGGTCGGACCGCGCCGTCGCCGCAAATCTTATGTCAGCACACCGCGGGCTGTGCGAACGAAAGGCGACGAATTAGTCGGTGTCGCTCGCGCTCCGGACCGAATTTTCGGAGGGCGAAAAACGTATGGCCTTCAGCACTACTTCGGCGGACGTGAAGGGAACCAACGCTCATGCGACGACCGCGCGCGGGGCGTTCGGCGTGATGTCGTCGCTGTTTTTTCTCTGGGGCTTCATGACGGTGTTCAACGACATCCTCATCCCGCGATTCAAGGTCGCGTTCGCGCTGACGTATCTCGAGGCAATGTTGGTGCAATCGGCGTTTTTCGGGGCCTACTTTGTGGGCGCGCTGGGCTATTTTCTCGTCTCGATTTTCTGGGGCGATCCGATTGCCAAAATCGGTTACAAAAACGGGGTTGTCGGCGGCTTGCTGCTTTCGGCGGCAGGGAGCTTGGGCTTCTGGCCGGCGGCCAATGCTTCGTCGTATCCGATGTTTCTCGCCGCGCTTTTCGTGGTGGGGCTCGGGTTCGCGCTGCTGCAAATCGCCGCGAATCCTTACGTCACCGTTTTAGGACCGGAGCGAACGGCGGCGAGCCGCTTGAATCTCGCGCAAGGGTTCAACTCCGTCGGGACGACGGTGGGGCCGTTGATCGGCGGGTGGTTGATCTTTCATTATTTCGCGGACAGCGAGGCGCATGGCGCCGAGTCGGTGAAGGTGCCATATCTGGTGTTCTCGCTCGTGTTTATCGCGATCGCCGCAGGGTTTTTCTTTTTGCGACTGCCCAGTTTAGGGGCGGGGCGGATCGAGCGCGGCGCAGGGGCGCTGAAGCACCCACACGTGGTCTTCGGTGTTGTCGCGATTTTCATGTATGTGGGCGCGGAGGTTACGGTCGGCAGCGCGATCATCAATTTTCTGGGGCAGCCGGACATCGCGGGGTTGAGCGAGTTGGAAGCGAGTAAGTTCGTATCGCTTTACTGGGGCGGTCTGCTGATTGGGCGGTTCATGGGCGCGGTGCAGTTGAGCGAATTGCCAGCGGGGAAGAAAAACCGATTGCTGGCGATCATTCCGCTCCTTGCGCTCGTGTTTTTGTGGCTGGCGCAGAGCGCTCCGCTGCAGGCGTTGCAAAATGAATCGCCGGCGGGGTTCTTCACGGAGTGGTCAACGCGGCTCGGGAGCGACGCGGTGTTGTTGGCGAATTACGTGCCGTTTCTCCTGGTGGCTTGGGCGCTGTTCCGATGGGGCGGCGCGAGTGCGAGCCGAACGCTGGCGGTGTTCGCGGCGACTGTGGTGTTGCTGTTGTCGTCGGCGATGCTGCTGGGCGGGAAGGGGGCGATGTGGTGCATCGTCGCGGTGGGGTTGTTCGTCGCGGTCGGCTGGTCGAATGTCTTCGCGTTGGCGATAGACGGGATCGGCGTCCACAAAAGCCAAGCGTCGTCGCTTCTGGTGATGGCGATCCTGGGCGGCGCGGTGCTGCCGCCTTTGCAAGGCTATGTGGCGGATGCGAGCGGCAGCCTGAGGCTCTCGTTCGTTGTGCCGCTGCTCGCATATGCGTATGTGTGGTTCTACGGCTGGAGGGGACATCGCGTCGGCCGCTGAGCTCAGGCGGAGTCATTTGGCTGAGAGTTCAGAATTGAGAGATGAGAGACCGATCTGCAGTGGGCGTTGCGAGCCACGCAGTGCGGGTAAGCAGAAAAACGTTTCGGGTTTCTCTCAACGCTCAGCACTCAATTCTCAACTGTAAGGTCTCGCCTCATGCACACGACGCCGGGCGCTGCATCGGGGATGTAATCTTCAGGCGAGCAACGCGGCTTGCGCGCGGGTGACTTCCCCCTGCAACGGTTCGCCCGCGAGAAAGCGGCGCACTTCGTCGGCGATGAAGCGGCCCATGCGTCCGCATTCGGCATCGAGGCTGCCGGAGATGTGCGGGGTGAGGAAAATGTTGGGAAGGGTGAACAGCGGCGAGTCAGCGGGCGGTGGCTCCGGATCCGTCACATCGAGCAGCGCGGTGATCGCCGGCCGGCGTTGCAAGACCGCGATCATCTCCGTTTCGGCGACCACGGCGCCACGGGCCGTATTGATGAAGGTTGCGCCGTTTTTCATCCGCTCGAAATGCCCGCCGCGGATCATCCCGCGCGTGGAGGGCAAAAGCGGCGCGTGGCAGCTCACGACGTCGGATTGGGAAAAAACGTCGTCGAGTGTGACAATTTGGACGCCGAGCGCAGCGGCACGCTCGGCGTGGACGAACGGATCGGAGGCGATGACGCGCACATCGAGCGCGGCGAGGCGTTGCGCGACTTGGCGGCCGATTTCGCCGAGCGAAATCAGACCGACGGTGCTGCCGTAGGCGCCGGCGACGGGCGACGGTTGACGAGAGAAATGGCGCTGGGTGCGACACGCGCGGCTTTGCGCGAACGCGCCTTTCAAGCTGAGGAGAATTTGCGCGAACGTGAATTCGGCGACGGGGCGCGCGTTGATCTGCGCCGCGGTGGTCACGCGCACGCCGCGCTCCCACGCGAGATCCGTCATGAAATTGCGGATACTGCCGGCGGCGTGAAACACCGCGCGCGTCCGCGGGTATTTACGGAAGAAGGCGTCGTCGAGCGGCGGCACGCCCCAGCCGCTCAAAATGAGTTCCGCTTCGCTGGGTGTCTGCTCGGTCGCCGCTGCGGACCCGCCGTCTTCGAGTTCCAAGAGCGCGCGCAAGGTTTGCAGCGTGGCGGCGTCGTAGGCGTAGCCGAGCGGGAAAGGTTTCGCGAGCAGGGCAGCGAGGGGCTTTGCGGAGGAAGGCATCTCAATGAGTCGATTCCGATGCAGGGATGATCGCGGGCGTCGCGGCGTCGTTGAAGAAGGGTGCGAAGGCGCGACGCACGATCGCGCGTTGGTCGTGCAGGTAGTCGCGGAACGATGCGAGCGGAGGCCGTTCGAGGGCTCGTCGGGCGCGCGTGACGGCGAGGGCGAGTTGCCAGTTGTAGTCTTCGATCACGGGGCGCAGGTCGGTGGTTTTCTCGATCGACGGCGGTTCCGTTTGGCCGAGCGGCGAGGACTGCGGACTGCGCAGGCTGTGCGGCGCGCGTGTGGCGAGGAGTTGTTCGAGGATGGCGGCGGAGCGTTGAGCGTCGGGGGGCGTGAGGGGCTGGCGTTGCGCGAGCGCTTCCACGGCCATGGCGACGGCGTTGCGAAGGTTGATCGGAAGCGTGGCGTCGGCGGCGAGTTCTTCGAGCAGCGGAAGACTGCGGGGCGTGATGCAGCGCTTGAGCAAAGTGAGCGCGGCATACCAGCGGGCCATGTAGAACCATTCCTGTTGCGGCTTCGTGATGTCGCGCGTGCGGTCGTCTTCGCGCGTGCGGATCGCGTGCCAGAGGCGGAGCTCGGCGCGCTCGTCGTGCCACATGGCGAGCAGGGCGGCGGCTCGCCAAGAGGTGGTGGCGTGCGGGGAATCGAGCAAGGAGAGGACGCGTTCGTGCGCGGCGTCCTTGGCGCGGAAAAGATGCCAGAGTGCGGCGGTCGCGGGGCCGTTGCTGAGCTCGTTGAGCCAGGTCTCGAGCGTGGTGGAGTCGACGTGAAAGTAGTCGGGTCCGGCGACGTGGCCGAACGCGGTGTCGTTCGAGTCCGAGAGTTTGACAGCGCCGGTTTGCGCGAGGCGTGTTTGCAATTCGTCGACGGGCACGCTGCGGAGGGCGCCGTCGTGCGCGAGCGAGAGGACGGCGGCGAGGCCGGCGATTTCCCCGATGCGCTGCATGTCGCGCTGCATGCGAAACGAGTGATGGGCCTCCTCGGAGACGCCGAGTGCGCGGCAGGCGAGGACGACATTGTTCAACGTGCGCGGCAGCAATGCGCGGAAGGGGATTTCGCAGGCGAGACGGCCATACCATTGCTGGCAGACCCAGACCCAGAACGCGGCTTCGTCGGTCTCGAATTCGTAATCGCGCGCGTGGTTGTCGTAGTGGCATCCCGTGTAGCCGACGCCATCGGGGAAGCTGCGGCGGTTGATCAGATCGTCGAGGGTGAGCGTGTAGTCGGTGTCGACGTGGCGCGACTGGCGAAGGCCGAGCAGCGGGGCGATGTAGGTCGGGCGCGACTCGGCGTCGTAGCGCGCTTGCACATAGTGATCGATCGCGCTGAGCCGGGCGCGGGTAAAATCGTGGGCATCGGTCGGGTCGCAGAAGCCCGCGTCGAAATTGATGATCTGAAGTTTCGCGGTGCCTTGCTCGACTTTGGCGCGGCCGGAAGATTGGCCGTAGGCGTGAAGCAGGCCATCGCCGCGACGGCCGAGTCGGAAGGATGCGCCGGCGCGGGCGGCGAGATCGCCGTCGCCGGTGGCGTCGATCCAGGCGCGAGCGCGCACGGTTTCGGGGCCGGCCGGAGTCGCGAGAAGCGTTTCGCGCACGCGATGATTTTCGGCGCGCACGGCGTGCAGATGTGACTCGGGGCGCACGCGCACGCCGGCTTCGGCGAGCATGGCGTCGAAGACGAGTTTCTTCGCTTCGGGATGAAAGCCTCCGACTTGGGCGGGCGTGCCGAAGAGCGGCATGAGTTCGCGGACGCGTTGATCGACCTCTTCCTGCAGGCCGCCTTTGACGCCGAAATAGTAGACGTGAATGCCGCCGCCGGTGCCGATGCCGCCGCAGAAAGGCATCGCGTCGAAGGCGAATACCTTGGCTCCGGCGCGCGCGGAGCTGATCGCGGCGAGTGCGCCGCCGGTGCCGAGACCGGCGATCGCGACATCGCTTTCGTGCACGAGAGATGACGACGGGGCGGAAGCGGTGAGCGGGGGTTCGGCTTCGGGCTTCGCGACGGCGACGGTGGTGAGGGCGTCGAATCCGCGACGGCCCGAAATAAACTTTTCGGCGAGGGTGCGTCCGCTGGCGCCGACGAACACGACGTTGTTGGGCAGGCCGCCTTGTGATGCGTCGTGCGCTGTGTCACGCAGGCGGTAGGTTTTCCATGGCACGACGCTGCCGTGTGTGAGGACGGCGCCTTTCATCTCGCTGGCGAACGTCGCGTGCAAGGTGCGGAGTGCGGGCAGCCAGGTGTCACGCGGGCGCGGCGCGTCGGCGGGAAGCCGGATCGTCAGCGTGTGTTCGTTGGCCCAGCCACTGGACGTCCACTGGAGCGGCAGTCCGTCGGGCGTGGTGAGCGGGGTGGTCGACGGCGCGATCGGCCGGGGGTGGCGGAAGAAGAGCGTGAGGATTTGCGCATCCGGCGCCGGCGCCTGCCAGGAGGGCGACAGAAGGGTGGCGATCTCGCCGCGGTCGGTGGCGTCGATCCATTGCTTTGACCGCAATGTCATCGGGCCCGATTTCGTAGCGAGCGTCATCGCGCTGAGCAGGCCGGCGGCGTCGCGATGCGCGGAGAACGGCGCGGCGAAGTAGAGCGTCGGGAGTTTTTCCGCGTTCAACAAATCCGTGGCTAGGACCTCGGCGATGGCGCCGTCGTGATGACGCGCGGCGTCGGGCCGGTGTTGGGCGAGGCGTTGTTGCCAGGCTTGCCAGAGCGGATCGGTCGAGTCGCCGGCGTCGCTGGCGAATGCGAGCCCGCTTTCGGTCAGCAGCGTGGCGTGTCGCTCGACGAGCAGCGTGCGGCGTCCGGCGCGGTGGCTGCTCAGTGCAGCGGCGAAGCCGGCGTAACCGGCGCCGAAAACGACGACGTCGTAAACGACGGAGTTGAGCGGAATGAATCTCATGATGCGAACGAGTGCCTCAGACTTTTCCGCGCCTTTGTTCGAGCTCGCCGCGGATCTTCGAGGCGACCGAGCGGCTCAAGGGGTAATACCAGGCGAATGCGACCGAGATGATCCAGAAGCCGATCGGCAGCCACAGGAACGTGTGGAACATGCGATGGATGACGGCCGGATCCTGCGCGGGCAGTGAGGCGTCGAAGCCGGACCATTCGAGGACGGCTCCGCCGAGGCCGACGGAGATGGTGAGCGCGGCTTTGACGAACCAGGAGTAGAACGCGTTCAGCGAGCCCTCGCGGCGGCGCGCGGTGTGGTATTCGTCCCAGTCGACCACGTCCGCCTTCATCGCCGGCATGAACAGCCAGATGGCGGAGATGCCGATGGATTCGACGACGCCGGAGAAGATCTGCCAGTAAGGATGCTCGGGCGTCATCAAGACGTAGTTGGCCACGTGGCCGACGATGATGAAGCCGAGCATGGTCAGCGTGATGAGGCGTTTGTCGAAGCGCTCGCTGAGCTTCGTCAGGAGGGGGATCGAGAGAAAACCGGTGACGATGACGACGGTGGATTTCCAGCCGGCGATCGTGGCGCCGCGCACGAGGTCGCCTTCGCAGACGTAATAGAAATTCACATACATGCTCAGGCCGCTGACGGAGACGTTTCCGATGAGCAGGAAGAAGGTCATGCCGATGAGCTGCCACAGCGGCTTGCAGTGCAGGGACTCGCGCAGGCTGGTGAGGAAGGGCGTCTTCGGCTGGCGCTTGGCCTCGGCTTGATAATAGCGCTCCTTCACGAAGAGCGCCGGGCTGAGCGAGACGACGAGCATGGCCAGGCAGAGGATCCAACCCACGACGCGCATGCCGACGACGGCGGCGTTTTCGCCGGCGAGGGGATTCGCCAGCCATGTGGCGGCGGGTTGCACCCATTCGAGGAATGACCGGGCCAGCTCGCCTTTTCCTTCGAAGGCTTTCGGGTCGTTCATCGCGAGCATGCCCATCAAGAGGACCAACGCGAAGATCCATCCCATGATCAGGTAGCCGACTTTCGCGAACGCGGAGCCCCAGGCGGCGAGACGCGTGCGTTCGTCGTAGCTCGGCGTGAGCTCGAGTTGCAGCGCGTAGTAGGGCATCGACCAGACGGTGTAGGTCGTGAAGAAAAGCAGACCGATGGCGGTGAGGGCCACCGCGCGGCCGGTGTCGCCCCATTCGGCGGGCATGTGCCAGAAAAGTGGATACACCAGCGCGGTCGCGATGCCGCCGATGAAGATGAACGGGCGCCGGCGACCCCACTTCGTGCGGGCGTTGTCCGAGATGTTGCCCATGATCGGGTCGGTGATGGCATCCCAGATGCGGAAGATGACCTGGACTGCGCTCAGCAAAATCGGGCTCATGCCGAGGCCGATGTTGAACACCGGCAACCAGAGCGTGCCCAAGGTCAGCGAGGTGCAGAAGATGTCCATGTTCACGCCGAACGCGAAGGCGAGCTTCTGCCGGAGCGGGATGCGGTCCTCCGGAGAAATCCTGGCGGCGCGGGCGGTTTCGGCGGACGTGGACATGAATGAAGGGGCGGGGCGCGAGCGGGGTTTATCGGACAAGTTCGTAGGCGAGCTGCGCGCCTTCGGCGGTGACGGTGGAAATCCGGAGCGTCCACGCCTCGCCGTCGCGACTCAGCGCAATCGGGCGAACGCGCGCGCCGGTGGCGTCGACGACCCACGCTTGCCACTCGCCGTCGGGCAAGCGCAGGCGAAGGGTGGCCTCGCCGCGGGCGAGCAGGTGCGGGCCTTTGCCCCAGGATTTGAGCAGCTTGCGATCGGTGTGACCGAATTCCATGCCCGCGGGCAGCGCGTCGGTGAGATGCGTGACGAGAATGCGACGCGCGTCGGCGAGCGCGGGCTCGGCATGGTCGGCGGCGAGGGTGATGACCGAGACGGCGCCGCGCGTGGCGCCGTTGTGGAGGGTCACGTGTTCGCCTTGGAGTTCGCTGTGCGGCGCGGCGATGAACAATTCGCTCCGGGGCGTGACGACCTTCACGGTGCCGGCCTCGGCGGAGAGTTCGATCTGGCGCGTGTCGCTGACGTAACGCGTGTGGTCGGGTGAAACGGAATCGGCGGGCAGAATGCCGTCGCGTTGGAGTTGGTCGGCGAGCGCGGGAGAGTTCGAGTAGGTGTGCGCGGGGGAAGCGGGCGGAACTTCGCCGGTGACGATGGCGGCGACGCGGTGTTGGGGCGGAAGTTTTTCCGCCACGCTGGCCGGCTGACCGGTGAGCGAGCCGAGGCGGGCCACGAGACCGAGCGGCGAGAAATCGCCGGGAAACAGGCGGCCGAGCGCGGAGAATGCTTCTTCGGGACGAACCGCGTAGACGATCGCGCGTTGGGCGGGAGCGATGTCACCGCGTTGAAAGAGAAACGCGCCCACGCGATCGGCGATCAGGCCGATGGGGTCGTTGGCGATGGCGAAGTAGTTTTCGGTGCCGCTGTGAATCGCCATCTGGCGACTCATCGCGTATTGGAAATTATAGAGCGCGTCCCAGTCCTGCAGGCTCGCATACGCGGGCATCAGCACGGCGCCCTCGAAGCGATACTGGTTGGGGCGGCAGAAGTTGAATTCGGTGCTGACGAACGGCTTTCCGAAAATGCGCGTGGGCATGATGCGGTTGGGCATCTTGGCGCGGGCGCGGACGGCGCTGCCTTGGCCGAAGGCGTAGGGCGCGGCCCAGGATTTCACGGGAAATTTCGGGTGATCCCAATAGCTGTGGCAATCGACGTAGTCGTAGTGCTCGCGCACATACGCGAGGCCTTGGGAAATCGTGTAGTTGGCGCCCGTGAGCAGGGCTTTGGTGCCGAGCGAACGCAGATGGGCGAACATCCTTTGGTCCGAGCGGCGATTGAGATCGTGGATGAAGCGATTGAATTCGGGGTTCGAGGAAACGGCTTCGCCGACGCCGCCTGCAGCGAGAAAAGCCTCGGCGTAGAGCGCGAGCACGTCCGGGTATTGCTGGATGCGGTTGAAGAGCGGGTTCTCGTTTACCGGGCAGATGCCGATGAGCGCGGGATCTTCCGCCCAGGTGAGGCCGGTGTAGGGATTGCGGTGGGTGAGCAGATTGGTGGCGAATCGCGCCCAAGAATCGTAAGCGGCCTCGCTGATGGGCAGGAGCGATTTGAATTCTTTTCGTCCGCGACCGGTGACGGAAGAGAAGCGGTCCACCTCCTCTTCGCTGAAGGGCCGCGAACTGAAGAGGTCGATGTTGAGGTAGAGACCGCGTTTTTTGAGGGCGGCGAAAAGGTAGTCGAGTTTGTCGAGTTCCTGCGCGTTGAGCTCCCAGGAGCGTTCGCCGCCGCGCGCGAGAGTTCCGTCAAAGTGGTGGAAGCGAACGGAGTTGTAGCCGGAACGGGCGAGACGATCGGCGAGGAGATCGGCTTCGTCTTTCTCGAGGAACTGCGCGGAGAAACACAGATTGACGCCCCAGAAGCGGACGCGCACGCCGGGTTGTTGCTCGAATTCGAAATGGCCGTGCGAGGTGGCGCGCAGCGCGCCGTAGCGGCCGGCGGGCGCGTGGAGCTGTGATGAAAAATCGAATACGCCGCCAAGGGCGATATCGAGCGAGTGGGCGTAGGGTCCCCAATCTGGGCCAGCCTGGATCGTGAACGGCTGCGCGATCGTGCCGACGGCGATGTCCTGCTGCGAAGCCGAAGCGCCGACGATCATCCACGGTGCGGCGCCCGAGAGTTCGAACGTGAGGGCGGCGAGCGGTTTTTCCTCGATGCGGAAACGCGAGAGGAACAGGCCGATCGAGGCGGTGGGGTTTTCGGACTCCCAGGCGATTTCGGCATTCTCCGCGGGCGCGGGATCGCGCCAGTTGCCGATGTCGTGGCGGTTGCGGACCTCGTGGCGCGTTTCGCTGCCGTCAACGTAGCGAACCACGAGCGTGCCGATGATGGCGGAGGACGCCGGGGGATTCGCGGCGGCGTGCAACAGGTAGAGATTGCGGAAAGTGCCGCCCGACAGCGGAAGCGTGGCGGTGGAGCGCGATGCGGTGAGGTCCGCGGAAAGGTCGGTGGCGGCGCGTGCCGCTTCGCCTGCGTCGTGGGCGACCTGTTGGCTGGCGCGGCCGAGCACGAGAACGGCGCGACCGGCGTTTTGCGCGGGATCGAGGATTTCGAACGTGACGTTTGAAACGCTGAAACGACCGGGCTTGAACGTCGAAAGATCGTTGTCGGGGCCTTGGTCGGTCCACCCGCCGCGATCGTCGCCGGCGACGTCGTCACGAAAGCCGCGGTTCGCGATCTCGCGCAACGAAAGCGATTCGGTCGCCGCGACAAGCGGCGGCGCTGCGAGCGCGGCGAGGGCGCTGCAGAGGACGAAATGCCTGAGCGAGCGGGGCAACATGGATGACCAACAACGAAGCGAACGGTGACGACGCTTGGCGGAGACTCCGAGCGTGACGCCGCCGAACGAGATGCACGGCGAAGATGGATCGGGCGGCGGGGGCTGAATAGGTGACGCGCCTCTTACATAAGACGGAGCAGACACAGGAGCGCGAAGCGCGCTTAACGCTTTTTCCATGAGGCGAAGAGAAAGTTGCGCGGGATCGGAATATGCACGTCCAGCGATCCCTCCGCGGTGAGGCGGATGCGACCTTCGCCGGCGAGCGGCTCGCCTGCGCCGACGAGCGTGGTGGCGACGTGGGGCGGGAGCGGGATGCGTTGAGTAGCGTTCGCGGTGCTTTCGCGGAAAATCAGCGCGTAGAACAACGATTCCGCGGCGTCGGTGCCGGATGCGTGGGCGCGGCGGGAGATGAAACCGGTCCAAGAAAAGCCGTTGGGCGTGTCGCCGACGGGAAGAACGTCACCGACGTGAAACGCGCGGCGGTGCTCCTTCCACAGCGCGATGAGCGGCTGCCATTTCGCGACGATGGCGTCGGGGACGCGGCAAACCTCGAACCACGCGAGAGGCGAAGTGGGAAGCGTGACGGCGAAAAGATACTCGGGCGGGTAGCTGGAGGGGCGCAGCGGATCGTCGGTGTAGTTGGCTTCGTTGCGCGCGGGGTTGAGGAATTGGGCGCGTATCCGTTCGGGGCGGACGTAGTGGGCGAGCGTCCAGACGGAGCGCAGCGTTTGATGCGGATGGTAGCCGGTTTCCTCCGTGAAGCGATTTTCGAGAAACAAGGCGCCGCCGCCCGGGCGGCCCCAGTAAGTCGGGCGGTTTTCCGCCGTTGCGTCGAAGTCGAAGAAGATCGCGCCGGCGCTTTCGTCGAGCACGCGGTCGCAGAGCGCGTGAAAACGCGTCTCGGCCAGGCGCGAGTGAAGCTTCAACGCATCGAGCTTGAAGTAGGCGATGCGGTGTTCGCGCCAGAGACGGAGAATCTGTTCTGCGTCGCGCTCCCAGTTCGCGAGATCGTTCGTGGAGTCGGGCGCATACCACAGACCGAGACGAACGCCGGCCGCTTCGGCGGCGGCGACGAGGGGAGCGAGGCCGCGCGGGAAACGGGCGGCGTGCGGCGTCCAGAATTCGGGATCGGCGGCCCAAAAGCCGTTCCATACGCCGCCTGCGGCGACGGTGTTGACGGTGGCGCCTTTTTGCCAGCCGTCGTCGATCTGCACGATCTCGACGCCGAGGCGACGGGCGGCGGCGATTTCCTCGAGCACGAAGGCTTCGGAAAGATGCGCGGCGCCGGCGCGGTCGCCCCAGGTGTTGGACAGCAACCGGCCAGGCTGCGGCGGCGCGGCGTCGTAGAAAGCGCGTTGCAGCGCGTGCAGGGCGAGCGTCGCGCCGGTGGCACCGCCCTCGTAGGCGACGCGGGCGACGGCATAACCGGCGGGACACGCGGTGGCGACGAGTTCGCCGGATTGGAAGGCGAAGAGGAAATCGAAAAACGGGCTCCACGCCGCGCGGACGTGACGCAGCGGTGCGAGCAGCAACCAGAGAAAACCTTCACCGTTTGGCGTGGCCGGATCTTCCACGCAGACGAGATTGGTGGTGAGCGGCAGACAGCGTTCGCCGGGGTGGAGGAGGAACTCGCGCGTGAAGACGAGGTTGCTGTGATGATCCGTCTGGTCGGTGAACGCGATCTCGCGGGCGAGCAGATGCCGGGAGGCGAGCGCGAAAGGGGGAAGCGCGATCGAGGGGACGGTCGCAAACATCTGGCCGTTGTCCTTGCGGCGCATGCGGCCGGTGAGCGGCGTTTCCGTTTTGGCGGCGAGGTTGTCCAAACAGGAATCGGTTTCCGGTCCGAAGAGCTGGTGCAGCGAGCCAGCGATCTGCGGATGGAGTTGGAAACGGTGGAGCCGGAAAACTCCCGCTGGCGAAGAGAAGCGAAGTTCCGCGACGAGCGTGGGTGTATCCACGCCGGGACGACGCGTCTCGCGGGTGTCGAACGCGGCGGACCAACCGGTGTTGTCTGCGGGTGCGTCCGGCCAGCTCGCGAGCGGAGCTCCGGCGGCCTGGAGAGACGGTGGCGCTTGTGGCGAAATCCATTCGCCGCCGCCGGTGCGTTGGAAGGAGACGAGACGCAGGGTGCCATTGGGTTCGGCGCGCCAGCGCTCGCGGAAGAGCGAATTTTCGAGTGTAAGAAAACCATCCCGCCAAGCGGCGGTGCAGGATGAGGAAAAGGGAGGGAGAGCAGCGGAGCTCATGAGGCAAAAGGGGAAGGCGAGAACGAAGGAGAAGCGGGCCGGCGTTTCAATGCGTGGAGTCGCTCGCGAGCGAAATGCGCGTGGTGAGCACGAGAGAGCGGGTGGGTTGCTCGGTGGCCATCACGACGGTGGCGTGCTGGCTGACGCGACCGGGCGCGAGCGTGTGATCGGGCATGCTTTCGACCGTAATTCGCAAGGGCTCGGCGGAGTCGGTTTCGTAGTCGAGTTGAACAGCGCCGACTCGAACATGTGCCGACTCGTGTCGCACGGGTGCGTCGGCGGCTTCGCCGAGGTGCCAGCGGAAGAGCACGACGTCCGGCGCTGTGAGTTCCACTTGGTCGCGCACGACGAGCGTGGTGGCGTCCCAGCGTGCCGTGCGCACCCAGCGGTGAACGCTGGCGTAACAATCTGAGACGTCGACCGACACCTCGCCGCCGGCGGGGTCGAGGCGGTGCACGGTCAGCGGGGCGGCGCGATGGGCGGGATCGGTGATCTGGCCCGCTTTGGCTTTGAGGAGCGCGGCGGTTAACTCGGAAGCGGCGTGCGCGCCGACCTGCAGGACGTTGTGACCGGCGATGCTTTTGAAATGCGTGGGATGCTCTGGGACACCGTAGGACGAGAGGCCGGCTTCGATCAGCACAGGGCGTCCGCCGACGATGAAGTTCACGTGTCCGCGATCCTGGTGATCGTGCGCATCGGAAGCGTGACCGCCGCGTATCCAGAAGCCTGACACACGATTTGCGGGCGCGGGGTCGAAGGCGGCGAGGCTTTCCAGCCAGTTGACGCGGGCGGCGACGGAGTAAGCGGCGAAGGCTGGCGGGGCTTGCTCGGGAAGAGCGTGCAACTGAACGGCGCGGAAGAAAGCGAGGTTCGATCCACTGCGGGTGTGAGCGGGCCGGCGGCGGAAAGCCCATTGCGCGACGGGATCGCGAAGCTCGGCGACGGCGAGAGCGATGAGGTTCCAGTTGAGATCCTGCGCCTGCGAATCGAAGGCGTTCACGACGAACCCGGCGGGTTGACGATGGTGAATATACCAGGTCGGAAAGTGACGGAACCACGGATGGCGGATCAGGCGATCGTCGCCGGCGGTTTGGGCGGCGCGCGCGGCGGAGAGCAGACTTTCGAAGGTGATCGCGGCGTAGAGCATGCCTTCGACGCATTCGCCGTTTGGACCTTGCGCATCGAGCGTGCGGAGGAGTCCGGCGACGGCGAATTCGTAGTCGTCGCGGTGGCGGTCGAGGCCGGCGTGCAAACTTGCGAGGGCGAGCGCTTCGAGAGGAAGCGCCCATTGGTTGGAGGAAACGGCTTCGATGCGCGCGAACCACGTGCGCTTCGTTGCCCAATCTTCGCGAATGCCGGGGATTTCCGCGGCGAGACGTTCGCGAAGGGCGCGTCGCAATTCAGGTGCAAGCGCGTCGGGCGGCAGTTGCTCCAGCGTTTGCACGATGGCGCGAACGGCCCAGCCGGTGCCGAGCCACGCGCCGGGTGTGGCGGAGCCGCCGGACCAACCGGGGCGTTGAAGAGGCGCCCACGTGGCGAGTTCGGCGAGTTGCTCGCGAAGATAAGCGAGCAACACCGGGTCGCCGGAAAGTCGCGCGGCGGTGGCGATGGCGGGTAAAGTTTGGGCGAAGACCTTGGCGGCTTCGGCGTCGGCGAGGGAGAGTGCGAAGCGTTCCCAGGCGGCCTCGTCGGCGTGGGCGAGGTGCGCGGGCTTTTCGCGATACTTCATCACGAAGCCGCTGTCCGCGCGCAGTTCGGCGAGCGTGTGGGGGCGGCGCAGGATTTTTCCTTGTTCTATCGTGGCTCGGACATCGGCCACGAAAAGCGCGGTAAGTTCGTTGGTGTTGAAGGATGAGGATGGGGGTGTGGCGGCGGCGAGGAGCAGAGGCGTGGCGGCGAGGGAGATCAGTCTGATGATCAAAGAGGAAGATGGGGAGAGGAGGTTCATCTACGTGTCGGGCGACTTTCTCTTCAAAGATGTCGCCCCGGTTGCTTGGGTGGCGATAGCGGCGGCGGGTTTACATAAGATTGAGACGGGATCCACGCAGCGATTTGAGATCGCCTTGTTGTGAGTCGTTCGAACCGTCGCGTTCGCGGCCCTTAATGGGAGTCTTATGTAAGAGAACCGCCGGCTATCTGTCCGACTGCCGATGCGGCACACTAGGTTTGCATCGAGAGGCTCTGATCCTCGCGATGTTCTGTTTTCATCACCGCAACGAGGCGAAGCAGATCAGACTACCAACCACAGGCTACCCGTAATGCATCCATCTCACCCCACATTCGTTTGGAAGCGTGGCACTCCCATGCTTTCGGCTCTCCTCGCGGCAGCGTCGAGTTTCGCGGCTGCGACTTTGTTTGCTCAACAAGCTGCGCCGAACTCCGTTCCGCCTTCGCTCGACGATGAGATTGTGGTCTTGAGCCCGTTCGAGGTCGTAGCGGATACGGACTATGGGTATCAAGCCACGACGACCCTTGCAGGCGGTCGTATTCAAACCGAGCTCAAGGATACGCCGGCGACCGTCTCGATCCTCACGAAGGAGTTCATGCAGGATCTTGGGATCGATAACATCGTGGATTTTTCGACGTGGGCGCCGAATGCAGAAGTCGCCTATGCCGAGGGTGGATTTTTGGACGAGTATCGCACGCAGAGCCGCGGCCTGAGCCCGAGCTTTGGCTCGCGGAATTACTTTCGCAGCTATTCCGGCGGCGACGTATATAATACGGAGCGCCTCGAGTTCGCGCGTGGGCCGAATGCGTTGTTGTTCGGCGATGCGAGTCACGGCGGCATCACGACAACCTGGACGAAGCAGGCGCGTTTGGATCGTCGCATTTCGACGTTGGATGCACGCTTCGACTCCTTTGGGTCCTATCGCGGGGCCGTCGATTTCAATGTGCACAACGAGTCGAAAAAAGTGGGCGTGCGCTTGAACGCCGTCTATTCGCAGCAGGAGAGCTGGCGCGACGTCGAGGAGCGGATGACGCGCGCAGCGCACCTCGCGATGTCCATTGCTTTGGCGAAGAACACACAATTCCGAATCGAGGGCGAATACGCCGAGCGTGTCGTCAGCGTGCCCTTCTCACGCAACATCGATCAGGTGAGCAACTATCTCCGTCTTTCGGCCGCGGAAAAGGAGGCGGCGAAATGGAACGGGCCGAAGACGAGTGGGATTCCCGCGGGCACGGCTCGTCAGACGACATCGCGTCTGGTCGTGAACCATGCGCAGCCCGACGTGGTGTTGGATTGGCTGAATCGCGGTCGCAGCTCGGGCACGGGCTTGTCGATCATTCCGGACGGACGGTCGGAGATCCCGGGTTTTCCCGAGATCGTCAGCCGTGAGTTCAATCCCAACGCGCCGGGCGCGACGCTGGATTACGAGACCACCACGATGTCTGCGTATCTCGACCAACGCGTCGGCGAGAACCTCTTCCTCCAAATCGCCTACAACTACGCACTCCCGAAAAATGTGCGAAATGAGATCCGGTGGGACGACATGTGGGTGGACGTGAACCAGTTTCTGCCTGGCATCAATCCCGCGCAGAACGGACCGGTCAACCCTCATTACGGCGAGATCTTCGGCGAGGAGGAAGCGCGCCGCGCGGACATCCAGAACGAACTGCACGAATACCGCATGATGGCCGCGTGGAAATTCGAGAACTCCTGGACCTCTCAGTCGTTTTCCGCGCTCATCGGCCAGCGCCGGGACGATTACCAGGTCGAGCGCTTTCGTCAGACCCCGCGCGGTATCAAATCCGGCACGACCTACTACAGCTCCGCCTCGACCGCGGACATCATTTACCATCGCCGTTATTGGTCAGACCTCAGCGGCGACTACGTCATGCCGACGACGTTCACTAAAGCCGACGGCGAAACGCTCCCGATCGAGTGGCGCTCCTACGAAGACACGCGGCAGGACACTGTGCTGACTTCGGCTCAGATTGCGAATGTGGGCAAATACTTCGACGGCCGCCTGAGCGTCATTGCCGGGTATCGGTATGACAAATACGACCGCATCGATTCCACGATGGTTTCGCGGGTCGCTGGGACCTCGCCCGACGCCGGCAAGCCGGACGAAATCATCATGGATCCGGCGAAGCGTTCCGTCGATACAGAGACATCGCCTTCCATCGGCGGCGTGTTCTGGTTGACGAAGGGACTCGGTCTTTCGGCCAACTACGCTCAAAGCTTCAATCTTACCACGGCCGGCGCCGGCGACCTCTACGACCGTCCGATGGGGCCCGCGAACGCAGAAGGCGTCGATTTCGGATTGCGCTTCGATATGTTCGACAGCCGCCTCACAGGATCGCTTCTCTATTACGAGAACTCGCAGCAGAACGGTGCGGTGACCCTCGACGGCACCAACATCATCAATCGCATCAACAAAATGTGGGACGCGACGGATACGACGCGGCGCATCGAGAGCTCGCGCGACACGCAGTCGAACTCGGGGCACGGCTACGAAGCCGAAATCGTCTACAATCCGAATCGCAACTGGCGCATGCGCTTCACCTATGGCCGGCCGTTTGCGGAGGTCACCGACCGCATGCCCGTCCTCAAGCGGTATATCGAGGAAAACCGCGGGACGTGGGAGCGCAACGGCTCGGCGCCGGCCACCGGTGGCGTGGCCACCGAAACTACCGTGCAACAAACGCTCGATGCCCTCGATCTTTACCTGATCAACAACGCCGCGGATGGCATGCGTTCGACAGGCGGATACAAGTGGAACGCGACCTATTTCACTTCGTATCGTTTTACGTCCGGCAAGCTGAATGGCTTCACCCTTGGCGCCGGTGCGCGCTACACCAGCGAGCGTTTCATCGGTCGCACGAGTGCCGTAGGCGCTTCGGGCATCAATGAATACACCGAGTATTGGAGCGACGGCCTGTTCCTCATGAATGCGATGGCGCGCTACGAATTCAAAGTGAGCGGCCGGCCTGCCTCCGTGCAGTTGAACGTCTCGAACCTCCTCGACAACGATCAGCTCGATTACCGCGGCATCTTGACGGTCGGCGCGAACACCTACCGCCACGGCTTCGCGTGGGTGGAGCCGCGCAAGGTGGTCGGCACGTTCTCGATTCGGTTCTAAGGGTTGGCACCCGGGCTGATTGCGCAGCCCGGGTGCAGCCATGTTATTGAGTCGCCGATCCGGCGCCATCTTCCGGCCCATCACCTCACGGCGTGACGGGCCGTTTTTCTTCCGTCAGAGATGTTCTCCCCAACCCATTTCGATTCATGAACCGTCGCAGTTTTATCCGCAACGTCGCTGCCGTGGGCGCCGCGGCCGTCTTTTCTCACCGCACGCTTGCTTCGCTCGTTTCGCCGACGAAGCGTCGTCCACGCATCCTGCTGCGCGGTGCGTGGCAGACGACCAACATCGGCGATATCGGCCACACGCCTGGAGCATTGGGCTTGATTGAGCGGTATTTTCCGCAAGCGGAGGTCATGCTGTGGCCGGGCGGCGTCGGGCATGGGGCGCGCGAATTCCTGCAGCGTTCTTATCCGGCTCTCGAGATCGTCGAGGATTATCCCGCGGTGACCTCGCTCAAGCCGACAAACGATGAACTGCGGGCGGCGTGGCAGCGCGCGGATTTCATGTTGCACGGCTCGGGATCCGGGTTTGGAGCGCGCGCGCATCTGGCCGCGTGGCATCGCGAGACGGGCAAACCTTACGGCGTGTTTGGCGTGAGTGCGGATCCGATCTCGGGGTTTGGGGACGGCCGCGATCCGGAGGGCGGGACGCTGGCGGATTTGCGCGCGCGGATCTCGAAGTTGCCCGTGACGCATCTCGATGCCGAGACGCGTTCGGTGATCGAGAACGCCTCGTTCATGTTTCTGCGCGACGGAATCTCGCTCGATTATCTGCGGGCGCAAGGTGTGCGCACGCGCGGCGTGATGGAGTTTGGGCCGGACACGCAGTTCGCGATGGAGCAGCGCGATGACGCGAAAGGAGACGCGTTCCGGCATGCTCACGGGTTGCAGGCGGGCAATTATCTCTGCGTGATCCCGCGCCTGCGCTATACGCCGTATTGGCAACTCTACAACCGGCCGATGAACGCGACCGATCCGACGCGGGACGCGATCAACCAGCGCACCACCGAAAGAGACAACGCGAAACTGCGCGAGTTGATCATCGCTTACGTGCGGCAAACCGGAAACCGCGTGATGACCTGTCCGGAAATGACGTATCAAATCGAGCTGGCGAAAGCCGTGCTCGTGGACCCGTTGCCCGACGACGTGAAGGCGAAAGTCGTGTGGCGCGACACGTATTGGCTGCCGGACGAAGCGGCGGCAATTTATGCGCGTGCGCAGGCGGTGGTGAGCATGGACTGCCATTCGCCGATCATCGCGATCGCAAACGGCACGCCGGCCTTCTACGTGCGTCAGCCGACTGATACCTGCAAGGGCCAGATGTATCACGACCTCGGGTTGAGCGACTGGATCTTCGAAGTGGAAGAAACGAGCGGTGACGAACTCTGGTCGCGGCTGCAGGCCACGTTCACGAATCCGGACCGCGCGCGTGCTTACGGTGAGGCCGCGATGGCACGGGTTCGCGCGCGGCAGCGCCACATGGCCGAAACGCTTAAGGCGGCGATCACCTGAGCAGGCCTGCGACGATGCCGACCGAGAGCGTTGAAGCGATCGCGGGAAAGTTCGCGCAGAATCCGCTGCGCACGCGGACGGATGTCGAACGCTTGTTGCGCGATATGATCGATCCTGTGCGTCCGCATTTTTCGCCTGGCCGTGCGCAGGTGCAGCTCGGCCCGCATCGGGCGTCGTATGGCGATCCCGTGGGGTTGATGGAAGGATTCGCGCGGCCGCTGTGGGGTCTGGCGCCGCTGGCGGCGGGCGGCGGCGAATTCGCGCACTGGGATTTATGGCGCGAGGGGTTGGATCACGGCACCGATCCGTCGCATCCGGAATTTTGGGGGCGCGCGGGAAATCACGATCAGCGCAATGTCGAGATGGCGGCGCTGGCGACAGCGCTCGTGCTGGCGCGCGGACAGTTGTGGGATCCGCTTTCTCGCGACGCGCAGGCGCGAGTGGCGGAGTGGTTGTATCGCATCAACGAGGTGCAACTCGTGGAGAACAACTGGCTGTTTTTCCGAGTGTTGGTGAACGGCGCGCTGCAGCAACTCGGGCAGCGCCATTCCGCGACGCAGCTCGTCGAGGATGCCGCGCGAATCGACGGTTTTTATTTGGGCCGGGGCTGGTATCGAGACGGTCCTCCCGGTCCGCTGCGCCGCAATGGACGTGTCGGCGATTATTATGTGCCGATGGCGTTCCACTACTACGGCTTGCTCTGCGGTCGGGTGGGCGGCGGTGCGAATCGCGCGTGGACGGAGGAGCTGCGTGGACGGGCGCGAGAATTTGCGCGCGATTTCGTGCACTACTTTGCTGCCGATGGCGCGGCGATTCCGTTTGGGCGGAGTCTCACGTATAGGTTCGCGCAAGGTGCCTTCTGGGGCGCGTTGGCTTACGCGGACGAAGAGGCGATGCCGTGGGCGGACGTGAAGGGAATTTACCTCCGCCATCTGCGCGAATGGATGCGGCGTCCTATCTTCTCGGATACGGGAGTTCTGACGATCGGTTATGGTTATCCGAACATCGTGATGACCGAGAGCTACAATTCGTCGGCCTCGCCGTATTGGGCGATGAAGGCGTTTCTTCCGCTGGCCTTGCCGGACTCTCACCCGTTTTGGTCCGCGGAGGAGGCCGAGCTTCCGGTGCGTTCGGCGGTGCGAACCATTCCGGAGGCGAATGCAATTTTCGTCACGGCGACGAACGCCAGCGACGCGGTGATGATCACGCCGGGTCAGGACGTGCAGGACTGGCCGCGTCACGGGCCGCAGAAATATGCGAAGTTCGCTTATTCCGCGCAGTTGGGTTTCAGCGTGGCGACGGGTAGTGCGACGCGGGACGAGGGCGGGTTCGACAGCGTGCTGGCGCTGAGCGACGACGGCCGGCGATTTCGCGCGCGCGAGCAATGCTTTGATTGCTGGGTGGAGGAGGGCGTGGCGTTTTCTCGGTGCCGGCCGTGGCCTGATGTCGAGGTTCAAACCTGGCTGATAGCCGAATGGGATGCACACGTTCGCGTGCATCGTGTGCAGAGCGCGCGTCGGCTATGGTCGCTCGAAGCCGGCTTCGCCGCGGGTTTTGTGCGATATGATTCGGCGACGACATCTATCGATGACGCGGGAGCAGCGTGGGTGCGGACGCCCCATGGCGAGTCGTGGATTCGAGAGCTTGGAGCGCGCGAAGGATCCGCGGTGCGTCATCGGCAGCACGTGAGGTTAGGTCCGAACAGCCATTTACTCTATCCACTCGCGATCATGCCAACGTTACAGGGGGAACATGCAGCCGGGGATTTCTGGCTGATGAGTGTTGCGGGCGGAGGTGTGCGAGGGAAAGGGGCGAATGCAGAACCCGGATTGGATTTCGGCGTGCAGGTGAACGGAGAAGCGGGCGTTGCAGTCACGCGCGGAGGCAGGGAGTGGAAGTTGATGTAGGGGCAGTCTCCGTCATGAACCAAGCGCTCGGGGCTTAGCGCCTGACACTCGAACGGGCTGCAGCCAACGTTCTGAAGGTTTGTTCTGCATCCGGCGGACGCCCCATTCCACGGAAACGACCCTGTCGTTTGACTTGTTATGGCAGACCCGCCCGGGCGGGAAGGGGGATAATCTCGAACGTATGCGGCGAGGGCGGCAGAGGAAAAGGACTGCAGGACGTAGCTCTCGCGCATGGCTGGACGTAGACCCCTCACCCGCGACGAAGAACGAAAACTCCTCCAAACCGTTCGCATACTCCCTCCGCGCGATCGGACGCTTCTTACGACCCAGTGGCTCACCGGTTTCCGGATCTCCGAAGTCCTGTCTCTCACGGTCGGATCGGTCTTTCGGAATGGACAAATCGTAAGCCGAATCGGCATCGCGCCCCGCAATATGAAGGGCGGATACGGTCGAACGCGCTGGGTGCCAGTCTTGCCAGAACTGCGGCGAGCATTCGAAAGCTACGTGGCCTGGTTGCGCCTGCGCTACGAGTTCACCGCCGATCTTCCGCTCTTCCTATCGCGCCAGGACAATCCGGATGGAACGGCACGGGCCCTCACGCGCGAGACCGCTCGTGTGATCGTTTCGGACGCCTTTGCTCGGGCCGGCATCGAGGACGACGGCCGACTCGGCACCCACACGCTCCGAAAAACCTGGGCGAGGAATGTGTATGAAAATTCCGGGCACGACATCATTCTCCTACGTGCCGCCATGAATCACTCGGACGTGAGCATCACCCAGCGTTATCTCGAGGTGGATGCGGGAGAGCTCGATGCTGCGATCAGGAAGTGTGATTTCACGCGATCGCGTCGTGAGCGACGTCACACCGGGCCGAACTCAATTGCCGTGGCGGCCTAGCCGCATAGTCGGAGGCGACCTCACGACCTCCGACCCGCGCTTGCGGCCGATCTGCGATCGGAGTAGCTCGTTTACGTGAGTATATACGCCACGCTCTGGATTCTCAGATTCCCAAACGAGGGCTCTCACACTGAGGATGGTTGGGTTGAAGTCCTCGCGCAGAGCGTTCCTCCGCACATCGGCACGCCAACACCTGGGTTCGGTTACGAAGGCGGTGATCCGTATGCATCTTTTCTCCCTCCAGCGTTGGGAGTTGATGCAGACGGCGACGCTCCTTTCCCCCGCGCGGTCGTGATAATCACCCGCAATAGCCTCAAAGGAACCGACCGCAGCCCCCAAGAATACTTCAGCCCGCTTCTCATCCTGACTGGCGAGGACTACTCCAAGATTTCTTTCGACGAGCTGCATTCGCGTATTTGCACCGCTTTGAGAGGTAATCGCACAGCCACGGTCGCTGAGATTCTGCGGCCGGACGGCACTCGCGGCATTGTTCGCGACGTGAATTCTAACCCGTGAGCGCCGAACCAGGCGCCCGATCCCGCGCTTGGATTCGAGATAGGAGTTCTGTCGCCCGTGTGAGCAGCTGTTGCTCACAATGAGAGCAACGCACAGGCCGAGTTTGAACTCGCTAGAACAATTCCCCCGGTGCGACTCGCAGCGCCTTCGCGAGGAGGCGGATTTCGATGTCTGTCACTTCGCGTTCGCCGGATTCGATCCGCTTGATCATGTAGCGCGATACATCCCATCCTGCGGCGGCGGCACTCCGGATGGCGTTTAGCCTCTCAACGTGGAGCCTCCGCCTTTGATAAGATCTTAGTGGGCAAAACCACGATAGTTACATAATTCAGTTCAAATTGAATTGAACACCGGGAGAACACCCCATACGCCCATCGGGCTTATCCTGATGAGCTCTCCGGCTTCTACCGATTCGTCTGCTGCTTCCTTGCAGCCGGAGGTGTCTGTGGAGTTCAAGCGCGAGTGCATCCTGTTTTTCGGCGAAGTCGTTCAGGTATTTGGGTTAGGAAAATCCGTCGGTCAGATTTACGGCCTTCTTTTCGCCTCTCCGCAGCCATTGACGTTCACGGATATCGCGGAGTCGCTCGACATCAGCCGGGGATCGACCAGCCAAGGGTTGAACTTTCTGCGTGAACTTGGAGCGGTCCGCGCGACCGCGGGAGAACACGATCGGCAATTCTTCGAACCGGAGTTGGAGCTGCGGAAGCTCGTGGCGGGGGTGATCAAGGATCGAGTGGATCCGGTGGTGAGGGGTGGGGCGGTGCGGATCAAGCAGCTGCGCGAGCACGCCAAGGCGTCGCCGAATGCGGCGGGAGTCCAGTTTTCTCAGGATCGATTGAAGAAGCTCGAAAGCTGGCGCCGCCAGATGGGGCTGCTGCTGCCGATTCTGAAAACGATCCTAGGGCCGAGCCGCGCGTAACGCCGCGCGGGCGTGCCCCGCATTCCATGCCTTCGCGGTTTTCTCCCGCTCGGTCCCTTCCGGAGGAAGTGACGGGGCGAAGCTTTCGCGGGACGCGAAAAGCGGAAACCTGAAGGCTGAAACCTGAGACCTGAAGGCTGAAACCTGAAACCTGACGAAGTGCGTGAGCACGTAGATGGTCGCATCGCAGGTGCGGCCCTGGAGCGAAGCGGAAGGGTGGCCTGAGCGGGTGCCCTCGGGGCGGGGAAGGACACAAACCTGAGACCTGAAGGCTGAAGCCTGGAAGCTGACGACAATGACAAACGAAGCTAGAAAAGCGGCGATGCGGAGAAGGACCAAGGCTTTCGCGGCCGCTGTCATTCGCTTCTATTGTTCGCTCGATTTACGGCGCGAAGAGCTGCGGGTCGTTGGGAAACAACTTCTGCGTGCGGGCACATCGGTTGGCGCCAACTATAGGGAAGCGTCTCGGGCGCGCTCCACGGCGGAATTTGTCGCGAAAGTTGAGCTGTGCGCCCAAGAAGCAGACGACGGAGCCGAGAGGCGGAGATGGCGGCGCGTTTTGTTGCCGGCCTGGAAGGCTGAACCGGCGACGGGTGCCCCTTGGGCGTCGAGGTTCACAAACGCAGATGTGGTTGGAGTTGGCCACGGAGGAGTGCGGTGTGGCTAAGGAGAAGTCAGAGCCGTTGTGGAAAGAGGCCGATGAACTCATCGCGATCTTCGTTACGATGGCTAAGAACGCCAAAGACGGAGATGCCTGAAGGCGGACCGCGAGACCTGAGAGCTGAGACTTGAAACCTGAGTCTCGATACGACGGATCCAGGCGCGTCTGCCTCTGACGGTCGAAAGCACTTCTAGAGAAGGCGGAGATCTGAGAGCTGAAACTTGAAACCTGAGTTGTTCGCGATCTAAAGCGACGCACCCCATCTCCCGCAGTTTCGCTCCACCCGCTGGACCTTATCTCTACGTAAACTCAATCGCTCGTGCTCCGATCAGGTTTCAGGTTTCACGTTTCAGGCTAGGATCATTGTCAGCGCTGCCGGCTCTCGGCGCCTGATTTCAGCTTCTCGGCATTTGGCTCTTACTGACATCCTCATTCTCGACGGGGAAAGTAGTTTTGCGCTCAGCGTGGTGCGGTCGTTGGCGCAGACGAAGCGCTGGCGGATTCATGTGTTGGGTGGGGAAGCCCGTCCCAAATGCCCTGCGCTCCAATGGAGCCGTCATATTGAATCGTATCGTCACATCCGGGAAGGAATGTCGGATGAAGCCACAGTCGAAACGATCAAACGCGCCGTGGCGGCAACGGGAGCCAAGTTGATCGTGCCCGTGACAGAGCCGACGTCGCTATTGTGCATTCGCTATAGAGCGGAGCTGGAAAGCGTGGTCCGTCTGACGGTGCTTCCTTCGGAGGAGGCGTTCACAACCGCGATCGACAAGGGCCTGCTGGCGCACTTCTGCGCCGAACACGGGATTCCACATCCAGCAACGGTGTTGGCGACCGAGTGTGAACGGGCCGAGATGAGTTTTCCGGTGCTGTTGAAGCCTCGTCGATTGAGTGGGGGACGCGGGATCCAACGGATCGATTCGCCTGCGGAGCTAACGTTGCGTCTAAACACGTGCGACAAGGAGCAGCATTGCGTGCAACGGGTGTTCGAAGGCGTGGACTTCGGCTGCTCGGTGCTGGTGAACGAGGGGAAGATCGTCGCGGTGACCGTGCAGCAGTCGTTGAAACGGCCCGGTCCGTTTGCGGTGGCATCTGAAATCCAATTTGCGACGTGCCAGCCGGTCTTCACCGTCGTGGAGAGACTCTTCTCGGTTTTGAAATGGTCTGGTGTCGCGAATGTTGATTGCCGCTACGACGCAGCCACGGGCCGGGCGGTGGTGCTCGAAGTGAATGGCCGCTATTGGGCGACTTTGATGGGCTCTACTGCCGCCGGAGTTAATTTTCCGAATTTGCTGTCCCGTTTATCTTTGGGCCAGGCCGTCACGGCTCCGGCCGCTCGAGACGGCAGGTTCGTGAGATTAGCGACCGCCTGTGCAGAGTCGCTGGAGCGAGGGCCGCGTGCGTTTCTGAACCGGTGGACGAACCTCGCCGCGATGATATCAGACCCGCTCCCCGAATTTCATCGATGCTTCCGCATCGCAGCATGATGAGCGAAGTCCGTCCAACGTCCGTGCCTTCGTCAAGTTTCAGCTCTCAAGTTTCAGGTTTGAAAGGCCGTCGCGCGTTCCTCGCTGCGCTTGCGGCAGTCCTCGTCCTCGCGATCGGCCTTATCGTCTATGGAGAGAACCGTCCGCTGGAGCGGAAATTCCATGGCAGTGTGAAGGACCTGCTGCCGAAACCGGAGGAGATTCCGGGTTGGACGGTGCAATACCTCCCGATCGCCGACACGCCCGAGATGCAGGCGAAGGTGAATGAGGTGCTGAACTACGACGACGGTGTCTTTGCAGTATACGCGAAAGGTTCAATGCGTATCTCAGTATACATTGCGTATTGGGCACCCGGCCGAATGCCCACGAAGGAGATCGCGCGACATACTCCGGATGTTTGCTGGGTTAACGCGGGATGGAAACGAACGATGTGGGAGTCGATACCCGAGTTAAACATCCGTAACGGCGGACCTACCATAAAGCACACGGAACACAGAACATTTGTAGCAGGTGGTGACACCCAACATGTGGCATTCTGGCATCTCGTGGACGATACGGTTTATAGCTACGGGACCGGCGCTCGCCCACCATGGTATGCAGTGATAGCGGACACGTTGCGCTGGGGTGTGAAGCAGCGCCAAGAGCAGTTCTTCATCAGGATCTCAAGCCAGCGTTCGCTTTACGAGGTGCTTGAGACTGACCTCGGAAGTCGGATTGTGCAGCGAACTTTAACCCGTGGAAACACATGAGCGTCGAGAGCGGAAGAAGATCCATGCGCGAAGGCTGGGATGCCCTTAGTCGGTCGCAAAAGCCGAGAGCTGGAACCCCCCCTTATACGCTTTACGTAAACAGGCCGATAGGCCGCTGTTTTGCGGTGCTCGCATACTTTGTGGGACTCACGCCGAATCAAGTCTCGCTGTTAAGCTTTGGGATGTCGATCGGGGGGCTTGTCTATCTCGTGCTCGGAGGGCATGAGTCCTTGCTAGGAAGCATCATTGGCGTGGCGATTTTACTTGTTGCCTATGCTCTCGATTCGGCCGACGGGCAGTTGGCAAGATTGCTTGGAGCTAAAAACCCGGCGGGCGCTTGGCTAGACCACGTTCTCGATAGCTTGAAGACCCCTTTGTTTCACATTTCTGTCACGTTGTGTGTCTATCAGTCTCATGAGATCAGCGTGGCTGCGCTATATTTGTTGCTAGGTGCAGGTGCATTGAACTCCGCGCTCTTCTTTTCTAACGAACTTAAAAGCTACCTGCTGAAAAGTCGTTGGACACCCACCACGATAGGGGGCAAGGCAAAGATACTTCTGTATCTACCTTTTGATTACGGTGCTATGTGTTTCTTGTTTCTTTTGGCCCCCTTGGGCTGGCTCTTCAGTGCATACGCTATTTGGGGGGCAGGGCTCGTAGCTTTTGCATGTCATTCGTTTATGCGGGCGCGAGCCATGCTTGAGGAGTCGGGAGGGGGCGAATCGTAGGGGTTTCCATACTAGATATACCAACAGCCATCATCCAGCTTATGAGAATCGTAGGTTACACGACCGGGGTCTATGATCTGTTTCACATTGGCCATCTTAACCTCCTCCAGAGGGCGAAGGCGGAATGTGAAGAATTGATTGTCGGAGTGACTACCGACGAATTGGCTGTTGCTAGAAAGGGCAAACGCCCAGTGGTTCCGTTCAGCGAACGATGCGAAATCGTCGCGGCGCTCCGGTGCGTCGATCGCGTAGTGGCCCAAAACGACATGGATAAGCGAAAGGCGTGGGACGATTTGCGATTCAATGTTGTGTTTGTTGGCGATGATTGGAAAGGCACGGCAGCTTGGAATAATTACGAGAAGGAGTTCGCCAAAGTCGGAGCTCGGGTTGTATACTTCCCGTATACAGTTCATACTTCCAGCTCGATCCTAAGAAACGCGCTTGGGGCGTAGTGATGCAGAGTCAGGTCTATCGAGAATCCGAATACAGTAGGATGAGATCCAACGACTCTAAGCTCGTAGATCGAAGTCTCAACTTGATGACCGTAGCGGCGGTTTTATCAAAGATAGGTTCGGGGATTACTCAGATATTCGTGGGATGGTATCTAGTGCCGGAGGAGTTTGCACTTTTCGCCGCAGCGATGTCGGCGCAGTTGGTGGCTGCGGGCATGCGGGACGCAGGGGTGGGGCGCTATCTTGTCCAGAAAGGCGAATACACCACCTACGCTCCGACGGCGGCTGTTTTCGCTTTGGTCGTTAACGCGATCGGAATCGCGCTCATTTTTTGTGCTATTCCCGCTTTCAGCAGCCTATACAACCAGCCTCAACTGCTTAGTGTGGTTGGGCCAATAGCGTTGTGTGTCCCTTTCCAGGCATTTGCGACGATATATCGCAGCAAGCTGCGCATTGATATGCGCTTCGATAAGGTCGCAAAAATTGAGGTGTCGGCGGCGTTTGTCCAATACGCGTGCACTATATTTGCCGCGTCGATGAGCTTTGGAGTGTATTCCCTTGTTCTTGGAGCAATAGCTGGAACGCTGGCGCAATTCATCATCGGACGGAGTTTTGCGGGAAAACTAATGCAAGGGGGGCCGATTTCCCTGCATAGCTTGGCTGAGATGTGGAGATCCTGTCGTTGGATTATAGTCTCTGCTTTTCTTTTAGTCCTTAGTCTTCGTGGTGACTACCTCGTTCTTGGCGCAATCAACGATAAATCACTCGTTGGAGAATATTACTTCGGTTTCCAAGTGGCTTTCTCTCTGGCAGTGATACTTGTAGTTCCGTTGCAATCCGTGTATTTGCCTAAACTCAGTCAGATCCTTCGGCAAGGAGAGGACGGAGTTAGTGCTTTGCAGCAGGCTGCAGATAAGCTTGCGTTTAAATCTGCAGCGGCGTCATTTGCGGCTGCGCTCGTTGCTCCAGAAGCGTTTAACCTTTTGTGGGCGGGTAAGTGGGACGGTGCGGTCGGCGTCTTTATGGCAGTTATGCTCACTACGCCGGTGTTTGTTATGGGGTATCTCTCGGGCGTATTTCTAGAGGCTCACGGAAAGTGGCGCAATTGCGCGTGGCTAATGGCCATGCAAGCAGGTATTATCGTCGGCGCAGCGATCATTTCGCTGATTCAGCCTAGGATGTGGTTTATAGTCGCCTGGATGGTCGCTGGCCGCGTGGCGATCGCGATCCTACAACTCGTTTATGTCCACAGAATCACTGGGAAGACACTTTGGGGAATCGTTGGTAGCTTCGGGAGGTGGCAGACGATCTTTGGGTCGATCTTTGCCGCTGCATGGATTTTGAGTGCTACTGCAGATCAAGTGCTTCAGTCGTTCTCGGTGAAGGTGGTGGTTATGGCACTATGCTGTGCAGCCGTCGGGTTTAAATATCGCGAAGAGTTTCATAGTGTCAAACTGCCATTGCGGCGATAGATTGGAGGCTTTCTGATGTATAATCTAGAATATCTCGGCAAGGTCGGGGGGTGGCGTTGGTTAGTTAGGAATCTCGTTCGGCAATTGCACAAACGGGTGCTCCGAACCGAACATTCCATGAAGCTTCCGTCGGGAGCAATATTCCCGCTCCCGCTGAACAGCCATCTGGCGTCGGAGGCCTATGTTTCATCGGGAGACATCGATGACGGATGCGAGCGAATGTTCTTATCGATGATCAAACCGGGTGGTGTAGTGTATGACGTCGGTGCCAATATTGGTTATTATTCCGTATACGTTTCCCCTGTTGTTTCAAAATGCTATGCTTTCGAACCTTCACCTAAGACTAGTGAGGTTTTACGCCGGGTGGTCGCTCCGTTCCCCAATATTGTTCATGTTCCGTTGGCAGTCTCTTCTAGTTCTCGGACGACCATGTTTTATGAAGAACCTTCTATGGAGGTTTCGGGACTAAAAGCGAGAACTGAGAATGCACGCCCGGTCCCAGTTAAAGTCACAACTCTCGATGACTTTTCTGCTGATGCGCGAGATCACGTCGATGCCATCAAAATAGACGTTGAAGGATATGATCTCGAGGTTTTAAAAGGCTCACGCAATCTGATCGCCCGCGATCAACCATTGATCTTGACGGAAGCAAAGGCAGATGAGCGGCTCTTCGCATTCTCTGAAGAGGTCGGCTGCCGAGTGTTCACGAATGTTTGGAGAGGGCGCCAGAGCGGGTATGTAACTGTTGAGCTGTCCCGAACTGTAGCGGTGACGACAAAGATGATATTTCTGGTGCCACCGCGGATCCAATCGGCATTCGAGCAAATCGCATATCGCTGATCCGTTTAACCGCTACGGTTTTGAAGCTGAGATTTTTGGACTAAATGAATCCAAGGGAACCACTTGCTGGTAGAATCGTGTTTCGTATGCATTGCACCCCCGATTATCGCATCGGGTTGTATACGACGCTTCTGAATCAGGGTGTCAGATTTTCCGTTGTATCTGGTGCGTCGTCTTTTTCAGGAACCATAGCCGACGCGATCAACGGCCAACCTTGGGCGGTGCGAAAGAAGAATGTATTCCTGCTGGGGCGTAGGTTGCTGTGGCTTGAGGGATGGGCAAATGAGGTGAAATCTGGTGATGTCGCGATTCTGACATGGAATCCGAGGATTATATCATTCTGGCGTGATTTGATCATCTGTAGGGCCAAGCGGGTGCCGGTATTGCTGTGGGGGCATGCCTGGGGACGGGGGGGGCCTGGCGGTGTTGCATGCAGATTTAGGCACTGGTTTGCGCGGCGAGCGAGGGGAGTGATCTGCTATACGGAATCTCAGCTTGAGTTTACGAAGAGAATGAATCCTGGCCTTGCTGCAGTTGCAGCACCAAATGCTTGCCTATTTCGCGCAGACTGCGGAGTGAGCGGCGAGGAGGCGACACGTGATGCAATCATCTATGTGGGTAGGCTTGTTGTCAGGAAGAAGGTTGACCTTTTGCTCGAAGGCTTCGCGGCTGCAAGAGCCCAAAATCCTGATTTCCATGCACGTCTAGTAATCGTGGGGGATGGTCCTGAGCGATCGAACCTCGCGGAGCGCGCGAAGGCCCTGCAGGTCGCTGAGAACGTCTCATGGCTAGGGCACCAAACGGGGATTGCGGTTTTGCGGGCAGCTTATGGACGAGCTTTCGTGAGTGTTTCGCCCGGCTATGCCGGGTTGTCGTTAACCCAGAGTTTCGCATTGGGTGTTCCGGCTCTCATTGCCCGAGATGAACCGCATTCTCCGGAAATTGAAGCTGCACAGGAAGGTGTTAACGCGCATTTTTTCCGTTCTAACGATGCGCGTGATCTTGCATGTAAGCTGCTCAGAGCTTGGCAAGACTGGCGAGGAATCGAACAGAAGCGGCGCGAATTGGCTGCCTGGACTGGCGAAACATACTCATTTGAGAAGATGGCCGAACGAGTTGTCGAACTCGCTGATTTCGTTCGCGGTCTCGGCACATCGAACCGGCGATCTTCCATGCCGACTTCTGGTCCCGCCATACCGGCTCCACGCGAAAGATGATCGTTGCGGCAATTGTTGGCGACGCGGCACTTTTGGGGTCCGGAATACGACCGAGATCTTTCTCCAGTTTCTCTGCCTGCTTATAGTCACTCAGCACCGACTACCTGTGTTGCACTTCATCGGTATTATCGCATTTGTTTTCTTGTTAGCATCATTTTGGCGGACTTGGGACCGTCGCGCTGGATACCTGCCGCCATCAATGATCTTCATCATTGGTTTCGCGCTTATCTGGAATCCACTGTCGTTTTTTCCAATAGAAAGAACGCATCTTGAGCACGTCAAGATCGGGGAGGATGTTCAGCTTCGCTTCACAATTTGCTACGCGCTGATGTGCGTGACCCTAGCGATTTTTCGACTAGTAATCTATAAAGAGCTGCGATGGGATATCCCTCGTGGCGGGGGTGTTGCACTGACGCAGACAACCGAGAATGACTTACGAGACGACGCGAAGCTTGTTGTCCTAGGCGTAATCGTTCTAGCCGTCTTTGCCTCGGTGTTTCTGTCTTCTTCAGAGTATAGGGCCTATCTCGTAAATATATACGATTATGTTAGGGGCGGATCGCTTATATCATACGGTGAATATCGTAGAGGAACACACTTCGCCGGGTTCGTGATGACGAATTTGCACGTTCGTGCAGCATCGATATTCTACATTTTGTTCGCTGTTTGGATCCTGCTGGCTGTCAAGCGCCGGTCGTGGGCACTGCCGTTATGTGTGTTGGCATTCGCCTCGTTTGTCGTCGGCGGCGCCTCGTTCAAGAAAGCACCTTACGTCTTTTATTTGGTTTCTGCGTTTGGAGTCAGCTATTACTTCCTGCGGGCCAAGGGAATGCAGGTCCGAAGGCTTCTTCCGTTGGTCTTTGCCGCGGTATTGGCTGGATCCATACTGATGGTGTCACTTTATATTATTCAATATAGAGACAACGAGTCAGTTACGGCTATGAGGTCATTGGAGACCGCATATTTCCGTATCTTCCATGCTATACCAGGTGCATTTAAGCTCTATTGCGAACTTTATCCAGAGGCGTATGACTTCACATTTGGCCGGTCCATTGGCCTACTTCAGCCAATTTTGGGTTATGCTGAGCAGCCCTATTCTCTAGTGCCTGCGCATTATGGCGCGGGAAGGACAACATTCCCCGGAGGCTATATTTCTTATGCCTATGCAGATTTCGGCTATGTTGGTGTGATTATTTACTCCGCTTTATTGATGGTGGTCCTTACGGTGTTGGATCGGTTTGTAGCAGGTGTCGTGAAGCGAGAGGTGAAGATTGTAGCCATCGTGTGCCTGGGGCTTAGCGCACTTTCTGTGCATACGTTGCCATTGTCGACTGCGCTGCTCACTGGTGGTCTAGCGCTTTCTCCAGTTCTCGTGCACCTGATGGACTGTGCTTTTCGCCATCCAAGATTACGGCAGCGCGCATATCCATTCGGTCGCGCGGCAAAAACGAGGCTGGGCTGAATAGCAGTGTGGACGTGCTGATTTTACAGGTGCTATATTGAAAGATCGCTTTTCTGTGAAAACAAAACAGCTGCTTTGCCACGGCCTTTGCGAGCTTCAATCGTATGATTAGGTCGGGTTTTGGTGTGCGTAATCACACTGTCAACGCTTGACTAATTATGTTTAGAAGATCTTGTAGCATTCTTATTATCGGGCATATGCCACCCCCGATTACGGGGGAGAACATCTGTCGGTCTAGATTGTGTGATCAGCTGATCGAGAACGCCGGACATGTGATCAACGCACGTCGCTTTGATAGGGAAGCCTGGGTGGGAGAGACGAAAGCTGTGATTGTGCTTCCAGGCCAGAGCTGGCGCGGCACGGTGGCAGATGTCTTGCTTACTGTTGTTTGGGGATGGCGTGGAATTCCTGTTTATTGGTATTTCCACAACCGCTCGTGGCGGCGGTTTGCTGCAGTGCCCGCATTTGTTTGGAATCGGGTCGCCTCGATCCGGCCGGTGATGATCACGGGCGATCTGCACAAGGTTTTTGCGAGGAAAGGGATGAAGTCATTCCTTTTGCGGAACGCACCAGAGCCTTTGTTCCAGGCCGCAAGCGAACCCAAAAGCTTCAAGAAACGCTTGGTTTATGTCGGGAGGATTTGCCGCTCGAAGGGATTTTACGCCGCAATTGAGGTGTTCCAGAAGCTCTACGACCTGGACGAGCAATGGACGTTCGATGTCTACGGTTCAGGTGACGACGTGTCTGAGATGCTCGCCCCATATGGCCGCGCTGTCACCTTGCATGGCTGGACCAATGGGGAGCAGAAGCGCGCAGGATATCAAGCCGGAGGGATTGTGTTGTTCCCAAGCCAGTATCGGAATGAGACATCCCCGATGGTGATCATTGAGGCACTTTCGCAAGGGGTGCCGATTGTTGCGTATGATGTCGGCGGGATTGCGGAGATGCTGAGGAATGGTCGCCGCATGGGGGGCCTCGCGCTCAGAAAGTCGGATCAGAACGTTGATGGGATTATCGCGGGAATCCATATGATTGCGCAGCACTACGAAAGCTATTCGCGCGACGCGCTGACACTATTTACTGAGTTGTTCGGCCCCGAGCGATATGCACGACAAGTGACGGAGCTTTTCTCGGAGTTCCTCCCCCAAAGAGCGGCGCCGCCTGTTTCTCGGGAAGGTTTGCTGGCACCGACTGCGATAGTGGCTGATTCGGCGATGAAGGTGTCTTCACGGACAAGATAAAGACGTCTTTCGGAAAGCCGAGAAGGATCATCGCAACGCTGATGGTCAGATCAGAAAGCTCTTCGCCAAGCGCGCTGACGGCTGCCACTCGCCTACAAGTCGTAGACGACGCTAAAGGGGCGCTCATCGTTCTTGTCGTGCTGGGCCATTTTCTAGCGACGTTTTCCGGTTGGGAAGATGCGTCTGCGAAACATGCTTTAGCAGCGATATACCTGTTTCATATGCCCGGCTTTGTGTTTCTTGCCGGGATAACAGCTACTTTGGAACGCAGAATCAGGCGGGCCTGCTCGCTAATTCTTATTCTAGTAACCTTCCAAATTCTGTATGCGGCACCCCACGTCGTCCTAGAGGGGGCGTATCCTACTGACATACTGAGGCCGTTCTGGATTTTATGGTTTTTGCTGTCGTTGGTTTTTTGGAATTTGTCCCTGCCTTTGATCGAGAGAGTTAAGGGGGCATTGTGGTGGTCTTCGGCTCTAGCGATCGCTTGTGGCTTGTTATCCTTTTTGGATTATAGGCTCAGCGCAGGCCGGACTTTTGCGTTTCTCCCCTTCTTTGTTTGGGGGTATCTCCACGGGAGGAAGACTCTGGAGGTGGTAAGCAGAGTAGGATTTTCGGCGAAGCCGTTGCTATTGTTTCTGCTGGCCTTGGCTGGATGGGGATTCTCTTTGTCAGATTTGAACCACCGGTGGCTACACGGTGCTCTGGGCTTTAACACGTTGAATGCCGCACCCGTAGCAGGGTTGCTTATTCGACTTCTTCTGCTTGTTGTAAGCGGTGTTTGCTTACTTGCCTTTTTAGGCGTGATTGGCGGCCAAAAGCGTTCGGGTCTGTTGTCGATGATCGGGCGTAGAAGCCTAGCGATTTATTTGTTTCATGGGTTCTTCGTAATCGTGATAAATAAAGTGTCTTCCGGGGTGGAGATGGGAAGCGGATCGCTTTTCATGATTTCGATATCAGCAACGGCGTTCACTGTCGCGATTCTGGCTCATCCTTGGTGGACCATCCTTGTCAAGGACTACTCTGAGCGAGTCACCACCTATATATGGGATAATGTTAGGCTCTCGATCCGTCATGTATACGGCCGGGCGGGAGGTTTGGATCGGTAAAGATGTGTTCGGATGGAGGGAAGGGATATCCAGAGCTCATGAGATGGACTTTACATCTAACGATGTTTAGTAGGGGGGGAGTTGCCGCTCTTGTAGCGGCGGTTTCGTTCTTCGCGCTGCGATCCTCGCCGCGGTTGATGGAAATTCCGTGGCTGCCGTATTGGTTGTCGTCGTGGGCGGATGACTACGGGGTGGGGAGGAACGTTCTCGCGTTCGGGGTGGTGGGACTCGCCGCTTTCGCGGCATCAGCCGCTCAGCCCGGGGCGGGACAAAGGACCAAACCAGAGAAAGAGACGGAGCCGAGAGGCGTAGATGGTCACACCGCAGGTGTGGCCCTGGAGCGAAGCGGAAGGGCGACTGACGCCGGGTGCCCGAGGGGCGGCGGAGGGAGCAAAGATTGGGTGTCGAAATCTGACTTGGAAACCGGCAGGCAGGAGAAAGAGAAAGATAAAGAGAACGAGAACGATGTCGGGGCGCGGACGCAGTTTTGGACGTTTGTAGCTCTCTGCGTCTTTGCTACGGGACTTGAAGTCGCGCAGCTGTGGATCCCCGGACGGTGGTTCGATTGGAAGGATATTGTCGCGAGCCTAGGCGGCATCGCTATCGCGTGGGTCGTCGTGCGGCTCGCACGACTTGGTTTTGAGTTTTGGGTTCTGAGTTTTGGGTTGAAGAGCGTCGCAACGCCACCGAACGCAGTCGCTACGGGAGGGAACGGAGAAGATGGTGAAGGAGCGCAGAGGCGGGTGTTGGAGGATGTTGCGGCATGATGCGGTCGTAGTAGGACAACGGACGACGGGACTACGGACTGCGGGCGGGCAGACGCTGACACGCTGAAAAGCTGAAACGCTGAAACGCTGAAACGCTGAAATCTGAAAGTCTGAATGCAGCGGGCCACTGACTACGGACGACGGGACCATGGAGCCCGCTGCGCGGAGTTGAGGGTTGAGAGTTGAGCGTTGAGAGACGGAGCCCGCGGGGGCAGGGCGTTTTCGAACCGAGTGCGAAACGAGGGACAACGGGACGTTGCCGACGTGGCGCGCGATCAGGCGAGGACTCCGTTCTCTTCGTTTCCTTCTGTAGAAAAAAGGATCGGGAAGCATCCGGCGTCGCCGGATTGACGCGCGTAGCGCGGGCGCGTCGTCGCACGCGGAGATTCGCCGCGTGTGACGTTCAGTCATCCGTGTCCATTCGTGTCCATCCGTGGTTGAAATCAGGGACTACGGGGCAACGGACAACGGACCACGGCAACAGAAGGATTGAACCGCGAAGGGGCGCGAATGCACGCGAAGGCAGAGGGCGGGGCGACGGACTACCGGACAATGGACCGCTGGCGTATTCTGACTTTAGGATGCTATCTACACTTTATTCCCTTGTTGCCTTCTGTCGAAATGGTCTGGGCGAGGAAGTCGCGGCGTAAAGCCGTGCTGCAGGACCGGGGGTCCTCAAAGCAAGGAGAGATGATGACTGAACGCGGCAAATGAAGCTTCCCTTCAAAGCTGTTATCGCCCGGGAGAAGGTGACCGATTATCTTCTCGTTCGACAGGTTCGCAGCGATAAGTCCGCCTTTCTCGCGAAAGGTGGATTCACTTCAGCCAATCCGGAGCTCCTTATGGTCGCAATCCGAAGCCTGCTCGTAAACGATGCGACGCAAGTCGACGAGAACGAGTTCGGCCGCTACTTCGAGATCGTCGGTGTCCTTGTCGGCTCGGGCGGTGTGGCCCTGCGGGTGAAAACCGTCTGGATGACCGAGCACTTGTCAGGAGTTACAAAGTTCATCACCTTGATCCCGGTCGAAACACTCCGCCCATGACGTTCCCTCTCTACATCGATGTGGCCCTGGCTCGCGACCTCCCAGAGCGGCGTTTACGGCGTGGCGACTTGGTGCGGCTGGTTGACCGTCACGTGGCGTCCGACGGAAAAGAGGGCTATTCGGCCGAACTGCTCGGCGCAAAAGGCCAGACGCTCGCTGTGATCGCGATTCCTGCCGATGCGGTCGAAGCGCTTCGAGACGACGAGGTTCTGAGCGTGCGGGCGATCGCGAGTTAGCGGCGGTGGGAGATCGTCCATGGACGATCAGATGGAGGACGGCTCATTCGATCTCCGTTCGCTTCGTTTCCTTCTGTGCCAGTGGGAGCCGAGCTTAGAGCAGGAGGTGGGGTTTTGAACCACAGAGGCGCGGAGACACGGAGGAGGCGGAGGCGGCGGAGCCGCGCGGTGAGGCGCTGAACCGGTGGGACGGTGAAACGGTTGCTTCGGACGCTTCGGAGAAGCGTCCCTACCATTGTGGTCTTCCCGATCTTTGCGGTTAAAAATAATCGCGGCGTAAAGCGGGCACGGACCAGGTGACAACGGACCACGGGACTACGGACGACGGGACCGCTGCGCGGAGTTGAGCGTTGAGGGGTGAGAGTTGAGAGACGGAGTCGAAAACGCGTGGACAGTGCGGTGGGCAACGGACGTTCGGAAGGCGTGCGATCAGGCGAGGACTCCGTTCTCTCCGTTACCTTCTGTAGGAAAAAGGATGGGGAAGCATCCGGCATCGCCGGATTGACGCGCGTAGCGCGGGCGCGTCGTCGCACGCGGAGATTCGCCGCGTGTGACGTTGATTCATCCGTGTCCATTCGTGTCCATCCGTGGTTGAAATCAGGGACTACGAGACTACGGACCTCGCAGAGCGGCTCACCGGGGCGGGCTGTTTCGCCCTACCGAGCGCGAGCAAGCTCGCGGCCTACGGTTTAGGTCCACTGATCACCGACCACTCACCACTGAAATGACTTTGTCACTCGCCTTGATACTGCACTGGGCGGTCGGGATCCCGGCGCTATTGCTGTTGTTTTATCCGATCGATGCGCTGCTGCCGGCAGGTGTGCAGGCGCGCACGTATGAAGAGGTGCTCGCGAAACGGAAGGAAGTCGGTCTGCGGCCTTGGCGTTGGCAGGTGCTGTGGTTGCTCGAGCCCGTGCGAGCTGCGGCGGCGGCGTGGGTGTTTCAACAGGTGCTCGAATCGAATACCGAAACGGCGCGGCCGCAGGCGCTCGGGATCGCTCTCGCGTGCGGCGTGATTCTGCAGTTGTGGACGAAACGCGAGCCGCTTACCGCGTGGGCGCCGGTAGGTTTTTGCACGGGATTGTTGTTCGTGGTGCTGCCGTGGCCTTATGCGCTGGCGGCCATCGTCTGCAGTGCGGCGGGTGTGTGGTGGATGCGCACATGGAGCGCATTCTTTTTGGCCGGAGCGATCGTGCTGGCGGCTATGGCGATCTATCCGCCGGTGCGCGCGGGCGCGGCGCTTGGCGCGTGGTTGTGGGTTTTGCCGCTGGTCGCGCGGGTGCTGTTTCAGTGCCGGTTGGTGATGCCGAGCCGCGTGTGACGCGGCGATCGCGCGGGGCAGGGGGCATGGGGCAAGGGGCAGGAAACGGGGACATCGTGGACGAGGAGACAACGGGACGACAGGACCACGGACTACGGGAGGCCGGGGTGCGGAGTTGAGGGTTTTGCGATGAGGGATGAGGCGAGGAAAGGCTTGGAGAGGTGGGCGCCGCGGACGTCTTGCGTTCGGCCCGCAGTCGCGCCACTTTCAGGCCCATGATTTTTGCCGAAATCAAACCGCAGATCGAGCAGTTGCCACATGACGAGATGGTGAAGGCGCTGGCATTTCTGAAGAGCCGGTTGCGGGCTGATAATTCTGGCAACAAGGCGGAACTCGACCGTCTTCATCGGGAAGTTGAGGAGGGGAAAAAGGTGGATTGGGAAACGCTGAAGCGGCAACTCGGGTTGGCTTAGCGTGAGAGCGTTTTCGCTCGTTCTCAGTGAAAGTGCGGCAATGAGGCTGGCGGCCGCGCCTCGCCGCGAGCAACGACAGCTCGCTGCGATGTTGGATGTTCTGAAAGGCGATCCCCTGCGTCCGGGAGATCTGCAAGAACGAGACGGGGCAGGTCGAATCAATGAGATCGCGGTAGTTGGAGATTGGTTAATCACCTATTGGATCGACCACGCAGCTCGAGAACTGCGAGTGGTGAGGTTGGAGCGAGTGGAGGAGTGATGCTCGATCACGAGCGCACGGATTTCTGATGCTGCGTGCTCTTGGCTTCCTGCTGTCACAACGGATCGGGTTGATTGTTTGTTTGAACAGAAGGTGACAGAGGGAACGGAGGGTGGGGGCGGACGGAGGGGGCATCGTCGTTTTGCGGTCTGTGCGATCTTTGCGGTTAAAACAAATCGCGGCGTGGAGCCGCTCCTACAGGGGAGCGCGAGCGAACTCGTGGCCTACGGGTGGGCTGGACGACGGAGGCGCTGCGCGAGTTGAGGGTTGAGACGGAGCCGCGAGGCGGAGTTGGTCGCACCGCAGGTGCGGCCCTGGAGCGAAGCGGAAGGGCGACTGACGCGGGCGCCCTTTGGGCGGCGGAGGGAGCAATTAGAGACGGAGACGGACCACGAGACGACGGACAACGGAGCCGCTGCGCGGAGTTGAGGGTTGAGGGATGAGAGTTGAGAGACGGAGTCGAAAACGCGTGGACAGTGCGGTGGGCGACGGACGTTCGGAAGGCGTGCGATCAGGCGAGGACACCGTTCTCTCCGTTACCTTCTGTAGAAAAAAGGATCGGGAAGCATCCGGCATCGCCGGATTGACGCGCGTAGCGCGGGCCGCGTTGTCGCACGCGGAGATTCGCCGCGTGTGACGTTCGTTCATCTGTGTCCATTCGTGTCCATCCGTGGTTGAAAATTCAGGGACCACGGGACTACGGAGCCGCTGCGCGGAGTTGAGGGTTGAGAGTTGAGCGTTGAGAGACGGAGACGGACCACGGACGACGAGACGACGGACTACGAGGCGACGGACTATCGGATTTGTGAGATTTGCAGGGACCCCAGGACCACGGACTACGGAGCACGCGATGATCGGACTACGGGACGACGGTAGGGCGAACGACGGACAACGGTGCGCGGTGAACCGAGGGCGGGGAGGATTTCAAAAATGAACAACGAAAAGCTTACCCCGACAGGTCGGGGCGCGGCGCTTTCCGCCACGAAGGAGAAATCGCCCACGACGCAGATTCTGGGGGTTCCGTTTTTCACGGGATCGATCGAGCAGGCGGTGGAGCGGGCGATGGAGGGCGGATTGGTCGTAGCACCGTCGGGGCCGGGCTTGGCGGGCGATCTCGTGCGATCGGACGCGTATCGCGAGGCGGTGTGCACGGCGGACCTCGCGCTGACGGATTCGGGTTTCATGGTGATGCTCTGGCGGCTTTTCACCGGACGCGCGATTCCACGGCACTCCGGTTTGAAGTTTATTCGCGCGGTGCTCGAAAAGCCGGAGTTGAAGCAGCCGGGAGCGATATTCTGGGTGATGCCGTCGCTGGAGGACGACTTGAAGAATCGGGAATGGCTGATCGCGAATGGATTTCAGGTCACCGAAGACGACGTGTATTTGGCACCGCGATACGGTGCGGGTCCGATCCAAGATCGTGAACTCGTGCAGCGGATCGATGCGCGGCGGCCGAGGATTGTGATGCTCGCAATCGGCGGTGGCGTGCAGGAGCGGTTGGGTCACGGATTGCGGAAAAGCCTCGCGTGTCGTCCAGGAATCCTGTGCCTCGGCGCGGCGATTGCGTTTTTGTCGGGCGCGCAGACCGCGATTCCGGTGTGGGCGGATCGTTGGCGAATTGGCTGGCTGCTCAGGATTCTTTCGAGTCCGAGGCGGTATCTGCCGCGTTATGTGGACGCGTTGAATTTGGTGCCGGTGCTCTGGAAGTATCGGGAGCGCGTGCCGGTTTCGAAACGCGGGTTGAGGGCTGAGAGTTGAGGTTGGACGGTGGGTTGAGAGTTGAGGGTTGATACGGAGCCGCGAGGCGTATGAAGCACGCCAGTGCGGAAATGGTCTGCGATGAAATCGCTGGCCCTGCAGCGCAGCGAAAGGGTGAGGAGCAGCGGGAACCCGGCACGGGTGATGCGACGAACAAATG
>JAEWBF010000101.1 GCA_023391285.1 Verrucomicrobiota bacterium
AAGATCTTCACCATCTTCGAGGGCACCTCGGAGATCCAGCGCCTGGTCATCGGCCGCGCCGTCACGTCTTCCACCACCACATCGTCGGCAATCACATACGCCTCGAGCCGCTCCCGGATCACCCCCGCCTCGGAAAAATAACTCCCGATCCAAAACTCTTCCGCCGTCCCACCCCTGAGCACAAAGCTGTCCGCGAGCACGCGTCCTTTGTGATTCAACCACAGCCCATACACCGCGCCCGACCCGCTCAATCCGCGGAGGTCGTTCGTAAACTGCCCCTGCAGAAAAGGAAGCGCATCCGAACCTGTCACCCGCAGCCAAGCCGCCGGTTTCCACACGAAAAACTCCTTCGTCCCCGCCAAAACTTCATCTGCGTTACTCACGTTGATTCGGTCATTTCCAACTGCCCTAGAGAAAACTTCGAACTTTGAGTTGACGGTGGGGCGTTCCGAGCTACTTCTCAACTTATCAATTTCAACACTTCTCCCGCCTAGCGGGAGTTTTGGGGTAACTAAGAAAGCAAAGGCGGGCCGCTTAGGGGTAAGCGGCCCGCCACTTTTTTTGCCCAAATCGGCAAGTCGGTAGGGCGAGGCGTCCCCACCGAGCCGCAGCGCAAACCTCCCTTCGAATCAATAGCCCGCCATCGGTTCGGCCGTTGAAACGTGGATCCTCTCTGGAGCTTGGCGCTTGGACCTTGGAGCTTCTCCTTCCGCAACCCCGAGCTTGCCCCGCACCTCGCCCGCGCCCCAAGCTCATCGTTCCACTCATGCAGCGAACATCCGACATCAACGTCGTCGAAACCCGCGCCCTTCCGTCGCCCGCCGCGCTCCTCGCCGAAATTCCGAAAACCGAGTCGCAAGCCGCTTTCGTCGCCCATTCCCGCCGCGAGATCCAGCGTCTCATCTTCACCGACGACAAACGCTTCCTCTTCATCGTCGGCCCGTGCTCGATTCACGACCTCGAGGCCGGCCGCGACTACGCCCGCCGCCTCGCCACCCTCGCCCAGGAAGTCTCCGACCGCGTGATGATTGTCATGCGCGTCTACTTCGAAAAACCGCGCACCACCGTCGGCTGGAAAGGTCTTGTGATGGACCCGCATCTCGACGGCTCCCACGACATCGCCAACGGCCTCCGGCTCGCCCGCACGTTCCTGCGCGACGTCCTCGATCTCGGTTTGCCCACCGCCACCGAGCTCCTCGATCCCGTCACCCCGCAATACATCGCCGACCTCATCTGCTGGTCCGCCATCGGCGCCCGCACCGCCGAATCGCAAACCCACCGCCAAATGGCCTCGGGTTTGTCGATGCCGCTCGGTTTCAAAAACGGCACCGATGGTTCCATCACCACCGCCATCAACGCCATCAAGGCCGCCGCCCAACCCCAGACTTTTCTCGGCATCAATCTCGACGGCGCCGCCTCCGCCGTCGTCACCCGCGGCAATCCCGATTGTCACATCGTTCTCCGCGGCGGCGCCACCGGTCCCAACTACTCGTCCGCGCACATCTCCCAAACCGAGCAGCTCCTCGCCAAAGCCGGGCTCCCCAAATCCATCCTGGTCGACTGCTCGCACGACAACTCCTCCAAAAAACCCGAGCGCCAACCTGACGTCGTCCGCGAGGTCCTCGCGCAGATCGTCGGCGGCAACAACTGCATCATGGGCGCCATGATCGAAAGCAACCTCGGCGCCGGCAACCAACCCTTCCCCCAGCCGAAAGAAAACCTGCGCTACGGCGTCTCCATCACCGACGCCTGCATCGACTGGCCAACCACCGAATCGCTCGTCCGCGAAATCCACGCCGCCCTCGCCCCCCGCTTCGCGCAGGCGTAAACCCGTAGCACGGGCAACCTGCCCGTGCTCCCCGCCCTCCGCGCACGTCGCATTAGCCGTTCTCCCATCGCGCGCGCCGTTCCTAAAAAATCTCCGCGCGAAGTTTTCTTCCGTGTATTCCGCGTGTTCCGTGGGCTAACTCTCCTTCTCCCATGAAAACACCCCTTCGCGTCGCCGTCACCGGAGCCGCCGGACAAATCGGCTACTCCCTCCTTTTCCGCATCGCCTCCGGCGCCATGTTCGGGCCCGACCAGCCCGTCATCCTCCAGCTCATCGAAGCGCCTTTCGAAAAAGCGCTAAAAGCCCTCGAAGGCGTCGCCATGGAACTCGACGACTGCGCCTTCCCGCTCCTCAAGGGCATCGTCCAAACGTCCGACCCGTCCATCGGCTTCAAGGACGCCAACTGGTGCCTCCTCATCGGCGCCAAACCTCGCGGTCCCGGCATGGAGCGCGCCGATCTCCTCAAGGACAACGGCAAGATCTTCATCGAACAGGGCAAAATCATCGACGCCGTCGCCGCCGCCGACGCCCGCGTCGCCGTCGTGGGCAATCCCGCCAACACGAACTGCATGATCGCCGCCTCCCAGGCGAAGCGCCTCCCGCCGGAAAACTTCACCGCGATGGTCCGCCTCGATCAAAACCGCGCGCAAACCCAGCTCGCGAAAAAAGCCGGCGTCGATCTCACCGCGGTCAAAGACATCTTCATCTACGGCAACCACAGCCCAACGATGTTTCCGTCGTTCGCGCACGCCACGATCAACGGCAAGCCCGCCATCGAAGTCATCAACGACCTCGCCTGGCTCCAGGGTCCGTTCTGCGAAACCGTCGGAAAACGCGGCGCCGCCATCATCGCCGCTCGCGGCGCCTCCTCCGCCGCCTCCGCCGCCAACGCCCTCGTCGATCACGTCCGCAGCCTCGTCACGCCCGGCGCGATTCACTCCATCGCCGTGAAATCCAACGGCCACTACGGCTTCGACGCCAACGTCTGGGCCGGCATGCCCGTCCGCACCACGACGCCCGGCAGCTATGAAGTGATCACGAGCTACCAGATGGACGACTTCGCGAAATCGAAGATCGCCGCGACGAACAAAGAGCTCCTCGACGAGCGCGCCTTCGTCGCCGACATGATCAAATAACGCATCGTAATCCTTCTCATTCCCTCAGGCGCCCCTCCCCGGGCGCCTTTTTTGTTGGAGGATATCCGCCGTTACGTTTTAGTGAGGTGGGCCACGTGCCGACGACCACCTCTCTTCCGCCATACCGAGAGGCAATGCATGCATTGAGGCGGCTAGGACTTCACGCCCTTCATAGGGCTATCTTCTTCGAAATGCCTTGCGCTTACCGCACCGGGCCAACTAGGAATGAAGTCCTAGGATTACTGTATGAAGGAATTGATCCACTCTTCAGAATTCGAACGGCACGTCTCACTACTAGGCCCGCATCCCGATTGTCATCGATATGCTGACGATGTCGTCGACGCTCTAACGCGCTCCTGCATCTCGACCGAAAAAGAGCCCTCTGAACAAAGGCAAGTGACTCCGTTTCGTTTGCTCGCCGTAAAGTCCAAGTTCGCGGCCAAGACTGCGTTCTCCACGTGGTAGTTATCGAGACGCAGTTCGAAATCGAACTGGTGAGGCTAATTCCGACGTTCTGTATAAACTTGGCAGTTTCTTAGTTTCAAAGTTATCAACCAACGCGCCAGCCCGCCCCCGCTTCAACACCCCATGAACCGCATCTACCAAGGTCGCGTCGCGGCCGTCGAATGCCCCAATCCCGATCCCACGAGTCAGAAAGCAAATCATTGGGTGCCCCTCGACGCAGACCCTAAAGGTGCCCGACAGACCGGCGACGACGCTCTATGGGCTCACCACGTGCTTTTTCAGGATGCGGTCAATTACTACATCGTCGCGCTCGCATCTCTCGGCCACTCGGCCGAAAGCAAGCTGACGAAGCTTCGCGAACTTCTCGGGCCCGTCTGGGAAAGATTTGATAAGAAAGGCGAACGCCGCAGCGGCATGGGCGAATCGCTGCAACGAGCCTGGCAGTTGCCCAACCCGCCGACCTTGCTCGAAGCGGTCGAGCGATTCCAACAACCCATCATCGAGGGCGGCGTGCCCATGACCACCGCCGAAAAAGCCGGCGAGTTTCTTCTTTTCAATTTGGGAGGCGATGCAGCGATTCAGCAGGGCGGACCCGTGTTCTTTCCCATGTTCTGCGATCCCGACTCAAATCCGACCTACCGCCTGTCGGTCGAACGTCGCGGGCGCGCCGATGCAGAAGAAAAACTGAGGATCGAGCTGCATCGGGATCTCTCCGAAAAGGAAATCCACCAACTGGCCGCGTCGATCACGCTCGGCGCCGTCGTAAATCTCCAGCCAGGCGAAGCTCCGGACACGGGCGCGGCCGCGGTGCCACGAATCCAAGAAGCTGCGGCAACGTTCCGCGACCGCGTTTCCGAGCAGCAACTCGAGGACTGGTTGCGCGAGCTGCCGCCGACTTTCGCCCTGGCGAAAAATCGAGGCGGCAACATCAACAAGCCCCGCGTTCACGCCTGCGTCCTGTTCCTCGCTTTCCCGAACGAGACGACCAAGGAACTTTTTCAAAGCACCTTTCCAGCGCCCAAAGCACCTCGTGCTTCCGGATCCAAGAAGGGCAACACGCAAACAATCCGAGAAGCCGACGAGGCCGACTTCATCGTCGATGGTGACGATCCTATCAAACTGGCCCGTGGAAACCGGGGAATGGTGTTTCCGGGTTTCACCGCGCTGCCGCTGTGGGGCAGCGATGGCCGCAAACTTCAATGGAAGCTCTTCGATATCGCGGCCTTCAAAGAGGCGCTCAAGGTCTATAATCAATTCCAGCAAAACGTCTCCAAGCGCGAAGCCAAACTCGATGCTCTCGCGACAAAGTTGCTGGTGATGGACGGCGAGAAAGCGCTCGAAACCTACACCGCCGACACCGTGCCGGACCGAAAAATCCACACACGCCTCTTCCGGATATGGCGCGAAACCGACGGCAAACCCAAGCCACCCGCCAGCGAGACGGGCGACGAATCCGAACTCCCACGGTTCGCTAGCGACGCTCGCATCGATCGTCTGCGCCAGATTGTGAACGCAGACCTCGCCGAGGAATACCGGCTAACCGACGGCCGCAGCACCCCCTACGGACTGCGTCGACGCACCATGAAGGGCTGGCCCGACGTGAAACGTCGCTGGCAAAGCATCGTGCGCGCAGGCACTGCCTTTTCCGAGGAGACAAGAAAGAAGCTGAAGGCCGAGTTGGACGCGCTGCGGGGCGGTGAAAAACGCGAACAGATCGGTTCTCATTACTTGTTCGAAGCTTTGTTGGAGGACGAAGAAGCCTGGAACATCTGGCGTGAGCCAGACGACGCGCTCCTTGAACTCATCAACAAAAAGAACTGGGCAACCGACCCGCTCGAAGCATTTCGGAACTATTGCGAGACCCGGGAGACTCTGGAGCAAATTGATGAGCGTCCGCTGAACTTCACGCCCGCCGACGCCCGCTATTCGCGCCGTCTCTTTATTTTCACCGACGCCTGCAGCTTCGGAAAAGATCGAGGCGAGTTCCGTCACGATGTCGGCTCACTCGCCGTGACCGTGCCGATGGCGTGGAAAGACGACTCGGGTCACTACTCCATGCAGCCGCGTCGGATCGTATATTCGGCGCCACGCCTTCTCCGCGATCGCATCCGCGGGGAAGACGGAAGCCTGGTCCAGGATTGGAACCAGCCGATGATGTCCGCGCTGCTCGGCTCCGCTGAACCAGTGAATCCGCAAAAGCTGAAAGACGCGGCCGTTCAGCTCATGCCGGATTTCGATGCGAAAGACCGGTTGCGTATCCTTCTGAATTTTCCGCTGAGTCTCGATGACTCCGCTCTCCGAGAAAAATTAGGCAAAGCCGCATTGTGGGAGGCCCAGTTCCATAGCTGGAAGAACGGGGAGCAATTGCCCTTCCTGCGATGGCCGGAGGAGTTCACGGGCAAGGAGCCGCATCGCTGGTGGGAAAAGACCGATCGCTTCACCGTGCTCGCGGCCGATCTCGGCACACGTCACGCCGCGAGCGTGGCGCTGGTCGAAGCCGACTCCGAGCAACACGCCACATCGCGGTCGATCGGAGAAGCTGGCGAGCGGCAGTGGTATGCTCGCTACCGCACCGGCACGATCCTGCGCCTTCCCGGAGAAAATGCCCGCGTCTTTCGGCCCAGAAGTCGTCTCGATCGAGATGAGGGCGACCTCGCCTTCCGGGAAGAACTCTATGGCGAGCGCGGCCGGACCGCATCTGAAGACGAATGCCGGCAAACGCTGGCGATCTTGGAAGAACTGGGACAACTCGACCTGGTCCGCGACGCTTCGAATCCAGCCTCTCTCCGCAAACGCTTCAGTTTCCCGCAGCAAAACGACAAGTTGCTCGTCGCGCTACGCCGGACGCAGAGCTGGCTGGCGTCCTGTGTGTCCTGGCATTGGAAACTCACCAACCCAGAACGCCCAGAGCAGACGAAATCGGCGTTGGCGCAACTTCGCGATCAGCAGCGAGTGCCCAAGTGGCAAGGACTCGCGGACGAGAAATCTCCAGACCTGCAAACACTGCGGACCGAGCTTCGCGATCACATCATCGCGCAACGTGAAATGGTGCAGCGTCGATTGCTCCAAGTCACCGGTCGTGTGCTGCCCTTGCGCGGCCGAGCCTGGGAGTGGGTTCCCCATCCCGACAAACCCAGTTGCCACGTGCTGCAGCAGACGGCGGCTGACTCGTCGACAACGTCCCCTCTCCTCTCCGGCCAACGCGGCCTGAGTATCGCTCGTATCGAACAGCTTTCGGAGCTGCGACGCCGCTGGCAGTCGCTCAATCAGGCGCTTCGCCGCGAATTGGGCCAGAAACCTTTGACGGCTTCCGAAATGCGGAACGATCCGATTCCGGATCCGTGCCGGGACATTCTCCGCAAGCTGAAGAACATTCGCGAACAACGCGTCAACCAAACCGCCCACTTGATCCTGGCCCAAGCGCTAGGGCTTAGATTACGGCAGCCGCAAACCCCGGAGGAAACTCGCACGGCACTCGATCTTCATGGCGAATACGAGCGCATTCCCGGACGGGCTCCCGTCGACATGATCGTGCTGGAAGACCTCTCGCGCTACCTGTCGGACCAAGGTCGGGCGCGAAGCGAAAACACGCGACTGATGAAATGGTGCCACCGCGCGGTCTCCCAAAAGGTAAAAATGCTCGCAGAGCCTTTTGGCATTCCCGTGCTCGAAACACCAGCAGCCTACTCGTCGCGTTTTTGTTCGCTGACGGGTGTCGCCGGCTTCCGCGCCGCGGAAGTCGGATGGAATCATCGTCATGAGTTCCGATGGCGCGTGCTGCTCGAAGAGGCAGATCGCGCCAAAACCGAAGGCACCGAACCATCCTCCAACGCGAGCTACGCCGCAGCTCTCTTTTCCCGGCTCGAGTCCATCGACAAGTCGACTCAACCGCATCGCACGCTGCTCGCGCCGCAACCGGGCGGACCGATTTTCCTGACGGCCCAACCCGTCGCCCGTCCCCGCACCAGCGCCGTTCAGAACGAAGCCTCCAGCGTCTCGCCCATGCAGGCCGATCTGAATGCCGCGGCGAATCTGGCGTTCCGAGCGATCGCTCACGCGTCACGCGCAGACATCCACCACCGCGTGCGCACGTCGCGAAAGCCAGCGACCAAAACCAAACCTGAAACCTTCACCACACGAGAAGCTCGCCGCTTTGGCAAAGAGGGCGTCGGGATAGAGCTGAAGCCCGGCCACTCGCTGCCCAAGGAGAGAAATTCCAACCTCTTCTTCGATCCCGAGCACGCGGCACCGTTCGGCCGCGCGCGACTCCAGTCCGACTCTCCCAACGATTATCCCTACGCCTCCGGCCCCGGCCTTTGGGGCACCGTCAACAACCGCGACTTCCAGTGGCAGCGTTGCGACGAGCTCAACAAAGCCCGCATCGCCAAATGGGACCGCAACTTCCCCGAGGACGACGTCCCGATGTAACGCTCATGTCCGCGCGCCCCAACCCCAAGCTCCTTCCCGTCGCGTTGATCCAGCAGCGCATCGTTGTCTCTCGCGGCAAGCGCGTGCTGCTCGATTCCGATCTCGCCCGTTTCTACGGCATCGCTACCCGAGAGCTCAATAAAGCCGTCGCCCGCAACCTGGAACGCTTCCCCGACGACTTTGCTTTTCATCTCACTCCGGAAGAATTCGAGAATTTGATGTTCCATTCTGGAACATCAAGCGGTCAAACCTCTGGACTGGAGCGACTTGAAAATACTCCAAAACCGCGCGGCGGCCGTCGCAAGCCGCCCCGCGTCTTCACCGAACAGGGCGTCGCCATGCTCGCCAGCGTCCTCCGCAGCCCTCGCGCCGTCACCATGAGCGTCGCGATCGTTCGTGCCTTCGTTGAGCTCCGCGAGCTGCTCGCCAGTCACCGCCAGCTTGCCGGCAAACTCGCCGAACTCGAGAGCCGCCTCGAAGGCCACGACGAAGCCATCGGCAATCTCTTCGAAGCGATCCGCCAGCTCGTCACACCCGATGCGCCCACCCACGGCCGGCGAATGGGCTTCCACCAAACGCCCGACTAACTGCTCGCCATGCCCGACTCTCCTCTCTCCACGTCGGGCGACCTCGCCGCCCAACCGCCGATGCCCGTGCGCCGGCTGCACAACTACCTCTACTGCCCACGGCTTTTCTATCTCCAGTGGGTCGAAAACATCTTCGAGGAAAACGCCGACACCGCCACCGGCTCCGCCACCCACCGCCACACCGATCAACCTTCCCGTTTCGACGAAGAACGCGCCACCGCGCTTCGCGAGGGTTTGCCCGAAGGCGCACGTGTTCGCTCGCTCCGTCTCGAAAGCGCCGAACTCAATCTCGTCGGCGTCGTCGATATGATCGAAAGCGATGCCGTCGGCGCCTGCATCGTCGATTACAAGAAAGGGGCCGCCCGCCGGCTCGACGATGGCACACGCCTCGCGAAGGAAAACGATGCCGTGCAAATGGCCGCCTACGCGCTCTTGCTGCGCGAACACGGGACCACCGTAGCCTCCGCCGAAGTTTACTACGCCGAAGAAAAACGCCGTGTGCCGGTTGCTCTCACCGACAAACTCTTCGCTAAAACGCGCGCGACACTCGCCGAAGCGCGCGCTGTCGCCGCCGCAGGCAAACTTCCTCCCCCGCTCGTCAACGACCGCCGCTGCGACTACTGCTCCGCCTACCCCGTTTGCCTTCCGCGCGAAAGCGCGTGGTGGACGCACGCCCGCGAACGCGCATCCGCCGAGGATGCCCAGCTTCGCCTTTCGTTTCCACCGGGAGAACTTCCTCTCGAGTTCACCGGCGAACCGCCCGCCGATCACGATCCGATTCCACCGCCTCGTCCGCCGCGCGACGACGGTGAACTCCTCGTTGTCCAAAAACCCGGGTCGCAAGTCGGCCAGCGCGGCGGCGAGTTCGTCGTCACCGTGCAAGGCGAAATCGTCCGCAAGCTCCCACTGCATCAGGTGCGCGCGATCTATCTTTACGGAGCAATCCAGCTCACCGCCCAAGCCGCCGAATCCTGCCTCGAACATAGCATCGACGTTGCCTACTTCGCTGCATCCGGCCGCTTCCTCGGACTCCTGCGCGGACTGCCCGCCAGCGGTGTCGACGCCCGCCTCGGCCAGGCGCGCTTGTTTGCCGAGCCGTTTTTTCGCCTCAAACTCGCCCGTGAAACCATCCGCGCAAAAATCTCCAACCAGCGCACGATGCTCATGCGCGACGGCGACGTTCCCGACCGCGTGCTGCGTCTGCTCGCCGAGGCACGCGATGCGACCGAAGACACGCGCGACCTCACCGAACTGCTCGGCGTCGAAGGCGCCGCCGCCAACCTCTACTTCGAACAATTCGCGTCGATGCTCAAAGGCGCCGAATGGAAGTTCGACTTCGCCGGCCGCAACCGCCGCCCGCCGCGCGATCCCGTCAACGCACTGCTCTCGCTCGGCTACTCCATTCTCGCCAAGGAACTCGCCGGCGTCTGCCACGCCGTTGGCCTGGACCCGTTTCTCGGCTTCATGCACCAGCCACGCTACGGACGTCCCGCCCTCGCACTCGACTTGATGGAAGAGTTTCGCCCGCTCATCGCGGACTCGGTCGCGATCACGCTCATCAACCGCCGGGAGATCGACACCGGCGATTTTATCCGCTCCGCGACGGGCACCTTCCTGAACGAACAAGGACGACGTCGTTTCTGGGAGGGGTGGTTTCGCCGGATCGACACTGAGGTCAAACACCCCGAATTCGGCTACAAGATGAGCTACCGGCGCATGCTCGAAGTTCAAGCCCGCCAGCTCTGGCGCGTCGTCCGCGGCGATGCGCCCACCTATCACGGCTTCACCACCCGCTGACAAACACCTCAACCCATGGCCTCGACGCGCCGACGCTATCTCGTGAGTTACGACATCGCGAACGCGAAGCGCCTGCGGCGTGTGGCCAAAACCCTCGAAAGCTACGGCACCCGGCTCCAGTTTTCTGTATTCGAATGCCCGCTCGACGACCTGCGCCTCGCCCAGGCGCGGGCCGCACTCGCGGAAATCATCAATGCTGACCACGATCAGGTGTTGTTTGTCTCGCTCGGCCCCGAAGCCGCCGATGCCACGTTGATCATCGACGCACTCGGCCTGCCCTACACGGTGCGCTCGCGGGTGACGATCGTCTAGGTTCCGAAGGCGCCCCGCTTGGTGAAAATTACGGCCGCAAGCCACGCTAGCGTTGACCTGACACAACCTTGCGTGAAGCTGCCTGCGGCCACGAGCCACCGACCAGTTCACTTCCGCCATTGGTGAACTACGCTCTTTGAAACCGCGAGTGCGACTATGCGCGGCCGCCCCGTAGGAGGGCGCTCGCAAGGACCATTTTCAGAGGTAAGCGTCGCGAGCGTATCCGGCTGCGGACGCACTGGATCGCGCGTCTCCCTGGGCTCGCTCGATATTCACGCCAGCGTCCGAGCGAAAAACGCGAGTTATTCACAGGCGCCGTCGCGCACCCCGCGGTTTCGAAAAGCGTGAGGCGGGTGAAGATCTGCGACGCCTCGTGATACCCCTCCGGCAGTCGCGCACCCCGCGGTTTCGAAAAGCGTGAGGCGGAGGACCAGCGGCAACTTCACCCCGGCGACGGATCGGTCGCGCACCCCGCGGTTTCGAAAAGCGTGAGGCGGACGTCGGACAACGAGATCCCGACGGATGAGGCGACAGTCGCGCACCCCGCGGTTTCGAAAAGCGTGAGGCGGTCGCCACCTGGCACAGCGCCACCCCCGCCCAACGGTCGCGCACCCCGCGGTTTCGAAAAGCGTGAGGCGGATAGACTGCTGACCCTAGCCCATTTTTCATCCCAGTCGCGCACCCCGCGGTTTCGAAAAGCGTGAGGCGGCTCTTCATCCCCGTAAATCACTGCCACGCTCTCGATGTCGCGCACCCCGCGGTTTCGAAAAGCGTGAGG
>JAEWBF010000026.1 GCA_023391285.1 Verrucomicrobiota bacterium
TTAAAACCCCCTGTAGCGCGGGTTACCCCGACCCCGCCGCCCCCGTCACTCCCGCCCCGAAGGATCTCAGTCATTCCACGCTGACGTCCTGCCGCGATCCAGTCGCCCGTTCGTGTCCATTCGTGTCCATTCGTGGTTAATATCCCACGCCCCGCGCGCCCTCCTTACGCCAGCTTCCGCTGCACCTCGAACACCTCGCGCAGCGCCAGACTCAACTTGTCCTGCAAGCCCTGCAGCTCCCGATAACGCGCCACATTCGCCTTGTTCGGCGTGCAACGCGTCGACTCGTCCAGCTCCACCGTCCCGTTCGTAAAGTCCGTCAGCTTCGCCTTCTTGTTGCCGTCGCGCAGCGCCACGCACCACGCCGCCTGCAACGCCCCGCCGAGCGCCGCGCCTTCGTCCTCGACCATGCCAACCACCGGCACGCCGAAAACATCCGCCATGATCTGACGCCACACGGGCGACTTCGCGCCGCCACCCGTCACGCGAATTTCCTTCGCCTTCACGCCCAGCGCCGCCAGCCGCCTCAGTCCATAATTCATCCCCATCGTCACGCCTTCCATCGCCGCGCGCGCCACATGTCCGGCATTGAACGTCTTCTGGTTTAAACCCACGACCGCGCCCGACCCCGCCGGCACATTCGGCGTCCGTTCGCCCGCCAGATACGGCAACAACACCAATCCACCCGATCCCGCCGGCGCCGCCGAAATCGCCTCCGCCAGCCGCGCATGATCGTAGCCAAACATCGCGCGCACCTGCTCCGTCACCGTCGTCACGTTCATCGTGCACAACAATGGCAGCCATCCGCCCGTCGACGAACAAAACGCCGCGATCTCCCCCTGCGGATCGATCACCGGTTTCGTGGCATACGCATAAATCGTCCCGCTCGTCCCAAAGCTCGCCGTCACCACGCCCGGCGAAACATTCCCCGTCCCAATCGCGCCCATCATGTTGTCGCCGCCGCCGGCGCTCACCACGACGTCCATCGACAGCCCATACTTCGCCGCGATCTCCGGCCGCAAGGTCCCCGCCGCTTCATGCGACTGCGAAATCGGCGGCAGCCACTCGATCAACTTCTTGTCGATCGCGTTGATCACGTCCTTCGACCACTTCCGCGTCCGCACGTCCATCAACGCCGTGCCCGACGCATCGCCGAACTCCATGAAGAAATTCCCCGTCAGGTGGAAATTCAGATAATCGTGCGGCAGCAGCACATGCCTGAGCCGCTTGTAATTCGCCGGCTCGTTCCGCTTCAGCCACAAAATCTTCGGCGCCGTAAAGCCCGGCAAAATCAGATTCCCCGTCTTCCGAATCGCCACCTTCGGCCCGCCCAACTTCTTCGTGATGATGTCGCACTCCTTCGTCGTGCTCGTGTCGCACCACAATTTCGCCGGCCGGATCACTTCGCCTTTTTCATCCAGCGCCACGAACCCGTGCTGCTGACCCGATACGCCGATCCCGCGCACGCGTTTCGCGTCCACTTTCGCGACCACTTCCGAAATCACGAAATCCAGCGCCGCCGTCCATTCCTGCGGATGCTGCTCCATGTGCCCCACCGGCAACCCTTCGATCAACTGATGCGGCGCTCGCGCCTCCGCGATCACCTTGCGGGTCTCGAGGTCGAGAACGACCGCTTTCACGCTCTGGGTTCCGGAATCGATGCCAATGAAAAGGCTCATGGGAAAAACGTTTTGGGGACCCTCCACGTCCGCAAATCTCCCCTCCCAGCGCAAGCGACCTCTGTCTGTTCTTGCGCTAACGTTTGCCCCTCCCCGCGCCTCGCCCGGCAGGTGGCGCGCTCGCCGCGCCACGCTCCCCCGAAAAACAATTTGCCCTTCGCCCCCCGCACCCTAATCCGTTCACGGCAACTCATGACCAAGGTTGCCACGTCTCACCAACCCGACGGCGAAGCCGACTTCTACCTTCCCGCCGACGAATTCTTCCGCGCCAGCCGCCCCGTCGCCCTGACGTTCGACGACGTTTCGCTCGCCACGCTTTATTCGGAAATCCTTCCGAAAGACGCCGACACGTCCACCGTCCTCAGCGACTCCGTGCGGCTGCAGATCCCCGTGATCTCGTCCGACATGGACACCGTCACCGAGTCTCGCATGGCCATCGCCATGGCCCTCAACGGCGGTCTCGGCCTCATCCATTACAACATGTCGCCGAAGGATCAGGTGAAGGAGGTCGCCCGCGTTAAACGTCACATCCACGGCCTCATCCAAGACCCCATCACCGTCGCGCCCGAACAACACATCGCCGACCTCCTCGCGATGATCGAAACCAAGCGCTACGCGTTCTCCACCTTCCCCGTCCTCGATCCCCAAGGCCGCCTCGTCGGTCTCCTCTCCGGCAACGTCGTCAAGGAACGCTACAAGTCGAAGAAAGTCGCCGAGGTCATGACGCCTCGCGCGCAACTCATCACCGAATCCGAATCCGCCGTCGCCAAGGACCCCATCGCCGCCGCCGACGCGTTTTTCTCCACTCACGTCGGCATCAACAAGATGCTCGTCGTCGACAACGACGACCGCCTTCGCGGCCTCGTCACCAGTTCCGACGTCGAAAAAATCACCAGCGAAGCCAAGTCCCGCCGCAAGCCCGCCCGCGATTCACACTTCCGCCTCGTCGTCGGCGCCGCGCTCTCCCCGATGCGCAAACCCGACGGCTCCCTCGATCGCGAAAAGATCCTCGCTCACGTCGGCCACCTCGTCGACGAACATGTTGACGTCATCGCCGTATCCACCGCGCACGGACACACCCAGGGCGTCGGCGAAGTCGTGAAACTCGTCCGCGGCGCTTACCCCGACCTCACCCTTGTCGCCGGCAACGTCACCAGCGCCTCCGGTGTCGACTTCCTCGCAGACTGCGGCGCCAACGCCATCAAGATCGGCCAGGGCCCCGGCTCCATCTGCACGACGCGCGTCGTCGCCGGCGTCGGCATCCCGCAACTCACCGCCCTCTACGTCGCCTCTACCGCCGCGAAAAAGCGCAACGTCCGCCTCATCGCCGACGGCGGCATCACCAAATCCGGCGACATCGTCAAAGCTCTCACCCTCGCCGACGCCGTCATCTGCGGCGGTCTCCTCGCCGGCTGCCGTGAAGCGCCCGGCGAAATCATGGAGATCAGCGGCAAGGTGTATAAACAATACCGCGGCATGGGCTCGCTCTCCGCGATGAAAGCCGGCAGCGCCGCCCGCTACGGCCACGACAAAAACGACAAAACCCGCAAGGTCGCCGCCGAGGGCATCGAAGCCCTCAAGGAAGTTTCCGGCTCCGTCGACGACGTCCTCGCGAATCTGATCGGCGGCGTCCAAAGCGGCATGGGCTATCTCGGCGCCGCGAATCTTTCCCAGCTCCGCGAAAAAGCCCGTTACGTCCGCGTCAGCCCCGCCGGCCAAAAAGAAGCCTCCCCGCACGACGTCATCGAGGTCTCCACCCGCACCACAAGTTCCTAAACCTCCCCCGCAAATGGAGGCGCGGTGCCCCCACCGCGCTCCCTGTCATTCTGAGCAAAGCGAAGAATCCAGTCGGTGCCCCGCTTCTCATCGAAGCTCCCAAGGATCTTCGCACCGCTCAGAACGCCAAGAAAAAGAGCCACCGCCTCCCGCGATGGCTCTCCTAACACCACAAGCCCGTAGTCCGTAGTCCGTGGTCCGTCGTCCCGCAGTCCGTCGCCCCGCTCGCCCACACGACCGACACTACTTCGCCGCCAGCCCGCGCACCGGCTTTCCGGTGTTCACCTGCGCCGTGTAGATCTTCAACGCCCGCGCATTCACAATCTTCAAATCGCTCACGCGATTATCGGTGAACGTCACCATCAGCGTGCGACAATTATCGCGCGCCACTTGCGGCGTATTCGGCGCGTGGTGTTTGAAGTAAATCCACACGTTCGAGCTGAGCCGCCGGTCGGGCGCGCCCATCAGGCGACGCACCTCAAGGCGGCTGTCACCTCGCATGATTTCTTCGGACAATGCCGTGACCCGACCTACCGGATAGGCGATGGCGCGATCAGCGGCAACGGAGACGGAAGACAACGCGGACGTGCTAAGCACCGCGGCAAGGAGGATCTTGGAGACAAATAAAGCTTTCATGACTTTCGAGGTTTGAGGATTGGGAGTTCTTCCGAGCCCTATCCCGGCGACGCATCGCTCGCGTGTGCGTGCTTGCGCTGAACGCTCGCTCTGCGTCGGACCGAAGCGGCTCGGCTGTTCAAACGGGCACTCCGCGCCACATGCCGCTGACGCCCGGCAATCTTTCACGAGCCGACCGAAATCACTCCGGTCCGAGTGCCCGCCGATCGGGCGTAACGCGCCTTCACGATCACGCCGCGCACACGCGGCATGACAGGAACGCTTGCAATTACCCGCACCGGCCAACGCGGCTGCACCGGCAGGACTTTGGGAGCTCTCGCCGGACCTGGCGGAGTGCGATAGTCGCGCACAAACAGCGCCGTCAAAAACGACGCTACGACGATGGCGAAGACGGAGCCGGCATCGACTGACTGGCCGCTCCAACGAACCGCCGCCAGTAGCAAACCGGCGACGAAGGAGACTGTGATCAGGGTTTTCATGATGGGACGTGGGTGGGAGTTTCGCCACCCGCCCGCGCCGCCGGAGAACGCGATTGGGTGACGAATCCCCAAACGCCGCTCCGCCTTCATTTCTTTCACCGCTTCGTCATTTTTTGAAAAAAACGCCCACCGGGATTCTCCCGATCTTCGGCCCCCGCCGGGTCAAACCCTTGCGTATTCGAAACCTTGACACACCCTCGGCGTCGCCATGTGCGGGGACCGCGATCCGACGGATTCGTTGCCCACCCGACCGAGCCTGCTCGGCCGCCTCGCCAACATCGCCGACGATCGCAGCTGGCGGGATTTCTATCTCACCTACGAAGTCCACATTCGGAAAATCGCGCGACGCCACGGCCTGTCCGACTCCGACGCCGAAGAGGTCGCTCAGGATGTCCTTCGCCGCGTCGCCGAAACGATCCGCGACTACCGCCGCACCGATCGTCGCGGCGCCTTCCGCCGCTGGCTTTTTCAACTCACCCACTGGCGCGCATCCGACCGACTGCGTCGCCAGAAGCGCGACACCGACTCCGCTCCGCTGTCCCTCAACGCGCCGCCGCCGCGCGTCGAACGCCCTGGCGCCGCCCACGAACTCGAGCGCGTCGCCTCGTCACCCGCCCTCGATCGCTCGTTCGAACTCGAAGCCCAGCGCTACGTCCTGCACACGCTGCTCGCCCGCCTCGAACACTCCGTTTCGAAACGCAATCTGCAGATGTTTCAAATGGTGATGCTCGACGAGGTGCCCGTGCCTCGCGTCGCCGAACTGTTCCGCACGCGCCCTGCTTCCGTCTATCTCGTGAAACACCGCGTGCTCGAAAAACTGCGCGCGGAAGTCGCCGGCCTCAAACCGCTCCTGCGCTGACGCGCCTCCCTCAATGCAGCGAGCGCCTTCGATCCCGGATTTTACCGTGATCCGACGAATCGGCGGCGGCGGCTACGGCGAAGTGTGGCTGGGCCGCAGCGTCACCGGCGTTCTCCGCGCCATCAAAGTCATCCGCCGCGATCGCTTCGACGACGATCGCCCGTTCTTCCGCGAGCTCGATGGCATCACGCGTTTCCAAAACGCCGTGCGCGATCAACCGCGGCAACTCGCCCTTCTTCACGTCGGACGCGACGATGCCGCCGGCCAGTTTTATTACGTGATGGAACTCGCCGACGACGCCGACACCGGACTCGACATCGATCCGGATCGCTACGTGCCGCTCACGTTGAAGGAGCTGCTGACTCGCCGCCGCCAGTTGCCCGCCGCCGACTGCCTCCGCATTGCCGCGGAACTCGCCACCGCTCTCGGCGAACTGCATCGCGCCGGCCTGCTCCATCGCGACGTAAAACCGTCCAACGTCATCCTCGTCGACGGTCACGCGAAACTCGCGGACATCGGCTTGATCGCGTCGACCGACCAAACCGTCTCCTCGGTCGGCACGCCCGAATACGCCGCGCCCGAAGGCACCGGCTCCGCACGCGCCGATCTCTACAGCCTCGGAAAAGTCATCTACGAACTCGCCACCGGACTGGATCCTTCGCGCTTCCCCGATCTACCGCCCAACACCGCGGAACGGTCCGACGCTCGCGAGTTGATGGAGCTGAACGAAATTCTGCTCCGAACGTGTCACAACGATCCCGCCGCTCGCTATCGCGACGCCGAAAGTCTCCTCTCCGATCTCCGCCTCGCCCAAGCCGGCCGCTCCGTCCAGGAACTGAATCGCACGCGCCGCCAGCTGCGCACTCTCACCTGGTTCGCCGCCTTCGCCGGCGTCGCAGCCGTCGTCGTTATCAGCGTTCTCGGCGTCCGAAATTATTTCGCATTGCGCAAACTCGCCGCGCAGGAAACCGCGTTCCGCCAAAGCGCCGAAGCCAACGAACGCCTCGCGAGCTATACGTCCGATCTGCATTTCGCGCAGCTCGCCCTGTCCACCGCCAACATCGGTGCCGCGCGCACCGCGCTCCGACGCCAGTTGCCCACGTCCGACCGCCACGACCTTCGCGGCCTCGAATGGTTTGCCCTGTGGAACGAAAGCGAAGGCGACGAAACTCGCTTGATCGGCACCGTCAGCGGCCCCGCCGTCACCGCTGTCGCCCTCAGTCCCGACGGCGACACCGCACTCTCCATCGAGCGCGGGTCGCCGAATCGTCTCGTGTTTTACCACGTGAAAAACGGCCGCCGCGAAAAGATCGCGGACGATTGTTACGGTCTCATCGCTTACGATTCCATCTCGGGTCAGGCGGTCGTCACCGATGCCAAACTCGGCGTTTCTATCATCGATCTCGCCAGCCGCGAACGCCGCTCGCAGGACGCCCGCGGCATCCCGCTCGATCAATCCCCTGCTCAGCACACCGTGCTTCTCACCTCCGCCGCTCCCGACAATACCACCATCACCGCTTGGAATTACCGCGACGAGCGCGTCGTCTTTCGACTCGACGCCGCCGCTCTGCAACCGGGAGCGCAGTTCGCCACCGCCGCGCTTTCGTCGGATGCTCGTCGCCTCGCCTGCGCGATTTATTGGGAGGACGAACGCGGCAAGCACTGCGACTTGCTCGTTCGTGATCTCGACACCCGCGCGGACCTTGCCCGGATCCGCCAGGTGTCTTGGGTCGGCGGATTGCGTTTTTCACCCGACGCCAACCACCTCGTCGTGATGCGCCTCGGCGACATCAGCCTCGTCGACCTCAACCAATCGCCCGAGCTCCTACCGCTCTGCGCCGCGACGGGGAACGATGTCGCGGCGTTTTCGCCCGATTCCCGCAACATCGCCATCGGCAGCGAACACGGTCGCCTGCAGCTCTGGTCCGTTGCACAGAAAACCAAGCTCGCCGACTTCAAAGGTCACGAAGCCAGTGTGTGGAGCGTCGACTGGTCCGGCGACGGCCGTCTGCTCGCGTCCGGCAGCATGGATGGCACCATTCGGTTGTGGGCGCTCGATCAACCTCAGCGGCCGCGCGTGCACACCGATCTCTGGTCCGATCTCCTGGGCGCGGTCGCGTTTTCGTCCGACTCCTCCTCCCTCGTCGCCACCGGTCAAAACGGCGAATGCCTCCAGTTCGACACCGTCACGTTCGCAAAAACGCGCACTCTCCCGGGAGTTTTTCACCCCGTGGCATCTCTTCCGAACGGAAACTTGCTCGCACTCGGGTCCGACTGGCGACTGATCGAAACCGACCTCGTCAACGCGACATCCCGCCCGACGTCCCTGTCTCTCGCCGGCAAACCAGCCGTCACCGCATTCGCTCTTTCCTCCAATCGTCGTTTCGCCGCTTTCGCTCACGAAGGCGGTGAGCTTGTCGTCTGGAACCTGGAGACGTTCTCCCTTCACGCCTCGCCGCTGCCCACGATTCCCGGCGCAAAATCGCTCGCCATCTCTCGCGAGGGTCGATGGCTCGCATTGGGCGATTGGGCCGGCACCCTGAGGATGATCGATCTCGAAACGGAAGAGATCCTCGTGCTGCCAGGCGACGCGTCGCACGAGACCAGCCTGCTATTCTCGGCCAACGATACTTTGCTGGTCGCGGGAACCGAGAACGGCCGCCTCAGCATCTGGGATCATCGCGCAAAATCTCTCGTCGCCCGCATGCAAGCTCACGGCGCAGCCGTCCAGCATCTGCTGTTCACGCCCGATGGATCGAGGCTCCTCACCGGAGGCGCCGAGGGTCTCATCATTGTATGGAGCACCTCCAATTGGCGCTGGCTCGCCGCCTGGTCGATCGACGCCCGAGACGCGCAGGCCCAAGAGGGCATCTATCTGCTCGCAAGTTCAGCCAACGGCGACTGGCTCGCCGCCCTCACCGACAAGGGAACGCTTCAACTTTGGGACTGCCGCGTCGATCGATCCGCGTCCGCTGCCGCCTTCTGAACCACGCGTCACGTTGGCATCGGCTGGTCGATGGCATCCTGGCCCGGCTCGATGTTCACCCACATCATGCGTCTCGGCGGAGTCGGGCCCTTCGGCCGCGGCACCGCCCGCACCCAATCCAGGTTCCGATATTCGTCCGGCGTCGCATCCGCTTCGGTCTCGTCCAGAGAACGCGCTTCGGACAACTGCAACTGAGTGAACTGGCTGCTGGTAACTACGAACGTGCGATCATCGGCCAGCCGATGGACCGTCCCTTCCGTCGCTTCGATGCGGATCGACGGCCCCTGCAGCACCACGGCGCCGGAGAGCACGCGCATGGACTGAAATCCCGACCGAAAATAACCGGTGTAAACCACCTCATACTCCCCCGGCTCCATCGAAACGACCAGCCGCTTGTCGCCACTGCCGTCAACGAATTGATGCACCATGCATTTCACATTCGAACTCACCGAGCAGTCGACTTGTGCGGGATAAATCCTCGTCACATCGGCTGCGCCGTCCGTGTCAGCGTTTTGTTGATTCTCCGCGTTCATGGCGTGCGCCCTCTTTGCATGCCCGCCGGGCGCCGCCGAACCCTTTCAGCGGACGCTCGCCACCGGTTCACGTCGGCGGAGCGAAAAAGCCACCCGTCCGACCGCTTGCCCCAGTGCGCTCCGGATGTCATGGCGCCGCCAATACAGCCGTAACCACCATTCCACTACAAACGAAGACTTCTCCCAACCTTCCGTCGGGTTTTGGCGTAACCCCGCCACTCGCCCGTCCCCCGCACCCCCTCCTTGCAACTAAAGTGTCATATTATGTATGACACTTCCGCTCCCCCCCAAAAATCATGCTCTCCAGCCCCAACCACCCCCGCCTCGCGATCCTCGATCCGTTGGCCTTCGCCATCGACGCCGCCGCCACCGCAACCGCCCGTTCCGCCAAAAAGATGCTGCGTTCACGCCGCCGCCCCGGCCGCGCACTCTCACCCGGACCCGACACTCCACTCTGGAACGAACTCGCCGACGAATGCCGTGCCTACCTTCTGCGCTACGGCGACAAGGCCCGCCTCGCACGCATCCTCGGCGTCCCCCGCCAACGCGTTCATCAACTCTTGGTCCAACGCTCCGCCTGCCCCGACGCCGAGCGCACGCTCCAACTCCTCCTCTGGCTCGCTCACCAGCGCCGCGGCCGCGAAACGCTCTAAATCCCCATCCGCCGCCTCATCCACAGTGTCATACATTAGATGACACTTCCGCCCGGTGGCACCAGGGACGGCCTTCCACAAAAGTGTCATCTAATGTATGACACTTTCCCTCGGGCCGTTCCGCGACGCGCTCCCGCCGCTTACGATCTCACCGCGGTCCTCCGCGCTTCCGAACGTCACGGTCCACCGAATTTTGTTTGCCCTGCCTTTCGCGGTCCGCTCTCTCCTGACCCGCAACAGGGGTCTCACTTCGCGAGCTTCGGTTGCACGACCAGCAACCATGTCTCTCCTCCCCTTCACTTCCCAGCTCATCGCTGACGTCGGCATTTCCCTTGGCGATGAAGGCAAAGGCCGCCTCATCCCCGAGGTCGCCGACGAGCTTCGCGGCACATCTTCACCGGTTTCCGTCGTCCTCAAGGTCAACGGCGGCGCCAACTCCGGCCACACCGCCGGAGGCGTAAAACTCAACCTCCTCCCCGCCGGCGTCGTCGTGCGCGACGCCGCTCACCTTTGCGTCGGCGCCGGCGTCGTCGCCGATCCGCGCAAATTCCTCTGGGAAGCCCGCCCGCTCGAGCGCAAGGGTCACGAGATCCTCTCCCGCCTTGTCATCGACGAACGCACCCTCGTCTCCGATCTCAGCCACCGCCTGCTCGACCTCGCGTGGGAAGACTACCGCGTCAACATCCTCGGCGAGGAGCCGCGCGGCTCGACCGGCCGGGGCATCACGCCCGCCTACCTGGACGAGGTCGGCCAGTGGCAAATCACGTATTCCGATTTTCTCGCCGGCCCCAACTACTTCGCCCGCAAACTCGCCCAGCGCGCCGATCGCGCGCTGCGCGTCATCCAGCACGTGTGTCGTGTTTCTCCGGATACGTTCGCCGGCTTCTTCGACAAACTCACCGCCGCCGAACTCCGCGCCAACGCCGAAGCGATCGAAATGGGCGTCTTCGATCAGGACGAATTCGACTTCACGCGCTTCCGCGGCGCCGAACCGTTCACGCTCGATCTCCCGCTGCTCACCGAAACGTATTGGAACGCCGGCGCCGCCCTCGCCAAAAACATCGGCGAAGTCCGCGAACTCATCCTCCGTGAACTCCACGCCGGTCGCACCGTCATCGGCGAGTTCGGTCAGGCTTACTGGCTCGACAAGCGCCACGGCTTCTCCCCCAACGTCACCGCTTCGCACACGTTCACGCCCGAGCTCTTCGAAAGCGCCGGCATACCCGTGCAACGGATACACACCTTCGGCGTCGCCAAGGCCTACGATACCAAGGTCGGCACGCACACGTTCATCACGCAGATGGACGACGCCCACCCGCTCGCCGTGAAGCTGAAACAAATCGAGTTCGGCACCTCCACCGGCCGCCAGCGCATGGTCGGCTGGTTCGACGCCGTCGAGAAAGGCGACGTCCTCCGCTACGGCGGCTTCCAGGATCTCATGCTCAACAAATCCGACGCTCTCACCTACTCCGGCGAATGGCGCGGCGAGCTCCTCATTTGCGTCGCCTACGAGGATCCGAACGGCAAACGCTACCACCACGTCCCGCGCAACGAGGCCGTTCGCAAGACGCTGAAACCTGTTTACACGCGCCACCCCGGTTGGTCCGAAGACATCTCGAAGGTCCGCCGTTTCTCCGCTCTCCCGCCGAACGCCCAACGCTACGTCGCCGCCATGATGAAGAGCATTCTCGACGTCGCTTATCACGGGGAAACATGGCCTGCCGCCGACAAGCTTCCCAATCTCCGCTACCTCGGCGTCGGCCCCGAACCGTCGCAAATCATCAAGGACGTGCCGCCCACCCCGGAACTCGTCCAACTCGTCTGAGCGCCCGCGCAATCGCGCCTCCATCGCGCCTCAAGCCTTCCGCCGGTGCTCCTGCTCCTGCCAAAACGGTGGGTGAGAAAATCGTTCGCCCAGTTTGCCGCGACTCTCCGTCTTCACGCTTTCGCCCGTCAGCGACGCAGGAGGCACTTCGCAAAGTGTCCAATATTCATACATGAGCCGGAGGCATTTCCTGAGCTCATCGCTCGTGCCCGGTTTCGCAATATAGCTCGCCGCACCGAGCTGATAAGCCGTCTTCACATCGTCGGGATCCGACGAGCCGGAGAACACCACCGTCGGAATAATCGCGAGATCCGGCCGCGACCGCATGTATTCGAGCACCGCGAAGCCGTCCGCCACCGGCATCTTCAAATCGGTCAGAACGAAACAGGGATAAGGATTCGCCGCGCGATCGGCAAATTTGTCCTGGCCGCTCAAATACGCGATCGCCTGCGCGCCATCTTCAACCGTCCTAATTTCCTTCTCCAGTCCAGCCAAACGAAGCCCCGCGACGATCAGCTCCCGATCGATGGGGCTATCGTCCACGACGAGCACTACACCAGTCCGCCGCATCCATTGAGATTCGACCGACACCGATGCGACGCAACCGCCATTCCACGTCTTTTTGCCTGATCGGCTCGCTCGGTAAACGCCTTAACGCGCCATCGAGTTTAGGATGATCGCTCGAGCCGCGCCATCACCTCTCCGAGCGAATAGATCGAGCCCGTCACCACCACGACGTCTCCCGCTTCTCCGGCCTCACATTTTCCGCGGCCGGGGAAAAGTCGCGACACCCGATCCGGAATAACCGCGCCGGAAAACTCACGCGGAACAAGCGATTGCAATCGCTCCACCGGCACCGCGCGAACATCCCGCGGCTCGATCAAGTGAATCGCTCGCGCATGGCGGCTGATCGCCTCCAACAACGGCCCCGCGCGCTCCACTCCCAACACCCCCAAAACGACAATCGGTTGCCTCCCCGTTTCCGCCCGCAGCTGCGCAAGGTTCGCCTGCAGCGTCTCTGCGCCTTCGGAGTTATGCGACGCATCTAGAATCACCGTTCGCCCGCCCACCTCCCGCGTCTCCCATCGCCCCGGCCACGCCGCACTCGCCAGACCTTTGCCGATAATTTCGTCCGTCATCCTCCATCGCCCGCCGAGCATCCGTGCCGCCAACACTGCGGTGCCCGCGTTCCAACGCTGATACGCTCCCGCCAAAGTCGGTCGCGGATACGCTTCGATGTCCTCGCCGAAAATCTCACGCACCGACACGCACCGCGCGCCCTTTCGCTCCGCTGTTTCCCTGATCACTCGCTCTTCCCCGGGCGGCATCCGCCCCATCACCACCGGCCGCCCGGGCTTGATGATGCCCGCCTTCGCCCGCGCGATGTCCTCCAACGAGTTTCCCAGCCATTCGCAATGATCCAGCCCAATCGACGTGATCACGCTGATCTCGGGTTCGACAATATTCGTCGCGTCGAACTCTCCCCCCAGTCCCACCTCGATCACCGCAATATCGCACCGTGCCCGCGCAAACGTCAGAAAGGCCATCGCCGTCATCCATTCGAAGAAGGAAGGCCGCATCTCCGCGCCTTGCTCTGCTTCGATTTGTTCAGACACCGAGGTCAACTCAGTCACGAAAGCCACGATTTCCTCGTCCGTGAGCCGCTCGCGATTCACCTGCACCCGCTCGCCGAGATGAATCAAATGCGGCGACGTATAAAGGCCGACGCGCCACCCCGCCGCGCGCAGCATCGCTTCGATCATCGCCGCGACAGACCCTTTGCCATTCGTGCCCGCCACGTGCACCACCGGCATTGTCCGCTCGGGATTCCCCAGCGCCGCCGCCAGTGGACGCATGCGATCGATGCCCAACCGTCCGCCGCGTGGCTTGAGCGCATACAACTGGTCCACCAACGCCCGATAATCGGCCGGCGTGCCCATGTTCCAGTCCGTTGGTGTTAACTCGCCGACCGATGCAACTCCACTCGCACCGGCCTTCGCCGAGGCGCGCTCACTTCTTCGCGGTCACCGGCTGCGCGGGTTTTTTCTTCACATACAACGCCAGCAGCAGATCGCCCAGGCGTTCGCGCATTTCGAGCCGGTCCACAATCTGGTCGACCAGCCCGTGCTTCAGCAAAAACTCCGAGGTCTGAAATCCGGGCGGCAGCGTCTGCTTCGTCGTGTCCTTGATCACGCGCGGACCCGCAAAACCAATCAGCGCCCCCGGCTCCGCCAGAATCACGTCGCCCAAGGTCGCAAAGCTCGCCGACACCCCGCCCGTCGTCGGATGCGTCAGCACCGAAATGTAGGGCAGCTTCGCTTCCGCCAACCGCGACAGCGCCGCGCTCGTCTTGGCCATCTGCATCAGCGAAAGAATCCCTTCCTGCATCCGCGCGCCACCCGATGTGCTGAAGATGATGCACGGAATCTTCCGCTTCAACGCCGTCTCGATCGTGCGCGTGATCTTCTCGCCCGCGGCCGATCCCAAGGTGCCGCCGCAGAAACGAAAATCCATCACCGCAATCGACACGTCGATGCCCTGAATCTTGCCCGTGCCGGTAATTACCGCCTCCGGCAGCCCGCTGTCTTTTTCGTATTTCTTGATCCGCACCGGATACGGCGCCGAATCCACAAATTGCAGCGGATCGCCCGATTTGATCGTCGCGCCGGTCTCCACGAACGTCCCTTCGTCCATCAACCGCCGGATCCGCTCGCGCGCTCCGATCGGAAAATGATGTCCGCTTTTCGGCACCACCATTTGGTTGTCTTCGATTTCCTTGGTGAAAACCGCTTCACCGGAAACCGGGTCTTTCGTGTAGAGCCCTTCCGGGATCTCCTTCTTGCGCGTGCGGCGGACCGTGTAGGTCGGCTTGTTGAAATGACTCATGATTCGTCAGCCGTGGCCAAAAGTAACAACGTTCAGTTGCGTGCAACCCGCTCTCCGCAGGACCAACGCGCAGCTGTTGAGTGTGGAACCTGTCGTGAAAACATCGTCGACCAGCAGATAAGAGTGGCCGGCACTTATGGGCACGCCTTTCGCGAGTGCAAAGGCATTTTTGAGGTTCAGCTGCCGCGTGCGCCGGTCGTGATGCGTTTGCGAAACGGTATCCACCGTCCGTCGCAACAACTGCCGCACGGTCGCTCCGCCTCCCGCCGCCCGCGCCAGACACTCCGCCACCAGCTCGCTTTGATTATAGCCGCGTTCGCGCAACTTCCGCGGATGCAACGGCACCGGCACCAAGATCGCCCCGCGCGCCAGCTCCAATACGTGCGTCGCCTTCCGGAACACCGTTTCGATATCCCGCAACACCTGCATCCCGCGGTGATATTTCAACTCGTGCACCAACGCCCGTCCCGCGCCTTTCAACAACACCGCGGTCCGCCCTTCGTGAAACGCCGGTGCCAAGCCTTCGCAATGCGGACACGACCGCTCTCCTTCGACCACGCCATAAAACGGATGCCCGCACGTCGTGCAATGCGGCGCCCGCACATAGTCCATCAACCCCGCGCACTTCGCACACACATGCCGCAGCTCCGCCTCTTCCTCCACCAGCCCGCGGCACTGCACGCAGATGGGTGGAAACACCACATCGCTCGCTCCGCGCAACGTTTCCCGCAGCAGCGTTTTCATCGCCCGTAAAACACCTTCACCAGAAACAAGCCTTGCGGCGGCGCCGTCTGCACCACCGCCGTCCGCTGACGCGATTCCAAAATCCGCCGCACCTGCGCCGCCGAAACTTTTCCTTCCCCGACCGACACCAACACGCCGGCCAGGCTGCGCACCATCTTGTAGAGAAACCCGTCCGCTTCCGCGACAATCCGGATCAGACTTCCTCGCCGCATCACATTCAGCCCTCGCAACTCCCGCACCGTGTCTTCGCGCTCCGGTCCGTTCAGCGCCGTGAACGCCCGGAAATCGTGCTTCCCGCACAACACCTCCGCCGCCGCTTGCATCGCAGCGAGGTCCAGCGGCCGAAACACCGGCCAGCTATACGGACGCGTGAACGGGTCCGCATCGCCGAGATGCACGCGATACTCGTAACGCTTTCCCGTCGCCTGAAACCGCGAATGAAAATCCGGCTTCGCCGGCTGCACCGACTTCACCTGAATCGTCCGCGGCAAACCGATCCGAAACGCTGCCAGCATCTTCTCCGGCCCGTGCCGCCACGCCGCATCGAAATGAAACACCTGACCCAACGCATGCACACCGGCATCCGTCCGCCCGCTGCCGTGAATGCGTATCAGCTTTCCGAATATCTCGGTGATGCGGGTCTCGATCACGTCCTGCACCGCGCGCCCGCCCGATTGGCTCTGCCAGCCCGCGAAATCGCCGCCGTCATACGCGCACACGCATTTCCACCGCGTCACGCTCGTTGTTTCTGTCCCCTTCATTCTTCCTCCGGCGGATCGAGCAGCGGCGGATTCCGCTGGTCCAAAAAATCCTGCAAAATCAACGTCGCCGCTCGCGAGTCGATCAGTCCGCTCGCGCGCACTTCGCGCCGTTTCGCTTTCGCGATGGTCGCCTCCGCTTCGTAGCTCGTGAGCCGTTCGTCGACGAGATGCACCGGCACCCCGAGCTCCACCCGCAGCTTTTCCGCCAGCGCCTCCGCCTCCTTCGCCTTCGGCCCCACGCTGTCGTCCATGTTCAAGGGATGTCCCACCACGATCTCATCCACCCGCCGCGCCCGCGCCACCGCCACCAGCGCCTGCCATCGCTTCCCTTCATCCGCTTCCGTCAACGCCGGCAACGGCGTCGCCACGCCGAGTTCGTCGCCAAACGACAACCCGATCCGGCGCGTGCCATAATCGATTCCCAGGAAACGCATGCGCCGTCATTTCCGACCACCGCCCGCCACGGCGCAATTTCATTTGCGAGCCGCCTCTTGCCTCGCGACTTTCCGCCCAATGCCCGATCCGCTGCCCGCTCTCACGCCCGCCGAGCTCTCGCGCTATTCGCGCCACATCCTGCTCGATGAGCTCGGCGTCGAAGGCCAGCGCCGGCTCGCCGCCGCGCGCGTGCTCGTCATCGGCGCCGGCGGCCTGGGCAGCCCGGCCGCCCTGTATCTCACCGCCGCCGGCATCGGCACCGTGGGCATCACGGACATCGATCGCGTCGAGGATCACAACCTTCAGCGCCAGCTGCTCCACGATACCGCATCCGTCGGCGAACCCAAGGTCGCCTCCGCCGCCCGCCGACTCCGCGCGCTAAACCCGCATATTCGCGTCGTCGAACATCCGGAAGGCGTCACCGATGAAAACGCCGTGTCCTTGTTTTCCCACTACGACATCGTTCTCGACGGCACCGACAACTTCACCGCCCGCTATCGCAACAACGACGCTGCCTTTGCCGCCAAGAAACCGCTCGTTTTCGGCAGCATCTTCAAGTTCGAGGGTCAGGTCTCCGTCTTCGATCCCGCGCGCGGCGCGCCTTGCTACCGCTGCCTGTTTCCCGATCCGCCGCGGCCCGGCAGCGTTCCCGGCTGCGGCGAAGCCGGCGTCATCGGCGCCTTGTGCGGTGTCATTGGCAGCCTCCAGGCCATCGAAGCCATCAAGCTCGCCGCCGGCATCGGCGAGCCATTGCTCGAACGGCTGCTCACCTACGACGCGCTGACGCAGCGTTTTCAGACCTTCTCGCTTCCGCGTAATCCCGCCTGTCCGTGCTGCGGCGATACGCCTGTATCCACGGTTTCAACACACAGAGAAACCCCCGCCCCCGCCATGGACCATCCGCTCGAAATCTCGGTTGCCGAAGCCAGCACGCTCCTGCGCAACTCGCCCGATAAGGTCACGCTGATCGACGTTCGTGAACCGTGGGAAACCGAGATCTGCCGCGTGGCGGGCGCCGAGTTCATTCCGATGCGTCAAGTCCCCGAACACCTCGGTTCACTGCCCCGCAATCGACAGCTGCTCGTGATGTGCCACCACGGCGCGCGCAGCCAACGTGTCACCGAATTTCTCCGTGCCAACGGCTTCACCGCCGCGACCAACATCGCCGGCGGAATCGCCGCGTGGGCGGACGAGATCGACCCGTCCTTGGCTCGCTACTGACGTCCCCCTCTTCCTTCCTCACGCGCCGCCAACGTGTAACCTAATAGGTTACACGTTTCCCGGCGCGTTCACACCCGCAGCTCCGCCCGCCGCGCCGCATAATCGCGCGCATACTCCGCAAAGGCGCGCTTTAGCTTCATTGTCACCGTTTCGTCGCCGAGCGCGAAAGGGTGCCCATCGATGCGCGCCACCGGCGCAATATCCTTCGTGGTCGATAATAGAAAACATTCATCCATCCGCTCCAACATCGCCGGCGTAATCGTCTCCTCGCTTATCTTCACTCCGGCCGCGGGACCCACTTTGTCCATCAACACGCGCCGCGTCGTTCCACCCAATATGCCCGCGCTCATCGGCGGCGTGATCACTTTCCCGTCACGCACAAACGCAATGTTCATCACCGCCGCTTCCGTGATTTCTCCGGCAAGATTCAACATCACCACTTCCTCCGCCCCGCGCGATCGCGCTTCGCGCAAGCAGAGTAGATTGTTCAAGTAATTCCCCGTCTTCCACGACGGATCGAGACTTCCGACCGGATTCCGCCGCAATCCCGTCGCAATCGACAAATGCATGCCTTCGCGGGCCTTTGTCTCCGACAAATTCGGATTCGATCGGACGAGCAACACATAGTCGCTGCGGTCCGCCAGCGCGGGATCGAGTCCAATCGGTCCGCCGCCACGGGTGATTTGTAGGCGGATGTAAAGATCACCTTTATCTCCCGTCCGTTCACGATACGCCGCAACCGTTCGCTGGATCTCGCGCAGCGCCGCCCGCGCGTCGAACGGCAGCGTCAAGTAAAGCGCCGCCGCCGATCGCTCCAGTCGCTGCCAGTGCTCCTCCCACGAAAAGACGACGCCGTGATACGTCCGCCAAACTTCATAGATCGCATCGCCATACAGGAATCCACGATTGATCGGCGCAACGGAAGGTTCGCTCGCATCATGCAGCCGCCCGTTCGTGCACGCTTGGATATACGCTGAATCGAAAGCCATGCCGTCACCCTGACCAAACCAGCCCCACACGCTAATCCGAAATGAACTCGCGCATTAAAATCGCGACATCTTCGCTATGTATCTCCGCCAACAAAAAAGCCCTCGCTCGCGCGAGGGCTCTAAAATTTTAAAGCAGCTTGCTTACTTCTTCCGGGCTTTCACGAGCCCCAGCTCCTTCTTGATATTCTGCACGCTCGGCAGCGAGATGCCGACCGCCTTGGCGATTTCGCCGCCGGTCTTCCCACTGTCGACGAGCGACTTCACTTTCGCCTTCGTCTCCGCCGTGATCACCGCCCGCTTGCGGCGCTTGCTCGAGCCTCCAGCGCTTCCCGCCGCCGAGGCCTTCGCCGGCTTGCGGCCGCGCTTGCCTCCGGCCGCCGAACGAACGGCGTTGATGAATTCTTCGGCGCTGTTGAAGCCGTATTTACCCGGCAACGCGGCGAGCTCTCGGTTGAGTTCAGCGGCGACACTATTTTCCAATTCAGCCAGTTTCGCTTTGGTTTGCGCGAGGGCTTTGAGTTTATCGGTTAGCATAGAACACGCAGACCCTAATACTTAAATCCTCTATAGCAAGCCGTGTATAGAGATTAACGGAGGATTCTAAACTCATCAGGTCAAGTGTTTGCGTTCCTGCACGGATGCTTGAAGAAAACTTGCGAGAACCCGCCGCCCGCGTCTACTGCGCCCATGGCTCGCATTCCGCTCGAGGACAATTTCAACGATATCATCGCCAAGGCCCAACGCGGCCTCCGCATCACCGACGCCGACCTCGCCGCCCGCGCCGAAATCTCCGTTCCCGATCTCACCGCGCTTAAATCGGGACGCCCCCACATCGCCATCCTCCGTCGTGTCGCCCGCCACCTGCGGCTCAGCCCCGACGCCTTGGAGGTCTCCGCGAACAAATCCTGGTATCCACAACAACCCGACTTCCCCACCGGTTTCGCCGCTTTCAATACCGCCTACGAAGACATGACGGTGAACAGCTATCTCGTGTGGGATTCCCGCACGCGGCTCGCCGCCGTGTTCGACACCGGCGCCAATGCTCAGGAGCTGCTCGATCTCGTGGCCGCGGAACGGCTCACCGTCCGCTATATCTTCATCACCCACACGCACGAAGACCACATCGCCGACCTGCCGCGCCTCGCCGCCGAAACCGGCGCGGAAATATGGTCGCACGAGCTCGAACCCGTCGCGGTCTCCCCCGCCCGAGTCTTCAAGGAAAACGTGCACTTCCACGTCGGCCCGCTCGCCATCAAGACGCTACTCACGTCCGGCCACTCGCCCGGCATGACCACGTTCTATATCACCGGCCTCAGCTGGCCGCTGGCCGTGGTGGGAGATTCCATTTTCGCCGGTTCGATGGGCGGCAGTGCCGAACATTTCGAAGACCAGCTCCGCCATAATAAACAGAAACTCCTTACCCTGCCCCGCGACACCGTGCTCGCCTGTGGCCACGGCCCGCTCACTACGGTCGGCCAGGAAAAGCTTCATAATCCCTTCTTCGCTCGCTGATCCTGCCCTTCCTCGGCAATCGTCCCAAAAAAGCTAACGGAATTTTGAATTAGACACCGTTCCGACGGACTGCTTTGTCGTTCGCGACGCGTTTCGCTCATGCTTCGCAAAACGATTCTGATTCTTTCGTTAGCACTCAGCCTGGTCGCAGCGCTCATCGCGATCGCGATGCAGGAGGATCTGCGGGAAAGGATGGGCGACGCGTATTGGATCCTGGGGCTCGCCATCATCGGATGCGTGCTCCTCGTCTTGAGCGGGTATGTCTGGGACCGGAGTCTCCTTCAACGCGTCAAAACCCTCAAGGAGACCGCCGCCTCCGCTGCCGACGTTCCTCTGGATGACAGTGATCCCGACGAAATCATCGGGCTCGCTCGCAAGATCGAGCACATGGCCAAGTCCCTCCAGAACGTCGAAGCCAGTTACCGCGGCATCGTCGAAGATCAGGTGGACCTCATCTGCCGCTACCGGCCCGATGGACGCCTCACCTTTGTCAATGGCGCCTACGCCCGCGCCTTCGGCCGCAAACGCAACGAGCTCAACGGCACGCTTTTCCCTTTCCTCGAAAACCTCTCCTTCGCGAGCGACAGCCCTTCCACCTTCGAGCGCGAACTCGACCTGCCCGACGGCAAACGCATCTGGCTCCAATGGACCCAGCGCGCGATCAAAGACGGCTATGGCGAAACCGTCGAATATCAGGCCGTCGGCCACGATATCACCGATCGCCGCGTCGCCGAAGCCGCGTTGCTTCGCGCCAAGGAAGCGGCCGAAGACGCCGACCGCGCGAAAAGCGAGTTCCTCGCCATGGTCAGTCACGAAATCCGCACGCCCATCAACGGCGTCATCGGTTTCGCCCGCCTCCTGAACGACACGCCGCTCACCGCCGCCCAGCGCGAGAGCGTCGCGATGATTCACACCAGCGGCCTCGCTCTCGAAAAACTTATCGGCGACATCCTCGACCTGTCGAAAATCGAAGCCGGCAAGGTCGAAATCGAACACACCCAGTTCTCCCCCCAGAAATGCGTCGAGGAGGTCTGCGCCTTCTTCGCCGACCAGGCTCGCGCCGCCGCGCTCAAACTCGAGTTTCGCCTCGATCCCGGCGTGCCCGTATTCGTCAACGGCGACGAAAGCCGCGTCCGCCAGATCCTCGTCAACCTCATCGGCAACGCCCTCAAGTTCACCGAACGCGGCGGCGTCACCGTCCAGCTTTCGTGCTCCCGCGGCGACCCCAGCGACGACGGCATCCGCTCCGCCCGACTGTTCTTTGCCGTGAGCGACACCGGCGTCGGCATTCCCGCCGAGAAACTCGCGCTCTTGTTTCAACCGTTCACCCAGGTCGATTCTTCCGCCCGCCGCCGTCGCGACGGCACCGGCCTCGGCCTGCTCATCTCCAAGCGCCTTTGCGAACTGATGGGCGGCACGATTTCCGTCGAAAGTCGTCCCAGCGAAGGCTCCACGTTCCGCTTCTCCGTTCTCACCGACTACCAGGTCGGCGACACCGCGATTCCGTTCCCCGCCAAAGCCGCGAATCCCATCGCGAGCTGATCTCGAAGAGATTGGAGGCGCGGGCCGGAATTGAACCGGCGCATAGAGGTTTTGCAGACCTCGGCCTTACCACTTGGCTACCGCGCCTTCGAGAAAGGGCGGCACGTTGCAGAAAAGAATTCTGCTCCGCAAGAACTGAAATGAATATGCCGCGCTCCTGCGCTTCGCGTCGCCGCGCTTGCTTAGCGGCATTTCGCTCTTAGCCATCATTCGCATGCCCACCACCGTCTTCACGATCGCCAACCAAAAAGGTGGCGTCGGCAAAACCACCACCGCGGTCAACCTCGCCGCCGCGCTGGCCGAAAAGAAGATTCCCACGCTCCTCGTCGACCTCGATCCCCAAGCCAACGCCACCAGCGCGATTGGCGTCGAGAAACAAGCCGGCAAAAGCCTCTACGGCCCGCTCCACGGCGAAGGCACCGCCGTCGAAATGATCGTTCCCACCAGCTACGAACATCTCGCCCTTATTCCCGCCGAGGAAGATCTCGCCGCCGCCGAGATGGAGCTCGCTCAATCCGAAAATTATCTCCTCCGCCTCCGCTCCGTCCTCGAGCCCATCCGCTCCGCCGAGACCTACCGCGCCATCATCATCGATTGCCCGCCCGCTCTCGGCATGCTGTCGATGAACAGCCTCGCCGCCGCCAACTACCTCTTGATCGCCCTCCAGTGCGAATACATGGCGCTCGAGGGTCTCGGTCAGATTCTTCGCAACGTCGACCGCCTCAAATCCGCTCACGTCAACGACGACCTCGATCTCGGCGGCGTCGTCATGACGATGTTCGACATGCGCACCAACCTTTCGCGCCAGGTCGTCGAAGAGGTGAAAAAACACCTGCCCGAAAAAATCTTCAAAACCGTCATCCCGCGCACCGTCCGCCTCAGCGAGGCTCCGAGTTTCGGCAAAACCATTTTCGCCTACGACAACTCCAACCCCGGAGCCACCGCCTACCGCAACCTCGCCAAAGAAATCATCGAGCGCTTCTCCCTGAAATCCTAGGCCCGACGAAGCGCCTGCTTCCGGCTGGTCGCCTGCCCGCCGTGCGCAGAAACGACAACACATCCACGTGTTCGCCTCCCTCAACAAATACCGCCACGCCTTCCTCATCGGGTTGCAGAGCAATCTCGTTTACCGCGTCAACTTCGTCGTGCGCGGCTTCTTCTCCCTTTTTCATCTCGCCGCGGTCTTCATCCTTTGGAGCGCGGCCTACATGGGCGAAGATAAACTCGGAGGCTACTCGCTCAACGAGACCCTCACCTACTTCGTCACGCTGCTGATCCTCCAATTCTTCATCAGCGCGTTCAACGAGGACTATCAGATCAGCGAGGACATCCGCATGGGTCTGATCAATCAGTTCCTCCTCAAACCGATCAACTATTTCGGCTATCGCTTCAGCATCTTCGTCGCCGCGCGACTGGTCACCGGCGGTCTCGTGCTGATCCCTCTCCTGATTGCCATGCCGTTCCTCTATGAAACCCTTTCGTTTCCCGACGAACCTTGGCGCATCGGCGTAGGACTCGGTGCGATGGCCCTTTCCGCCATGATCCAATTCAGCATCGCCTACTGCTTCGGCCTGCTGACGTTTTGGTTTCTCGAGATCCAGGGCTTCGTCATCCTGTCCATGGCCATCGAATCGCTCTTCGGCGGACAACTCTTCCCGCTCGATCTGCTTCCCCCGTGGGCCTACGCGATCTCCAAATTGCTCCCGTTCTACTATCAAATGTATTTCCCCGCGGCGATCTTCACCGGTCGCTTGAGCGATCCAACGGAGATCATGCACGGCTTCGCGATTCAGGCGTTCTGGGTCGTCGCCCTGCTCGCCATCAACCAGCTGCTCTGGGTCCGCGGCCTTCGCCGCCACACCGCCGTCGGAGGCTGACGCCATGATGCACTACCTCCGTGTCTGGCTCGCGAGCGCCCGCTACTCGATCGTCCGCACGCTCATGTTCCGCGGCGACTTCTTCGTGTGGTCGCTCGTCGAACTCTTTTGGATGGTGGTCAACATCCTCACCATCTCCGTCATCTATCGTCACACCGAGTCCATCGCCGGCTGGAGCAAATACGAAATGATCCTCCTCGTCGGCACGTCGATGCTCATTCAACGACTCCTCATGGGCTTTTTCTGGAGCAGCATTTTCGAAATGGGCCGCAACGTCCGCACGGGCAATTTCGACTTCATGCTCGCGCAACCCGGCAACCTCTTGTTCATGGCTTCCACGCGAAAGCTCGACCTCGACGGACTCGTCAACGCCATCATCGCGATCGCCATTGTCGTTTACGCCGCCCGTCAGCTCGGACTGCAGCCCAGCTTCCTCGATCTCGCCCTCTACGGCTTCATGATCCTCTGCGGACTCGTGATTCACTACAGCGTTCTCGTGCTCTCGATGTCGCTGGCGTTCTTCCTCCGCAACTCGCAAGGCCTCGAGGGCGGCTACTTCACACTGACCGAATTCTCGCGCATGCCGCGCCGCGCGTTCACCGGCACCGTTTCACGCTGGCTTTTCGTCTATCTTCTTCCCGTCGTCGTCGTCAGCAACGCCCCCGCCAGCACCATTCTCCACGGCTTCGATCTCGGCTGGGCCCTCTGGCTCGGCGCATGGACCGTCGTCTGTTTCGGCATCACCGTTCTCGTCTTCAACGCCGGCCTTCGCCGCTACGCCAGCGCCAGCTCATGAGTCACCCGCTCGAACAGCTGCAGGCACGCCTCACCTACACGTTTCGCGATCCCGCTCTGCTCGAACGCGCCGTCACGCATACGTCGTTTCTTCCCGAACACCCCGACGTTGCCGAAAGCAATCAACGTCTCGAATTTCTCGGCGACGCCGTCCTCCAACTCATCCTCACCCAGGAACTCTTCCAACTGTTCCCCGGCGACCGCGAGGGCCTCTTGAGCAAACGCCGCGCCGCTCTCGCCAAGGGCGTCTTCCTCGTCGAACTCGCCCGCGAACTCGGCCTCGACCGCTGCCTTCTGCTCGGCACCAGCGAGGAATCCACCGGCGGACGCCAGCGCGCTTCCTCGCTCGAAGACGCCTTCGAAGCCCTGATCGGCGCGCTCTATCTCGATGCCGATTTCACCACGACGCGCCGCATCGTTCTCAGCCTCTACGGCGATCTGCCCACGCGTCTCCAAGCCGTCGAACACGAGGAAAATCCGAAGGGCCGCCTGCAGGAACTTGTGCAACCGCTCCACGGCAACAACGCCGTCCGCTACGAACTCGTCGCCACGGAAGGCGCCGATCACGCCCGCGCCTACGAATTCGCCGTCTTCGTCAACGACCGCGAACTCGGTCGCGGCCGCGGCCCGTCCAAAAAATCCGCCGAAGAAGCCGCCGCCCGCGCCGCCCTCGCCACCTTCTCCTCTTTGTAGGGCGGGGTCTCCCGACCCCGCCGCGCGCAACCGGATGCGCCGCCCATCTCGACCCGTCTGCGCCGACCGCGTGCTCATCCGTGTGCATCCGAGTCCATCCGTGGTTCAAATCAAATAAATGCCCCCGAGCCACAGGTTGCATCCTCTCGCATCCTCGCTTCCTACTTTTCGTTCATGCCCGCTTCGGCCCTCACCGCGCGCCACAAACACACCGGAGTCACCCCGTCCGCCCGCGGCGCGATTATCGCCGAGCTCACCCAGCAGCACCCCTCGCCCGTCTGGATCATCGTCGCCGCCGATCTCAAAACCGCCGAGGAACTCGCCGAAGACGTCGCTTTTTTCCGCTCAATCGGCGCCGACAAACACCGGCCGACCACGCTCGTCTTCCCCGAATCGATGCCCGACGCCCGCGACATGCGCGAAGCAATCGCCGCCTCGAACGACCGCTACACCGCCCTCTCCAAACTCCGCGCCACGCGCTCTCTGACCAACTCTCAACTCTCAACTCTCAACTCTCAACCCTCCTCTCTCAACTCTCAACTTCTCCTCCTCACCACCCCCGCCGCCCTCGCCCAACCCGTCCCCGCCATCGAAGAATTCGCGACGCGCGAATTCACCCTTTCCCGCGGACAGGAACAATCCTTCCAAGGCCTGCTCGAGCGCCTCCAACAACTCGACTACGACTCCGAAGCCGTCTGCGAAGCCCCCGGTCATTACGCCATCCGCGGCGGCATCATCGACGTCTATCCCGTCACCGCCAGCGAACCCTACCGCCTCGATTTCTTCGGAGATCAAATCGAGGAAATCCGCGCCTTCGATCCCGTCACCCAACGCTCCGGCGCCACCGTCGAAAGCATCACGATTTCCGCTTCGTCGCGGGTGAAGCTCGATCCGTCCAAAACCGGCATCGCCGACTACGTCACGCCCCGCGCCCACCTCCTCTTCGTCGAACCTGCCTCCCTCGACGAGATCTTCAGCGCCGTCACCCGCAAATCCGGCGATCAACTCACACCGCTCCTCGAAAAATGCGCCGCCGCCTTCGCCGTCAGCGATATCGATGAAGCCTCCGCTCTCTTCGACACCGCCGAGCACGAAATCACCTGGGACACCGAACCGCTTTCACTCCACCGCAGTTTCCCGTCCGACTCGCTCGTCGCGCAGGAACGCCTGCAGGTCGAAGAAGAAGCCCGCGCGAAATTCCTCCTTCAACTCGTCGACTGGAAGAAGTCCGGCTACGTCGTCTCCTTCGTCGTCACCAAAGACGGAGAAGAACAACGCATCCGCGAAATCCTCGACGAGGACTCTCGTTTCAAGTCCCTCAAGCCGCAATTTCTGCGCGGCTCCTTGAACGAGGGCTTCCGTCTCACAGTTCGTCCCGAGACCCAGAACCCAAAACTCAAAACCCTCAACCTCTCTCCGAAGTCCCGCGGCCTCATCCTCGTCACCGAAACCGAAATCTTCGGTCGCCAGCGCCAGCGTCGCGCCGCCGTCAACACCCGCGCCGTCGCCCACCGCGCGCAAATCGACCAGCTCCTCGACTTCGCCGAACTCGTCGAGGGCGACTTCGTCGTTCACCTCCAACACGGCATCGCGCTCTATCGCGGTCTCACCAAACTGGATACCGCCCAGGGCATGCGCGAGGTCATCTCCCTGGAATTCGACGATCACGTCACGCTTCACGTCCCACTCCAGGAATCGCACCTCATCAGCCGCTACGTCGGCCTCAGCAAAACCAAACCCCAACTCGGCCGCATCGGCTCCGGCCGCTGGGAAAAAGCCCGCGCCGCCGCCGAGCGCGCCACCGTCGATCTCGCTGCGGAACTCCTGCGCATCCACGCCGCCCGCGAAGCCCAACCCGGCTTCGCCTTCCCGCCCGACAACACCTGGCAGAAGGAATTCGAAGCGTCCTTCCCTTTCACCGAAACCCCCGATCAGCTTCGCGCCATCACCGACGCAAAAACCGACATGGAGCGCACCCGCCCCATGGATCGGCTCGTCTGCGGCGACGTCGGCTTCGGCAAAACCGAGGTCGCCATCCGCGCCGCCTTCAAAGCCGTCCAAGGCGGACGCCAAGTCGCGATCCTCGTCCCCACCACCGTTCTCGCGCAGCAACATCTCAACACGTTCCGCGAACGCATGGCCGGTTACCCCATCGCGATCGAAATGGTCAGCCGCTTCCGCTCGCGCCAGGAACAGAAGAAGATCATCACCGAAACCGCCGCCGGTCACGTCGACATCCTCGTCGGCACCCATCGTCTGCTCCAAAGCGACGTTGTATTCAAAGATCTGGGGCTCGTCGTCATCGACGAGGAGCAGCGCTTCGGCGTGAAGCACAAGGAGGTCTTCAAACGCATGCGCGCCACCGTCGATGTCCTCTCGATGAGCGCCACACCGATTCCGCGCACGCTCTACCTTGCCATGACCGGCGCGCGCGATTTGAGCGTCATCGAAACCGCTCCCACCAACCGGCACCCCATCCAGACCATCGTTAAAACCTACGACGAGAAAATCGTCATCGACGCCATCCGCCACGAGATTCGCCGCGGCGGCCAGGTTTTCTATCTCCACAATCGCGTCCAGACGATCGATCTCCTCGCCGCCCGTCTCCGCGAACTTCTGCCGGACCTTTCAGTCGGCGTAGGCCACGGCCAAATGGAGTCCGCCGAACTCGAGCACGTCATGACCGATTTCGTCGCCGGCAAATACCACGTGCTCGTCTGCACCACGATCATCGAGAGCGGCCTCGATATCCCCAACTGCAACACGATCATCATCGAAGGCGCCGACCGTTTCGGCCTCTCGCAACTGTATCAGCTTCGTGGACGCGTCGGCCGTTTCAAACATCAGGCCTACGCCTATCTCCTCCTCCACCGCCACACGCGTTTGCTCGAAGTCGCCCGCCAGCGCCTCACCGCCATGCGCCAGCACAACCAACTCGGCGCCGGTTTCCGCATCGCCATGCGCGACCTCGAACTCCGCGGCGCCGGCAATCTCCTCGGCGCCGAGCAAAGCGGTCACATCGTCGGTGTCGGCTTCGAACTCTACTGCCAGCTCCTTCGTCAGTCCGTCGCTCGCCTCAAAGGCGAGAAAACCGCCGCATCCATTCGTGGCAGTGTGAAACTCGACTTCGTCTTCGTCGGCGAAGCCGAAGGTAGGGCGAGCCCTCCGGGCGAGCCGAACGCATCCGCTTCCACCCGCGGCCGCCACCACGACGGCTACACCGCCCTCCGCGACGCCGAAGACGAACAGGTCGCCGAAATACCCAAAATCCAAGCCCGCCTCCCTTCCTCCTACCTTCCCGAAACCCGCCTCCGCATCGATTTCTACCGCCGCCTGGCCATGGCGGAAACGCCTGCCCGCCTAAAGGAAATCGAAACCGAACTGCGCGATCGTTTCGGCAAATTCGGCGACGAGGTGCGCGCCTTGCTCCTCATCACCGAGATACGCATCCGCGCGGAACAAAAAAATATCCTTTCCGTCGAAACCGAATCGAACCGCCTGAAGTGTCTCCGGAATTCCGGCCGCCGCGACGACTGGGTGCAGGTGGGAACCCGGTTTCCAAGGTTGACCGCCCCGAAGCCCCTTCTACGTTTGCGCGAAATCATCGCATTTTTGAACAACCTGCCCGATCCCACTGCTCCATGACGATTGGTCGTTTCTGTCGCTTTACCGCTCTCACTCTCGGCCTCGCCTCCGTCGCCTTCGGTCAGAACCCAACCTCCGACGATAATCTCAACCTCCGCTTCGCCAACGGCATCGCCGCCATCGCCGAAGACAAGGTCATTACCGTCGACGACGTCCGCCGAGAAATCGCCCCCCTCATCGCCCAGCTGCAGCGCGACGCCCGCAGCGAACGCGAGTTCAACGAAAAACTCGAACAACTCCAGGACGAGGTCATCCAGAGTCTCATCGATCGCGTGCTGATCGTGAAGGAGTTCCGCAAGGACGAGAAAAAGCAGATCCCCGCCAGCTTCGTCGACAACCGCCTCGCCGACATCCAGAGCGAGGAATTCGACAACGATCGCTCCAAGTTCCTCGCTTACCTCCACGCCCGCGGCACCACGCTCCGCGAATACCGCAAGGAAGTCGAAGAAGACATCATCTACCAATACATGCGGCAGCAGCAGCGTAAGTCGCAGAGCATCGTCAGCCCCGTCCGCATCGAAACTTTCTACCGCGAAAACAAAGACCGCTTCTACCAGGAAGACGGCGTTCATCTCCGCCTGATCCAATTCACGCGCACTGAAGGCGAAACCGACGCCGATCTCCAAGCCAAGGCCAATCTCGTTTATGCCCGCTTGAAAGCCGGCGAAAAATTCGAGAACCTCGCTCGCGAATACAGCCAGGATTCCCGCCGCGCCAAGGGCGGCGACTGGGGCTGGCAAAAGCGCTCCGACCTCAAGCCCGAGTTCAGCGAGCCGCTCTTCAACTTGGACAAAGGCGAGTTCACCGACGCGATCATCCTCCCCGAAGGTTGCTTCATTCTCTACGCCGAAGACCGCAAATACGCCGGCATCCAGCCCATCGACCAAGTCCGCGACGAAATCGAACGCGTGCTCATCCAACAGATGACCCGCAACAGCCAGGAACACTGGCTCGAGCGCCTCCGCCGCAACGGCTACGTCAAACACTACTAATCCACCTGCGATATCTCCAATGGAGGCGCGGTGCCCCCACCGCGCAAAACGTTAAGCGGCGGCCAAAACCCGCCGCTTTTTCGTGCCCAGAAGCGCGGGTCTCCGCCCCCTTCTCTGCCTTAAGCAACTGCCAGCTCTCCATTTGACCCTCCCGCGCCCCGCAGGCTAGCTTCCCGCCATGACGACCATGGAATGGCTCGAGGCTCTCAGCTACGCGGTCACCATCATCGGTCTCCCGCTCGCCATCTACGTCTTCCTCCGCGAGCAACAAAAGGAACGTCAAAACGACGACGAAGAAGTGTATCTCCAGCTTTCCGACGACTACGCGAAGTTCCTTCGTCTGGTCTTGGAGCACGCTGACCTGCGATTGATGACGCAGATCCGCCCCGACCAACCGTTCACGCCGGAACAGATCGAACGCCGCAACGTCCTTTTCGAGCTCCTCATCGCCATCTTCGAACGCGCTTACATTCTCGTTTACGAAGATCGTATGACCCGCCAGGCCGCCCGCCTTTGGCAGACTTGGGTCGACTACATGCGCGAATGGTGCGCCCGCCCCGACTTCCGCGAACTGCTCCCTCAGCTACTCCAAGGCGAAGATCCCGAATTCCAAGCCTACATCCAAAACATCGCCAAAGAAGAATGCTCCGCGCTCAACGTCGCCCCTTCGGTAAAATGACCAAAAGGCTTGGGGTCTAGCCGCCGCCTGCGCTTCCCTCACTCGCGCCGCCCAATCCGCTCCCGCGGCTCCTTCACATTCGTCGGCGTATCCACCCACCGCCCTTCCGGCCGCGCCCACTCGACCGCATTCGCGATCACGCGCTTCACGTTCGTGTCATGATAAGTTGGATACGTTTCATGCCCCGGCCGGAAATAGAAAATCTTCCCGTTGCCCCGCCGCCAGCAGCACCCGCTCCGAAACACCTCGCCGCCCTCGAACCACGAGATGAACACCTGCTCCTCCGGCGGCGGGATCCCGAACGGTTCGCCATACATCTCCTCGTGCGGCAGCTCGAATTGCTTGTCGATTCCGCGCGCGATCGGGTGCCCCGGATTGCACACCCAAATCCGTTCCCGTTCGCCCGCTTCCCGCCACGTCAGCGAGCACGTGGTTCCCAGCATTCGTTTGAAGATTTTCGAGTAGTGCCCGGAGTGCAGCACGATCAGCCCCATTCCTTCCAACACGCGCTTCTGAACCCGATCGACGATCTCATCCTTCACGTCGCGGTGCGCCTTGTGCCCCCACCAGGTCAGAACGTCCGTCTCCGCCAACCGCGCCTCGCTCAACCCGTGATCCGGCTCCTGCAACGTCGCGGTCGTCACCTGTGCGCCCCCCGGCAACAACTCCCGCAATCCCTCCGCGATCGCCTCGTGCATGCCCCGCGGATAAACCGCCGCGACCGCCGCATTCTGGTGCTCATGCACATTCTCGCCCCACACCACCACACGAAGAGATGACATAGCCAGAGATTGGCATCGCGGCCGCGCCTGTCCAAAAAAAATCTCGTGTCCAGCCTGCCGGAATACCCCGTCGGCAATCGCCTGCGCGAAACCGCCGCGGGCGACCGCCCCCAGGAACGTCTCCAACGTCTCGGCGCGAGCGCCCTCAGCGACAGCGAACTGCTCGCCATGCTGCTCCGCAGCGGCACGCGCGGCCACGATGTCCTTACGCTCGCCACGCGCCTCATCGCCGAAGCCGGCTCGCTCGCCGGGCTGATCTCCTGGAAAGAGAAAGATTTTCGCCGCCTCAAAGGCATCGGACACGTAAAATCTCTCCAACTCCTCACCGTGATGGAAGTCGCCCGACGTGTCGTCGGCCAGCAATCCGGCGAATCTCCCTTGCTCAACCGTTCCGACCTCGTCGCCGCCCACCTCCAACCGATCGCCCAAGGTCTCGAGGTCGAAAAATTCTGGGTGCTCTGCCTCAACCGCAAAAATCGCCTCCTTCGCCGCGTCGAAGTCAGCTCGGGCACCGCCACCGCCGCGCTCGCTCATCCGCGCGAAGTCTTCCGCGCTGCCATTCGCGAATCTTCCACCGCGGTCATCTGCGCGCACAATCACCCGAGCGGCGATCCCGCGCCGAGCGCCGCCGACATCCAACTCACGCGCATCCTGCGCGACGCGGCCCGCGCCATCGAAATCGATCTGCTCGACCACGTCATCGTCGGCCGCCCCACCGCCGATCCCACCGGCCGCGGCTACTACAGCTTCCGCGAAGCCGGGGTGCTCTGAACGCTCGCCGAGAAACGCGTCATTGTTAGCTCGCCGGCCCAAGAAACCGCCAAATCGCTCCCCGGCTGTTTTCGAAGAGCTTCTCCCAACCGCCGGGCAAACGCTGGAACGCCTGCTCTGCCTCTTCGTGAAACAGCAGCGCATACACGGGCTGCACGTCGAGATTCACCGTGCGCGAAAATTCCTCGAACTCTCTCCGCTCGATCATATCCCAACGCAGCACCGCGCATCTCGTGTAGTAATGCACCGCGCCGCTAGCGTAAAGGGACGCGACCACCGCGTTTCGCGGCGCATGTTCGTCGATCCATGTCGCAATTTCCTGATACGGCGCCTCCGCCTGCGACGGCCCCAGCGCGTTCACCTTGCCGGACCAACGCCAACCCAATATCGCCGCCCAAATCGCGATCGCCACCACGCTCCACTGCCAAACCCGGTCCGCCCGTCCGCCTTTCCATTGTCGCCGCATCGTCTCGATTCCCAGCGCACCTCCCAGAATCAACGCCGGCATCGCCGGGAGTAGGAATCGCAGGCACCACCACGCCTCCTGCGTCACGTCGTAGAAAACATAGAACACCGCGATCGCTCCAAACCAGAGCGACAACGCCAGCACCGACCGGCCCTCCGCTCGCAGGCTTCTCACCAGCGCGACCGCGGCGAGTATCCAGACAATCGGGACGAACCGAGGGAACCACCTCGCGTAATGCGCAGCCGTCGGACCGAGATTATCCCATCCAAAAATGCTCCGCACGTCGCCATAACCCGAGGTCAGCGGCGAGCCATACAAGGCGTTCTGATACCACGCCATCCACGCCGCGCCCGGCAGCCCTCCGAGCACAAACCATCCCAGAGCCCGCCAGCTCGGCATCCACACGAGCAGCGCCGGAAACACCAATAAGTTCGTCGGACGCACCAGCACCGCCATCGCCGCGGCCACTCCCGCAAACACCGCCCACCCCCACCCCCGCCGCGATCGCAGCACGCCCCACACCGCCGCGAGGCACCACGTGGTGGCCAGCACATCGCTCAACGGTTGGATCGCGACGAACAAAAACACCGGATTCCACGCGAGCATCGCTGCACTCACCGCGGCCAGCGTGCGCGACAGCCCGATTTCCCGTCCAACCAGATAGCAAAGTATCACCGCCGCCAACGCGCCGCCGACTCCAACTACATACATCCCGGGCACCCGTCCCAGCACCCACTCCGCGGCCGCGAACTGCAGCGGGACGCCCGACGGATACGTTGGCACGAAGCGTCCCGTTTCTTTCTCCATCAAGAACCCCAACGGCGACGTCGCGAACGGCGAGTCGCTGCGCCATCCAACAATCGGTCGCGCATCGTCGATCAACCGGCCGCGCAACAAAAGATCCGCGAAATTCAAATACCCCGACGAATCCGACCCACTCGCCACCGGCACAAAATAAACCGCGAGAAACCCGCCGTAGCCCATCAACAGGGCCAGCACGACCCATCCCCACCAGCGACTTCCCACCGCCTTTCGGACACCGGGCACGGGCAATTCAGCTGCACCCGCGCTCACGTTCTTAATGTCCATCGGTTGGGAAAACACGCCCTCCCAATCCGCCCGCTCGCCCAGCTGGAGACAACAAATATCTCCCTTTGCGCCCGCACATCTGCACATCGATCACGGCCACCTCGCAGTTGGTATTTGACTCGCGAATCCGCCAACCTGTCATGACCCGTCCGGCCGTTGGATCCTTCTTCTACGCCGGCATCTGCGATCGACCGCTCCGAGTTTTCATGCCGCTTCAGCCGCTCCATCCCGCGTATCCGTTTTTCCCTTCGCGCATCGCGTCCTCATCCTGTTCGCAGCTCCTCCGCGGCGCATGAGCCCTTCCGCCGAGAACCCTTCGCCTTCGCGACCGGCTGCTACGCGTTCGTGGAAGGGTCGCGCCATTCTCCTGGCCGCAATCGCGGCGGTGATCTTGTTCGGATGGTTCGTCGCCGGATTCTACGATCGCACCACGGGCCTCACCAGCATGCTTTCGATCGGAGATCGCACCGAGGCGGTTGCCGTTTCCAAGCTCCACGAGGTGCCGCACCACACCTATCGCCACAGCTACGGCTACGACGGCGCTTATTACGTCCAGATCGCCCTCTCTCCACTGCTCAACGATCCCGAACTGCCCACCGCGATCGACAACCTTCCGTATCGCGCCCGGCGTATCCTGCTCAGTTGGACGGCCTGGGCCCTTGGCGCCGGCCAACCCAAGTGGATCGTCGGGATTTTTCCGTTTTTGAACGTGGCCGCATGGCTCGCGCTCGCCTGGCTCCTGCGGCGGTGGTTTCCGCTCACGAGCTGGGACAGCTTCTTCCGCTGGAGCACGTTCATGTTTTCCCACGGCATGTGCATGAGCGTCCGTCATTCGCTCGTGGATACGCCAAGTTTGCTTCTCATCGTCATCGCTGTCCTCGCCCTGGAGCGCCGGCGTCAGCTGAGCGGTGCCGCTGTTCTCGCTCTCGCCACGCTCACGCGCGAAACCAGCGTGCTCGCGACCGTCGCATTCTCCGGGGGCGATCCACGCAGCCCACACACCTGGCTGAAACGCGCCGCGCTGCTCCTCGTCGTTGTCCTCCCGCTGGCCGCGTGGCTCTTCTATCTCCGCGCAAAGTTCGGCACCTCCGCCGGCGCGGGCTTCAATAACTTCGCGCCCCCCTTCCTCGGACTTGCCGAGAAGTGGGTCGAGAGCATCGCCGCGCTCTTTGAAGAAGTCGTCTGGACTCTCGATTGGGCCACCGCCGCCTGCGTGCTGTCCCTCACGGTGCAGTGCGTTTTTCTTCTCGCGCGCTGGCGTCCTTCCAACGCGTGGTGGCGCATCGGCGCCCTGTTCGCGCTGATGGCTGTTTTTCTCTCCCGGCCCGTCTGGGAAGGATCTCCCGGAGCCGCCACGCGCGTGCTGCTGCCGATGAGTCTTGCCTTCAACATCCTCGTTCCCCGCGGACGCCGCTGGCTTCCGCTCCTCCTCGCGGGCAATCTCACCGTTTTCGCCAGTTTGTCGGAGTTCAATCCGCCGCCGCGCTTTTTCACCGTTTCCGCCGCCGCCCCGATTGCGGACGCGATCAAAATTTCCGACAGCGGCCATTGGTATCAAGTGGAGAGCCGCGGCTCGAACACCTGGCGCTGGGCCTCCGACGATGCAGGTCTGCTCATTGACAACTCCTCTGGTCAAGCGCTCGCGGTCACAATCCGTGGCACCGTGTCCGCGCTCGATCGCAATCGCGAACTCGCGATTCGTGCCGGCGAGCAAACGCTCTGGTCCACCACGCTCGACGCCGGCCGTTCCGATTTTACCGCCATCTTCACTTTGCCGGCCGGCGCCACCGAGCTGCTCTTCACGACGCCACAACCGCCTCCGCCCGAAGACCGCGACGGACGCGCGCTCGCCTTCAGCGTTTCGAATCTCAAACTTTCGATTCGTCCCGCGCCATGAGTTTCGATTTTCGCCCCTTGCTTCGCCAATTCCGCGCCTTTCGCAGGCTCGAAAAGGAAAACCATCAGCTGCGCGCGTGGCGCGACGAATGCCAACGTTTCGTTCCCCCTGGACACTTCTACTCGCCGCTCCCGCACCGTGACGAGATTGTGGCGGGTTTTGCGCGCAACGACTTCGGTCCGCCATTTCCCGCGATCGATCTCAACGAAGCAGCCCAGTTCGAGCGTCTGGAGCGTTTCGCCCGTTGGTATTCAGAACATCCCTACGTCGAAACTCCGACCGCAGGACACCGCTACCATTTCAACAATCCGGCCTACGGCCCGAGTGACGCACTCGCGCTCTACGGCATGATGCGCGAAGCGCGTCCTCGTCGCATCGTTGAAGTCGGCTCTGGTTACAGTTCCGCGGCCATGCTCGACGTCGATCAATACGTTCTGGGCGGCACGACCCACTTCACCTTCATCGATCCCGACGCGAGCCTCGTTCGGTCCCTCCTGCGCGAAGAAGACCGCGCCCACGTCACCGTGATCGAGAAGATGGTTCAGGATGTTCCGCTGGATCCTTTCACCCAACTTCAATCCGGCGACATCCTCTTCATCGACTCGTCGCACGTCAGCAAATTCGGCAGCGACGTGAACCGCCTGTTCTTCCACGTGCTGCCCGCGCTCGCCGTGGGTGTGTTCGTTCATATCCACGACATCGCGTGGCGCCTCGAATACCCGCGCGAATGGCTCGAAGAAGGTCGCGCGTGGAACGAGCAATATCTACTCCGCGCCTTCCTAATGTATAACCGCGCCTTCCGCGTGGAATTTTTCTCGTCCTACCTCGCGCATTTCAAACGCGATTTTCTCCGCGAGCACATGCCGCTTTGTGCTAGGGGCGACGGCGGCCAGATCTGGCTGCGCAAGATCGCAGCCCAGTAATCTTTCTTCAGCGCGCCGGAGTTCGCAGCGAGTCGAGTTCTCGCTCCCAGGATCGACTGTCGATTGCCTCAATCAGCCTTTCCAGGCTGCGGTGCTCAAACACAAACGCGATGTCGTTGTCTATACCCGGAAAGAATCGATACATCCGCCCTCCCGGGGACCGGGCAATGTGACCGATCGGTGCGCCGTTCCGACAGACTTCCATCTGTCGAAGCTTCGTGCGCCGGCGGTGCGTATGCAGCTGGAATGCTACGCCGTCCATGTATATCAAATGTCTGTAGATGGAAACTATTGCGGATGGAATCTCCAAACGACCTTCCATGCCGTTTTGCTCGTTTCCCTGATGGTCGCGCTAGGGGCAAACACCCTAAAACCAGACGAAGCGAGTCGGCACAAAAACGATATCCGAAGGTTTTAGGTAAAACGGCTCGCTCGGCTTCCCGCTGAGCACCTGACTCAGATCGAGCACGAAGTTATTCACTTCTCCATTCTGGTGCCTTACCACCACCACCCGCTTGATGTCCGCCTTCGCGTGATCGAATCCGCCCGCCTCCATTACTGCTTCCAACGCGGTCATCGGTCGCTTCGAGGTGTATTTCCCCGGCCGCAGGACTGCCCCGCTTACATTCACATCGAACGACGACGCCATCACGGCGACCACGACGTCGCTCGCCAGCAGCTCTGTCGCATATCTCCGAGTCAGCTCCTGGCTTAACTCGGCGGGCGTCTTTCCCGCCACGATCACCTCACCCGCAATCGGCAGAGTGATTCGCCCATCACGCCGCACCTCCGCGGTCGTATCCATATTCGGCGCACCGACGAAGGACACCCGCAATTGGTCGCCCTCCAGGATCACGCCCGCTCCTTCCTGCGGCGCGCCCGCCGCCAAAGCCTGCCCGCTCGTGGGCGTCGCACAGCCAGCCCAAAGCAGGAGCGGCACCATGCCGATCACCGTGGCCAGCAGTCGAATCCGCCGCACCTGCCCGCGGAACATTTTTTCGCCCTCGCAATCGAAATCATCGAGTCTGTTCATGGCATATCAAATTTAACCCATTTGTCTCTGGACGCTGTATAAACTTGGATAACCTCCCCTCGTCGCGAATCGCACGGTAGCAGGTCGCCTTTATAATCCAAGAGTCGTGTTGTCGGGGATGTTTCGTCGCGCAGCGTAAGCAAAACCCTGTGCGTAGCGCTGTAGTCTGGAATAGCCTTGAACCTCCGTTTGCCGCGCCCTTGCTCTGCCACCCAGCCAGCAGAGAGCGTTGGATAAACACTCTCCGCGAAGGCCAGCACTCAACGCCCGGCGCGGCCAACCGCACCTCGATGGCGGCAGCGTCCCAGCTCACAACCGCTCGCAGACATTCCGCATATGGACTGGTATTGCATACACACACGCCCGCAGAAGGAAGAATCCACCTGCGCCTTCTATGAAGAGACCCTCGGAATCGAGACCTACTCGCCCAAGCTCCGCGAACAACGAGTCATTCGGCGCGTGCGTCGAACCGTCGTCCGTCCGCTGTTCCCCCGCTATATTTTCTGCCGCTTCGAACCGGCGCTGAGTTATCGCGCTGTTCGCTACGCTCCGGACATTATCGACGTAGTCCATTGCGGACACGCGCCGGCGGTCGTTCCCGAGCACTCTATCAACGAACTGAAGGCATGGGTGGGCGACGCCCTCGACCTTTCCAGTCTGAAGCCGCACTTCTCCGCCGGGGATATCGTCGAGATCGAAGCCGGTCCGCTCATGGGTCTCCGCGCCATTGTGCAGCAAGAGCTCAGCGATTCCGAACGCGTCGCCGTTCTGCTCTCGTTCCTCGACTGCGGCGCACGCACGCTCGTCCCCAGCAGTCAGCTCCGGCTCGTCAGCTAGACGTCCGTCTTTCGTTCCTCTTCAACTCCTACGCGCTCGACGCGTTGCCGTCTTTTATGGTCGACGATAAGCCCGAAACCTCCCGCGCAATTGGTGTCGGCGACATCTACTACGTGCTCTTCAAGCACAAGTGGAAGATCATCGGTTTCACCCTCATTGGACTGTTCGCCGCCGCCGCCGTCTATCGCTCGTGGCCCGACATCATCTATAAGTCGGACGCCAAACTCTTCATCCGCTATATCCAGGAAACCGGCGCGCCTCTCAACGTCTCCGAGGACGCACAGATCAAATCTACCGATCAGCGCGGCGAGACGATCATCAGCAGTGAAGTGGAGATCCTCACGAGCATGGATCTCGCGAAACAAGTGGCGCTCAACATCGGGCCGGAAAGAATTCTCGAGGCCTACGGTGGTGGATCCAACCTGGACGCTGCCGCTGGTGTCATCCGCGGCGGCATCGAAGCCTCCGCTCCCCGCGGCAGTCGCGTCCTCGGAATCAAATTCCAACACCCCGACGGCGCGATCACCCAACCCGTGCTCTCGATGCTCATCGAGGAGTATCTGAAGCGGCACCTCGAAATCCACATGTCCACGGGAATGTTCGACGACCTGCTCCAAAAGGAAACCCAGGTCCTTCGTGAACATCTCCAAAAAACCGAAGAAGAACTGCGCCGGCTGAAAGAGAAAGCCGGAGTTCTCTCCCTCGCTGAGGCCAAGCAGGCCTTCGCCGAACAGATGGCGAAGACGAAGCAGCAGATCCTCGAAACGACCGGTCTCATCGCCGAGCGCAAAGCGCTCCTCTCCGACTTCGAGGACGCTCAGGTCCCCTACACCGCCGTCCCGGCCGCAAAGGCGCAGGAGTATCGTGTCGCTCTCGGCACGCTCGAAACGCTCACGCAGAAGTATCAGGAGATGTTCGCGACGTTCACCGACGAAAGCACCGCGATCACCGATCTTCGCCGACGCATTGCCCGTGCCGCCGCCGCCAAGGAAGCGCTGGAAACCGAATTTCCCGTTTTGCGCGAACTCCCCGGAAACGAGGGGCCTCGTTCGAGCCGCGACGTCGCCACCGTCAACGTCGCCGAGGAGCGCTCACGCATCCGCTCGCTCTCGATTCGGCTGGAGGTCCTCCAGGACCATCTCACGCAGGTTCAGAAAGAGGCTAACGATCTCAGCGAACTCGAGCTTTCGATCAGCGATCTCCAGCGCCGGAAGGAACTGCAGGAAGCGCAGTATCGCTATTTCTCCACTACGCTCGAACAGACGCGCATCAACGAAGCACTCGGCAGTGGACGCGTGTCCAACATCACCATGATCCAGGCGCCGACTCCGCCCGTTCGCGATGTCGGCAAACTCTATAAAGTCGTTGGCGGACTCGCCGGCGGCGGGTTGATCTTCGGTCTGGCGCTCGCCTTCTGCCTGGAGTTGTTCCTCGACCAGAGCGTGCGGCGCCCTTCCGAAGTCGAATCACTCCTCGGCCTGCCGCTTTTCTTCTCGATTCCCAATATTCCCGGCCGCCTCGGGCGCGGCCCTCTTGCCGTTGCCCAACTCGAGGCACCACCCGGCGCCGGCCGCGCGCACGGCGGCGAGATCGAGAGCAAGCTGTCCTCTTATTTCGAAGCGCTTCGCGACCGCCTTATCTTCTTCTTTGAAGTTCGCGGCGTGGTGAAAAAACCCAAGCTAGTTGCCGTCACCAGTTGTGGCGATCGCGCCGGTGTCAGCACCGTGGCCGCCGGGCTCGCCGCATCTCTGTCGAAGACCGGTGACGGCAACGTCCTGCTCGTCGACATGAACATGGGGCCGCACACGCCGTATCATTTCCGCGACGGCAAGATCCAGGTCGGCCTCGACGACCTCCTCGAAGGCCAGCATCGCGAAGAGGCCCGCGTGCAGGAACACCTCTTCGTCGTTCCGCACGCGACGGGCAACGAACGCCTCTCTCGCATTCTCCCCAAGCGATTCTCGAACATGATCCCGCGCCTGCGCGCCAGCGACTACGACTACATCATCTTCGATATGCCGCCGGTTAACCAAGTCAGCGTCACGCCTCAGCTCGCGCGCAACATGGACATGGTTTTCCTCCTTGTGGAGTCCGAGAAAACAAACCGCGACGCCGTCAAACGCGCCAGCAGTCTCCTCGCTCAAGCCAGTTGCACGCTGAGTGTGATTGTCAATCGCACCCGAAATTATCTGCCACGGCCGCTGCTCCAGGAAATTTAATCCGACGGCCTTCCAGCGACGCCTGAAGTCGCTTCACGACCGCGTTGATCCGCGGACCGCCAAGCGACGCCTCCCTCCACGCGCCTTTTTCCAGCTCCTCACCGTGGGGACGCCCTACCGCGCCCCGTTCGTCCATCGCGTTCAAATCAAAAGGAGAGATATGAGGCAACGTCCCATCAAAGTGCTGGCGGTCTCGTCCGGCGGGGGACACTGGGTGCAGCTGTTGAGACTTCGCCCCGCGTTCGAGGGCTGTGACGTCGTGTTTGCCACGGTGCAAAGAGCGTATCGATCGGACCTCGGTCCCCACGCCCGGTTCCGCTGCATCCCCGACGCGAGCATGTGGCAGAAACACCGACTCGTGCTCTGCGCGTTCGCCGCGCTGTGGATCGTCCTCACCGAGCGCCCTGACGTGGTTATCTCCACCGGAGCCGCCCCCGGCTACTTTGCTGTTCGTTTCGGCGCCCTGGCCGGCGCCCGCACGATCTGGATCGATAGCGTCGCCAACGCCGAGCAGCTCTCGCTCAGCGGACGCGAGGCTGGGAAACACGTCGATCACTGGATGACGCAATGGCCGCATCTCGCGGCCGAAAAAGGCCCCTTCTACCACGGGAGTGTATTATGATCTTGGTTACCGTTGGCACCGAACTCCCCTTCGATCGGCTCATTCGCGCGGTCGATCTCTGGGCACGTGAAACCGGACGCTCCGACGTCTTTGCGCAAATCGGAGAAAACGCCTGGCGTCCATCCAGCTTCCCTGCGGTCGAATTTCTCGCCCCGCCCGAATTCAACCGCTGCTTCACTCAAGCTCGACTGATCATTTCTCACGCCGGCATGGGGACCATCCTCTCGGCCCTCCGCTTCGAAAAGCCCATTCTCGTCATGCCCCGCCGCGCCGCGCTCGGGGAGCAGCGTAACGACCACCAAATGGCCACTGCGCAACAGCTGCTTGCCCTCGGAAAAATCAACGTCGCGTTCGATGAGCATGAGCTCCGCCAGCGTCTCGCGCAGATCGACCGCATCCAGGCGCAGGACCGCACCGGTCCCTACGCCAGCCCCTCGTTGCTCTCCGCGCTGCGGGAATTCGTTCACCTCGGCAGTGCCTCGCATGCCGCCGCCGGTGCGCAACCGGACAACGCCGACGCCGCTCGCGCTCCCATCCGCACGGTCGGAGTCTGACCATTCGGCCCCCGTCCTCTTCGACCGCCCCCCTTCGCGCTCGCCCTCATGTCGTCCCGGCCTGATCTCTCCGTCATCGTGGTCAATTGGAACTCGAAGGCCCTGCTGCGCCAGTGCCTCCAGTCCATTTTCGCGCAAACGCACCGCTGCTCGATCGAGATCGTGGTCATCGACAACGCCTCCTTCGATGGCTGCGGCGACATGCTCGCGGCCCATTTTCCCACGGTTCGATTCATCCAAAGCGAAAAGAACCTTGGCTTCGGCAGGGCCAACAACGCCGCAGTGGCACACAGTCGCGGCGATATCCTGCTGTTCCTGAATCCCGACACCGAGGTGATCGGAGATGCCTTGGATCTCCTCGTCGATGCGGCCAGAACCCTGCCGGCTTGCGGCGCCGTCGGTGGCACGCTCTTGAACGCCGATCGCACCGTGCAAACCAGCGCGCTGCTCGCGTTCCCCACCGTCGCCAATCAACTGCTCGATTCGAATTTCCTGCGACGCCTCTGGCCGCGTTCGCGACTCTGGGGGATGGCGCCGCTGTTTTCCAGCTCCACGACGCCGACGGAGGTCGAGGCGATTTCCGGCGCGTGCCTGATGATCCCTCGCGCTGTGTTCGAGGCGATCGGCGGCTTCAGCGCCGACTATTTCATGTATTCGGAAGACACCGACATTTGCTACAAGGCCCATCTTTGCGGATACAAGAACTACTATGTGCCCGGCGCGCAGGCCGTTCACTATGGCGACGGCAGCGTGCGCAGCGCGAAGTCAAATTTCGCCGTCGTCATGGCCACCGAGTCGCTCTGGCGCTTCATGGCCAAGCATCGCGGTCGGGCCCATGCCCTCGCGTATCGTTGCGGTGTGCTCTGCGCGGCCCTGTTCCGACTTTCGCTGCTCGGCGCGCACCGACTCCTCTCCTCCTTTCGCCGCTCCCCTCAACCTCGTCCCAACTCCCTTCCCAAATGGAACACGATTCTACGCTGGACGCTTTCGCTGGAAAGCTGGGTGCTAAAATACTGACGCCCGGCACCCGGCGATCCAACCCGCCGAGCCCGGTGATGCCCGCCGTGCCGATCCGTTTCGGCCACGCGCGGCTCGGCTATCGCTGGACGCGCTACTTCGGCTGGTCCGTCCGCAAGCTGCATGTGCGCGGTGCGGCCGACGCGCTCGCGGGTCTGGGGCACCTCGGACTGCGTTCGGCCGTCGACACGGCGCTTCGCCCCGACACGCGCTCGTGCAACATCTGCGGCTGGTCCGGCTCGCGATTTTATCCGAATGTCGGCCCGGGATACTACGAACGCGAGGCGTCGTGCCCGCGCTGCAGTTGCATCCACCGCTATCGCACGCTCGCGATCGTTCTGGGCATGGCCTCCGACTTCTTCTCGCCCGAGAAATCTGTCATCGAGGTTGCACCGGTCCGCTCCTTCCAGGCCTACTGCCTTTGGCGCAAGGAAGGACGCAATTATCTCAGCTTCGATCTCGAGCGGTTCGCGATGGAACAGGGCGACCTCACCGCGATGCGCTACGCAGACAAAACCTGCGACTACTTCCTCTGTTACCACGTGCTTGAACACGTGCCCGCCGATGTTCAGGCGCTCGCCGAGATCTTCCGCGTGCTGCGTCCCGGCGGCACGGCAATCCTCCAGGTCCCGATCGATTGGAGCCTCACCGATACGGTGGAATACGGGCGCCCCAACGAGCGGGAAACCGGACACGTGCGCCGCTACTCGGACACCGGCTTCGGCGCCCGCATCATGGCCGCCGGCTTCGAACTGCTCAAACTTCGACCTTCAGATCTGATCGACGACTCCCTCATCGCGCGCCACGGCCTCAGCAACGAGCCGATCTATTTTGCGCGCAAGCCGCTCTCCGCTCCCGCAACACCCCGCCTGTGAGCCTCTCTTCGGATAACGCTCCCGTCGTCAGTGTCGTCATTCCGGCGTTCAACCGCTGCGACAGCCTTCTGCTCCTGCTGCGTGACGTTTACCGGCAGGTGGGCGTGAGCTTCGAGGTGATCGTCGTCGACGATCACTCGAGCGAGGATCCGACGCCTCGCCTCCTGGCCGAGTTCCCGGACACGCGCGTGCTGCGCCATCGCGTCAACTCCGGCCCCGCGGCGGCACGCAATCGCGGCATTCGCGCCGCGCGCGGCCGCATCATCGTGGGTTTCGACAGCGATGTCACCGTGCCCGATCCCTCGGTGCTCACCCGCGCGGTGGCCACGCTCGCGCACCACGGCGCCGTCGACGGACTGGCTTTCCGCTTGCTTCAATCCGACGGCCAAAGCGAGGACGTTCCCCGCTGGTGGCACTCGCGGCCGGTGAGCTGGGCGGGGCGGCGTTTCGCGACGACCTACTTCAGCGGCACCGCCTACGCTTTTCGCCGCGATGCGCTCATCCGCTCCGGCCTCTTTCCGGAATTTTTTTTCATGCACTACGAGGAGGTGGAGCTCGCGTTCCGGCTGCTCGATCGCGGCGGCACGATTCTCTACTGCCCCGAACTCGCGGTGCTGCACCACGCCCATCCCGTCTCGCGCCGCAGCGAAATCAAAGTCTTCTACAAGCCCCGCAATCAGGTGTTGCTGGCCGTGAGCTGCCTCCCTTGGCCGCGCGCGCTGCTCTACCTGATTCCGCGGCTCGGCTACCAGCTTCTCACGGCCGCGCGGCACGGTCACCTGCCTGCATTCATGAAAGCACTACGCAGCGCCGGGCAACTGCTCCCCGACCGGCTGGCCGAGCGGCGCGTCCTCCAGCCGGCAACGCTGCGGCGCATCGCCGCCCTCCGGGCCGGCGCCGCTGCATGAGTTACGCTCACGTTCGCAACGCGGATCATCAGCAGGTCAGAATTCCCACGATGATCGGAAACTTATCTGAACATTCTCACCGGCTCTGAATCCCACCAGCCGATGAAGAGACAATCCCGCCTCCTGGCCCCGCGCCAACCCTTCCTGCTTCTCCTCATCGGCTCCTTCGCCTTGTCCGCGGCAGACGCATTCGCCGCTAAAACCATCCGGCAGTTCGGCATCACCTGGACCTTCGATCGCGACTATCCGACGGGACAGTTCGCGAACGGCGACTACTGGATCGTCGGACCCGCGAAGCTCGTGCAAATCCATCCGGCAAGCGTCACGCACCACGGCGTGGCGATGCACGGCTCGATGCTCAACCCGACGGTCAATGCGACCGCGCAGGGCTACGACAGCCGGATCAAGAACAATCCCTACTCGCCTGCGGCCAACGCCGCCACACAGCTGCCGCTCGTCCTCGCACCGGGCAGTTCGCTCCTCACCGCGGAAAGTCACGCCGCCGCCGCGACCAAGGACAACCCGCAGCTCAAGACGATCGCGATCCTCACGGTGCTCGCGGCACCGCCGCCGCCCGGCTCGTTTCGTCCGCCTTATCTCGCCGCCGACAAACACCCGCGGTGGAACGTCAGCCAGCTTCGCTACGACCGCCTGCGCTCGCTTCCGCGCGTGGCGCACGCGCCTTCGCCGCGACATATCGCCGACAATTTCGCCCGACCTTGGATCGAACAAAAGACGAACTGGACCGGCCGCTACTTGCACCCGAGCGACAACCAGCCCACCTACGGCCGCGAAATCGCGCACACACTCGCGGAGGGACTGCTGGCCCTGCAGCTCGACTACAGCGCGGCCGAGAAGAAGGAGCTTCTCGTCCGCCTCGTCCAATACGGCATCGACATCTACGGGGCCGCCGCCGCGGGGGCCGGATGGCATGCGGATGGTGGACACAACCACGGGCGAAAGATGCCCCTCTTGCTCGCAGGATACGTTCTCGACGACCCGGCCCTGCTCTCCTTCGCCGACGGCAGCAGACGCCGCATTTTTCAGGAGGATCAACAAACTTGGTATGTCACGGCGGTCGACGTCGGACGCGTGCTGTTCACCGGCGATCGCCGTCCGCGAGATCGTTATCTTCCGAGCGACATCGGCCTTGCCGAATGGGGCGAGAAGCACGCCGGTAATCCGTCGCGCGACGGCCGCAACTGGAACGCGTATTACCGCGCAGTCGCCGGCAGCAGCACCATCGGCCACGTGCTCACCGCGCGGCTGATGGGCTTGCAGGACGAGTGGAACTGGCCGGCGACGTTTGACTACTACGACCGTTACTGGACGCACGAACAGCGAAACATCGGCCGCGGCGCAAACTCGATCCAACCGTTCGTAGCCGAGATGTGGCGCGCGTATCGCAACGCCACTCCGGCCAAGCTCTCGGAAGCGAATGTCGCCACTCCCATCTGGCACAACCTCACGCTGCCGCCGCAATCGGGATCCTTCACCCTCTCGTTCGATCTACTGGCATCCACCGCCGGCATGGAAGGAATCACCGGCCTGTCTCACGGTAACGCCCAGTCGGCCGACGCGCTCGTCGCATCCGTTCGACTCGCCCCGACGGGCGTGATCGAGGCCCGCGACGGCGATCGTTTTCGCGCGGCCCGCGTGGTGCGCTACCTGCCCGGAGAGAAATACCGCGTGGTGATGACGCTTCAACCCGCCTCGGGCTGGTATGCGGTCACGGTCACACCGCCGGGAGGCGCGGCCGTGCGGATAGCCGAGGCGTGGCGCCTGCACAGGAACTTCCGCCCGTCCGTGCCCCTCGACCGCCTCGGCTTCCACTCGGTCAGCGGCTACCACGCGGTGCTCAACGTCGGTGTCCAACCCGTCCAACGGCTGTCGCCGCCGATCCGGTCTCGCGTTCCCTGGTCTTCCAACAGCGAACATTTCTAGTAACCGGCGTCACCATGCGGGCAGAACCACCCGACCCGCCGGACACGAATGCGCGCCGCGCGCAAGCGCGCGGAGAGAGCGCGACGATCTTTTTCGTCCGCGTTGAACAAATCCGATCCCAAGCTCACTCCGAAGCCGATCAGCGACGAGCTCTGGTCCGCCGTGGAGCCGCTTCTCCCCGCACCATCGCGCGCGGAGGGCCATGCTTTCCAGCGTCGCCCGGGCGGGGGCCGAAAACCCATTCCAGCGCGCCAGGCTTTCGAGGCCATCCTGCACGTGCTCCGCACCGGCACACCGTGGAAGGAACTTCCTACCACCCTTGGCAGCCCCTCCGCCATCCATCGCCGCTTCGATCAGTGGCACGAGGCGGGACTCTTTCTACGGCTTTGGCAATCAGGCCTCGCGGAGCACGCCGAGCTCGAAGGAATCCCTTGGGAATGGCGTCTTCAAAATCATTCGGAATCTATCGGAACTCTTCCGTCGGACACTGTTCACACGCACGTCTCCACATCTTTGATACAGCCTCGATCGTGGCATCCGTCCTTCGTCCGCCGTCGTCAACGACGCTCCGGCGGCCACTCTCGCTCCCCGTTTATTTCGGGATAAGATGTGATTAGTAATCAACGGGTAAAATCTTATCTATAGGCCGCAGATTCGTTGAACTTTTTCCCGTCATCGCCGTTCACATCAGGCGATGATACTAGGAATCCTTAAGAAAAAAGCCGGACTGCTTGTCGCGGCGTTTTCCCTACAAGCTTTCGCGTCGGTCGCAGCTTTCGGGGCAACCTCAATCACCCAATTCGGGATTACATGGACTTTTGATCGTGACTATCCCTCGGGCCAGTTCGCCAACGGCGACTACTGGGTGGTAGGGCCGGTGAAGATCACTTCCATCAGCCCGCGCTCCGTCGTTTCCGGCGGCGCCACGTTGCACGGCTCCATGATAAATCCCGCGGTCAACGGCTCGCAGGGTTACGACAGCCGGATCAAGAACAACACCTTCTCCGCGGCGCTGAACGTCGCGAAGCAGTTCCCTCTCACCGTCCAGCCGGGTTCGTCGCTGCTCTCCTCGGAAAGCTACACGGCGGGCGCAACCGGCGATAATCCGCAGTTGAAGACGATCGCGATCCTCACGGTCCTCTCCTCCCCGGCTCCCGCGGGTTCGTTCCGCCCCCCGTATGTGGGAGGCGACAAGACGATCCGCTGGAACAAGAGCCAGCTTCAATACGGCAAGCTCCGCTCACTCCCGCCGGTGTCCAGCACGCCGTCCCTGACCTCCGTCGAGCAGGCGTTTGAGCGCCCCTGGATTGAACAAAAGACGAACTGGACCGGCCGCTACATGCACCCGGGTGCCAACCAGCCGACCTACGGCCGCGAGATGGCCCACGTGCTCGCCAGCGGTCTGTTGTCCTTGCAGCTCAACTACACCACCGCGCAAAAGGAGAAACTCGCCATTCGTCTCGTTCAATACGGCATCGACATCTACGGCGCGGCCAAGGCCGGCGCGGTCTGGGGCAATGACGGCGGCCACAACCAGGGCCGCAAGATGCCGCTCCTTCTCGCGGGCACCATGCTGGGCGACTCCAACATCCTCGCCTATGCCAACGGCTCGACGACGCGCATCTTCCAAGAAGACCAGCAGACGTGGTATGTCACCTCCGCCGACGTCGGCCGCCCCCTCTACACGGCCGACGGCCGTCCGCGCGTCCGCTATATTTCCAGCGACGTCGGCATCGCGGAATGGGGCGAAAAACACACCGGCGACCCTTCGCGCGACGGCCGCAACTGGGACGCTTACTATCGCAATGTCTCCGGCTCCTGCACCATCGGCCACGTGCTCACCGCGCGTCTGATGGGCCTCCAAAACGCTTGGAACTGGCCGGCCACGTTCGACTACTACGATCGTTATTGGGCAATGGAGGGCGGAGGTGCGAGCAACGGCTCGAACTCAATCCAACTTCAGGTTGCTTCCATGTGGCGCGCCTACCGCAACGCCACGCCCGCGGATATCAAGGAAGAGAACGTCGCCACCTCGATCTGGGAAAACAAGGGCATCCCCGCGCAGAAAGGCACGTTCACGCTCACCTTCGACGCCATGCCTTCGAAGTCCAAGATGGACGGCGTAATCGGCCTCTCCAACGGTGCAGCCGACGCCTACACCGACCTCGCCGCGGCCGTGCGTTTCGCTCCGACCGGCTATATCGACGCCCGCAACGGCGGCAGCTTCCAAGCCCTCGCCAAAGTCGCCTACACGCCAGGCGTAAAGTATCACTTCACACTGACTGTGGACGTTGCGGCGAAGCGCTACTCGGTCACCGTGTCCGCTCCCAACAGTAGCGCCGTTCGCATCGCGGATAACTACCAGTTCCGCACGGAACAGGCCAAGGCGACCCAGCTCAACAATGTCGGCTACTTCGCCAGCTCCGGTGCGCACGCGATCATCGATCTCGGTATCGAGTCCGCTGCCGCTCCGGCTCCTGCTCCGGCGCCCGCCCCGGCTCCCACGGCTCCGGCCCCCGCGCCGACGCCCACTCCGGCCCCAGCGCCTGCCCCGGCTCCCGCTCCGAGCACTGGCACCACGCAAATCTTCGCCAGCAAGACCAGCTCTGGCGCCTGGCAGAACGCAGCGTTCTCGCCTGTGACCGGTAAGGCCACGATCTCGTTCGACATGGTAGCACCGACCGCTCCCGTCGACACGATCACCGGGATCAGCAACGGCAACCCGAGCGCCTACGCCGATCTCGCGATCGCTCTTCGATTCGCGCCGAATGGCATCATCGACGCCATCAACTCCGGCAGCTGGTCGAAGGCGAACTCGATCAAATACATCGCAGGTAAGTCCTACCGCGTGACGCTCACGATCGATGTCGCTACCAAGCGCTACTCAGCTACGGTCACGCCCGCTGGCGGCTCCGCGATCACGCTCGCCACCAACTTCGCGTTCCGTTCGTCGCAGGCCTCCGTGAAGCAGCTCAATAACTTCGCGATCTTCGCGGCGAAAGGTAAGCACACGGTCTCCAACGTCACCTTGAAGACCAACTGATCGCCAAGCATCACTTCGTCCTGACATAGCGGGGTCCTCCGGGACCCCGCTTTTTTTCTGCATGGTTGGGAGGCCTTCGGTTCGAAGCGCTCCCTTTGTCCTGCCGCTTCCACGATGAACGGCCCGCTCCTCCTCCTCACACTCGCGCTCGTTTTCGCGCAGTTCGCGTTGCCTCGCCGCTTCGCGTTTGTGCCGTTGCTGATCGCCGCGTGCCACACACCCTACTACGCCACGATCGGCGGACAATTCAGCGCCGTGCGACTCGTCCTGCTCGCCGGTTTGTTCCGCGCGTTCTTTACGGGATTGATCGACTGGCACCCACGCAAACCACTCGACCTCCTGATGGCCGCTTGGAGCGCGATCGCGTTGCTCAGCTCACTCGGCCACGAAACCGGAAATCCGTTCACCTATCGCGCCGGTCTCGTGCTGAATGTCTTCGGCACCTATCTCTACGGTCGGTGCTATCTCCGCGAGCCCGCCGACTTCGTTCAACTGATCCGCGCGACCGCGATCGTGCTGATTCCGCTCGCCGCGTTTTTGACCCTCGAAGCCGTAACCGGCGCCAATAGCTACTCTGCCATCGGCAGCCGCTTCAGTTTCGCGATCACACGCGACGACCAAAATCGCGCAATGGGGCCGTTCGGAACCCCCATCCTCGCGGGCACGATCGGCGCCGTCTGTTTCCCCCTTTTCGTCGCCATCTGGCGAAACCACCGGCGAACCGCGTTGCTCGGCATCATCTCGAGTTTCGCGATCATCAGCGCTTCAGCTTCGAGCGGTCCCATCGGAACCTTTCTGCTCGGCTCTGGCGCCCTGTTCTTGTGGCGGTGGCGCACGTCGCTCGGAAAAGTGAAACTCGCCGCGATCGCGTTCCTCGTCGTGATCCAACTCTTCCGTGAGCGCTCCGTTCTCTATCTCATCTCCATCATCGATTTCGTCGGCGGTAGCACCGGCTGGCATCGCTCGCGTCTGCTCGAAAGCGCCTTCGAACACCTCGACGAATGGTGGTTCATGGGCACGGACTTTACGCGGCACTGGATGCCCTATGGCCTCCCATCCGTCCCCGAGCACTGCGACCTCACCAGTTACTACGTCCACCTGGGTGTGATCGGCGGACTGCCCCTCACCCTGACGCTCATCGGCATTCTCACTCGTTCATTCGGTCTGCTCGGACGTCGCATGCGCCAAATGCGGCAAACAGACGATACCAACGAACTGCTGCTGTGGTGCGCGGGATGCACGTTCTTCGCCCATACGATCACCTTTTTCACCATCTCCTACTTCGACCAGCTCTACGTCTTTTTCTATCTCCTGGTCGCCGCCATCCCCTGCCTGGTGAAACGCGCCCCCGCGGAGAAACCTGTGATCCTCACTCCGTCGCCCTCTCTGTTTCAGGAGACGGCGCTGCCTGTATTGAACTCTCGGTGACAGTTCCATCATGCGTATCCGCGGCTTCTTGAGCGCACACCGCTGGTGGCTTCGTGCCAGCGCAAAGGCCTTCACCTTCCTTTGTCGCGGCGACTTCCGGCGCCTCGGCCCTCGCTCTGCGCTCTCGCTTCCCATTCGTTTGCAGGGAACCGAGCACATTGAAATCGGCGCACGGGTTTTCGTGGGCCCCAACTCCTGGCTGGAGGTAATCGCTCCCGCTGAGCGCCGCTCGCACGCCGCGATTCAAATCCATGACGGCGTTTCGATCGCTGGCTTCTGCACGATCACGTCGCGAAGTAGCGTGGTCATCGAGCGGAACGTCCTCATCGCCCGCTACGCCTATATCTCCGATCATTCACACGCGCACGCGGCTCACGATCTCCCGATCAAGGACCAAGGCATCGCCGATGTCGCACCGGTCCGGATACGCGAGGGCGCGTGGCTCGGCCAAAACGTCGTGGTCTGCCCAGGTGTTACCATCGGCCGCAACGCCGTCATCGGCGCCAATTCCGTGGTGAAGAGCGACGTTCCCGATTATTGCGTCGCCGTCGGCGCACCCGCCCGGGTCGTCCGCTGCAATTTCCCTACCCCCGTCACATGAAACGAATCCTGTTCGTCGCGTATCATTTCCCGCCGCACGGCGGTGCCGCCGTGCAACGGTCGCTGAAGTTTGTGAAATATCTGCCGTCCTTCGGCATCGAACCGACCGTCCTCACGGGCGTCGGCGCCACGGACCGCCGGTGGAGTCCGCCCGACGAAACTCTCGCCGCCGAGATCCCACCCGGGGTTGACGTCGTTCGCACCCCTTGGCCCGCCGGCTCGCGCGACGAAAGGCTGACCGCCGAATCCAATCGGCTCGAACTCGCCGCGCGCCTGGTCGAAGAGAAACGCCTCGAAGCAATCTTCGTTTCGATGTCGCCTTTCTCGGATGCGGCGTTCGCCACCGCACTTTCTAAACTGTGTCGAATCCCCTGGGTGGCCGACCTTCGCGATCCTTGGGCGCTCGACGAGTTTCAGGTCTATCGCACCCGCTGGCATCGCGAGCGAAACTGCCGTGCGATGCGCCGCGCTTTGCTGACGTCGTCGTTGATCATCATGAACACCCCCGAGGCCGCCGCGGCCCTCGGCACTACATTTCCGGAGTTCGAACCGCGCAGCATCAGCATCACAAACGGCTTCGATCTCGATGATCTGCCCCCGGCCACACCTCCGCCGCGCAATGAGAAATTCACGATCGTTCATGCCGGTTTTCTCCACGCGGCCGCGGGCCTCCGCCAGCGTCGTCGCCCCTGGCAATATCGCTTGCTCGGCCGAATCGAAATGGGCGTCGAGATCCTCCCCCGTTCGCACTATTACCTGCTGCAGGCGCTCGAGCAGTGGCGGAAAGAAGACCCTTCCATCGAGTCTCATGTCCTCTTCCTCCTCGTGGGCGAAACCCGCGCTATCGATCGCGAACTCGTCGCCCACTCACCCGTTGCATCGATGACGAAATTCACCGGCTATCTTCCTCACAACGAAAGCGTGCGCGCCGTCCGGGGGGCCGATCTGCTTTTCCTGCCGATGCACAAGCTTCCCTCAGGCAAGCGCGCCAGCATCGTTCCCGGCAAGACCTACGAATACATCGCCAGCGGCCGTCCTATCCTCGCTCCCGTTCCAGAGGGAGACGCGAAGGAAATTCTCACTCGCGCACGCACCGGACTCGTGTGCGAGCCCGACAACGTTGATCAAATGGTCGCGCACCTCCGTCGCCAATACAGCGCCTGGCTCAACGGCGAACCGCCGCTCAAGGTTGATCGCACTTACATCAGCCGCTTTGAGCGCCGCGAACTTACCCGGCAGCTGGTCGATCATCTCCGAAAGCTCACCGCTTCCCCCGAGGTCGCCGAGCCTTCCGACGTGGCCGCCTCGAATTAATCCTCTCTAGGGATTTTTTTGAGGTGCGTATCAGGGTCTATATAGCCTGAGCAGGCTTGTCATCACATGCCCCTCCTGTCGCTCTACTGCGCATCGCGAACTTGTAGGAAGTTCGTTCCAGCGACGGTTCCTTCCAGCCGGAATGCACCGAAATGGCGGCAGCGTCTCCGCCTGAAATAATCACTCGTCGGCGACATTCGCCCCCCTCCTGCTATGCAGCACCTCGTCATCGAAGCCGGTGGCACCGAACGTCAATATTGGCGCGACCTCTGGCGCTATCGTGAGCTGTTTTATTTTCTCGCCTGGCGCGACATCCTGGTCCGCTACAAGCAGACTGTCATCGGCGTCGCTTGGTCGGTGCTCCGGCCCGTCCTCACGATGGCAGTGCTGTCCGTGGTCTTTGGACGCGTCGCCAAACTGCCTTCCGGCGATGTCCCCTATCCTTTGATGGTCTTCTGCGGCTTGTTGCCCTGGCACTTTTTCGCCACCGCGCTCACCGAGAGCAGCAACAGCCTCGTCGCCAACTCGAACATGATTTCGAAGGTCTACTTCCCGCGGCTGGTCGTCCCGGCTGGCAGCGTGATCACCAGCTTGGTCGACTTGATGATCTCCATCGGCCTGCTCGCGCTGCTTCTCGTATTCTACGGCATCGCCCCGAGCCCACAGGTGGTCGCCCTTCCCGTGTTCATCGTCCTCGCGTTCGGTGCTGCGTTCGGAGTCGGTTTGTGGGTCTCCGCCTTGATGGTCCGGTATCGGGACTTCCGATACGTGATCCCCTTCGTTGTGCAGTTCGGCCTCTATCTCTCGCCGGTGGGCTTCAGCAGCACGTTCGCGGCCCCGCACATTCTGCCGCAGGGCTGGGAGCTCCTCTACTGGCTCAATCCGATGGCCGGCGTGATCGACGGATTTCGCTGGGCCATTCTCGGTGGCGCCCAGGTGCTCAACCTTCCCGGCCTGCTGCTCTCTGCTGCGGTGATCCTCGTCATGCTCCTCGCTGGCCTTCGCTACTTTCGCCGCACCGAGCAGACCTTTGCCGACATCATCTAGGATACGTCGGCCGCAATCCTTCCTAAACCCACTTGCCCGCCACATCAGTCATGAGCGACGTCGTCATCGAATTGGAAAACGTCTCCAAGCGCTACCGCATTGGCGGCGCACCGTCCAAGCACGACGGCTTGCGCCACGCGATCGAGTCCGTCGTGCGCTCCCCCCTGCGCTGGTTGCGCACTCGCTCGCACGAGCAAGTCGACGACACCTCCTTCTGGGCCCTGCGTGATGTTTCGTTCTCCGTGAACCGGGGCGACATCGTCGCGATCATCGGGCGCAACGGCGCCGGCAAATCCACCCTTCTCAAGATCCTTAGCCGGATCACGCCGCCCACCTCGGGACGCATTTCGCTGCACGGACGCGTTTCGAGCCTCCTCGAGGTCGGCACCGGTTTTCACGCCGAACTCACGGGGCGCGAGAATATCTTTCTGAATGGCGCCATCCTCGGCATGCGTCGCGCCGAAATCAAAGCGAAGTTCGACGAGATCGTCGCCTTCGCTGAAATCGGCCGTTTCCTCGACACGCCCGTCAAACGCTACTCGAGCGGAATGTATGTTCGTCTTGCGTTTGCCGTCGCCGCGCACCTCGAACCCGAAATTCTGATCGTCGACGAGGTTCTTGCCGTCGGAGACGCCGCGTTCCAGCGGAAGTGCATGGGCAAGATGGGCGAGGTCGCCGGCCAAGGACGAACCATCCTCTTCGTCAGCCACAACATGGCCGCAGTCTCTCACCTTTGTCGGCGCGGCGTCGTGCTCCAGTCGGGCAGCGTGAAGTTCGTCGGCTCGCAGACCGAAGCGCTTCAGGCCTATCTCGGATCGGGCGCCGATCATTCGATGGATTTCAGAAACCGTTCGGACCGCGCCGGCACCGGCGCAGTGAAGGTCGTCGCCGCTGAGGTCCGCGACACCGACAGCAACGAAATCGACTGCGTCCCTTCCGGTCAGGACGTCGACTTCGTGCTCTACTTCGAAAACTACGCAAATCCCTCGCCATCGAACGTTGTCGTCTCCCTCGAGGTAAAAACCGGCATGGGCACCCGCGTGTTTCTCCAACACAACCGCCTCAGCGGCGACCATTTCGCCCGGCTTCCCGATTCCGGCGCGTTCATCTGTCGCATCAAAAATCTCCCTCTGCCCGCCGGTCGCTACCAAATCGGTTTCAGCATCCTCGGTGAAAACGGCCACCTGCCCTTTCTCGATCTCATCGAGGACGCCTTCGAGCTCGTGGTGGTCGAGGGCAACTTTTTCGGCACCGGCGAGGTCCCGCCCGCGTCGCACGGCGTATGTCTCGTGCGCGGCCGCTGGCGCGTCGACGCTTCCGCCCGCCCACCCGCCGCTCGGGAAGCAGCGGGAGATCCGACGCTGACCGCCGCCTGAGCGAACTCACGATGTCGCTGATCGTCTTCAACGCCTCGCAGGGACGGCTGGGCAACCAGCTGTTTAATCTTTCTGCCCTCGACAAGATGTGCCGGTTTCACGACGTCGGCATACTCATCGGCGCTCGCGCTCTTCGCCAAAACTTTGTGTGGAAGCGGCGCAACGTGATTGTCCTTTCCAAACGTAAGGAGCGGTTCTGTGACTTGCTGCGTTCACTCGCGGCGAAGGGCTTCGCTTCCTACTACACCGAAGAAAAACTCACCGAGGGCGTTCCGTGCCCTTTCGAGTCGGGCCGGTTGGAACGAAAAACCCGCAGTCTCGTGCCGGTCTCCTTCGTCGAAAACGCATACCTGCAGTCCGATGCCTGGGTGGGCGAAAAGTTCCGTGAACGTCTTCGATTCAAGCCGGAAACGGCGCGAGCCGTAGATGCCTTCGGGGCGCAACATTCCATCGACTGGGCTACGACGATTTTCGTCCATATCCGTCGCACCGACTACACCGGGTTCTCGATCAACGACTCTGGCTCAGTCGCACTTCCGCCGTCTTACTACCGGCAAGGTATTCAAAAGCTCGAGACGCAGCTCCGCCTCTCAACGGTCTTGTTCGTCACGGATGATCCTCACTATGCGGCGGCCGAGTTTGCCGACGTCGCTCGCAAGATCATTGTGAGCCGTTCGGCCGACTTCGATCTCTGTGTCATGAGCCGCTGCGCTACCGGCGTTTTGTCCGCCAGCAGTTTCTCTTGGTGGGGCGCGATGCTCGGGCCGCTGCGAGCAAGACCGGTCGCCCCGCGGCATTGGATTGGGTGGAGAGTGGGAACCACGATTCCTTCCGCCGTCGTCTCGGCAGCCTTCGAAGCTGTGCCCGTCATGTGACTTCGACCGTTCGTCGAAGTCTCTTCATGAATTCCCTCTCGTTAGGTTCGCTTCATATCGGCGGTCGCGCGCTGCGCCTCGCCAGCCTGGTCACGCTAGTCTCCGTCGCGCTCGGTGTGTCGTCGACCGCCTTTGCGCAAACCGCAATTCCCCGCGTGGGCTGGACCATCGCGCATGTCGACAGCGAAGAACTAACGAGCGGCTCCTGGGGTCCGGCCACTCCCGCCAGCAGTGCGATCGATGGCAATCCGAACACCTTCTGGCACACCCAATGGTTCAACGCCCAGCCTGGTTTCCCTCACGAACTCCAGATCGATCTCGGCGTCACCCACAGTCTCACCGGGTTTCGCCATTTGCCCCGCCAGGACGGCCGCGTAAATGGCCGCATTGCACAATACGAGTTCTACGTCAGCAGCGACGGATCCAATTGGGGCTCCGCAGTCGCCACCGGCACGTTCGCCAACGTTGGGACGGAAACTACCGTGCCATTTCCCGCCAAGATCGGCCGTTATGTGCGCTTGCGCGCGTTGAGCACCTACGACCCCCACGGCTTCGCCGCTTCGCTCGCTGAACTCAATCTCCTGACGAATAACCAGGCTCCAGACGGCCAAATCGCCAGTCCCGCCGACAACATCACCATCACCGTTGGCCAAAGCGTCACGTTCAACGGCAGCGGCTCAGATTCCGACGGACACACTCCGTTGTCCTACCATTGGTCCTTCGGCACCGGCTCAGGCGTTCCAGATAGCTCCGTCCAAAATCCCGGCGCCGTGCAGTTCAACCAAACTGGCAGTTTCCTTGTGACGCTCACTGTCACCGACGCACTCGGCCAGGTCGATCCGACACCGGCCAACCGCACGGTCCTGGTGCAAACCAGCGCATCCAATTTCCCGATACCCCGCACCAGCTGGACGATCGCTCACGTCGATAGCCAGGAATTGAAGAGCGGTTCCTGGGGTCCCGCGACACCTGCGACCAGCGCGATCGACGGCAATCCGGCAACGTTCTGGCATACCGAATGGTTTAGCGTGCAGCGTCCGTTTCCGCACGAGATTCAGATCGATATGGGGGCGCCCTACCATGTCACCGGCTTCCGCCATCTACCGCGTCAGGATGGCATTCTCAACGGCCGCATCGCTCAGTTTGAGTTTTACGTGAGCCCCGATGGCACCAGCTGGGGCGTGCCCGTCGCCAGTGGCACGTTCGGCAACATCGCCGCTGAAAGCACCATTCCCACCACCCCGAAACAGGGTCGATTCGTCCGGCTTCGCGCGCTCAACACCTACGACACCCACGGCTTCGCCGCTTCGCTCGCCGAACTCAACGTCCTCACCGACAACCAGGCGCCCAACGGCACAATTTCCTCCCCCGCGTCCAACGTCACGATCACCGCTGGACAAACCGTCACCTTCAGCGGCAGCGGCTCCGATCCGGACGGACATCTTCCCTTGTCGTATCATTGGTCTTTCGGCACCGGCTCAGGTCTCCCCGACTCCACGGCGCAAAATCCTGGCACGCTCGCGTTCAATACTCCCGGCACCTACACGGTCCGCTTCACGGTCACCGATGCCCAAGGTCAATCCGATCCAACGCCTGCGACCCGCACCATTCTCGTGGAAAGCGGCACGCCGGAACACCTCATCCCGCGCGCGGGCTGGACCCTCGCTTACGTCGATAGTCAGGAATTAAAAAGCGGATCTTGGGGTCCCGCCACCCCGGCCACGAACGTCCTCGACGGCAACCCATCCACCTTCTGGCACACCGAGTGGTTCAACGTTCAGTCTCCGTTCCCCCACGAAATCCAAATCGACCTCGGGATCGCCCACAACGTAACCGGTTTCCGCCACCTGCCGCGGCAGGACGGCATTCTCAACGGCCGCATCGCTCAGTTTGAGTTTTATGTGAGCGCCGACGGCGTGAATTGGGGGCCAGCCACCGCATCCGGCACGCTCCCCAACACCTCCGCGCAAACGCAGGTGCCTTCCACGCCCAAACAAGGCCGTTTCGTTCGTTTCCGCGCGCTCGGCACCTACGACAGCCACGGCTTCGCCGCCTCTCTCGCCGAGTTCAACCTCCTCACCGACAACCAGGCGCCCGACAGCACGATCGCGAGTCCCGCTTCGGACGTCACGATCAACACGGGCCAGACCGTCACTTTCGCGGGCACCGGTGCCGATCCCGATCAACACACGCCGCTCACCTATCTCTGGACTTTCGGTTCGGGCTCGGGCGTTCCCAACAGCTCCCTCCCAAACCCCGGCGCAGTGCCATTCAATGTGCCCGGCACCTACACCGTTCGCTTCGTCACCACCGATTCCCGCGGGCAGGCCGACCCCACTCCGGCCACCCGCACCATCACCGTCTCGAACTCTACGCCCGTATTCACGATTCCGCGACAAAGCTGGTCCATCGCCTTCGTCGACAGCCAGGAGTTGAAAAGTGGTTCATGGGGTCCCGCCACGCCAGCCACCAGCGCAATCGATGGCAACCCGTCCACGTTCTGGCACACCGAGTGGTTCGCCGCCCAGCCGTCGTTCCCGCATGAGATTCAAATCGATCTCGGCGTTCCCTTCAGCATCGCCGGCTTCCGCCACCTTCCGCGCCAGGACGGCAACCTCGCCGGGCGGATCGCCGGTTTCGAATTCTACGTCAGCGCCGACGGACTCAATTGGGGCACACCTGTCGCCGCCGGCACCTTCCCGAACGTCGTTACGGAGAGCACCGTTTTCAGCACGATTAAGACCGGCCGCTACATCCGCTTCCGCGCACTCGGCAACTACGACGCCTACGGCTTCGCCGCCTCGCTCGCCGAATTCAACGTCCTCACCGACAATCGTCCGCCGGAAAGCACCATCTCCACGCCCACCGATCCCGTGACGATCGCCGCCGGCGAAACGGTCACCTTCAACGGCAGCGGATCCGATCCCGACGGTCACACTCCGCTGACTTACCATTGGTCGTTCGGCACCGGCTCCGGCGTTTCCGACAGCCCCGCGCAAAATCCTGGCGCCATTCAGTTCAACACGCCCGGCACCTACACCGTGCGCTTCACGACGATCGATTCTCATGGCCAGGCCGATCCCACGCCGGCCACTCGCACCATCACCGTCCTCAACGCCGGCCCCACCGTCATCCCGCGCACCGGCTGGTCGGTCGCAGCCAACAGCCAGGAAACCACGCAGGTCTCTTTCGCCGGCACCGGCCATGCCACGCGCGCCATCGACGGAAACATCTACACGATGTGGCACACGCGCTATAAGACCGCCCAACACCCGCCGCCCCACGATCTCATCATCGATCTCGCCACCGTTCGCGCGATTGCCGGCTTCCGCCACCTCCCCGGGCAGGACGCCAACCAAAACAACCGCATCGCTGAATTCGAATTCTACGTCTCGCTCGACGGAACGAACTGGGGCTCCCCCATCGCTACCGGTCGCTTCCCGAACACGCAGGAGGAAACCGAGGTGCTCTTCCCTCCCGTAAACGGCCGCTTCGTCCGACTCCGCGCCCTCAACAACCAGCACGGCAGCCTCTTCTCTGCCATCGCCGAATTCAACGTCCTCCAAGCGAGCACCGCGCCCAACTCCCCGCCGAACGGCTCTATCGTGTCGCCTGCATCCAACATCACCATACCTGCTGGCGCCGTTGTCGACTTCGCTGGTTCCGCGACGGATCCCGAGGGGCATCCCTTGTCGTATCGTTGGACCTTCGGCCCCGGGTCCGGCATCGCCGATTCGCGACTACAGAATCCCGGATTGGTGCGTTTCAATTTCCCTGGCACCTACGTCGTCTCACTCCACGCCGCCGACAACAAGGGACTCGTCGATCCCACTCCTGCGACGCGCACGATCACCGTCGAAGGTTGGCAACCGCTCTCCCGCACCGGCTGGTCGCTGCACTACACCGACAGCGAGGAACTCGCCAGCGGCCCGTGGGGCCCGGCCACGCCAGCGAGCAATGCTTTCGACGGCAACCCGTCCACGTTCTGGCACACGGAATGGTTCTCCACCATCGCCCCACTCCCGCACGAACTTCAGATCGACCTTGGCGCGACGCATGAACTTGCAGGTCTCACTTATCTCCCGCGCCAGGATGGCGTGAGCAACGGCAAGATCACGCACTTCGAATTCTACCTCAGCACGGACGGTGTGAACTGGGGCGATCCCGTCGCCGCCGGCGTCTTCCCCAACTCCTCCACCATCCAGCAGGTCACTTTCCCCAAGCAAGCCGCTCACTACATCCGCCTCCGCGCCCTCGGCGAGGTCAACGGGAATGCCGCCACCGCCGTCGCCGAATTCGGTGCCTTGCTTCCGCCTTCCACCACGCCGTCCGTGCGCCTGATCTCACCGCATTCTAAACATCTTCAAACGTCGTCCACGCTCATCGCGCGCGCCGACGCCAACGTCCAACCTGGCCAAGGTGTTCGCTTCACGCTCAACGGCACCACCAGCATCGACGACTACACTGCACCTTACGAGGCCACCTTCAACGGCCTCTCCGGCGATGGCAATCAGGTCGAGGTCTTCATCATCGATCCGTCCGGCAACCTCGTGCCCGGCATCGCCCGTTACGACCGGGCCAGCCAGATCGGCATCGGCGACTACATCGTCGCACTCGGCGACAGCATCACCTACGGCTTCGGCGACGACATTACGTCCGACAACACGTCGACAGACGGCCGCAATTCCTCCGCCGGTTACACCCCGATCCTCGCCAACGCACTCTCTGCCGCACGCGGCCGACCCGTTGCGATCTTCAACGAGGGCATTGGTGGCGAAAACTCTGCCCAGGCCGCCGCTCGCATCTGGACCGTCGTCCAAAAGCATCCCGATGCACAGCAGTTCCTCATTATGTATGGCGCGAACGATGCCTTCGTCCCCCGCGCAAGCGGCCTCGGTCTCGATCCCGGCGACGCAGGCTACGCCGGCAGCTTCAAGGACTACATGCAGCAGATCATCGATGTCGTGATTGCCGCGGGCAAAACACCTGCCCTTGCCCTCACGCCTCCCATCGAGCCGATCGGCGGTGCCAACGATCTCCGTCTCCAAGCCTATAACCAGGTCGTTCTCGAACTCGCCGCCGATCCTAACAACGAGATCTCCGTCGTTCCGCCCAATCTGCACACCTACTTCGCCACGCGCATTCCCACTCACTACATCCCGGATGCCATTCACCCGAATGGCCTCGGCTATCAGAGCATTGCTCAACTCTGGCTCAACGCTCTCGAGTGACCCTGCCATCCGCTTCGCCGATGTTCAACACGCCCATCGCCCTCATCGTTTTTCGCCGACCAGAGTTCACGCGTCGCGTCGCGGAGATCGTTGCCGCGCTTGATCCGAAAACGCTCTTCGTGATCGCCGACGGGCCTCGGCCCGATCGCCCCGACGACGCCACGCTCTGCGCTCAAACCCGTGCCGTCATCGACGAGTTCGCATGGAACGGCACCGTCATCAAACACTACTCCGACGTAAACCTCGGTTGCGGTCGCCGGCCCTCCTCGGGGATCGACTGGGTGCTCACGCAAGTCGATGAAGCGATCATTCTCGAGGACGACTGCGTGCCTCACCCGTCGTTCTTCCGCTACTGCGAGGAAATGCTCGCCCGCTACCGTGACGACGAGCGCGTGATGCACATCGCCGGGACGACATTCCGCCGCGAACCACTCCCCATTTCCTATAGCTACACGTTCTCGCAAATGAACGCTGCTTGGGGCTGGGCCACCTGGCGCCGCGCTTGGAAGCATTTCGATTTCAATGTGCAACTCTGGCCCGAACTCCGCGAGACCTCGTGGTTATCCGAAGTGCTTCCCGACCCACGCGTGGAAAAGTTCTGGGCCGACAGCTTCGATCGCGCTTACGCGCCACAAGGCAACCTCAGCTATTGGGATCACCAATGGGCCTTCGCGGTCTGGGCCAACAACGGCCTCGCTGTCATTCCTCGTCGCAATCTTGTCACCAACATCGGCTGCAATCGCGACGGCACTCATTGCGCCAACGAAGATGACATCGTAGGCAACCTCCCCGCCCACGAAATGGAGTTTCCGCTCCGTCATCCGCCCACCGTTCTGCACAACCGCAGTCTCGATCGCGAATTCGTCCGCACCGTCATCGCGCCTCGTCTTTTTCCGCCCCCGCCGCCGGTCACCGCCCGCCTCCGCCGCCGCATCGGCCACGCATTCCGCCGCGCCAAAGCATTGCTTCGTCCCGACGTCGGCTCACCCGCTCTCGCCCGCTGAGCAGGCGTCCCGCGAAACTTGGCGCCTATCCATTCCTACGCAGCTCTTCCGCTGCGTCCCGTCCACTCCCATGTCCCGCCGCACCGCCCTCCCCTGGCGCCGCTTCTGGATTCGGCTTTCCCGTCCGCGCGGCCTCGGTCGCGTCGCCGCTCGTCTCGCGCGTCTCGGTCTTCCGCCGTATCACGGCAGCACCTACCTTGCACATCTCCACGTCCGCGGCTTCGTCGCGCCGACGTCCCACCTCGATCATCCGCACCTCTCCTTCGGCAAATACGTTTATGTCGGCGACCGCGTGAACACCTTCGCGGACTTCGGCCAGGGCGAGATTCACCTTCACCACCGCGTCGAAATTTACGGCGACTGCTTTCTGCGCACCGGTCCGGGCGGACGCATCACTCTCGGTGAGGGCACACACGTTCAACCCGGCTGCTATTTCGTCTCGTGGCAAACGCCCATCGTCATCGGCCGTAAGGTCGAGATCGCACCCGGCTGCGCCTTCTATTCCTGCACTCACGGCATCGAGCCAGGCCAGCTCATCATGGAGCAACCCATCGCCGCCAAGGGCCCCATCGTCATCGGCGACGGCGCCTGGCTGGGCCACCGCGTCACCGTCCTCAGTGGTGTGACCATCGGTGCCGGCGCCGTGGTGGGAGCCGGTTCGGTCGTCACGCGCGACGTTCCCGACAACGCCATCGCCGGTGGAATCCCCGCGCGCCTCATCGGCCATCGCACCGCTTCCCGTCTTCACGCTCCCACCCCCGCTCTTTCGAGCGCGAGCCAACAACCCGTATCATCATGAAAACCGTAATTCTCGCCGGCGGCTACGGCACCCGCATTTCAGAAGAAAGCGCCACCCGCCCCAAACCCATGGTCGAAATCGGCGGTCTGCCGATCCTCTGGCATATCATGAAAATCTACGGCCACCACGGCCTGAACGATTTCATCATCTGCCTCGGCTACAAGGGCTACGTCATCAAGGAATTCTTCGCGAACTACTTCCTCAAGCGCTGCGACGTCCGCATGGACCTTCGCGCCAATCGCCTCGAATTTCTCACCAACGGCGTCGAGCCCTGGCGCATCACCTTGGTGGATACGGGCGAGAAAAACATGACCGGCGGCCGGCTCCGTCGCGTCCGTGAACACCTCGGCGACGAAACGTTCTGCATGACCTACGGCGACGGCGTTACCGATCTCGATATTCCCGCCACGATCGAGTTCCACCGCCAGCACGGCAAACTCGCCACCGTCACCGCGATTCAGCCGCCCGGCCGCTTCGGTGCCTTCGCTCTGTCCGAATCCGAAACCCGCATTGAGAGCTTCCGCGAAAAACCCATCGGCGACGGTGCCTGGGTCAACGGCGGGTTCTTCGTCCTCGAGCCGGGCGTGCTCGATTACATCGAGGACGACATGACCACGTTCGAACAGCAGCCGATGCAAAACCTCGCGCGCGACGGTCATCTCCACGCCTACAAGCACGGCGGCTTCTGGCAGTCGATGGATACGCTCCGCGACAAGATGTATCTCGAAAACCTTTGGGCGAGCGGCGACGCGCGCTGGAAGGTCTGGGACCGCCATCACGCGAGTCTCGCCAGCTAAACTCCTGAACTTTTCTCAACATGACTCCTGCATTCTGGCGCGGTAAGAAGGTTTTCATCACCGGTCACACCGGTTTCAAGGGCACCTGGCTCACGCTCTGGCTCCAACGGCTCGGAGCGGAGGTCGTCGGCTACGCTCTTCCTCCATCGACCGAGCCTTCGATGTTCACGCTCACGCATGCTCGCGAGGGCATCACTTCGATCGAAGGCGACGTCCGCGATCTCGCAAAACTTCAGTCCGCGCTGCACGAGCATCAGCCTGAAATCGTCATTCACATGGCCGCGCAGGCGTTGGTGAAAACCGCCTACGCGGATCCGGTCACCACCTACACCACCAACGTCGTCGGCACACTCAACATCCTCGAAGCAGTCCGCCACACGCCGTCCGTCCGCGTCGCCGTCTGCATCACCAGCGACAAATGCTATCAGAACGACGAATGGGTCTGGGGCTACCGCGAGAACGACCGCATGGGCGGACACGACCCCTACTCGAGCAGCAAGGGTTGCGCTGAGCTCCTCATCTCCGCGTATCGCGACTCCTACTTTCATCCCGACAAATTCGGCGGACACGGCGTCGCCGTCGCGAGCACGCGCGCCGGCAACGTCATCGGCGGCGGCGATTGGTCGAAGGATCGGCTCGTGCCCGACACCATGAGCGCGATCATGTCCGGCAAACCCGTGCTGATCCGACGCCCCGGCGCCGTGCGTCCGTGGCAGTTCGTTCTCGAACCGCTCCGCGGCTACCTCCACCTCGCCGAGCGGCTCTACGCCGAGCCGACGCGTTTCGCCGGTGCTTGGAACTTCGGCCCCGACATCGAGCAGATCAAACCGGTGCAATGGATCACCGACTATCTCACCCGCCGCTGGGGAGACGACGCCAGCTGGGTGCTCGACGGCGCCATTCATCCACACGAAGACCACTTCCTCCGCCTCGATTGCACCAAGGCGAAGAGTATCCTCGGCTGGCGCCCCGCGATGGATCTGCCGACCGTCCTAGACTGGATCGTCGAATGGTATCGGACGTATCACGTCCACGGAGACCTACGTGCGCTCACCGAGGCGCAAATCGAACGTTACGAGTCGTTCGCCCTCTCTCTCTCCCCCAACGAACATGAGCACTCACGTTTGCCGGTTCTGTCAGACGCCGCTTTCGAGAACCTTCGCGGATCTCGGAATGGCACCCATGGTCAGCGATTACTTGCGAGCTGACCAGCTTCACTGCCCCGAGAAATTTCATCCGTTGCACGCCTTCGTGTGCGACCAATGTCACCTCGCCCAACTCCCCGACTCCGAGACGCCCGAACACATGTTCGGGAACTACCCATACTTCTCCTCCGTTTCCAAAAGCTGGCTGGCGCACGCCCGACGCTTCGTGCAGATGGCAGTGCAGATGTTCGCGCTGACCTCCGCCCATCAGGTGGTCGAAGTCGCGAGCAACGACGGCTATCTCCTGCAGTATTTCAAGGAGCACAAGGTCGCCATCCACGGCGTCGAACCTGCCCGTAACATCGCCGCCGTCGCCGAAGCGAAAGGCATTCCCACCACATCGAAGTTCTTCGGCCTCGAAACCGCTCGCGAACTGCGCGACGCCGGCAAATCCGCCGACCTCCTCATCGGCAACAACGTCTACGCACACGTTCCCGACATCAACGACTTCACCGCCGGTCTCGCTCATCTGCTCAAACCTCATGGTGTCATCTCGCTCGAGTTTCCACACCTGCTCCGGACGATGCAGGAGAACCAGTTCGACCAGATCTTCCACGAACACGCCTCCTATCTCTCGCTCGTCACCGTCGAACGCATCTTCGCCGCCCAAGGGCTGACCGTTTTCGACGTCGACGAACTTCCCACCCACGGCGGCTCGATCCGGATCTTCGGTAAACACAGCGACGACTCCTCTCATCCTGAGACTCCTTCTGTCGCCCAACTCCGCGCCCGCGAACAAACCTACGGTCTCGAGCGATCTGAAACCTACGACGCGTTTGGCCAGCAGGTAAGAACCACCAAATACCGCCTCCTCAGTCTCCTCATCGACGCCAAGCAATCCGGCGCTTCCATCGTGGGTTACGGTGCACCCGGTAAGGGGTGCGTCATGCTGAACTACTGCGGCATCCGCTCCGAGTTCCTCGATTACCTCGTCGATCTCAGCCCCGCCAAGCAGGGCCTCTATATGCCCGGCGTCCACCTCGCCATCCATCACCCCGACCAGATCAAAGAGACCAAGCCCGACTACGTCCTGATCCTGCCCTGGAATTTGCGCGACGAGATCATGAGCCAGCTCTCCTACATTTCCGAATGGGGTGGAAAGTTCATCGTCCCCATCCCCGAAGCTCGCGTCGTCGAAGTCACTCCTTCTGCCGCTCACACGGCCCAGTCCTCAACGTTTCACGCATGACGTTTCAACCCACCTCCATCGAAGGCGCTTTCCTGATCGAACTCACCCGTCGCCAAGATGTGCGCGGCTCCTTCGCCCGTGTCTGGTCCGCCGCTTCGTTCCGCGAACGCGGCTTGGTGGCCGACATCGTCGAGATGAACACCTCGCGCACGCGGAAACGCGGCACCATCCGCGGTCTTCACTACCAAACCGCCCCGCACGCCGAAGCGAAATTCGTCCGCTGCACGCGCGGCTCGCTCTACGACGTGGTCCTCGACCTGCGGCCCGACTCTCCAACCTATCTGCGTTGGGCCGCGTTCGAACTGCGCGACTCTTCCGACCACACCCTCTACATTCCACCCGGCTGTGCGCACGGGTTCCAGACGTTGCAGAACGACACCGAGATCACCTACGCCGTCTCCGCGACCTATCATCCGGAGTGCGAGCGGGGCATCCGCTGGAACGACCCCGCGTTTCACATCACGTGGCCGATCTCCGACGTCACGCTCTCGGAAAAGGACTCCCACATCCCTCTCTTTCAGCCGAAATCCAAGCGTATCCCGAATCTGGTTACCGCTTAGATCGATCGTCTCCTCATGTCTCGTATCTTGGTGACCGGCGCCACCGGCCTGATCGGCCGTCATCTCCTGCCGCAACTCCACGCGGCCGGCTACGAAGTCCACGCTCTCGCTAATCGCGCGGACGTTGCCCCTGATGCGCGTCCGCTCGCAACGTGGCACTCCGCCGATCTCCTCAGCACGAATTCGACACGATCCATCGTCCAGTCGGTCGCTCCCGTATACCTGCTCCATCTCGCGTGGCCGGCTCTCGTCAACAATCTCAACAGCGGCATCCATCAGACCTTCCTCGACGCCAGCCGCACTCTTCTCCGCGAGTTTTACCTCGCGGGTGGCGCACGCGCCGCGGTGGCCGGCACCTGTTTCGAATACGATTGGAGCGACGGCCTGTGCGTGGAAAACCGCACGCACCTCAAGCCCAACAGCGCTTACGGAGTCGCCAAGAATCAGCTGCGACAATACCTGGAGGATCTCGCGCACGAAATGCACCGCAGCTGGGCCTGGGGCCGGATTTTCTTCGTCTACGGTCCATATCAAGATCCCACTCGATTCGTTCCGGCGATCATCCATGGCCTCCTGGAGCGACGGCCTGTCCCCTGCACGGAAGGGTATCAGATTCGCGACTACCTGCACGCGTCCGACGTTGCCGGCGCCTTGCTCCGACTTCTCGAAAGTGGTCACGAAGGGACCTGCAATATCGGCTCTGGCGAAGCCGTCTCGCTCCGCGAAATCGCCGGCCAGATCGCCGACCTCATCGGCGGTCGCGAGCTTCTCCAGTTTGGGGCGCGCCCCATTCCTAGAAGCGAGCCACCCGCCATCCTCGCCGATACCCACCGCCTCCGTAACACCGTCGGTTGGACTCCACGCTTCTCCCTGACGACCGGCCTCGCCGACACCGTCGCCGCGCTGCAGTCCACCACGCGCGCCTCCGCAATCGCCTGAACTTGATCATGCCTCAGATTTCAATCCTTGGCGCCGGTATGGCCGGTTTCGGCGCCGCTCATCGTCTCTCCGCGGCCGGCTTTCGTCCGCACATCTTCGAACGCCATAACTACCACGGCGGCCACGCCACGTCGTTCAAACACCCCGGCGGCTGGATCTTCGACGATGGCCCGCACCTTTCGTTCACCAAGAACGAGCGCATCCGCGATCTTTTCGCCGAGAGCGTCGGACAACGTTTCGAGCAGATTCCCGTTCAAGCGAACAACTACTGGCGCGGCCACTGGATCAAGCACCCCGCTCAGTGCAATCTCCACGGGCTCCCGCCCGACCTCCTCGTCAAGATCATCAGCGACTTCGTCCAGGCGACCAACGCCCCCGCGTCTCCGATCCGCACCTACGCCGATTGGTTGTATGCGAGTTTCGGCCGCGCCTTCGCCGAAACTTTTCCCATGCAATACGGCCGCAAGTTTCACACCACCACGGCCGACAACATGTCCACCGACTGGCTTGGGCCGCGCCTCTATCGCCCCACGCTCGAGGAGGTCTTGCGCGGCGCGCTTTCGCCCGACACGGCCGATGTTCACTACATCACACAGTGTCGCTATCCGACACACGGCGGCTTCGTCTCCTATTTCGATCGCTTCCTCCCCTGCGCCGAGACTCATCTCGGACACGAGGTCATTGAAATCGACGTCGCGGAGAAATCGCTCTCCTTCGCCAACGGCACCCGCGTCGACTACGACGTCCTCGTTTCGTCCCTCCCGCTTCCCGTCCTGATAAATCGGATACCACAGGCGCCGTCCGATGTGGTCGAAGCCGCCCGACGTCTCGCCTGGACCGGTGTTCTCCTCGTCAACCTCGGTATCGATCGCCCCGATATCTCGAAGGCGCATTGGAGCTATTTCTACGACGACGATGTCGTCTTCAGTCGGCTCAGCTACCCGCACATGCAGAGCCCGCACACCGTCCCGCCGGGTTGCGGCAGCTTCCAGGCCGAGATCTATTTCTCGAAGAAATACAAACCGCTCGAGGCCGCTCCCGAATCCTGCATTCCACGGGTGATCGACGACCTCAAACGCTGCGGTCTGCTCAAGGACTCCGATCGCATTCTCTTCTCCCAAGCCTCCGTCGCGCCTTTCGCGCAGGTGATCTTCGACCTCGAACGTGCCGCCGCGCTCGAAACCATCCGCGGCTATCTCGACGACGTTGGCATCGCCACCTGCGGCCGCTACGGCGAATGGGGCTACCTGTGGACCGATGAATCCTTCCTCAGCGGAGAACGCGCCGCCGAGCAGGCTCTGGCTCGTCTCGACGCCGCGTCGTCCAGCGCCGCCTGAGGCCCCCGCACGTTCTATCCCTCTCATCCCGTCATGCTCCGCGCGCTTCACCACTTGTTTCTGCCCCCCTATCGCCGCTCCCGTCCGCCGTCCAAACGAGTGGCTATTGTCATTCCGCTCTCGACGCGCTTCGATCTCACGCCGGACGAACGCATTTCGCTCAACCACCTCGAGCGTTACCTCGGCCGCTACGACCGCTTCTTCCTCGCGCCTGAAGGTCTTCCGCTGGAATTTCCCGAGCACCAGGTAAAGCGCTTCTCCAAAAAATTCTTCGGTTCGGTCGGCGCCCACACCCGCTTCCTGTATTGGCCCGGCCTCTACAAGGCGTTCCTCGATTACGAGTTCATCTTCTTTTACCACCTCGACGCCCTCGCGTTCTCCGATCAGCTCGAACAGTGGTGCGACGCCGGCTTTGATTACATCGGCCCACCGTGGCTCAAGTGCTCCGACACACCGTGGGTGACCCGTCCTCGCGTCGGCAACTGCGGCTTTTGCCTCATGCGCGTGGAGTCCGCACTCAAGGCTCTGCGCAATCGCTACCGCGCTTCGCCTAGCATGCTTTGGCTCGATCTCTTCACGCGCAACTGCGACCGCCTCGGACCGGTGATCGACTTGCTTCGCTGGCTCCAACCACGGTTCCCGGTTTCGAAACTCGTGAATCGTCCTCTCGAAGAGTTGGACAAGATGCAGAACCCCGGACCGCACAACGTAAACACCGATATCTTCTGGTCCGATCGCGCCGTGCGCTACCTGCCGGAATTCAAAGTCGCATCCTTTGAGGAGGGCCTGAGATTCGGCTTCGAAGCCGCTCCGCGCACCTGTCTCGAGCTCAATGGCGGTCAAATGCCCTTCGGCTGCCACGCCTGGCCCCGCTACGATCGAAAGTTCTGGGAGCCGTTCCTCATCGATCTTCGCACTTCGACTCCAGCGTAGGCCGTCGCCCGCTTCCCTCCCATCCCGCATCAACCCTCTCGCTCGTGGACTCGTAAACTCCTGACCTCCGAACGAACGTCCTTTCGCTCCGATTGTTCCCAGCTCCTCACGGCTCATGAACCCCGAGCGCATCGTTCCGGCCATCGGCGCCGCTCCTACCCGTGACCCGATCACGCGGACGAGCACCCAACTGGGCGCCGTCGTTCCTTGGGCGATCCTCCTTCTCGCCGCCGCGCTGCGGGTGCTGGGACTCGAAAAAAGTGTGTGGCTCGACGAAGCGAGCTCGCTCTACCAAGCGACAGCGTCGGACTTCCTGGCAAGCGCCCGCTCCTACGATCACCCGCCCCTCTACTTTGCACTGCTCCGCGCCGGGCTCCATCTCACCGATTCGTATACCCTCCTCCGACTCTTCTCGGTCGCCTGCGGCCTCGGTGCCGTCGCCCTCTTCTGCTTTTGGCCCGATCGAAGCCTGCGCGCCGGCGGCTGGATCGCCGGTCTCCTCCTCGCTGTCTCACCTGGCTTCGTCGCTCACTCCCAAGAACTCCGTCACTACGCGCTTCTCTCCTTATCGTTCACCGCCGCTCTCGCGTTCGCTTGGCGGCTCTCCCGCCATCCCGACAACATCCGCGTTCTTCTCGGCCTCGGTCTCTCGCTCCTCATAGCCGCGGCAACCCATCTCCTTGCCCTCTTTTTTGCCGCCGCTCTCGCCGCCTGGCTCCTTTGGTCTCTGCGCGGGAAGCCACCACGGCGTTGGCTGATAATCATAGCCACCGGCATCCTACCCGCGCTCCTCCTCGCGATCTTCCTAAAAACCGCCTTCCTGCAGGAAACCGACAAAACCACGGAGAACTGGTGGATGCCTCCGGTGACACCGGGGTTACTCGTCCGCGTCTTCCGCACCAATGTCGGTTGGGACGCGATCTCTCGCTTCTCCTACATCATCGAGGATGCTCTGCATATCAGCCGCTACGTCGTTCTCGTTGCAGCCGCGGGATGCGGAACCGTTCTCGCTTGGACCGCCTTTTGTCATCGTCACGCCAGCCTCGCCCTAAGTCTGCTCGGAATCGCCGCGATCTACTGGACCGCCATGATCGCTTATTCGGTCACCGTCGCCCCCATCGTTTGGCCCCGAACGATGCTACCCGGCCTGCTACCGGGCCTGCTCGCCGTCGGCCTCGGCGTCGCCGCAAACCCGAAGCGCTCTCGCCGTTTTTTCGCGGCCGGTCTCACCCTCACCTTGGCCGCATTTCTCTCTGTTCCTTGGGTGCGCGGCCTCGCGTGGCAACCGGCCGAGGATCTGCGCGGACTCACCACCGCGGTGCGATCGCACCACACGCCCGCGGATCTACTCGTCTCCATCGACTATGCTGACGCCGGCTTGAAGCCCTACTGGCCGCAGATCCCCACCGAAACCATCCACCACATCCAGTCGATCACTCCCCCCGCCGAAACGCTCGCGGATCTCACCAAGCGCCGGTCGGCCTCCCGCTACAAATCCCTTCTCTTGCTCTATCGCGAGGACCATATGCTGGCAAAAAACCGCGTTCATTTCGACGCTCTCATCGAAGCCCTGACCGCGGAAGGTCTGTCTTCCGAAGAGATCTGGAACCACGACGGCTACCGCGTCCTCCGCTACCGATGAACGACCATCGCGGCCCTGCGTCCATGAATCTTTCCTGCCCCATCGCGGATCTCCCCGCCCCGCCGCCCGGTCGCCACGGCTGGCCTTGGACCGTAGACGGCATTCCAGCCGAAAGGTCCTTGGAAAACCGCACTTCCTGGCCGCGCATCGCCCTCGTTACACCGAGCTACGATCAAGGCTCATATCTCGAGGAGACCATCCGCTCGGTTCTCCTCCAAGGTTATCCAAATCTTGAATACCACATCATCGATGGTGGCAGCTCCGATGACTCCGTCGCCATTATCCGCAAATACGAGCCTTGGCTCGCCAGCTGGGTGAGCGAGCGCGACCGCGGTCAATCCGATGCGATCAACAAGGGTTTCGCCCGCAGCTCCGGCCAAATCTTCAATTGGCTCTGCAGCGACGATCTTCTCGAACCCGGTGCGCTTCATCGCGTCGGCGAGGCCTTCTCGGATGACCCGGATTGCGGCGCCGTCGTCGGTGATTGCCGCTGTGTTTACGAGCAGGATCCCGCCCGCACCGGCATCCGCCCCTCCGACGTTGAACGCCTGAAACGCTCCCCTTTCGCCGCCGCCATCTGGCAACCAAGCTGCTTCTTTCGTCGGGACTTGATCGCCCGGGACCGGCTCGTGCTCGACGATTTGCACTTCTGCATGGACCGCGAACTCTGGTGCTATCTCGCCCGACGCGGCGCGACGTGGAAACACCTGCCCGTCTCTCTCAGCGTGAATCGCTTCACCGGCGCCAATAAATCTCTCACCGGCAAGCAGCGGATCATCGCCGAAATCGATCGGATCTACCGCCTCTACCAGGACGAACGCTTCCCGCTCTCCGCCTGGCTGCGCCACGTGTGGCTTCCTCTCGTGCGTATCCAAAAACGCCATTCGTCTCCTCTTTTTCGCGCCGGTTCGCGGGTGCTTTCCTCCGGCGTCTCCCTCCTGCTTCGGACGCTCTATCCCGTCGACCGGCTGAAGCTGCTCCGCGCCGAATACTACGGCTACGAAATGTGGTGAGCTTCGCGCCCGTCTTCCGGGAACCGCTGCGCGTCGACGCAGCTCAACTCATGTCCTCAGCCCGAACCTTTCGCTTCGGTTTCGTTTCCACCATGAACGGCATGCCGTGGGGTGGCAGCGAGCAGCTTTGGAGCGACACCGTGCTTCGTCTGCGCGAGCAACAGCATGAGGTCGCGGCGTCTGTTTTCCGCTGGCCCACGCGTCCCGAGCGTCTCGACGACCTCGCCCGCTCCGGCGTTCAACTCGCGTTCCGCCCGCTTCGACCGAACTTGAGGGATCGTATTGCGCTGAAACTCGCGCGAAGGCTTCCCCGCTTCCGCGACTATTCAAGCGCCGCTTGGCTGAAACGAAATGCACCCGACCTCCTCGTCATCTCGCAAGGTGGTCCGTGGGACGGCGTGCCGTGGATGACCTTGTGCCGGCGCCTCCGCGTTCCTTACTGCTCCATCATCCAGGCCCACAGCGAGCTTTGGTGGCCGCCCGATTCCCGTCTCGACGAAATCCGATCCGGCCTGCTCGGCGCCCGGCGCGTCTTCTTCGTCTCCCGCGCCAACCGCCGCCTCATGGAGGCGCAGTGCGGCGCCGTGCTTCCCAACGCCGAGGTTGTCGCCAACCCTTGCAAGGTCGATCGTTCGTCACCGGTCAACTGGCCCGAGGCGGGCGATGTCATTCGCCTCGCCTGCGTCGGTCGCATGGCCCCCGCCGCCAAGGGCCAGGACGTTCTGCTCGAGGTGCTCGCTCAGGAAAAATGGAGAAAACGTTCCTTGGAGCTCCACGTCTATGGCAGTGGCCCCTCCGAAGCCTCTCTCCGCCATCTCGCATCGTTCCTGCGTCTGAGAAGCGTGTTCTTCCACGGTCAGGTATCCGATATCCGCGCGATTTGGTCCTCCCACCACGCCCTTGTCCTCCCGTCGCGTTTCGAGGGCCTGCCGCTCACGATCGTCGAAGCCATGCTCTGCGCCCGGCCGGTCATCACGACCGATGTCGCCGGCAACACCGAAGTCGTCACCGACAATCTCAACGGCTTCGTCGCCGGCGCCGCCACGGTGCCGCTACTCGACGAGGCGATGGAGCGCGCGTGGTCTCGCCGCGCCGAATGGCGCGACATCGGCCTCCGCGCCCGCTCCGCCGCTCTCGCCAGCACACCGTCGGATCCGGCAGGCGATCTCGCCCGCAAGCTCATCGGTTTTGTGTCTCGCGACAGCGCGAGACATGCCACCGCTCCGCGCGCGTTCCGGCCCGACGATCCCGCTCTCGCCCCCGAGCCTCAAGGCGCCCCTCTTCAGTGAAGGTATCCATCATCATCACCACCCGCAATCGGGCGCAGTTTCTTCGCGACTCCCTCGAAGCGCTCCGCCAAGTGTTCGTCCCTCGCGAGATCGAGACGGAGTTGCTGATTGTCGACAACGGGTCGACCGACGACACCACAAAAGTCGCGCGGTCCGTCTCCATCCCCGGCATCGGTATCCGCTATCTCTCCGAACCGCAACCAGGGCAAACTCGGGCCCGCAATCGCGGCATCCGGGCGGCCGCCGGCGAAGTGATCGCTTTTCTCGACGACGACGTTCGTCCCTGTCCCGGTTGGTTGGCGGAGATGGCGGAAACCGTCGCGCGTCACAGTCCCTGTGGCGTCGCCGGCGGAGTTACGCTCGCCCCCCACCTGCTGCGTTCATGGATGACACCGCTGCACCGCTCTTGGCTCGCCTCAACCGAGTGGCTCGACCAGCAGGACCCGCGGGGGATGGTCGGCGCCAACATGGCGTTCTCTCGCGACGTGCTGGCCCGCGTTCCCGGCTTTGATCTTGAACTTGGTCCCGGGGCGCTCGGTTTTGGCGACGAGCAATTGTTCGCCCTGCAACTTCTCGAAGCGGGGTTTCGCATCGTCCCCCGTTTCGGGGTCTGCGTCGAACATCACTTCGATCCCGGCCGGCTCATGCGAAATTCCTGGCTCGACGCGGCGCGCAAGCGCGGACGTGCCCTCGCCTACCGCGGCCATCACTGGGAACACTGGACGAGCCGTTGGGCTCGCGCCCGGTATATACTCGCCGCGGTCAGGCTCTCTCTCTTTCGTCGCACCCACTCCATGCCGGCCGATCAAGAGGGCTGCTCGGAGCACGAACTCAACCTCGAGTTCGAAAACGCCCTGTATCGCGCGCACCTCCACGAGCGCCGACGTCCGCGCAACTACAGCTTTCACGGTCTCGTTAAACGCGTCCCCGTCACCCGGCCCATGCCGTGTCTCGATTACCAGCCTTCTCCCAGTCGATGAGCTCCGAACTTACTTCGACGACGGCGGCAAACGTTCCGCTGCTAGCGGACACGGATCGCTCCAACGTCAAAGCCGCGTCCAATTCCGGCACGCTCGAGGTCCACTTCATCCCGCGCTGGCCGCAGAATCCGTATCAATCCGAACTGGCGCGCCATCTGGCCGACAACGGCGTCGTCGTTGCGGCAGAATCGAGCCTCAAACGAATTCTCGCCGCCACTCGCCGCGACCGCCGCACGCCTGCAATCGTTCACCTTCACGCCCTGCCCCCGTTCAGCTGGCATCCAGTCCGACTGCTGCGTCTCGTCGCCTTCGCGCTTCGCCTGTTTCAACTTCGTCGCGCCGGGACGCGCATCGTCTGGACCGTCCACAACGCCTGCGACCACGAATCCGCCCACCCGCGCATCGATCGGCTGCTTTCGCGCTTTGCCTACCGCGCCGTCGATGCGGCGATCCTGCACTCTCCCGGCGCCCGTCGCCTCGCGGAGCAGCAATGGAATGTTCGCCGCACGCATGACATCTTCATCATTCACCACGGACATTTCATCGACTGCTATCCGCCCGCGGGAGATCGGCACATCGCGCGTGCCCGCCTTGGCCTTCCCGCCCACGCGATGGTCTTCCTTTTTCTGGGGAATATCCGCCCCTACAAAGGCGTCCCTCAACTCGTCCGCAGTTTTAAATCCGTGGCGGCTCCGCATATGCGGTTGGTCGTCGCCGGCGACGTCCTTTCGCCGGAGTTGAAAGCCGATATCGAGCGCGAGATCGACGGAAGCCCGTTGATCGATTTCCGCCCGGGTTTCGTGCCGGACCGCCAAGTCGGCGACTACCTGGGCGCATGTGATGTCGTTGTATTTCCCTACACCAAAGCCCTCACCTCCGGCGCTCTCATTCTCGCCATGTCCTACGGCCGCGCCTGCATCGCACCGGCCATGGGCGCGCTGGCGGACACGCTGACGTCTCGCGGCGGTTTTCTCTACGATCCCTCGTCCCCCTCGGCTCTGCGCGATTCGCTCGTTGCGGCCATCTCATCGGCCGGTCGTCTCGACGCGATGGGCGAGCACAATCGGCGATGCGCCCGGCAATGGGGCTGGGACTTGGCCGCACGTCAGACCGCTTCCGTCTATCGGGAGATCTCGAACCCACTCACCTGAACGTCCCGCCGTCCGCCGTGTCCAACCTGTCGGGCGGCGCATTTTCGGTCCACATCTCCAGCTTACTGTGTCCGGCTTAAAAGTTATCCCACCTTTCGTCGCGGTCTTCTTTCTGACGCTCCTCACGCGCACGAGCGCGGATGAGCTCGATTTCGTGCCCCCGCCCGCTCCCGCCCAGGCCGACGCTGGCGTTCCCATCGACCGCGCGTTGCGCCCTCTTGAGCAAGTCCTGCGTTCAGTGCACCCCGAGGTAGCCTACACGTTCGTGCGGGCCGAAGGTGTGCTCTCGGCGCCCGGGACCGAAGAGACCACAACCATCCAGACGATCTCATTGTCCACGTTTGTGAATCTCGGGCAGTTCATCCTGGTCCGCTATCGTCCCACGTGGAGCTACTATTCGAGCGAAGCTTTCGACAACAGTTTCTCTCACGAAGCCACGGCGCAGTTCGCGCGCTCGCTCGCGGAGTGGAACCTTCGCGCAATCTACCGTTTTTCCGACACCTCCGTGCCACTGGTGGAAACAGGCATGCAAACGTCGCAGCAGCTTCACGAAACCGCCTTTCAGGCCCAACGCCGGACCGGCGGTCGCTCCATGATTGAGTTGAGCGTGCGACAAAGCACGCGACGGGCGGAGGAATTTTCGAATTCCGAAAACTGGTCCACGCAGGACTGGTTTCACTATCAGGTGAGCGACACCGTCGGCGTCGCCGTCGGGATCGAGCTCGGATACGCCAACGTCAATGACGGCAACAACATGAGCTATCATCAGCTCAACGGCCGCATCCGCTGGCAGCCTGCGCAGAAACTCTCGCTCGACGCCCACGGCGGCCTTGAAACACGCAAGTTCATCGACTCCGACATCGACGACAGCCACACGCCCCTCTACGGCGCCGCACTCACCTACAATCTTTTCGATCACACCACGCTCACCGTCGACGGCGACCAAACCGTCACCGCGTCCTATTTCCAGCGCCAAATTCATCGCACCAAAAGTTGGCAGGCCACCTTGTCGCAACGTTTATTCGGCCGCATTCACCTCGGCCTGAGCTATCGTCGTCGTGAATCGAGCTTCAGTCCGACGTCCACCGTTGTTCAGGCGGATCGTCGGGACGAGGGGCGGATCTGGCGCGTCCACCTCACCACGTCACTCTACAATCGCGGCGCGTTGACGGTATTTTTCCAGGACAGGCGCAACGTCTCGACCGACCCGCGCTTCGCGTTCGACGGACACCAGATCGGACTCCACTTCGACGTGGCGTATTGAAATGCCCCATGCGCGTCCAGTCGTCTCGGTGGTCATCCCCGCCTACAACGCCGCCGCCCATCTCCCGGAGACGATCGACAGTGTTTTAAGCCAGACGCTGTCTTCGTTTGAAGCCATCGTCGTCGACGACGGCTCGACTGACGACACCGCCGCCATCGCCGCCGCCGCGGCGCTACGTGATCGGCGCGTCCGCTTCGTGCGTCGCGCCAACGGCGGTGTGGGGACGGCTCGTAATACCGGCATTCAACTGGCTCGGGGCGAGTTCATCGCCCCGCTCGACGCCGACGACCTCTGGGCTCCGCGCAAACTGGAGAAACAAGTTGCCCGCCTGGAGCACGCCGGCACGAAAGCGGGTCTGGTTTACTGCTGGTCGCGCAATATCGATCGCGCCAGCCGTGTGATTTCCTGGGCCCATCCTTGCCGCATCGAAGGTCGCGTGTCGCCAGCCCTCCTCATCGGCAACTTCCCTGGCAATGCGAGCGTGCCACTTTTCCGCGCGTCGGCTATGCAGTCCGTCGGTCTTTACTTGACCCGCGATGAGCAAAAGGGCGCGCAGGGATGCGAGGATTGGGATCTCAATCTACGCGTCGCGGAAAACTTCGAGCTACGCTGCGTCTCCGACTACCTCGTCAGCTATCGCCAGTCGCCCTGCGCTATGAGCATCAACGTGCGCGCGATGCTGCAGTCCTACGAAGCGACGATCCGTCGGGCTCTTTTGCGCAATCCGCAGCTTTCCCCCAAACTCCTTCTCTGGTCCCGCAGCCGCTTCTACGCCTATCTCGCCGGAAAGTGCTACACGTGGAGCGACTACGCCGGCGCACTCACCTACACCACTCGCACGCTTCGGCTCGATTCCCTGGCTTGGCTCAATAGTCGCTCCTATCGCATCGCTCTCTTCTCGATCGCGCACTTGCTCACCCGCGGCTCCTTCCGCCGCCATCGCTCTCCGCCGCCGAAAACGCGAGCCGCTGATCCGCTGTTTCACGCCACGCCTCCCGGTTCCCGCGCTTCGACCGGTAGCTTGTTCGCCCTGCTCGAGCGCCGTCGCGTGGCCGTCGCGCTGGGAGCTCAGGCCGCCCGTCGTCGCAACCCTTCCGGAAAAACTCGCCCGGTGTTTGGCTGAGCCGCCGCCCTCGGCTCGGTTTTTTTCGGTCCCCTCCCATGCGTCCCACTCGTCGCATCGAGTTTCTCGATCACGTCCGTGGCGTGGCCATTCTCGGAGTCATGTTGTTCCACGCCGTCGAGGCGAGTTTCGGACCCACTATTTGGCACGAAGGCCCGGTGTGGCTTCGTCCCACCTCGCTTGGCAGTCTGGGGGTCGCGATGTTTTTCGTCGTATCCGGATTTTGCATTCACACGAGCCACGTCGGCTCCGGCGAAACCGGGTTCAGCCGTTTCTTTCTGCGCCGTTTCTTCCGGATCTATCCGCCGTATCTGTTCGCATTGGCGTTGTTCGCCGTCGGACGGGATTTCTCGATGCCTCAGCTCGCGAGCCACGCCGGACTGTTCCACAACTTTGACAGCCGCTGGTTCCAGGCGATCAACCCCTCGTTCTGGTCGATCGCTGTAGAGTGGCAGCTTTATTGCGTGTATCCGCTGTTCCATGTCGCCGCCCTCCGGTTCGGCTGGTCCCCCGTCCTTGCCGTGCTGGCGGTAATCGAAGTTTCGCTCGTGTTGCTTGACCGGATTTACGCGCTGCCCACCGCGCTCCGCCATAGCGTCTTCGGCTATGGCTGCTCATGGTCCGTCGGCGCAGCGCTGGCCGCCGCCTGGTTGCGTGGTTCACCTCTGCCCTTCCGTCACACCTCGCATCGCATCCTCTGGCCCGTCCTTACGGTCGTCCCTGTCTGCATCGCGCCGTCACTCGCTGTGTTCTCGTTCCTTTTCGGTGCTCTTTCGACTGCCAGCTGGATTTCCTGGGCACTCTCCCGCGAATCTTCGCCGACGTCCGGCCCGCAACTCGCCATCCTCCCACTTGTCGGCGCGTGCAGCTACAGCATCTACCTTCTCCACCAACCTTTGCTGCGAGCGCTGTCCTTGCCTCAATTTCCTCCGCTGCTGAATCTCGCCTGGCTGCTGCTGACCTGCGTGCCGGTCATGCTCATTGGCTACGCCGCTTACCGCTTCGTTGAACTACCGAGCATCGCCCTTGGAAAAGCCATCGCTCGCATTCTCCTTGCGCGGCGCGCCTTTCGAGCGGCGCCCGCTCCCTGACTTCAGCGCATCGCCGCCGTCGCGGTGCTCACCCGCCCCTTCACGCGCGAACCCCCATGACTGTTCCGCTTACCCCGCTTTCGATCGATTTCGCCGGGAATCCTCCGCCCGAGATCCCGCTGAATCCGCCCCATCGCCGCGCCCGTGTGCTCGTGCGCTGGTCCGGAGTCCCGCTCGGCATCGTGGAGGTTTCCGCCCGCGGCGGAGCCGTTCGCGTGAGCGACGTCTTCACTGCGCTCATTCGCGTGCACCCCCACGCTCTGCCGCGCGAAGCCGTTCGCCGCGCGCTGCTCACCACCGGTATCCGGGAGTGTGTTACACCCGCTCTGGAATCGCCCGCTCGCCCTGCGCTGACGGCCAACATGCCAACGGTGTCGGTCATCGTCTGCACCCGGGATCGCCCCGACGATCTCGCGCGCTGCCTGTTCTCTCTCGCCACCCTGAATCCGGCGCCGCTGGAGATCCTCATCGTCGACAACGCGCCCTCGACCGACGCCACCGAACGCCTCGTCCGGGACCGCTTTTCTTTTGCCCGGTATGTTCGCGAACCCACTCCCGGACTCGACCACGCCCGCAACCGCGGCATCGCCGAATCGACCGGCGACATTGTCGCTTTCACCGACGATGACGTCGTCGTCGATTCCGATTGGGTCGGTGCGCTGGCACACACGTTTGCCGGCGATCGAAACATCGCCCTCGTCACCGGACTCGCCGAACCCCTCGAACAGGAGACCGACGCCCAAATTTATTTCGAAAACTACGGCGGCTTCGGACGCGGTTGCCATCGAGTGTATCTGCAATGGTGGCCCGATCGTCCGCTTCCCTGGACACTCGTCGGAGCGGGCCAACTCGGCGCCGGTGCAAATATGGCCATTCGCCGCGATGTGCTCGCGCGCGTCGGCTCGTTCGACCCCGCGCTCGATGTCGGCACTCCTTCACTCGGCGGCGGCGATCACGACATGTTCTTCCGTGTCCTCCGCGCCGGCGGTGTCTGCGTTTACGAACCTGCCGCCGTCGTTCGTCATCGCCATCGCCGCACCACTGCCGAACTCCAGCGCTTGCTCTATTCCTATGGCCACGCGACCCGCTGTCTCTTCGACCGCGAAGCCCTCAACTTCCCCACCGATCGAGCAGCCATCAATCGGCTGCGCCGCTGGTGGTGGCGCGAATGGGCCTGGGAACGCCTGAAGCGTTCCTGGTTTCGCCCGCCCCTTGTGCCCGCGCGCTTTGTCTGGGCCGAGATCAAAGGCTATCTCGATGCCGCTGGTGCTTACCGCAAGGGCCGCACCCGCATCGTTCCCGACGAAAAACAACGCCCCGATCCGCCGTATATTTCCGCTCCGGTCGCCGAGGGTCCCGCTCGTTCCGACCGCCGCCTGATTTCGATCGACGTTGCCACGCCCCTCACCGACCTCGAAGAAGCCGTCACCGTCGCCTCTGTCGATCTGCTCGTGACGCATCTCGGCCGTCCGCTCGGCTCCGTCCGCATCCCGTCCTTCGGTCAAGCTCTCTCCGCGCAACGTCTCGCGGACGAAATTGCGCACCTGCTGTGGTATCAGCTGCTCGACGTTCATCACCCCGACAGTTCCGCCGCTTACTTCCGCTTCCTTGACCGCGCCCGCGAAACCTTCGCGCCGGCGTCCATCGAGCAGCCGCTGCCCGAGTCACGCACCGCGACGATCATCGTCACCACCTGCAACCGACCGGAACAGCTACGTCGCTGCCTCGCTTCGTTGCGCACCTTGCGCACTGCGCGCTCACTTCAACTCGTCGTCGTCGACAACCGCCCCCACCTCAACGCCGCCGCGCCCGTCGTTCGCGAATTTCCTGAAGTGGAACTCGTCCTCGAACCACAGCCCGGTTCCTCCGCCGCGCGCAACGCCGGCATCGCCGCCGCGCGCGGCGAAGTGATCGCCATGGTCGATGACGACATGCATGTCTCGCCCGACTGGCTCGAACGCCTCCTCGCGCCGTTTGCACGGGATGACGTGATGGTGGTGACCGGCAACACCCTGCCCGCCCGTCTCGAAACCAAGGCCGAGCGCCTGCTCGAAGCTTACGGCGGCTTCGGACGCGGTTTCCTTCCCTACGATTTCGACCGCGCTTGGTTTCACCGTCCGCGTCATCGCGCCGTCGCGACTTGGAAGATTGGCGGATCCGGCAACGCCGCTTTTCGCCGCAAGGTGTTCAGCGAGATTGCGCAATTCGACCTCACCCTCGGAGCCGGCGTGCCCACCGGCGTGGGCGAGGATACCAAGCTCTTCTACGACGTCCTGCACGCGGGATATACCATTGCCTACGAACCTTCCGCGATCGCCTGGCATCACCACCGGATCGAGATGAGCGAACTTCGCCGCCAGCTCTTCGCTTATAGCAAGGGCCACGTTGCATATCACCTTCGCACGTTCTTGGACTACCGGGATGGCCGCGCGCTCGTCCGGATCTTCGCCGAGCTTCCTCTCGCGTTCTTCCATCGCGCCGTAGATCGCATCTGCCGCCGCACGGAGTATCCGCTGCGCCTTCTCTGTCTCGAAGTGATCGGCACCCTCCTGGGTCCCTGGTCGCTCTGGCGCTCCAAGCGCCTCGCATCCCGGCATCGCTGCACGAGTTCGCAGGCTGCTCCCTCAACTCCCGTGGGCGACATCCGACCCGCTCTCGAAATTCATCCATGAGTTCTCTCAGCGCTACCTTGCCGCTCGAGCGCCGGCGTTCGCTCGAACATGGGTTCGATGTGATCGCCGTGCTGGTGAGCCGGGATTTGAAGCTGCTCTACAAGCGTTCCGCGCTCGGCTTCGGTTGGGCGCTGCTTCACCCATTGGTCCAAGTCTGTGTCTTCGTGCTGATCTTTCGCGGTGTGCTCGGCGACACCGTGGAAAACTACGCCTCGCATGTCTTCATCGGCGTGCTCGTCTGGAGTTGGTTTCAAACCTCTCTCGCCCAAAGCACCTCTCTGATCACCAGCAGTCGAGCACTCCTCCGGCAGCCGCATTTCCCTCTTTCGCTGCTCCCTCTCGTCGCCGTCGCGGTGCGCCTTTTTCATTTCTCCCTCGCCCTTCCCATCCTCGTCGCACTGCTCTGGATACAAGGCATTCGTCCGACCTCAGCCTGGCTGGCCCTTCCGCTGCTTATCGCCATCCAGTTCACGCTCATCACCGCCTTCGCCCTCCCTCTCGCCGCGCTCAATGTTCGCGTGCGCGACACCCAGCATTTCATTGGCGTCGCGCTTCAGCTCACGATGTATCTGACGCCGGTTTTCTACAGCATCGACGCCCTTCCGCCCGGGTTGGTCCGCTGGCTTGAACTCAACCCGGTCGTTCCGCTGCTCGAGGGTTGGCGCGCCATTCTACTTCGAGGCGCCTGGCCCGACCCCACTCGACTTGGCATTCTCGCCTGCGTTTCCGCTCTAGCGCTCGTGCTTGGACACAGGATCTTCATGCACCAAAGCCGCCGCTTTGTGGAGGAACTGTGAGCTCACCTATCCCGATAGAGGTTTCTGCTCTCGGAAAGCGGTTCGCTCATCGATCCACGTCGGCTCCGCCTACCTGGCGAAACTTCCTGCGCGGCTGGCGTCGGTCGTCGTCCCCGCCGTTCTGGGCTCTGCGCGACATTTCGTTTTCCGTTCGAGCCGGTGAAATGCTTGGCGTGATCGGACGCAATGGCGCGGGCAAATCCACGCTCCTCAACCTCCTCGCCGGCGTTATCCAACCGAGCGAGGGGCACGTTTCCGTCCGCGGTCGTATCGGCGGCCTGCTGGAATTGGGCGGTGGTTTCGCGGATGATCTCACCGGTCGCGAAAACGCCGTTCTCGCGGGTGTGACGGCCGGACTCACCCGACGGGAAGTGTATTCACGTCTCGAAGACATTGTGGCTTTCGCGGAGCTGGCCGAGTTCTTGGACGATCCCGTTCGCACCTACAGCACCGGTATGCGCATGCGGCTCGCCTTCGCCGTGGCCGTGCACGCGAGCCCGGAGGTGCTGCTCGTCGACGAATTCCTCGCGGTCGGCGACCTCGCGTTCCAAGCCCGCTGCCGCTCCCGCATCGCTGAACTTCGCGCTGGAGGCTGTGCGATTGTGCTCGTTTCGCACGGCATGGGCGACGTTCGTGACACCTGTGATCGCGTGCTTTGGCTGCGAGATGGCCAGGTCGCTGCTCTCGACTCTCCTGCCGTGGTCACGGCCACCTACGAGGCGGAAATGCACCAGCGCACGTTGCAGCTTTCGCCAGGGAATTTCGACAGTCCTCCCCTCCCCACCGGCCGGTCGCCTGGCACGCGCGTGGGCTCGCGTGAAATGGAGATCACCGCGGTTCACCTTCTCTCCGGCCCGACAGTGCGCTGCGGCGCCGCGTTCTCCGTCGAAATAGTCTACCGCGGCGGTCGCCCCGCCCTCACTCCCATCTTCGTGGTCTCCATCACGACGGAAGAGGGACGAGTCTGCGTCGACACCAACACGGAAGCGGCTCGCCTGGCCACCGATCGTTTGTCTGCTACCGGTTCGATCCGCTTCACCATCCCCCGCCTCGAGCTCGCTGCGGGCCGTTATTTCGCCAACGTCGGCATCTTCGATCGCGATTGGGATCATGCCTACGATCACCACTGGCATGCGTATCCATTTTCCGTCGACGGCACGCCCGCGCACCGCGGCGTGCTCGCGCCCGCTTGCAACTGGGACGTGACGACCACCGCCCCCGCCCTGGCTTCCGCTTCCGTCTCATCTTAGAAATGAAAGCCCGCCCCGCTCTCTTTCTGCGCCAGCTATCGATGCTGGCCGGAGCGCTCATCGCGCTGTTCTTTCCTTTGTTCGCCGCCGCATCGGCCGAGACAGAATCGGACCGCGCGTTCTTCGATCGCGAGATCGCCCAAATGATGGAGCAGCACAACGTCCCCGGCGTCGCGGCTGTGTTGGTCCGCGGCGGCGACATTGCATTTACCGCCGGCTACGGATTCGCCGACCTTCAACGCCGTTCGCCGATCGATGCCGAGCAGACCGTATTCCCGCTGGGCTCGATCTCCAAGATGCTCACGAGCATCGCCGTGCTTCAACTCGCCGACGCCGGCGCGGTCGATCTTCATGCCGACATTCGCACCTACATCGATGATGCGTCGATCGACGACCGTTTTGACGCCCCCATCACGCTTCATCATCTCCTCACTCACACCGACGGCTTCGATGTCCGCTGGCTGGTCGGCGGCGCCGCGCGGGTGCCGGAGAAAGTGCTTCCCCTTTCGTCCATTGCGGCGCGCCTCCCCGCCCGCACACTTCCGCCCGGGGAGGTTTATGTCTACAGCGACGTCGGCATCACACTCGCCGGCTACATCGTCGAGCGGGTCGCTCGCCAACCGTTCGCCGACTACGTTGAGCAGCGGATCCTCCGGCCGTTGGGCATGGCGCGCACCACGTTCAATCCGCGCCGGGAATTCTACTCCCGCGATCGCGCCACGGGCTACGAATACAATCTCCGCGGGCGGTTCCGCGCCACGCCCGTCGTCTACCCGCACGCCAATCCAGCCTCTGGCGTCACTGCGCCGGTGGCCGACATGGCGCCTCTTCTCGAGGAACTGCTTCGCGCCTTTCGCACTGGCAGGAGTTCGTTGCTCAGTGCCAATTCGATCGAGTGGATGGGCGCAAAACGCTTCACCCATCACCCTTCTTTCCCCGGCACCAGCTATGGCTTCTACGAATTCGTTCATCACGGCCGACGTGCTTTGGTCCACGGCGGCATGCTGCCCGGCTTCACCGCTGTTCTCGTGCTAATCCCCGAGGCCGACATCGGTCTCTGCATCGCCGCCAACCGTTTCGATCTCATCGGATCTCTCGAAGACGATCTGTTGCGCAAGATCGTCACTCGGTTCGCTCCCGCGCCGACGCCGGCGCCCGCTCTCGCCCCGGCTTCGCCGCCGCCTGGTTCGTCCGCCGCAAATCTCGCCGGTCGGTATCGCTGCGATCAATACTCCCACTTCTCCGTCGACAAGATCTTCGTGCTCGCCGGCCTCGCTAACGAAATCGCGGTCGAAACGCAGAACGACGGAAGCCTCCTTTTCCAACCGCAAGGCACACGCTGGCTGCCGATCGAGCCGCTCCTCTATCAGCGCGAAGATTCCGCCGAGCGCGTCCGATTCCAGGTCGACGCCGACGGACGCGGCCAACGCATTCTCGGTTCGGTGCAATTCATGTCGTATCACCGCATCGATTTCTGGGACGACTATCAGCGCCACATTCCGATCGGAGCCACTCTCATTGTGCTCACCGGATTTGGCGGTCTCTTTTCCGCGTGGCACGTGGGCCGCTGGCTCGGCTATCGCGGGGCAAACTGCGGCCGCGCCATGCATCTTCAACGCCTCGCCGCGATGCTCCTCCCGGCCACGATTTTGCTGATGATCGGCGGCTTGGCCTGGGTGTTGCGCGACTTGGAGTTTCTTTCCGTCGCCTTCGGCGAACCCCGGTCGATCGCGTGGCTCCGGCTCGTTCCTCTCGCGACATCCGCCTGCGCTCTACTCCTGCTTTTCGTCGCCATCAGATCCGTCCGGTGCGATCGCGTTCACCGCCTGGAGTCCTGGTCGTATGTCCTTTCCGCCACGGCTGCGCTGCTCCTGCTGCCGTTTTTCATCCACTGGCAACTTGTCCGCGTCCCGGGCCCGGTCGTGGCGTTCGTCGTCCGATGCCTCTCGCCGTCAGTATTATAATCCCCGCTCACAACGCGGCCGCAACCCTCGCCGGGACCGTCGCGTCCGTGCACGCGCAGACGCACTCGCGCTGGGAAATCATCATCGTCGAAAACGGTTCGACCGACGATACGCTTCGCGTCGGCGCGGAACTCGCCGCGTCCGACTCGCGCATTCGCATCGTCCGCAGCGCTGCGCAGGGCGTCAGTCATGCGCGCAATCGCGGACTCGAACTCGCACAGCACGATTGGGTGCTCTTCCTCGACGCCGACGACTGGATCCTGCCCCGGCATCTCGCAACGCTCACGTCGATTCTCTCCGCCCGCCCCCTGCTCGACGCCGTTCACTGCGGCTGGCGCCGCGTTTCGCCTTCTGGCGAAACGCTCATCGAACAAATCGGCTCGACCGACGAAGACCTTTTTCCCTGCTTCGCACGCACGTGCGCCTTCGCGATTCACGCCTGCATCGTCCGCCGCAGCGCGGTGCTGGAGGTCGGCGGATTCGATGTCACGCTGCGCACCTGCGAAGACTGGGATGTTTGGCAACGCATCGCCCGCGCCGGCGCTCGCTTCGCCCTCCATCCCGAAATCCTCGCCATCTACCTCGCCCGCCCGAGTTCTGCTTCGATGGATGGGCATCAAATGTTGCGCGACTCGCTCAAGGTCATCGCCAAGGCGTTCGAACCCGATTCACGCGTCCCTCGCCCGTTGCCGGCGTATGCCAAAGGGTTGTCCGCGGAAATCCTCCCGACCGCTCGGCTCTACAGTTTGCTCTGGCAGGCCGGACTCGTGCTCGGCGCCGGTCTGGACGCCACCTCCCTCTTCAACGCCCTTCCGCGCACCTCCCTCGCCAGCCTCGATGCCGACGGCGCCGCATCGACCCTGTTCGACGCGATGCGCCTGCCCACGGCATGCCCGCCCGCTGCCTGGTGGCGCCTCCATTCTCAAAATCTCTCACGCCTGCAGCAATTTCTCGCGGCGCTCGAGGAGCACACCGGGCAGAAAGGTCTGGGCCGTAGCGTCCTCGTTCAACTCGAGCGCTACACCATCAAATCGGCTCAAACATCACGCCCCTTCACCGCCGGGCACACTCACGCGATTACTCTCGAAGTCACGCGGACTTTTCCCGATCTCACCCTGCCTGCGCCCATCGATCGCTTGCATTGCTGGGTCGAACTCGAGGGTCAACTTCTCGGCGAGCTCGAACTGCCCGTCTGCGACGGCCTCGTTCCCGCCGACATCCTCGCCGACGCCATCGCCGCCGAATTCGCCTGGACCATTCTTGCGCGCTTCTTCGCGCGCACGATTTATCCGTCGCTCGTCACTCGCCGGGAAGCGTCAGGGTGGTCGGTCCACCGGGGCGCCAACGTTCTCGCCCAAAACATCCCGGGCGCAACCCTTGCTCCAGAAACCCTGCACGATCGCGTGGGCTGGGCACTTTTCGTCCAGGAAGCCTGGGCCCTGCCCCAGCCGGCCACCGACGATTTCTACGCGGCCGACACGCTCGAGCGCCGGACGGATCCGCCCCATCTCAAGGGCTTCGATGCCGAATGGCTCCCCGTGGATCTCCTCGATCCTCTGCCCGCGTCTCTCCGCGTCCAACCGCGTCTCGACGTCATTCTGACGGTCGCCGACATCCCTCTGTGTCGCACGCGCGCGATCGTTCCTCGCCGCATCCTTTCCGCGGATACATTACGCGCCGTCGTCACCGCTGACGCCGGTTTGGAGCTGTGCCGCGTTTGCGTGCGCGAGGCACTCTTGCAGCGGCCCATCCCGACCCGCCGCACGCTTCGACAACTCCTCGCCGACGCCCGCGTGCTTCGTCGTTCTCGCGCTCCTCACCGCAACCCCATCGCGCGCGGAGAACCGTCCGAAGCATTGCCCGCTGGAGCATGTTATCCCCTCGCTATTCTGCCTCGCCACCCCGCGACGCCGTGCGGCTCGAGCGGTTCCCGGCGCGCGCTGCTGCCGCGGGGCGTGACGAGCGAAGCGCTGCGTCTTGCCCGCACGCAGGGCGTCTCGGTCGCCGTTCAGCCCGCCGGCGAGCCCCTCCAAGCCACCATCCTTTATAACCCCGACCTGCTGCTGCGCTCCGCCTCGGTCGCACCAACGCCGCGTAGCGCCAAGCCTCCTCCGCCGACCGACCCCAAATACTTCGACCAACTCTTTGCGAGCCGTCGCGACCCTTGGGACTACACGTCGGACTACGAGCAGACAAAATACCGCCAGACGCTGGATTTACTTCCGACCTCAAAACCTCGCCGCGCCCTGGAACTCGCCTGCGCGGAAGGTCACTTCACGGTTCAACTAGCACGGCGCGTCCGTGAACTCGTCGCAACGGATGTTGCGGCCACCGCCGTGCAACGCACACGCGAACGCTGCGCCACCCTGAAGAACGTGTCGTTTCAACAGCTCGACCTCGTCTACGATCCGCTTCCCGAGGGCGTCTTCGACCTGCTCGTCTGCAGCGAGGTTCTCTATTTCGCAGGCACCCGCGCAAACCTCGAGGTGATCGCTCAGAAATTTGTGGAAGGTCTCGAACCCGGCGGCCACATCGTCCTCGCGCACGGCAACGTCCACGCCGAGGACCCCACTCAGCCAGGGTTCGATTGGGATCTTCCGTTTGGGGCTAAGACGATCGGCGAAGTCTTCGCCGGGCATCCCGAGCTTCGTCTCGTCCGCGAACTCTGCACCCCGCTTTACCGCATCCAATTGTTTCAACGCCGGCATCCCTGGATCGGCAAGCTCCTGGTGGCTCCGCCAGAACGCCGCTCAATACCCCTTCCGACCCAGCTCCCGGACCATGTCGCGCGTCAGGTGATTTGGAAAACGACGCCCGCGCCGGTATCTACCGTCGCTCCGATCTCTCATACGTCTCGCCTGCCCATCCTCATGTATCACCGGATCGCGGATGAAGGCCCCGACGCGCTCGAACGCTATCGGGTCGACCCCGCGCGCTTCGAGGAACAGATCTCCCACCTGGCCGCGGCGGGATACCGAAGCGCCACCTTGGAAGAGTGGCGCGCCGCGCGCGAAGCCAAGCGGCCGCTCCCTGGTCAACGGATCCTGCTTACCTTCGACGATGGGTGTATCGACTTCTACACCACGGCGTGGCCGATCCTCCAACGCCACAAGTTCGGCGCGATCGTCTTCCTTCCGTCCGACGAAGTCGGCGGCAGCTGCCGTTGGGATGCTCGCTACGGTCCGCCTGCTCCATTGATGAGCTGGGAGCAGATTCGCGAATTGCGCGAGGATGGCGTCGAGTTCGGTTCGCACACGGCGAGCCATGCCATGCTCACCGGTCTCACGCTCGAAGAGATGGCTCGGGAAGCGCTGCGCTCTCGCGCCTCGCTCGAGGAACAAATCGGCGAACCTGTCATGAGCGTTGCGTATCCGTTCGGCGCCTACGATCGCGTTGTCGAAACGGTGTTCGGCGCGTGCGGTTATGTCTTCGGTCTCACCTGTGAACCTCGGGTTTGCGAGGTCGGAGACCGCCTGCTCGCCCTCCCTCGTCTCGAGGTGTCCGGCGACCTTTCACTGGAGGGGTTCGTCGACTTGCTTGCCGGCTGAACGCCTGCGCACGCGGGCTCAATTCGAGCCGCGACCCGCCGAACCGCTTTGATCCGCTGCGCCCGGATCGAAGCCCTCCTCCTCCACCCACAACACCAGGCGGTAGCTGTCGCCACTCGACCAGCCTTCGGCCAAAGCATGCACTCCCGTCGCCCCGCTCTGCGCGCGCTGCTCCAATTCCACCGCGAGTTCCTCGAAATCTTCTCTCCGCCCCGCGATGCCCCGCCAGGTTACTTCGCGCTTGTTCGCGCACATCAGACGGAGATTCGAAAATGGCCCCAAATGCGCGTGTTCGCCCGCTTCACCTGCCTCCGGCGACGCCATGAAACGCCGCACTTCCGCTGCGAACGCCGCAATCCCGTTCCGATCCGCGCGAAACACCCACCGTCGCTCGGACATCTGGCACTCATACCAAAATCCCAGCTCCCGCCACCCTTCCCGCGCAAGGTTGGCGATTGCCTCATCCGACTTCGTCGAGGCAGCTGCCAATGGTTCGGGCGTGTGTCCGGTGTTCATCACTTGAAAAGCTTCTTCGACGCGCTTCGACCCCGGCTGAGACGGAAAGTTTCGGACCGATCCCGTCGCAGCATTCTGATCCTTCGAGAGTTCCCGCTCTCTAAACCGCGCACCACCAGCGAACACGGCGCTGTCTCCCGAAATGACACTGGGCGCGAAACCACATTTACCTCTTCTAAACATCGGCCGCGCCGGGAGTATTCCCGTTGCGGAACGGGTCAGAGGCGTGGAACGCGTGGCTTCGTAGTCGGATTTATTTAACAGGATTAGTTTCCGCGCGCTGGCCCCGCCCGGGAAACGGCGAGTCTCTGCTTTCCGCGGGCGAAATATTCATCGCGTGCGCCCCTGCTCGAAAGGAAAACCCCATGACTTATCGAACCCAAGTTGGCCCACAAACCCGCCGCTGCGTAATCCGAGCCTTCCTCCTTTGCGCCCTGGCCGCCGTATCCGCCAGGACGTCGATCGCAGGCGAATCGCACGCGCCGCACGCATCGAAATCTGCCTCTTCGCATTTCGTGCTTCCCGATGTGAATCTGGAAATGCGGCGCATCGACGCCGGCACCTTCTCGATGGGGACTGCATCCGGTGGGCCTGAAAGCGAGCGGCCCGTGACCCAGGTCACAATCAGCCAACCCTTCTGGCTCGGGCGAACCGAGGTCACTCAGGCGCAATGGCAGGCAATCATGGGGACCAATCCCGCGCATCTCAAAGGCGCGGACCGCCCCGTGGAGCATGTCTCCTGGACTGACGCAATGGCCTTCGCCCAAGCACTCACCGACCGCGAACGTGCTGCCGGGCGATTGCCCGAGGGTTATATCTACACCCTGCCCACCGAAGCGCAGTGGGAGTATGCGTGCCGGGCCGGAACGACCGGTCTGTATCCAGGGGACCTGGACGCGATGGGCTGGTATGAAAAGAACGCCGCCTACGAAACTCACCCCGTCGCCCTGAAAGAACCGAACGCATGGGGCCTGCACGACATGCACGGCAATGTTTGGGAGCTATGCCTCGACTGGTATGCGCTGTATCCCGGCGGCACCGTCACCGATCCCGTCGGAGCAGAAACCGGTTCTCACCGCGTCAGTCGCGGCGGGGGGTTCCGCGGCGCTGCAGAACATTGCCAGTCTGCCCATCGAAATCGAGACAAGCCGTTCAACCGGAATGCGCAGCTGGGTTTTCGTATCGCTCTCAGCCCTCCTCCAGCATCGGCCCCCGCCCATCTTTCACAATAGATCGCGGCTTGCCGTCGTGAGGAAGCTCGCGACTACGGGCCGCCTGTGCCGACGTTCGCGCGTGCCGTCGCCATCGCGGCGATAAGCATCCCTGCCCTACCGGCAACACGACCTCGCTACCAACGAAGCGGCGAGCTCCCCAACACACCGACGGCGGAAACATCAAAGATGATCCGCCGATCGCTGCATCTTCCGATCTTCCTGCCGCCCCGCGCCGGCGTCGCGAGCAGCGACATTGCTTTGCCTCACACGTCGTGAAGCCAAATCACGCTCCGCCCGAAAAATAATGGTGGTAGGACCTGGATTCGAACCAGGGAAGGCGTAAGCCAGCAGATTTACAGTCTGCCCTCGTTGGCCACTTGAGTATCCTACCACAAAGGGAACGCGGAAAATTTCGTCTCCCTACTCGAACGGCAAGGTTTTTTTACCACAACCTTGCCACCATTTCACACCGGCCTTTGCTCGACCGCGCATGCTCGATCTTCCCCGCGATCTGCTCGAGCACTACCTCGACCGCGGCTTGTGGGCCGTCACCTTCAGCATCGCCGGCTTCTTGCTCGCTTTCTTCCTCGTCGCCCGACTGATGAGCGAAAAGCGCGCTCCGGCCAACACCTTCGCGTGGCTGCTCGTCATCGTGCTTGCTCCCTACGTCGGCGTGCCGCTCTACCTGCTGCTCGGCGGACGTAAACTCCGCCGTATCCAAGAACGCAAGTCGCGCCTCCTGCCCGCGCTCCCCGCGCACCTCACCAGCCCATCCAGTTTCGCCACCCGTCCCGTCGCACACACCGTGATGGCCAGCGGCGCGGCCGCGCCTGTCGCCGGCAATCGACTGACCCTCCTCACCACCGGCCAGAACGCCTACCACGCGCTGGAAGCGGGTATCCGCGCCGCAACGCATTCCATTCATATTACCACTTTCATCCTCGGGCGCGACGACACCGGCCGGCGCATCGTGCGCCTCCTCGCCGACAAAGCTCGCGCCGGCGTGAAGGTCCGCCTGCTCCTCGATTCGATCGGCTGCATGTTTCTCAGCCGCGAATTTGTCCACCCGATCAAACGCGCGGGAGGCGAGGTCGTGTGGTTCATGCCCGTCATTCCGTTCACGCCGCGGGGTTCCGCCAATCTCCGCAATCACCGCAAAATCGCCGTTTTCGATCACAACACCGCTCTCATTGGCGGCCACAACCTCGCCCGCGAATACATGGGCCCCGGCCCCTTCCGAAAACGCTTCAACGATTTTGGCGCCCTCGTCGAAGGTCCCGCCGCCGTGCTCCTCAACGAGGTTTTCATCGCCGATTGGTGCTTTGCCAGCCGCCAATCCGCCGACGCGCTTCACGCCGAGATCCCTCTGCACAACATCGCCGTCGCCCGCGGCCACGCCGATTTGCAGGTCGTCGCCAGCGGTCCCGACGTGCCCGGCGATCCACTCTACGAAGGCATTCTGGCCATGATTCAGGAAGCTCAACGCGACCTCTGGATCGTCACGCCCTACTTTCTTCCCGACGAGGTCCTGCTTCGCTCGCTCAAGGTCAAAATCCACGCCGGCTGCTCCGTCACCCTGATCCTCCCCGCGCGTTCGAATCATCCGATCACCGATCTCGCCCGCCGGCACTACGTCCGCGAACTTCGCCGCGCCGGCGCTCATGTCTGGCTCTATCACGCCGGCATGATGCACAGCAAAGCCATGATCGCCGACGACCGGGTCGCCCTTTTCGGATCTGCGAATTTCGACCCGCGCAGTCTTTTCGTGAATTTCGAAGCCGGCGTCCTCGTCCACTCCGCACCCGACGTTCGCGCGATCAAGCGCTGGGCCGAGTCGCTGCTCGGCTCCTGCCGCGCGCCCAAGACGGAGCGTCCCGGGCGCCGCCGCATCGTCGGCACGATCCTCGAAGACGTCAGCCGCCTCCTCGCCCCGATGCTGTGATCGCCACCCGGTGGAGGGGGGGGGGGGGGGGGGGGGT
>JAEWBF010000115.1 GCA_023391285.1 Verrucomicrobiota bacterium
GAATGATGCGGCAGGTTCCGGTAAGTCCCCGAACGGTTTAAAATGGTGGCGTGTGTTCGGGTGGGGCGGCGTGGTGGTGCTTGGGACGGCGTCGATTGCGGTGCTGGCGCTGTCACGGGGCGAGGCGGTGAGTGCGTTGTGGATGGTGGTGGCGGCGACGTGTGTGTTTGCGGTCGCGTATCGGTTTCACTCGGCGTGGCTGATGGCGAAGGTGCTGACGCTCGATGAACTGCGGGCGACGCCCGCCGTGGTGAAGGAAGATGGGAAAGATTTCGTGAGGACGAATCGCTGGGTGGTGTTTGGGCATCACTTCGCGGCGATCGCGGGGCCGGGTCCGCTGGTCGGGCCGGTGCTGGCGGCGCAGTTTGGTTTTTTGCCGGGGATGTTGTGGATCCTGATCGGGGCGACGCTGGGCGGGGCGGTGCACGACTGTGTGATTCTGTTTTGCTCGGTGCGGCGCGGCGGAAAGTCGCTCGCGCAAATGGTGAAGGAGGAAGTGGGGCCGTTTGCGGGGTTTGCAGCGCTGGTGAGCATCATCGCGATCATGGTGATTCTGCTGGCGGTGCTGGCGCTGGTGGTGGTGAACGCGCTGGCGGAGAGCCCGTGGGGGTTGTTCACGATCGCGGCGACCATGCCGATCGCGGTCGTGATGGGTTGCGCGATGCGCTTTGGCGGGCACAGCGGAAAGTGGCTGGCGCTGGTGAGCGGGTTTGGCGTGGTGGCGCTGCTGGGCGCGGTTTACGCGGGGCAGTTCGTGCCCGCGTGGGGCTGGGACGAGGCGCTGACGTTGAAAGGGACGACACTCGCGTGGTGGATTATTGGATACGGAATTCTGGCGTCGGTGCTGCCGGTGTGGCTGCTGCTCGCGCCGCGGGATTATCTGAGCACGTTCATGAAAGTGGGAACGGTGGCGCTGCTGGGTGTGGCGATCATCGTGCTGGCGCCGGTGTTGAAGATGCCGGCGGTGACGCAGTTCATCGATGGGAGCGGGCCGGTGTTTGCGGGGCCGGTGTTTCCGTTTTGTTTCATCACGATCGCGTGCGCGGCGATCTCGGGGTTTCACTCGCTGATTTCCTCGGGGACGACGCCGAAGCTTTTGGCGCGCGAGAAGGATATCCGGGTGGTGGGTTATGGCGCGATGGCGACGGAGATGATGGTGGGGATCATGGCGTTGATCGCGGCCTGTGCGATGGAGCCGGGCGAATATTTCGCGATCAACATGCGTGGGGAGCCGGCGGCGGTGACGGAACGGATCACGGCGCTGGGTTATCCGGTGACGGTGACGCAGATGGACGCGCTGGCGGCGGAGATGGGCGAGAAGACGATGGTGGGGCGGGCGGGCGGCGCGCCGACGTTTGCGGCGGGGATGGCGCAGATGTTTGCGGGGGCGTTCGGCGGCGGGACGGCGGTCGCGCTGTGGTATCACTTCGCGATCATGTTCGAGGCGTTGTTTATTTTAACGACGATCGATGCGGGAACGCGCGTCGGGCGGTTTATCGTGCAGGATTTTTTGGGGATGATCGCGAAGCCGCTCGGAAACACGAAATCCTTTGTCGGAAATGTGCTCGGGACGGTGTTGTTCGTCGGCGCGTGGGGGTGGTTCTTGTATCAGGGCGTGATCGATCCGCTGGGTGGGATCAATTCGCTGTGGCCGATTTTCGGTGTGGCGAATCAGCTGCTCGCGGTGATCGCGTTGTCGTTGGGCACGACGGTGCTGATCAAGATGGGGCGGACGCGTTATGTGTGGTGCACGCTTGCGCCGCTGGCGTGGTTGCTGGCGGTAACGATGAGCGCGGGATGGATGAAGATTTTTGCGAGCGATCCGCGGCTGGGGTTTTTCGCGGCGGCGGCGGATTTCAAGGCGCGGATTGCGGCAGCGGGCGCGGACGCGGCGGCGCAGGTGGCGCAATGGGAGCGGCTGGTGTTCAACAACCAGGTGAACGCGATCGTGACGGGGACGTTTCTGGTGCTCGTCGCAGTCGTGGTGATCGCGAATGCGCGCGTGTGGTGGCAGTTGCTTTCGGGGAGGCGCGCGGCGGAGTTGCGGGAGGATGCGTATGTGACGGTGGGGGCGGTGGCGCGGGAGAGTGGGGCGGTGGTGGCGCGGTGAGCGGCGCGCGCGGAAGCCTGTCGCTAGGGTTGCTGGAAACCCATGCGGCGGCCGTGGTTGGGCTCGGGGGACGCGAGGAGGGCGTTGAGGGCTTCGAAGACCTGCTCGAACTGGCCGTCGTAGCGGGATTCGAGTTCGGCGATTTTGCGGGCGAGTTCGCGGTTGGTGAGGGCGAAGCGGCGAAGTCGGACGAAAGCACGGACGATTTCCACGGAGGTTTCCACGGCGCGTTTGCTGCGAAGGACGTTGGCGGCCATCAATGCGCCATGTTCGGTGAAGGCGTAAGGCATTTTCCGAATGCCACCGTAGGTCGAACTTGAAGTCACAAGCTGTGACTTCAAGTTAGTAAACTCTTCTGTCGTAAGCTGAAAAATAAAGTCAGACGGGAATCTGGAGCGGTTGCGCTGCACCGACTGCATGAGAACTTTGTGAGGAACTCCGTAGAGCTGGGCCAGATGGATCGAGACGATCACTTTTTGACCACGGATCGCAAGAATGTGGGTGGTGATGTTCGACTCTTTCTCAGCCAGGAGAGCCGGGGAGCTGGGGGACTTCATACACGCAGGCTGATTTTTGAGGTTTCAAATTGAAACCTCAAAAAATCTGCAACTGCGCTACCACTTCAGCACGGCTTCGAGGCCGTAGGTGCGGGGGGCGGCGGGAACGGCGTGGCCGACGCCAGGGATGATGAGCGTGTAGTGGTTTTCGTCGGACAGGTTTTCGGCGAAGAGGGCGATGCGCCAGTGGCGGGCGTCGAAGCCGAGGCGCGCGTTGAGGGTGACGCGGGAGCGTTCGGCGAAGGCGGCGGCTTCGGACTCGTCGTAGTAGGTTTTGCCGGCAAAAGCGGCTTCGGCGCCGATGAACCAGCCGGTGGGGTCGCGATAGACGGCGGAGAGGTTGGCGTCGTAAACCGGGACGTAGGGAGCGCGGTTGCCGTTGTAGGAGGTGCCGGTGAACGGATCGGTGAACTCGCGTAGTGTGATTTCGGTTACACCGAGTGTGGCGGCGAAGGTGAGCGCGGGGATGGGGCGCCACGAGGCTTCGAACTCGGCGCCGATGGAGCGGGCGCGGGGGGCGTTGACCACGAGGTAGTCGGAGGCGGTGAAGGAGCGTTCGATCTGGTAGTGGTCGATGTCGTAGTAGAAAGCGCGCGCCGCGAGATTGACGGTGTTGTTGGCGAGGTCGGTGTCGATGCCGGCTTCGAAGGCGAGCGTCTCCTCGGCGCTGAAGCGCGCGAGCGACGGATACGCGGTGTAGGCGGACCAACCGCCGGGTTTGGAGCCGAGCGAGACGCTGGCGGAGGCGGTGGTGCGGTCGGTGAGCGCGTAAGTGGCGGAGAGTTTCGGAAGGAGCGCTTCGAACGTGCGCGAAGAGGTGTAGCGAGACTGGGCGGGGACGACTTCGCGGCGGTCGAAATCTCTTTTCACGCGCTCGGCGCGGAGGCCGAGGGTGACGGTCCACGGCGAGGTGTTGAGGAGAGTGAGTTCGCCGAAGAGCGCGGCGGTTTCGGTGTCGAGCGTGTAGCTGGAGATTTCGATCGGGAAAAGGCCGGTGAGGGAGCGGTTGACGGTGCCGCTGGTGTCGTTGGTGGAGAGCCAGACGCCGATATGCCAGGGGAGCGAAGCGTTGGGAGCAGAGGTGAGGCGGATTTCTTCGTTCCATCCGGATTGTTCGAGGGTGACGATCGAATCGAGCGACGGCGGAAGGACGAGCTGGTTGGAGTAGGGATCGAGTTCGAAGTCGGTGTAGCTGGTGGTGGCGGTGAGGCGGCCGATCGGGGTTTCGAAGGCGGCTTTGGCGGCGAGGGCGATGAAGTCGATATCGGTGGTGCCTTCGGCGGTGCGGTCGACGGTATAGCGGGGGCCTCCGAGCGGAACGAGCGGCTGGGCGCCGTTGCGGAGGCGGCTGCCGAGGAGTTGGAAGGAGAGCTCGGCGGTTTCTGTCGGACGAAAACGGATACGCGCGGACGCGGCGGCGGATTCGAAGTCGTCGACGCGCTGGTTGAGCGTGGTGTTGGTGATGAAGCCGTCGCGGGCGGCGAAGGAGGCGGAGACGGAAGCGTCGGTGGAATCGGTGCGGGTGGAGCGGGCGTTTACCGCAAACGCGTGAGAGTCGAAGTTGCCGACGCTGGCGCGGAGTTCGCCGTGAGAGGCGTCGGAGGTCGGTTCGGAGGAGGAGAAAACGAGAACACCGCCGCTGCCGGCGCGGCCGAAGGCGGTGCCTTGGGGGCCGCGGTGGATGGTGGCGCGGCCGAAGCCGAAGAGGTTGGTTGGGTAGGTGAAGCTGGAGCCGAGCGGGATGTCGTCGAAATAAACGGTGACGGATGGATCGCTGAAGTAAGGCGTGTTGGTGAGGCCGCGAATGGCGAAGAGGTCGCCGTAGGAGCCGGCGCCGCCGGTGTTGATGTGGAGATTGGCGACGCGGCCGGAGAGATGGCCGAGAGAATTGGTGAGCGGGAGAGCGATGTCATCGAGCCGGACGCTGGTGGTGCCGGCGGCATCGGCGTCGAGGCGCGGCGCTTCGACGGTGAGCGGGTCGGATTGGAGCGGTGTGTCGGTGTCGGACGCGGCGGTTTGGGCGCGGAGAGGTAGCGCGAGCGAGAACGCGGATGCGAAGGCGAGGAGAGTGGCGAGACGGATCATGAAAAAGAGGGCGTAAGGAGAACGCGTGGAGAGATGTTTGTTTCAGGAGAAGAAGGCGCTCGTCCAAGTGGATTTTTCGCGTTGCTCAGAATGACAGTCGATTGCGGACGGCTCGGGAAAAGAAAAGCACGGTCAGATTGACCGTGCTACGGGGGGCGAGCGGCGGGGTCGGGAGACCCCGCCCTACAACATGAGGCGTCTTAGCCGGCGAAGGCGGGGAGGACCTTGTCGACGCGGACCTTGTCGAGACGCGCGAAAACGGGGACGCCGTTTTCGTAGGGGAGCTGCGCTTCGCCCTGGATGAGCGGCTGGGCGTAGCGGAGGAACTGGAAGTTCATGCTGGTGCCGTCTTCGTTGATCCACTCGCGCGGGAGCTTCTTCACGCCGTTGGCGATGTCGCTCAAGGGAGCGAGGCCGGTTTCGACGGAGTAGTGATCGGTGTCGCCGCGGACGAGGGTGACCATCTTGTCGGTCTGGCCGTCGATGGCGGCTTCGACGGCGGCTTCGCCGGCGAGGTAGGCTTCGTCGGCGTCGGTCTTCGAGGCGGCGTGCGCGGCGGCGCGCTGGATGATGCCGGGTTTGGCGACGCGGGCTTTGACGCCGGGAAGGTTTTGTTCGACGAGTTCTTTGAGGTAGTCGCCGGCGCCGCCGAGTTGGGCGTGGCCGAAGGCGTCGGTGGCGGCGTCAGCGGCGACGTAGTTGCCGTCGGCGTCGATAAGGCCTTCGCCGACGACGATCATGCAGTATTTCTCGCGCTTGAGGATGCGACGGATGTCCTCGAGGCACTTGTTTTGATCGAAGGCGACTTCGGGGAGATAGATCAGGTGCGGCGGGTCGTGCGGGTGATCGCGGCGCTTGGCGAGTGCGGCGCCGGCGGCGATCCAGCCGGCGGAGCGGCCCATGACCTCGACGATCGAGACGAGGTCGCCCTGGCCCATGGCCTCGTGGTCGCAGGCGAGTTCGCGGATCGTGGTGGCGGTGTATTTGATCACGCTGCCGTAGCCGGGGGTGTGATCGGTGATGGGAAGGTCGTTATCGATGGTCTTCGGAACGCCGATGACGCGGAGCTCGTAGTTCTGTTCCTGGGCGAGCTTGGAGATCTTGTCGGCCGTATCCTGAGAGTCATTACCGCCGATGTAGAAAAAGTAGCGGATGTTGTGGGCTTTGAAGACCTCGAGGACGCGTTCGAAGTCGGACTGCTTCTTGAGCTTGTAGCGGCAGGTGCCGAGGGCGGCGCCGGGGGTGTGTTTGAGGGCGCGGATCTGCTGCTGGGATTCGGAGGCGAGGTCGATGAGGTCCTCGTTGAGGATGCCAAGGACGCCGTTCAGGGCTCCGTAGATCTCTTCAATGCACTCGTGGTTGAGCGCCTCGGCGACGATGCCGGCGACGCTGGCGTTGATGACGGCGGTGGGGCCGCCGGACTGGCCCACCAAGACATTTCCTACGAGTTCAGCCATGACAGATGTTTGTAAAGGGTTGGAAACAACGTGAACGGGCAAGGAAGCGCCCGGCTAGGGGGGGATGCAAACAGAAATTTCCGGAGCGCTGGAGAGTGGGAAAATGCCGGATCGCACGAACGTGCGAACGCGACGAAGGAGGCGGAAACGAAGGAAGGATGCCGCGGCGGAGCGGCCGTGTGCGAGGGGCTGGAGGGCTCGCGGGCATGCGAGCGAGACAGTGTGGCGGAGACGGGTGGGGGTTCCGCGCGGGTGGGGGAAATTCGCGGGCGCTGAGAGATTGCGTAGCGTTCCCGCGGCGGGGTCGGGAGACCCCGCCCTACATGACACCTGATTACAGGAGGCGGCCGGGTTTGTAGTCGGGGGCGCCTTTGTGCTTTTTCGCGAGGGGTTTCACCTCGTCGAGGAAGGCATCGACTTGATGCGGGGCGGCGCCGACGAAACGGGCGTTTTCGGCGAGGATTGCTTGAAGGGCTTTTTTGCCGAGGCCGATGCGTTTGTCGGCGGCGAGACGCGAGAGAAGGTCGGCGTCGCCTCCGCCGGAGCGGAGGGCTTTGGCGGCGGCGAGCGCGTGTTCCTTGATGGCTTCGTGGGCGGTTTCGCGACCGGCGCCGCGTTTCACGGCTTCCATGAGGATTGTGGTGGTGGCGAGGAAGGGAAGGTTGCGCTCGTTTTCGGCGGCGATGGCGGCGGGGAAAACCTCCATTTGGCGAAGGACGGTGAGGAAGGTTTCGAGGAGGCCGTCGATCGCGAAGAAGGCGTCGGGCAGCGCGACGCGGCGGACGACGGAGCAGGAGACGTCGCCCTCGTTCCACTGGTGGCCGGCGAGGCCGGACGTCATCGTGACGTAGCCGGAGAGGATTGTAGTGAAGCCGCAGATACGCTCGCAATTGCGGGCGTTGACCTTGTGCGGCATGGCGGACGAGCCGACCTGGCCGGCTTGGAAGCCCTCGGTGAGAAGCCCGGCGCCGGCCATGAGGCGGAGCGTGGTCGCAAAACTGGCGGCGGCGGAGGCGAGTTGGTGGAGGGCGGTGACGACCTCGAAGTCCAAGCCGCGCGGATACACTTGTCCGACGGCGATGAGCGAGGCGCGGAAGCCGAGATGGCGGAGGACGCGCGATTCGAGTTGGTCGACTTTCTCGGCGTTGCCGGCGAGGAGCGTGAGTTGGTCGAGTTGGGTGCCGACGGCGCCCTTGAGACCGCGGACGGGGTAACGCGAGAGGAGTTCGTCGATGCGCGTGTAGGCGATGAGGAGTTCCTGGCCGAACATCGCCAGGCGCTTGCCGAGCGTGGTGGGTTGCGCGGGGACGTTGTGCGTGCGGCCCGTGATCATGAGATCGCGATGGGCCTCGGCCTGGCGGGCGAGCGCGAGGAGGGCGGCGGCGGATTTGAAGTGGACGGTTTTGAGGGCGCGGAAGACCTGGAGCTGTTCGACGTTTTCGGTGAGGTCGCGCGAAGTGAGGCCGAGATGGATGAACTGGCGCTTGGCGAGGTCGGAGAATTCTTCGATGCGGGCTTTGACGTCGTGAAGGGTGATGCGCTCGCGTTGGTCGATGGAGGTGAGGTCGATGGTGTCTTTGACGCGCTCGTAGTCTTTGATCGCCTCGGCGGGAATGGGAACGCCGAGGTCGCGCTGGCCCTTCATGACGGCGATCCAGAAATCGCGTTCGAGTTTAACGCGGCCGGTCTGGGACCAGATGTCCTTCATGGCGGCGGACGCGTAGCGTTCGGCGAGGACGTTGGTGATGGGCGAGGACGCGGGAGGGAGGGAGGCGGCGGTCGAATCGTTCACGGCAGGCGCGGAGAGATACGAGATCGCGGCGCGGGATGGCGAACGGAAAGTGGGCGTGGGGGAAGATCCAAGGAGCAAGATCCAAGCTCCAGGGAAGTTTCAAAAATCAAGATGTTGCCGGCGAGGTCGCGGGACGGTGAGGGATTGGAAGTGGGAGGTGCTTGGGGGGAGTGTCATACATTAGATGACACTTTCAGGAAGGGGGGCGCGGGCTGTTGGCGGGTGGTTGGGTTTAGCGGAGGGTGAAGAGGAGGCCGACGCCGCCGAAGAAAAGAATCAGGATGGCGAGGGTGTCGTAGCCGATGCGGAGAACGACGGGGTTCCGGCGTTCGAGGAGGCCGACGAGGAGCGTGCCGGTGAGGATGGTGCCGAGGAGCGCCGAGATCGTTTCGAAGCGGCCGAGTTCGTTGATGACCGGACCTCCGGAGTAGACGGCGTCGGCGAGGAGCAGGAGGGAGACGTTGACGAAGTTGGTGCCGAGAACCTCGCCGATGGCCATCTCGTGCCGGCGGTTGCGGATCGAGGTGCTGATGGAGCTTAGTTCGGGGAGTGAGGTTGCAAAACCGAGCAGGAGAAATCCGACGAGTCCGGTGCCGAGGCCGGTTTGTTCGGCGAGGGCGTCGCCGGTTTGGGAGAGGCTGTAGCCGGCGACGAGGATCACGGCGGCGGCGATGGCGATGCGGATGAGGAGTCCGGAGAGTTCCTTCTTGTTGTTTTTGTCGTGCGATGACGGTTGCGACGAGGGCGACGGCTCGGGTGATTTGCGGTCGTGGAGTGTCCATTGGGAGCGGCGACCGTGGCCGGTCGACAACCAGAAAGCGCCGAGGCTCAGTAGAAAAACGCCGGTCGACCAAGCTCCAATTCCGAGGAACAGGACATCGCCGACGGTGATGGCCACCGCAACGATGGCGAGAACGAGCATGCACAAGGTGCTTTGCAGCAGGATCGCGGGCTGGGCGACGATGGAGGTGAGGGCGTCGCGGCCGAAGATGGCGTCGGCGATGGCGAGCAGCACGAGATTGATGGCGGCGCTGCCGAGGAGGTTGTTGGCGGCGAGAGCGGGATTGTCGAAGTAGGAGGCGGTGGCGACGTTGGCGATTTCGGGGAGCGACGTGAGGACGCCGAGCATGAGCATGCCGACGACGGCTTGTTCGATGCCGGTGATGTCGGAGATGCGTCCGAGGTAGCGGGAGAGCCGGGTGCCGGCGAGCCAGACGAACGTGGCCGCGGCGAAGAAGATCGAGAGGTTTACCCAAAGCGGGTAGGACGTGGCATCGACCAGTGGCATCGCGAGATGGACAGGCGATGCGGGGAAGGTTTCCGGGATGGGGAACGGCTCAGGTCGGCGCGGCTATTTTTTAACCACGAATGGACGAATGAACACGAAGGGCGGTGTGTTTTCTAGTTAACCGCAGAGAGCGCAAAGGGCGCAGAGGAGGGGCGGGGAATTCTACTCGCTCACGCTCGTGGCTATGAACGGAGGTGGTTATTCGAGGGGGAGGCGGCGGACGTCGAAGATATAGACGGAATGAAAGTCGTCGGGGCCGCCGCCGGCGTGGAAGGCGACGGCGGTGCGGTCCTGCATGAATTCGATCCAGCGTGGGTGGAGGGTGACTTTGCGGCGCTCGTTGCGGGAGATGCAGACGTAGGCGGCGTCGAGTTCGCGGAGGAGCGTGAGGTCGGCTTGTTCGTAGATGCGGCGGATTTGGGCTTCGCGGGCGTCCTGACGATAGGGATTCGAGTCGGCGTAGATGCCGGCGAGGGTGGGGAGGCCGGCGAGTGGAGTGACGAAATGGATGAGGTTGTAAGGGGCGGTGACGACGAGTTCGTCGGGGCGGTTGATGCTTTGGAGCCAGCGGGCGGCGGCGCGGCCGTTGGGCTCGAAGAGCAGGATCTTGCCGTGCGATTGAGCGAGGACGTTGCGGTAGAAGCCGTAGGCGTGAGGCGCGATGCAGAGGACGGCGAAGAACCACCAGAAGGCGAGGGAGAGCGGGGCGAGGCGCGTGTGGATCCAGCGCGCGGCGCCGAGTGTGATGACGAGGGAGAGGCCGAGGTTGAGGAAAAGGACGAACTTGTTGCTGTCGCCCCAGGAGAAACTGTAGCGGTAGAAATTGATCACGGCGAAGATCGCGAGGCAGACGGCGAAATACCAACGCCAGCGATGAAGGAAGCCGAGAAGCGGTGCGCCGGGATCGGGTTGGCGCGAAGGGGCGAGCAGGCGCAGCAGGAAGGCCAAGCCTGCGAAGAAGGCGGCCCAGGCGAGGAAGTCGCCGTTGACGAAGAACCAGAAGACGAGGCGGCGGAGATAGCGCGGGAAGAGCGTGTATTCGTCCAGCGGGAGGGAGGCGGTGGCATCCCAGGAGGAATAAGCAGGGTGAGTCGGCGGACCGTAGGCTTGGAGATAGAGAAGTTGCAGCAGGCCGAGGGCGAAGAATGGGACCCAGGCGCGCCATTGGGAGAAGAGCCAGAGGCGATGGCGCCAGAGGGTGGGAAGCATGCACGCGGAGAGCACGGCGAACGCGACGATATGCGCGAGCGGGAGAAGACAGATGACGATGAAGGCGTGAAGGGTGTGGGCGGAGGGGGCGTCGGTTTCACGCGCGTGGAAAATCGCGTGCAGCACGAGCAGCGCGACGGGCATGGTGAAGAGCAGTGCGCGCTGGGGTTCGAAGAGATTGGTGAGCATCGCTTCGAAGTTGAAGTAGGGGAACCAGAAGAGCCCGTAGTAGAAATCGGATACGTGGAAGAACGGGGGTCGCAGCCAGAGGAAGTGGATGAGGTTGACGAGGGAGGTGTTGAGAAAAAGGAAGAGCAGGCCGGCGAGCATGATCCAGCGCGGCGGGAGTTGGAGCCAGCGGGTGAAGACGCTCCAGATGGTGCCGACGAGGACGGAGGCGCTGACGAGGTTCATCAGCCACATGGCGCCGATGCGGGGCGCGCCCATCTGGGCGAGGTGGGCGACGAAGAAGTCGGCAAGGAAATGATATTTCAGCGGATACCCGGCCGTATCGAGGTCCATGGGCGGGAAGCTCTCGGCCTCGAGGAAGGCGTTGACAACGGAGAGGTGAAAGGCGGTGTCGACGAAGTTGTAGTTCACCCAGACGCGATCGTCATCGTCGATGACGATGCCGGTGTAGAAACGCAGGAGAACGAAACCGAGGAAGAAGAGGAAGCAGCCGTTCCACGTGCGGAGCGAGGCGAGTTGGCGGAGGAGGGCGCGCGGGTTGAAATGTCGTGAGTAGGCGAATCGCGGAGCGAGGAGACCTAGGGCGAGGGCGGGCGCGGCCCAGGCGATGGTCCAATAGATCCAAGACCAGCCGGCGAGGGCGTGGGCGAGGAAGTTGATCCAGTCGGCGAGGAAGAGCGTGACACCGAGCGAGGCGAGGTAGCCGGGAAAGCCGGGGAGCGCCGCGAGCAAGGCGATGCGCGGGCGAAGGTGAACGGCGAGCACGCCGAGGAGCACCAGGTAGACGGCAACGAGCATGGACGGTCGGGAAGCGGACGCGCGGATCGAGATCAGCGCGGTGTGACCGAATCGGAATCGCGGCGTGGTTTCCAGACCTGGATGAAATTCCCGCCGAAATACATCGGCATAAAAATCCGCTCCGCCGGTTCGTAGTGACGCGCAAGGGTGTCCATATCGCCGAAGACGAGGAAGTCGTCGCTCGTGAGCACGAGATCGTAGGCGCGATCGGCGATGAGGTCGCTGGTTTCGCGAGGCATTCGTTCGAAGACATCGCGAATGGCTTGGGCGCCGGGGTCCCATTCGTCGCGCCCGTTCATGGTCGCCATCGGAAGGAAAAGCGTGAAGCCGCTGTTATGAACGGGGCGCTGGTGGTGGGCGAGGATGTCGGTGACGAAGGAGGAGCTGCCGTAAACGGGATCGGCTTCGACGATGAGGTCGGTGAGACGTTGGTGAGCAGCGGCGCTGTCTTCGACGGTTTGGACGGTGATGTTGAAGGCGCCGAAGGCGGCAAGGACGACGGTGAAGGCGACGCGGAGGCCGGGCGTGGCGCGGGACAGGGCGAACGCGGTGGCGAACAGGAGCGGCGGAAAGATCAGGTGGAGATGATAGGTGAAGAGCGCGCCGCCGTTGTGGCCCATGTAGAAATAGACGATGGCGAAATGGAGGAGGAGGAGCGCGAGGGTGAGGCCGAGCGCGATGGCGCGAGGTTGGCGTTGAGAAAGTTCGCGACGCCACGTGTGAATGTGGCGCGGGATGAGAATCGCGGCGCCAGCGAGAAAGAGGAAGTAGGGCCACGCGCGCTCGAAGAGCATCGCGGTGTGCATCGGCGAGATGTCGTCACTCGTGTTGATGCCGACGGCGTTGCGCTGCATGACGAAAGTTTCGAGCCAGTAGAGTGGGAAAAAGTGGTCGAGGAGCGCGATCGAGGCGGCGAGGGTCGCGAAGAACGCGAGAGCGGTGAAGGCGGCGCGGCGGAGCGAATGCGTGAGCGCGAGACCCGCGAGCGTGGGAAGCAGCGCGAGGGCGAAGTAGGCTTTGCAGTGAAAGGCGAGCAGGGCGCAGGCGAGGCCGACGGCGGAGGATCGCGGCGAGTAGGCGCGCTCCCATGGGATGATGATCGCGAGGAGGAACAGCAGGAAACCGAGCGCATCGGGGCGCGCGGTGATCATGATGTTTTGGAGGCACATCCAGTAGATCCACGCGGATGAAATCAGTGCGATACCGAGGCCGGAGCCGAAGCGTCGCATGCGCGTGGCGAGGAGCCAGAGCGAGCCGCCGATGCAGAGAAGATTGAGAAAACGATGGGCGTCGTAGCCGATGCCGAAGAGCGGCTTCAAGGCGAGGACGACGCCGTGGTAGAGAGGACCGAAGAATTGGGCGGCGCCGGGGAGTTCTTCGGGGCTGTAGGGATTGCGGCCCTGATCGAGGAGGAACGTCGTAAACCAGACGGAAGGCTCGTTGATCTCGTGCGGGCCCGGTTGAGAAACGAGCTTCAAGTGCGACAGAGACAGGGCAAGAAGCCAGACGATCGCGAGCGCGCAGGCGAGGAGATTGGCGCCGGTTTCAACCGCGCGGAGGCTGAGCAGGCGGAATGCGGTGGGGTTACCGGGCGATGGGATGCCGCCGGCAGGAGGTGAGGAAGAGCTGGAGGGTTGCCACAGCACGGACGTCACCGCGGGAAGAGGAAGCGGCCGAGATCGAAGGCATCGATGGCGGCGTTGCGATCGTCGCTCCAGATGAGGCGCTGTTGGATGAGAGGAGTGTTGACGGTGGCGAGGGTGCGTTTGACGCGGCCGTTGTCTTCCTCGGCGGGGAACCAACGCGTGACGGACTCGAGTGATTCCCGAGAGGCAACGACGACGTATTCGGTGCGAGCGGGGTCCCAATCGCGAGCTTCGGCGGAATCGGAAATTTCGGTGACGACTCCGAGCGAACTGCGGCCGAGCGTGCGCGCGGTGGCTTCGATGACGGGGAAAAGATCGGAGTAGCGAGTGGAGGCGTGGATGACGAGGAGGCCGCGTTTGGCGGCGAGGCGGCGGAGATAGATCGTGATGGCCTCGCGGGTGAGGAGGTGGGAGGGCACGCCGTCGCCGGTGAAGGCGTCGATGACGATGACGTCGTAGTCGCTCTGAGATTCCTCGAGGGCTTTGCGCCCGTCGCGGAGGATGAGGTTGGTCTTGCCGGCGGCTTCGGCGACGAAGGTGAAGTTTTCGCGGGCGATGCGGAGGGCCTTGGGGTCGATGTCCCAGAAATCGTAGGTGTCGCCAGAACGTGAATACGCGGCGAGCGTGCCCGCGCCGAGGCCGATGACGCCGACGTGGAGAGCGGGGCGTTGCTCCATGAATTCCTCGAGCACGCGACCGACGCCGGAGCTTTCGGTATAGTAGAGCGTGGGGCGTTTGCGTGAAGCTTCGGTTTCGATGAGCTGGGTTCCGTGCGTGGTGGTATCGCTGGAGAGGACGACCGAGGTTTCGTCGGTCTTCACCATGACATGCCCGTAGAGATCGCGGTAGTGGCGCACGCGGGCGTCGCCCGGGGATTCGTCGGCGGCTTGGTGGACTCCGACGGCAACGACTGGCGCGAGCAGGACGCAGGCGGTGACGGCGATGACGCCGGGCTCGCGGGTGCGCATCAGCCAAATCATGCCGGTGGTGAGCAAGGCGACGGAGATGAGCGGGAATTCGGCGGGGCGCGACAGGAGGGAAGGAATGAAGATGCTCGAGGCGAGGCCGCCGAGGACGCCGCCGGCGGCGATGACGAGGTAGAAGGTTTCGAAACGTTCGGCGGGACGGAGGCCGTGCAGGAGGGCGTTGCCGAGGAAGCTGCCGCTGGCGGTGAGCGAGAGGAGCCACCAGGCGCGCGATGCGTCGACGGTCGCGGCGGAAAAACCCTTGGTGACCATGAAACCGGCGAGACTGATCGCGAGCCAGGCGAGGGTGGTCATGGTCATCCAGCGGCGCCAGCGGCCGGCGAAGACCACCATGAAGCTGAAAAGGTAGGCGCCGAAAGGGCCGATCCACGCGAGCGGGTTGGAGCCCATTTCGGCGGCGAGGTGATACGTGGCGGCGAGCATGCCCGCGCAGGTGAGGGCGCTGAGCCAGAGCCAGGCAGGAAAACGGGCGAACGGGATTTGTTCGGCGGCGGGGCCGGAAGCGGAGGCGCCGAAGGAAGTTTTGCGAACGATGTAAGCGGCGGCGGCGAGGAGGCCGGCGACGACGATGAGAAAGCCGTGCCAGAAGAAGGTTTGTTCGGAGAGACGGAGCTGGGTCTCGATGGCAAACGGATAGAGAAGGAGGGCGAAGAGACTGCCGGTGTTGGAGATCGCGTAGAGATAGTAGGGCACCTCTTCGCCGCGCCGTCGCAGCCATCCATGCAGGAGGGGCGACGTGCTGAAGAGCAGGACCATGGCGGGGAGACATGCGATCGAGAGACGCCACACGACGCGGGCGATGCTGGCGGAGCCGTCGGCTTCGGCGGACGGAAGATGGAACGTGGCGGAGGCGACGAGACCGAGCGTCGTGACGGCGACGGCTTGGAACGTGGCGCTGCGGCGAATGAGCCACGCAGCCCAGGCGTAGCCGAGCAGCAGGGAAAGTTGGAAGAATACCATGCAACCGAGCCAGGTGCCGGAGGTGCCCCCGTAGATGGGCAGCAGCTGCTTGCCCATGAGCGGTTGGATGATGAACGCGAGGAAAGCGGCGAGCGGAACGGCGGCGAAAACGAGGGGCGGGAGAGCGCGAAGGAGGATCTCGGAAAGTTTGGCGGAAGCGGGCATGGAGGGCGAAATGCTCCTTCGGTCGTTCAGGGAGAGTGTGTTCATCCTACTGGATTCTTTGCTTCGCTCAGAATGAGAGGGGCAGGAGTTTGAGCGGGGCGGGCGAAGGCGAGCAGGGAGCGGAGAGGCGAAGCGCCGATAGCGGGGTAGGCTTCGCAAGGGGTCCAGCAGTTGGGGCATTGACCGCGGGCGATCGCGCGGCGCACGCCGGCGCGGCGGGCGGATTCGACGATCGGCATGAGCGCGTGTTTGGAGTTGCGGATGTTGCCGAGCGGTCGGTCCCAGATGGTGCAGGGGAAGACCTCGCCTTTTTCGGAAAGGTAAACGGTGGAGAGCAGGGCGGAGCAGGTGATGGACGTGCGGCCGCCGGCGAGGTAGCGCGCGGCTTCGGAGCGGTAGATGCGTTCGACGGCGCGCATGGCGGAAAGTCCGCTTTTGGATTTCGACGCGGCGAGGTGGAGGGCGGCGGAGATTTCGGCCCGGTGTCCGGGACCGCCGAAACCGTCGGCAGATTCGCGGGCGGCGGCGTTGCCGTAGTAGTGCGAGGAGAAATGCGGGATGTTGAGGTGGAGCGTGGCCCAGTCGATGACGGCTTCGCCGCGGGTGCGGAGGGCGTCGTTGATGGCGGCGTAGGTGAGCTCGACGAGTTCGGGCGAGGAGTGGCCGGTGGAGGATTTGTGACCGTGGAGCGTCATGCCGACGAAGACGTTGTCGGGACCGAGGACGCGGCGGAGGGCGGCGAAAGTGTCGACGGCGTGGGCGAAGTCGTTGCGAATGCCGCGCAGCCGGTCGTTGAGCGCGGGCGGGCCGTCGATCGAAACGGTGACAACGAGGCGGGCGCGGACCGATGCGCGGAGCTCTGTCGCGATTTTCTCGATACGCTTGGTGGCGATGCCGTTGGTCGGAAAATGGATGAGGAGAAGGTCGGGATTGGCGGCGGCGAAGGCTTGAACGACTTGGACGAAGTCGGGCCGATCCGTCGGCTCGCCGCCGGTGAAGTCGATCCATTGGAAGAATGGGTTGGCGGCGGCGACGGAGCGGATTTCTTCGAGGGTGAGTTCGGCGTCGAGGGCGCCGGGGGTGTCCTTGACTTTCCAGATGTCGCAATAGGTGCAGCGCGAATGGCAGCGTTTGGTGACGACGAACATGAGTTTCGTCGGGCGGCCCTCGATGCCGGCGGCGGCCGCGGCGGTGCGCGCGGCGAATCGGGTCCATGAATACAGCGAGCTCACGGGGCGCTTTCGGCCGGAGCGTTACCTTCGAGCTGGGCGCGGGCTTTGGCCAGCACGGTATCGAGATCGCGATCGGCGCGAGTGTCTTCGGGGACGCGGCCGCCGAATTTTTCGAAGGCTTCGGGTGTATCCAAACGGTAGAGACCGAGTTTGTAAGCTTGTGAGGTGATGCGGCGGAACGGGACGGCGTTTACCTTGGCCATATATTCGGCGGTGTAGCGCGCCATTTCGGGCTCGGCGTTGTGCCAGAAACTCCAGTGCTGGTAGATGCCGCCCGGGTATTGGTTGGCGAGCTCGCGCATCTCGGCGTGGAGCATGTTTTCGAGCACGAAGTATTGGGAGGAATTGATGCCCTGCAGATTCCACATGCACGGGTCGGGCGAGATGACGAGGGAGCCGGAAGGAATCGATCGGGCCATTTCCTTGACGAAGTCGGAGTCGTCCTGGGCCTCGATCGCTTCGCGAGTAAGCGTGGGCACGTAGTCCATGGCGGCGACCCAGTTGATCAGGCCGGCGGCGGCGAGGGCGCCGAGCCAAGCGGGACGGGACCGGAGGCGGCGGAAAGCGACGGCGGCGCCGACGCCCATGAAGATCGCGATAGGCGCGCAAGAGATGAGTCCGTAACGCGAGCTGGCGCCGTAGTGATAACCGCCGGCGTAATAGAGAACGAAGATGCCCCAGGACATCGCGAACCAGAGGCCAACGGCGAGGAGCGCGGTGCGATTGCGGCGGAGGAGCCAGAGCAAGCCGAGAAATGCGAGGAGAGTGCCGACGGCGGGGAACCATGCGCCGTCGATGAAGTAGCCGCCGTTGCTCTTGAGATTCTGTTCGATGAAATCGACGTCGAAGCGGCGACCGTCGGTGGCGCCCCAGCTTTCGGTGCGCATGGACCAGAGGTGCATCGTGTTGGGCGCGGCGAGAGCGACGGAAAGGGCGAGGGCGCTCCAGGCAGAGAAGTCTTCGATGAAGCGGTCGTCGGTGGACCAGAGGACGAGCGCGACGAGCGGGAAGACGAGCATGGACTCCGGACGGAAGTAGACCGCGAACGCGGTGGCGCCGGCGAGAAGGAGCGCGGTGGAGGGAAGGCCTTGGGCGGAGTCGCGGTCGCGAAGGCGGGCGTGCGCGCAGGCGGCGAGGAAGGCGAAGACGATGGTGGCGGCGGAGGCCGGCTCGACGGCGACGGTGTGACCCCACCACGGCACGAGCGGGGTGAAAAGAAACAGAAGGGAGGTGGCGAGCGCGGCGCCGGCGGGAAGCGTCCAGGGAACGAGCACGAGGGCGGCGTAGATCGCGGCGGCGGTGAGACCGGTGAGGGCGCGATTGAGGAAATGTGATGCGGAATCGGATACGCCGACGAGGCGGTAGATCCAGGAGAGAAGGTAGGGCAGGCCGTTGGGCTGTTTGTTGACCCAGGCATCATACATTTCGAATTTGCCGTATTCGACGCGCGCGTAATTCGCGCCCTCGGCGCGACCGGTGTGCGCGATCGTCTGGCCGATCTGCATGTAGATGTGTTCGTCGAAGAAGATGCGGTTGGTCTGCGGCGCGAGGTAGCAGACGAAGTGGCCGAAGACGGCGATGGCGAGGGCGGTGAGCGCTCGGCGGCGGCCAAGGAGTTGGTAGATGGGTCGTGCGGAAGCGGCGAGGCCGGCGGCGATGACGATGAAGCACGCGTGCATGCCCCACATGGTGGATTCGGGAACGAGGCGGCGTTGGGCTTCGTTTTCGAGCGAGCCGACGCGCAGCGCCCAGATCGCGGTGGCGGCGAGCGCGATGACGGCGAAGGCGAGGAAGGCGAGGCGTGAGGCGCGGGCGGACATCAGGCAGACGTTTTCGAGAGCAAGGCGGAGCCGAGGGCGAGGTGTTCGACGCCGCTTTCGATCCAGGCTTCGACGATGCCATCGGCGTCGTCGGACATGGGTTTGCCGTGGAGATTGAGGCTGGTGTTGATCACGGCGCCGACGCCGGTGAGCGAGCGGACGTGTTGAAGAAGTTGATACCAACGCGAGGTGTCGTCGCGTTCGACCATTTGCGGGCGGCAGGAGCCATCGGGGCCGATGGCGCCGGCGAGGGCCTGGCGACCGCGGGGCGTGGTCATGAAGCCATTGGTCATGTGGCGATTCACGTCGTGAGGGCCGCGAAAGTCCGCGAGGAGCGCGGGCGCTTCGGAGGCGAGAATGGAGGGGCAGAACGGTTGATACCAGACGCGTCGTTTGAGGCGGAGGTTGAGGTCGTGGGGGGGGCGGGGGGGAGTCGCA
>JAEWBF010000118.1 GCA_023391285.1 Verrucomicrobiota bacterium
CGGGGGGGGGCGGCCGCGGCCCCCGGGGGGGGGGGGGCGCCCCCGCCCTACATTTGGGTTTGCGTTACTCGGCTTGGCGGAGGGTGACGTCGCCGTTCATGGTGGTGATGCGAATCTCGGGGCCGCCGCCGTTGAGGGTGCCGGTGACGATTTTGCCGCCGGTCACGGGAGGGAGGGGCGGGATTGGCGGAAGCGGGATGTCGGGGCCGTGTTCTTCGTCGATCTCGGAGTCTTTCGCGTGGTTGTCGGCGTCGGATTGGGCGCGGCGGGCCTCGCGGACGGCGTCGCGAGCGGCGCGAGAAGCTTCGCGGGCGGCTTCGACGCCGACGCGGACGGCGGCTTGGACGGTGGCGCGGATCTCGCCGGAGTCGAAGTTGGTGGGACCGCGCGGCGTTCCTTTGACTGAGGTGGTTTTGGTGACGAGTTGGTTTTCGTCGAAGTCGGTCAGGATGGAGCCGTTGTGGGTGCGCAGGTGGACGTTGGCCTTGGTGTCGGTGGGGAGGTGAAGGGTGACTTCGCCGTTCATGGACGTGAAGGAGAGCGGTTTGTTTTCGGTGAGGGTGCGGACATGGACCTCGATTTCGCCGTTCATGGTTTCAACGAGGGCGCCGCTGGAGACGCCTTGGAGGGAGACGGAGCCGTTGAGACTTTTGACTTCGACGTCGCCGGCGACGTCGACGATCTCGAGATCGCCGCCGAGGGCGTTGGAGATGATGACGTGGGTGTTGCGCGGGACGGTGATTTCGAAATCGCCGCCGGAGCCGGGCCACATGCCGCTGCCGTGGCTGAGGGTGACGACATTGTCTTTTTCGGTGAGCGAGTAGCTGGCCGAGGAGGTGAGGACGCGGAGACCATCGCGGCGCTGTTCTTTGCGCTCGGGTTCGGCGGAGGAGCGGACGGTGATCTCGTTGGAATCGGAGCCTTGGACGCTCACGTCGCCGTTGGAGACGGCGATCTTGAGGGTGCCGGGTTTGGACGGATCGGAGAATTTGATCGTGGACGCGTCGTCATCCGCGCGGGCGGCGGTGAGCAGAAGGAGCGTCATCGCGGCAGCGACGAGGAAGGAGCGGAAGAGAGTGAGGGAAGTCATGGGAGGCGCTGAAAGTTGAGGGATGAAAGTTGAGAGTTGAGAGATGAGAGTTGAGAGATGGCGGGAGGTTGAGAGTTGAGCGGGGGACGAGCTTTAGAGTTGGGCGAGGCCGCGTTTGGCGGCGTCGCGGACGGCGGTGTCGATCGCTTGGTTGTTGGCGAGCTTTTGGAGCTCGGGGGTGGCGTTGCGTTCGCGGGCGGCGACGAGGAAGTCGATCATGGCGACTTGGACCAGCGGGTTTTGCTCGCGAGGGAGCGACGCGAGGACGCCGTTGCGAACGAGTTCGCGTTCGGCGTGTGGATAGAGGGCGTCGAGCGCGGAGAGGCGGACATTGACGCTGGGGTCGAGGGCGAGCGCGCCGACGAGTGCGGCGAGGTCTTTCTGGTCGGGATTTTTCTGGTCGATTTTCGTGAGGACGGCGTGGAGACGCTCGTTGGTGGATTGCTGTTGGATGAGCGAGGCGACGAAGGCCTGGCCCATTTTATCGACCTGGGCGCGGAGCTCGGCGATTTCGCGCTTCGTGTCGTCGTCGGTGGAGGCAACGACCGGTGCGGGCGCGGGAGCGGACGTGGAGGCAAAGCGGGTGCCGGTGTAGAAGGCGGCGAGTGCGAGCGCGAGGGCGGCGGCGGGAGCGAGGATCCAGCGCCAGAGAGAAAGGCGGGAGGCGCGCTGGCGGCGTTCGACGGCGGCGCGAATGCTGGCGGCGGAGTTTTTTTCCTCCTCGAGTGTTGCGTAGAAACTTGCGCGGAGACGGGGGGTGGGCGCGGGGGTGGGAAGGCGATCGAGGGCGGAAAGGGTTTGCGCGAGCGAGGCGTATTCGCGCTGGCACTGCGGGCAGGAGGCGAGGTGAGCGCGGGCGGCGGCGGTGTCGCTCTCGGCGAGACGGCCGTCGAGAAGCTCGGCGAAGCGGTCCTGGATTTCGGTGCAGTTCATGGCGCGAAAGTTGAGCGTTGAGAGATGAGAGTTGAGAGACGGGTCAGTTGCGACCGGTGCGCTGGAGGGTGAGGAAGATATCGCGGAGTTCTTTGAGGGCGCGATGAGCGCGGACCTTGGCGGCGCCGACGGAGCATTCGAGGATGTTGGCGATTTCTGCGAAGGAGAGTTCTTGGAAACGGGAAAGGAGGAGGACTTCGCGGGCGTCGTGATCGAGGCGGCTGAGTGCGACGTGGAGGAGGGCGTGTTCGTCGCGGGCGGCGGCGTGGTCGCCGGCGTTGGGGCGGTCGTCGGAGCGTTCGGTGAAATTTTGCGGATCGGTGGGGACGGGAGAGGAGGAAATCTTGCGGAAGTGATCGGCGGCGCAGCGGCGGGCGAGATGATACATCCAGGCGGTGAAGCTGCCGTCGTCGCGGTAGGTGTGGCGGTATTTGAGCATCCGTTGGAAAACGATCTGCGTGATGTCTTCTGCGGCGGGGCGCTGGCCGGTGAGTTTGACGAGGAAGCCGAAGAGCGGGCCGTGGTGGCGTTCGAAGAGGACGCCGAGCGCGTCGAGTTCGCCGTCGCGGACGGCGAGCATGAGATCGTGATCGGAAAGAGGTTCGGCGGCGGTGGACACGGCGTCGCGGGGCTCCTCGGTTTCAACCACGGACGAGGAAGAATGGACACGAATATCTGTGGTTTGGGCGATCACGGTGGCGGGGGAGCATCGTTGTGTGTGTCGGAGGAAACCGAGGGAGCGCGGGAAGGTTACAGGGGAAAATGCGGGCGGGGGGAGCGGCGGGGTCGGGAGGGTGCGCGAGGGAGGACGGAGGACCGGGATGATTTGCTTGTGGTGGGGAGAAGGCGGAGCGGCGGGGGGGGGGGGACCCCCCGCCCTACAGCTGGGGAGGTGTGACGCGGAAAGTCGGAGCGGGAGGTGGATTTTTGGCGGAGGACGTTCATGGTGGGCGCCATGAACCGTCGCGAGTTTGTTGTTCGTTCGTCGTTATTGGTTTCCGCGGGATTGTTGGTGCCCTCCAGGATTTGGGCTGCCGCGGGAGCGGCGGCGGTGACGGAATTTCGGCCGCTGCGGAGGAATGTGGGGGTGTTTACCGGGCGGGGTGGCGCGATCGGGTGGCTCTCGAATCGCGACGGGTTGGCGGTGGTGGATACCCAATTTCCGGATACGGCGGCGGCGTGTCTTGCGGGGTTGCCGGAGCGGGGCGAACGGATGATCGATGTGGTGATCAACTCTCATCACCATGGGGATCACACGGGTGGGAATGCGGTGTTTAAACCGGCGGCGAAGACGATCGTGGCGCACGCGAACGTGCCGAAGCTGCAGATGGCGGCGGCGGAGCGGGCGGGAACGGTGGAGCGTCAGGTGTTTGCGGATACAACGTTCGTCGAAGCGTGGCGGAAGGACATTGGCGATGAGACGGTGACGGCGCAGCATTTCGGGCCGGCGCATACGAGCGGGGACATCATCGTGCACTTCGAGAAGGCGAATGTGGTGCACATGGGAGATTTGATGTTCAACCGGCTGTATCCGGTGATCGATCGCCCGGCGGGGGCGAGTATCCGGCATTGGATTACGGTGTTGGAGGAGGCGGCGAAGACGTTTGGGAAGGATGCGGTTTATATTTTCGGTCACGGGAATGCGAAGTTCGGCGTGATGGGCGGCGTGGAAGATATCGCGGCGTTCCGCGATTATCTCACTGGACTGCTGCAGCATGTGCAGAAGGCGATCGCGGCGGGGAAGGCGAAGAACGAAATCGTCGGGTTGGAGAATCTACCCGGGTTCGAGGACTTTCATGCGCCGCTGCCCAACCGCTTGGGATCGAATCTCGGGGTGGCGTTTGACGAGCTATCCGAGAAGGCGGGATAGTTCCGAGGCGGCGGGGATGCTGCGGCAGGATGAGGGAACCGGAGGCGGGCCCCGGCGTGAGCTACGCAATTACCCGTATGTCGGCGGCGCGTGTTCGGGGCTATGTTTTGGGCAACACCGACACACATGAGACTCACACGAGGCGGCCGAGCGAAAGGTTTTTTCGAGGAGATGCGGGCGTGGTGGCGGGGGGCGTCGAGGGCTTATTGCGAGCGGATGGTGAGGCGTTCGCTGGCGGTGGCGCCGCTGGGTGGGCATGACTGGTTTTTGGAAGTGGAACAGTGACGGAGTTTCCATCGGGCGCTCGCTTTCGGGCGGGTTTTTCGCTCACGCTGCGGGAGCATGAGCTTCCAGGCTGTGATCAAGTCGGTGGTGTTTCTCGCGTTGCTGTTCGTGATGCTCTACATGGGGCTGAACAATCCGCAGCGGGCGGAGTTTCGATTTCCGATCGCGGGGTTGACGGCGAAGAATCCGATCCATGCGCCGGCGGCGGTGATTTACTTCGGCGTTTTCGCGGTGGGTGTGCTGGCGGGCACGCTGTTGCACACGAGCAAGGGTGGGAAGCGCGGGAGTGCGGCGAAGGAGAAGTGAGCGGGAGCCTCGGGAGCGGCGGACACGGCGGGGTCGGGAGACCCCGCCCTACATTCCTTGGTGACGATTATTTCGGGGAGAGGGTGCGGAGGAGCCAGGCGATGCGGTCGGCGGCGGCGTCAGCGTCCTGCATGTCGTGGCGCGCGTTGTAGGTGGCGGATTGTTTCCGGGGACGCGCGGCGGCGTAGAATTTGGCGGCGGCTTCGGCGGTGACGTAGTCGTCGTTGGAGGCGAATTGGAAGAATACGGGGGAGGGTGCGAGCTGTCCGACGAAGTTGATCGGATCCAGCGGGGCGAGTTGGGCGCGGTAGGCGTCGGGGTTGGCGGGCTGGCGCGCGAAGAGGAACCAATCGATAAAGTGCGGGGTGCCGGCCATGAGCACATAGCTTGACGGGCGGCGATCCACGGCGCCCATGACGGCGCCATACATCGCGCCGAAATCGTGGCCGACGAGAGCGATGCGGTTGCGGTCGATGCCGGGTTCGGCGAGGAGAAGATCGAGGGCGCGGCGCAAGGTTTTGATTTGGGCGACGCCGTGATCGAAGTCCTCTTCGGGGACGCGGTTTTGATACCATTGCGGTTCGGCCCACATGGCGTCGATCAGGAGGGACACGATGCCGCGGTCGGCGAGAGCGACGGCTTCGTGGAGGAATTCGGTGCGATTGGTGGTCGAAGGGTTGCCGAGCCAATGAACGTAAAGGATGCCGGCGAGGTTGTTAATCGCGCGGTTGGCGGGGCGGACGACGTAGGCTTTGACCGGTTTGTTTTCGCTGTCGGCGAAGGTGATGTCGCGAAGGACGGCGCCCTCGCGAGTGATCGTGTCGAGCGTGCGAACGTCGAGCGGCAGATCGCGATCGTAGTCGAAAAGCGACGGATCGAGGGACGGTGAGCTGGGCGAGTTGGCGGCGAAGCCGGTGGCGCGGAAGACGAACCAGAACAGAAGCACCCAAGGCCCAAAGGATTTCATGCAGCAATGAACTCGGAACGAGGACGGAGTCGAACGTGGTGGAAGTGTCATACATTATATGACACTTCCGTGAGCGGGCGGGTGGGGTGAGGGAGGTGTTGGAGAGATGGGCTGGTCAGCGTGAGCCGGGAGCGGGGAAATTTTTGGACGCGTCGTCGAGGACGAGGATCCAGTCGAGGGCTTCGCCGGCGTCGGGTGGCGTGAAACGATGTGTGTCCGCTTTTTCGATACGGCCGGCGGACGACGCGGCGCCGGTGCGAGGGTTGAACCACCAGATGTTGAGGGTCGATCCGTTGAGCGCGGCGGTGCGGACGTTGAACGAACGGCCGACGGGGGCGTAGATGGCGGCCCAGGAGCCGGATCGATCGCGGGTGGCGACGAAGCGGTAGCGGCCCGCGCCGGGGATGGAGGTGGCGGCTTTTTCGGGGACGATGAGGGTGTCGTCGGGGATGCGCGTGAAGAATGGGCGCGACTCGAGGAGGTGGCGGGCGTGCTGCATGTGTGCGGCGCCGGGCTGGTCGATGGCTTCGCGCCAAGGCATGAGCGGCATGTTGACGGCGTCGCGTTCGGGTGATGCGAATTGCCAGACGGAGTGGTGGCCGTAGGTGTGGCCGAAGGCGCCGCTGAAGAGGTCCCAGTAGGCGGCGCGGCGGACGTCGGCGGAGATCGAGTGGCCGTGTTCGGAGGCGGCGAAGGAAATGGGGTGGTCTTCGTAAACCGGTTCGCCGTCGAGGACGGGCTTCGTGGGGGTAAGATCGTAATCGGCGCGGATCTTGGCGTAGCGCGGGAAGTTCACCTCGTGGCCGTTTTGGCGCATGTTGAAGTCGAGCCAGTCGGCCTCGTGAAACCAGGTCGAGGAACCTTGGCCGCCTGGCGGGTGAAACGTGATGAGATGAGCTCCGCCATCGCCGCGCCGGAGGCCGCGCGCCATGGCGTCGACGATGGTGCGATGTGTATCCGTTTCGATGGGACGGTCGCCGCCGACGATCCAGATGATGGGTTTGTCTTTGTAGCGGCGACCGAGCCATTCGCCGTAGATGCCGGCGTTTTCGGGGGTGAAGATGACGGGGCCTTTGCCCCAGCGGGCGAGGTTCCATTTGTCGCCCCAGGTGGGGAGCAGGCCGATGAAGAGGCCGCGTTGTTCGGCTTCGTCGATGATGGCGTCGACGTGATCCCAATAGTCGTTGTGGGGGCCGGGTTTTTCGTTGGGGCGCGTGGGATCGTCGTCGAGCAGCGGGGTGTGGCCGTAGGCGTTGGGCGTGTGGAGGCCGTCGAATTCGGCGAGCGCGACGGCTTGGATCACGGTGAAATTTTTGGCGGCGCGGTCATCGAGGTAGTGGCGCGCTTCCTCGATCGTAAGACGGTGAAAAAGCTCCCAGGCGGTGTCGCCGAGATAGAAGAAAGGGCGGCCGTCTTCGTAGGCGAGGAAGCGTTGTGAGTCGCGATGGACTTGGAGGCGGGGGGCGGCGGTGACGGGGGAGAAGAGGGCCGCGAGGAGAACGGCCACGGCGAGGAACGTGAAGGGCGGAGCGATTTTCACGGAGCGAAGCGTGGACAGGTGGGGAGAAAAGGCCATCGCGAGGATGGCGAATGGTGAACGCGGGAGAGTTGTGGGGGGGGCGGGGACGAAACGCTTACGCGTTCCGCTACGAAGGAGGACGAAACGCTTACGCGTTGTGCGACGACGGGGGGACGAAACGCTCACGCGTTCCGCTACGAGGGGGGGAGTGGGGCGCGTTGATGATCTCGATGAATTGGCGTGCAGGACTGTGCTGGAGTAATACGGTGCAGCAGTTCCGATTCAAAGATCGGGACGGTTGAAGATTTCGAAAACTACCCCGAAGTTGCGTCGTCGTGTTCTTACGCGTTCGTCGCTTTAAAATCCCCCCCCCGTTTTTATGTCTACGCCCACCGTTCTGAATCGTCGCGATTTCATCAAGTTCTCGGCGCTCGTGGCCGCGATGCTGAATTTTCCGGGCTGCACGACGCTGCAGCAGAACCCGCGGAAGCCGCGTCCCATCGCGTCCGGCGCGAAGATCCGGATCGCGCAGATCGGGTGCGGCGGAAAAGGTTGGAGCGACGTGCTGGCGGTGAAGGACGAGGAGGTGGTGGCGTTGTGCGATGTCGATTGGGAGAGCCCGGTGAATCCGCCGCGCTGGGCGGGCGACAATCCGGAAGCGAAGCTGTCGAAGCGTGTGCGGCTGCAGAAGGAGTTTCCGAATGCGAAGATCTACACCGATTTTCGCAAGATGCTGCTCGAGATGGACGATCAGATCGACGCGGTGGCGATCTCGACGCCGGACCACATGCATTTCCTGCCGGCTTACATGGCGATCATGCTGGGCAAGCATGTTTATGTGCAGAAGCCGCTGACGCAGACGGTGGGAGAGGCGCGGGAGCTGTTGCGGCTGGCGCGATTGAATGGCGTGGTCACGCAGATGGGCAACCAAGGGCATGCCGGTGAAGGCGTGCGGTTGGTGACGGAGTGGCACGATGCCGGCGTGATTGGCGAAGTGCGCGAGGTGAACATCTGGACGAATCGTCCGGTGTGGCCGCAAGGGATGACGGAATGGCCGGCGTCGGAGCCGGCGCCGGAAGGTTTGAATTGGGACGGGTTTCTCGGGCGGGCGCCGGAACGTGGCTACAGCCCGGCGATTCATCCGTTCAACTGGCGTGGGTATCAGGATTACGGATGCGGCGCCTTGGGCGACATGGCGTGTCATTTGATGGACGCGGCGTTCACGGTGCTGCGGCTCGGCGCGCCGTCGTCGGTGGAGCTGAAGCAGATCAATGGGCAGAGCGCGATCGCGTTTCCGAAGTCGGCGGTCGTGGAGTATCAGTTCCCCGCGCGCGGCAATCTGCCGCCGGTGAAGTTGATGTGGTATGAAGGGGGTTTGAAGCCGGAGAAACCGGCGGAGATGGAAGAGAACCGTCAGCTCGCACAAGGCGGGCAGTTGATTGTCGGCAGCAAGGCGACGGTTTACGACGGCAACGACTACTGCAACAGCCCGCGGGTGATCCCGGAGGCGAAGCATCGCGAACTCGCGCCGACGTTTCCGCCGCGGACGCTTCCGCGGGTGCCGGGCAATAATCCGCACACGGAGTGGACGGCGGCGATCCGGGCGGGCGATCCACGCGGGGCGGGTTCGAACTTCGAGTATTCGGGGCCGTTTACGGAGGCGGTGAATCTCGGCACGCTCGCGATTCTGGTGGGCGGGAAACTCGAATGGGATGCGGAGAACATGACCACGGGTCGGCCCGAAGCGGACAAGCTGCTGTATCCGACGTATCGCCGCGGGTGGGAACCGGCGGACATGATGTAAGGATTTCCGCAAAGCGGATCGCGCAAAGAGAGCCCGGGATCGCCCGGGCTCTTTGTTGATGGCCGGGGGGAGAGGGGCCGCGAGAGGCGCAAAGAAAGAGGGTTCGATTGGAGCTGACGTTTGGACTTCTGGCGATGGCGGTGGTGGCGCTTTGGGCGGGCGGAGAGCGTCGGCGGTGGGGCGCGGCGTCGTGGGTTTGGCTGGGCGTGGGGGCGTTGGTTACGGCAGTGCTATCGGGTGTGGTGCTGCCGGTGGGTTTGGTTGGAGTTGGAGCGTGGGCGGCGGTGGTGGCGCTCTGGGTGAAGAGCACGCGGCTGCGCTGGCTGGCGGCGATCGGAGTTTTGGCGGGGGCGGCGGCGTTGATGTTGCACGTGGTGCCGGGATTCGTGAATCCGCGCGTGATCGAACGGGTGCGATTCACGGAGGATGCGCTGCCGTTTTCGCTTTATCTCAATTTCGACAAGACGCTCGTGGGGCTGTTGCTGTTTGGGTGGGCGTTGCCGCGGATCGGAACGTTGAAGGAATGGCGGGAGATGTTGCGGGCGGCGTTGCCGCGTGCGGTGGTGACGATCGGGCTCGTGGGGCTCGCGTCGTGGGCGACTGGATACGTGCGGTGGGCACCGAAGCTGCCGGAGGAGGCGCTGTTGTGGTGCGCGGTGAATCTGCTGTCGACCTGTGTGGCGGAGGAGGCGGTGTTTCGCGGGTTCGTGCAGGGCGGCTTGCGGCGAGCGTGGGGGCGCGTTCGCGGCGGGCGGTGGTGGGCGTTGGGCGTGGCGGCGGTGCTGTTTGGCTTAGCGCATGCGGGCGGTGGTGCAGCGTATGTGGTGCTCGCGACGATGGCGGGCGCGGGGTATGGGTGGGTTTACGAGAGGACGCAGCGCGTGGAGGCGAGCGTGCTCACGCACTTCGCGTTGAATGCGGTGCACTTCTTTTTGTTCACGTATCCGGCGGTGGAGCGGTGATCTGGGAATCACCGGCTTTGGGAGAGGGCGCACGACGGCTCCGCGGGGACGCCTCGCCCTACCGGCTGGCTCAGGCGAGGCAGGCTTTGGCGGCTTCGGTGAGGGCGGCGCGGTCGAGGTTTTTGCCGATGAAGACGAGGGTGTTTTGGCGCGGGTCGGCGCCCCATTCGCGGTCGAATTTAGCGTCGAAGAGCATGTGGACGCCTTGGAAGACGAGACGCTTGTTGGAGCCTTTGACGGCGAGGACGCCTTTCGAGCGATAGATGTCGCCGCCCTTGGTGCGCAGGAGTTCGCTGATCCAGCTGTTGAGCTTTTGGCCGTCGAGGTCGCCGGTGAAGCTGATGCCGACGGAGCTGACGGATTCGTTGTGGGAATGCTCGTGGCGGAAGGTGCGGTCCCAGCCGTAGCGAACGATCTTTTTGTCGGCGTCGTAGAGATGTGTTGGGACGTCGTGGCCGGTGAAGAGGAGGTAGCGGCCGGGCGTGGCGATCGTCAGGCGGAAGGCGCCGTATTCGTTTTTCAACTTCAGGCGGTGGAGCGTGGCGCCGGGGGTGATTTCTTCGCCGGGTTGAACGAGTTTTTCCCAGTCGGAAAAAGTGAGGACGGCGGCGTTGATGGCGGCGTCGAGATCGGAGCCGTCGGTGGATTTGATCGGGAGGACGACGACATCGAGTTCGTTGTGGTTGTGGCCGCAATCGGGGCCGCAGTCATGATCGTGTTCGTGGTCGTGATGTTCGTGGCCTTCGTGGGAATGCGCGTGGTCGTGTTCGTCGTCGGGCGCGTGGCCGATGGTGAGTTCGTAGTGGCCGGCGGGGAGTTCGTAGGCGCCGGCCCATTCGAACGGGTATTCGGTTTCGAGGAATTGCGGGTCGAGATCGGTGGCGCGGGAGAGATTGAAGCCGCCGACGTTGAGGACGCGGTCGAGGGGGAGGTCGCAGTTTTTCGTGCGATGGATTTTGGCGACGGCGTTGATGCGGTGGATGCGCTGCTCGAGGGCGTCGAGCTCGGCGGGCGTGACGAGGTCGGTTTTGTTGAGGAGGATGACGTCGGCGAAGGCGACCTGCTTTTGGGCTTCGTCTTCGGCGTCGAGGTGTTGAAGGACGTGTTTGGCGTCCACGACGGTGACGATGGCATCGAGGCGGAAGTTGGCGCGCATCTCGTCGTCGGTGAAGAACGTTTGGGCGACGGGAGCGGGGTTGGCCATGCCGGTAGTTTCGATGAGGATACCGTCGAGCTTGTCCTTGCGCTTCATGAGGCGGCCGAGGATGCGGATGAGGTCGCCGCGAACGGTGCAGCAGAGGCAGCCGTTGTTCATCTCGAAGAGCTCTTCCTCGCTGGAGATGACGAGCTGGTTGTCGACGCCGACCTCGCCGAATTCGTTTTCGATCACCGCAAGCTTCTTGCCGTGTTGTTCGGTGAGGATGCGGTTGAGAAGCGTGGTCTTTCCGGCGCCGAGGAAGCCGGTGAGGACGGTGACGGGAATGGCTGACATGGTTTTCGAAAATCGAAGAGAGGGAAAAGGCGCAAGCGTGGTGGTGGCTTAGGGAAAGGCAAATGGGGCACGCCTCCTGCTGAATGAGGTTTACGAACCGGTGGTGGAGTTGGCACGGATGCTTCCGCTTTCGCGGAAAGTCGGCGTTTGGTGTGCAACGCCCGGACGTATTGTTACATGCAGGCGAAATGGAGTGAACGAAGCTATTCCCTCGGGACCGAAGCCTTGACGCGGTTGGGTTGGAGAGGCAGGTCAGGAATTGCCTGACGAGTCACGGGGTCGTGGCGAACGGGGGCGACTAACACTGATACACAAATGACGACCAAATACATTCTGCGGATCTTTGCGGGGGCCCTATGTGCCTTGCTCGCTTGGACTTCGACCGCGACGGCCCAAATCGTCGCGTCGGGACTGACGGGCACCGTCACCGACGCGTCGGGGAATCCGCTCGGAGGAGCCACGGTGACTTTGTTGCACGTGCCCACGAACACGACGGTGACGAGCACGGCCGGCACAAACGGCCGGTTCTCCTTCCGTGGATTGCGGCCGGGCGGCCCGTATACCCTTTCCGCTGCGCGCGACGGCTACACTTTCGAGACGATCGAAGGTGTGCAGACCGCGCTCGGTGAGGACATCGAAGTGCGTCTGGCTGCTCAGCCGGACGTCGAAGTGCTGGAGCGCATGGTGGTGCAGGCGGAAATGGATGCCCTCGATCCGAATTCGACGGGCGCCAACAGTGTGTTGAACGCGCAGCGGATTGCTTTTCAGCCGACGACGAACCGTTCGTTCTCGGACATGATCAAGACCAACCCCTTCGTGACGATCCGTTCGGGCGAGTCGCTGGTGGCGCTCGGTCAGAACAATCGCTTCAACAGCATCTCGGTCGACGGTGCGCGCATCAATGACCAGTTCGGTCTGAACGCATCCGGTCTTCAATCTTTCAACAATCCTTTCCCGCTGGACGCGCTCGAGCAGTTCAGCGTTTCGCTCGCTCCCTACGATGTGCGTCGCAGCGGTTTCACCGGTGCTTCGGTGAATGCGGTCACGAAGAGCGGCACGAACACCTTCAGTGGTTCGGCTTATTACTACTACACCGACCAGGATCTCGCCGGTAAGGACATCATCGGTTCGGGGGCGGGCACGCGTCCGATCAGCGAAGAGAAGACGTTTGGTTTCACGCTGGGCGGCCCGATTCTGCGCGATCGTTTGTTCTTCTTCGCGGCTTACGAGAAGTTCGAGCGTTCGGCGGCGGCGACGAATCCGGGCTTCACGCCGGACGCGGCGGCGATGACGCAGATCAATACGCGCCTCGATCAGATCAAGAGCGCGGTGAGCAAGGTCGCCGATACCGATTTCGGCACGCACGGCGGACCGGCGGCGAATGTGACGGATGACGAGAAGCGTCTCCTCAAGCTCGATTGGAATATCTCGAGCGACCACCGCATGACGGTGCGTTATAGCGATACGGTCGGCACGCAGCCCAGCTTCGGTGCGTATAATTCGACGAGCTTCTCGGGTGGCGCGCCGCTTTCGGGTGCTCCGAGCATCGGACGTGCAACGGCGTTGTCGTCGAACTTCTTTGATGTCGAGCGCACCGAAGAAGTCTGGGCGGGCCAACTGTTCAGCAATTGGACGCCGGACTTCCGCACGGAGATCGCGTATTCGAACACCAGCTTCGTGCAGAACTCCAATCCGCGTTCGATCTTCCCGGAGGTTCGCATCTACAACCTTTCCGGCATCGACAACACCGGCCGGGCGATCACGAACGGCGTGCTGGCCTTCGGCACGGAGAATGCGCGGCAAGGCAATGACCTCGACGTGCAGACGGAGATCTACAGCGGCATCGCGGAATACACCTGGCGCAACTGGACGTTCAGCGGCGGCGTGGACATCGAGAAGAGCGATTACTACAACCTCTTCCGCCAGTCCTCCTACGGTATCTTCGGCTATCGTAATCTTGCCGACTTCCTGGCCGACGCGCCCTTCGCGTCGTTCCGCTCGGTGGTGCAGGAAGGCGTGCCGATGGCGGATATCAGCGAGTTCAAGCAAACGGGTATTTTCGGTCAGGCGCGACTTGATGTGAGTTCGCGCCTTTCGCTCACGGCCGGCTTGCGCGTCGACGTCATCGACAGCGGCATCGCTCCGGCGGAGAACCCGACGTTCCGCCAGGCCTTTGGCGTGACGAACTCCGGCACGCCGGACGGCACGACCAACGTGGCTCCGCGCGTAAGCTTCAACTACGCGGTGGACGAAGAGCGCAACACGCAGATCCGCGGTGGTGTGGGCGTGTTTCTCGGTCGTGCCCCGTGGGTGTTCTTCTCGAACTCCTTCGGTGCGACGGGTGTGGGCCGTTTCACGCAGGCGCGCACGACGACCTCCAATCCGGCGGTTCCGTCGTTGGTGAACTACTTGAGCAACGAGTTCGATCCGGCGAATCCGATCGGCACGGTTGAAACGGCGGGCAGCACCTCGACGATCAATCTCGTCAAGCCGGGCATCAAGCTGCCGACGATCATGCGCACCAACTTCGCGGTCGACCGCCGTCTGCCGGCGCTTGATGCGACGCTCACGGCTGAGTTCGTTTACACGGAGAGCTACTCGTCGCTGTTCATCGACAACATGAACCTGAAGCCGACGACGAAGGGCGCGGATGGCCGCCAGCGTTTCGCGGGCGCCGCTTCGGGCAACAACGCGATCGTGCCGGCTTTCGGCAACGTGCTGCGGATGCGCAATGTCGACGAAGGCACGTCGGAGTATTTCTCGTTGAGCATCGATCGTCCGTTCAAGAACGGCTGGGCCTACAATGCCGCTTACACGCACGGTCGTGCGTTCGAAGCGCAGGCGCTCGGCAGTTCGACGGCGAGCTCGCAATGGCAGTTTAATGCGGTGTTCAACCAGAACCAGGTTGAGGTCGCTCGCTCCGACTTCGAAATCCGCCACCGCTTGCAGGCGACGGTCGCGAAGGAGTTCAAATACTGGCGCAATCTGGCGACAACGGTTTCGCTCTACTACGAAGGCCGCACGGGCAGCCCGTATAGCTGGGTTTATACCTCCGACATCAACTCGGACGGGTTCCAACGGAACGACCTCGTGGCGGTGCCGGTGGGCATCAACGATCCGCGGTTCGACTTCTCCGCTCTCTCGCAGGCGCAGCTCGATACCTACTTCGGCGCGCTCGAGGCGACGGGCTTGTCGAACTACGCGGGCGGCTATGCTCCGCGGAATTCGTTCTTCCAGCCCTGGCAGAACCGCCTCGACCTCCGCCTCGCGCAGGAGATTCCGATCACGGGTCCGGCGAAGCTCGAGCTGACCCTGGACTTCGTCAACTTCGGCAGCTGGCTGTCGAAGGACCTGTTCAACTACGCCGAAACGCTGCCGGTCCCGGGCAACTCGGGCTTGGTGCGCGAATTCGGCAGCGCGGAGTATGCCGCGGATGGCCGGATTCGTCCGACCAATCTGACCGCGACCTCCGGCTCTGCGATCGCGATCAACAACGGCGTGAGCCGCTGGCGCATTCTGGTCGGCGCGCGCTTGAGCTTCTAAGCTGAGCGCTCCGTTTTACGTTTAACGCGAAGGCGGCCTGAAAGGGCCGCCTTCTTTCTTTTTTGCGGGTGGCTGCTGCGGGTGGCTGCGCGGTGGGGGTTAAGCGAGGGACGCGGTTGCGGGTGGGGGCACCGCGCCTCCATGGGAGGAGGCTGAGAAGAATTAGCGTGGGACGACGAGGGCGCGGATGTCTTGGAATACCATGCCGCGGACGGTGAGGGAGGGGATTGCGAGTTCGATCGTTTGCGGCGAACTCAGCCAGTCGGCGGTGGCGGTGAATTGGGAGGTGTTGCCCACGGTTTCTCCGGTGGCTTGGTTGGCGACGGCGTTGAGCGTGAGCGGGGTGGGTTGGCCGTTGCGTTGGACGATCGCTTCGATGGAGCGGTCCGGGAGGCGGAGAAAGTTTTCGGCGTGGCCGTCGAGCACGAAGAGGGAGAGTGTTTGCGCGGCGGGATCGTGGACGAACTCGATGGAATATTGATGATCGCCGAGTTCGACGAGCGTGCCGTTGTGCGGGCCTTGGTGCACGTGGTGGTCGCGGCTTTGATCGAGCTGGTGCGGATGGTCGTGGTCGTTTTTCGAGCAGCCGGCGAGGACGAGGAGCGAGAGGGAGAGGAGGACGGGGAGAGGTTTCATGGGATTCGTGAAGGTTTGCGCGGTGGGGGCACCGCGCCTCCATGAGAGGAGGAAATGCGCTAGGAGGCGTTTTCCAAGCGGTCGATGCGGATGCGGCGAATGCGGTCGGACGTGACGTCGAGGGCCGTTACACGGTAGTCGCCGATGAGGGTGTTTTCGTCACGGCGCGGGACGCGGGCGAGGGCTTTGGTGAACCATTGGGCGACGGTTTCGCGCGGGAGCCATTCGAGCGGCCAGCCGGTTTCGGCTTGGAGCTCGCGAAGCGTGAGGGAGCCGCTGACGACGATGCTGCGTTCGGAGCGGTCGAAGACGGGGCCGCTGCCAATGTCGAATTCGTCGCGGACGTCGCCGACAATCTCCTCGATGACGTCCTCGAAGGTGACGATACCGGCGAGTTTTTTGTCGGCATCGATCACGACTGCGAGGTGGCTACGCGCGAGGCGGAAGCGTTCGAGCATGACGGGCAGCGGGGTTTTGAGCTCGAAGGTGAGCACGTCGCGGAGGAGCGGTTCGAAGGGGGCGTCGGGACCGAGGGCCTGGATTTGCCAGAGCCATTCGCGGACGAGGAGGATGCCCTCGACATGGTCGAGAGAGCCGCGGCAGACGGGGTAGCGGCTGTAGCCGGAGGTTTGCGCGGTGCGGAGATTTTCGGCGAGGGGCTTGTCGAGCCAGAGCGCGGTGACCTGATCGCGCGGCAGCATGATTTGTTGCGCGAAGGTTTCGCGGACGCGCAGCGACTGGACCATGAGCTTGTTGACGAGAGCGTCGCCGGGATGCGTATGCCGGGCGTGACTGAAAACGTATTCCAGTTCGGCGGCGCTGAACTCGTGGTCACCCTCTTTCGCGGGGCCGAGCCCGGCCCACTTGAGGAATTTGTTGGCGGTGCCGTTGAGGACGTAGATGGCCGGGAAGAAGAGGTAGTAGAAACCCATCAACGGGGCGGCGACCCAGAGGGAGACGTCTTTGGCGCGCTGGATGGCGAGGGACTTCGGGGCGAGTTCGCCAAAGATGATATGGAGAAAAGTGATGACGGTGAACGCGAACGCGAAAGCGATCGAGTGGATGGCGGTGGGATCGGTGATGCCCCAATCGGCGAGAAGCGGTTCGAGGCGTTTGGCGAGGAAAGGTTCGCCGACCCAGCCCAGGCCGAGGCTGGCGAGCGTGATGCCGAGTTGCGTGGCGGAGAGCGCGGCGTCGAGGTGCTTGGTCGCGCGGAGCGCGAATTTGACGCGCGTGCCCCCGGTTTTTTCGAGTGGGCGAAGCTGGCTGGCGCGGACTTTGACGAGGGCGAATTCGGCGGCGACGAAGAAGCCGTTGGCGGCGACGAGCAGGAGGATGACGAGAACTTCTACGGTGATCCCAAGGAAGGTCGACATTGATGCGGGCGAACGTAGGGGAGTTTAGAAGGATTAGCCAATGTTTAGTCCGGGCGGGGAGCGGCGGGGTCGGGAGACGCCGCCCGGCACGGTGAAAAGACGTTAGTGGCCGACGCAGGTGCAGGCGTATTCGGGTTTCTCGCACTCGGCGCAGAAGAAAAGAAGAGCGAAGGTGAGGAGAAGTTTCACGACGACGGAATCAGTGCTTGCGGAGGGGGTGGCGGGTTTCGAGCCAGTCGTAGAGAAGCGGAAGAAGGATGAGCGTGAGGAACGTCGAGGTGATGACGCCGCCGATGACGACGGTGGCGAGTGGACGCTGCACTTCAGCGCCGGGGCTCGTGGAGAGCGCCATCGGGATAAAGCCCAGCGAAGCGACGAGAGCGGTGAGAAGTTTAGGGCGAAGGCGCGTGAGGGTGCCTTCGAGGCAGGCGGCACGAACGTCGAGACCGCGGGCGCGGAGCTGGTTGACGAAGGCGATCAGCATGAGTCCGTTGAGGACGGCGATGCCGGAGAGGGCAATGAAGCCGATGCCCGCGGAAATGGTGAACGGCATGTCGCGTAGCCACAGAGCGAATACGCCGCCGCTGGTGGCGAGCGGAACGCAAAGGAAAACGAGCGCGGTTTGGCGCATGCTGCCGAGGCTCGCGTAGATGAAGACGAGAATGAGGGCGAGTGCGGCGGGCACGACGATGGCGAGACGGCCGCGGGCGGCCTGGAGGTTTTCGAACTGGCCGCCGAACTCGAAGTAGTAGCCGTCGGGGAGATCGAGCTGCTGTTCGAGGCGGACTTGCGCTTCGCGCACGAAACTTTCGGTGTCGCGACCGCGGACGTTGATGAGGAGGGCGACGCGGCGCTGACCATGTTCCCGCGTGATCGTGCCGACCTGATCGACGACCTGGATGTCGGCGATGCGTGAAAGCGGCACCTGAGCGTGCGCGGTGGTGACGGGCAGATCGTGCAGGGCGGCGAGATCGAGGCGTTGCGTTTCGGGCAGGCGAACGACGATGTCCGTGCGGCGGTTGCCCTCGACGATGGCGCCGGCGGTTTCGCCTGCGAGTGCGGTCGAGATGAGGCGGTTGATTTCGTCGGGATGGAGATTGAGGCGCTGGAGCGCGTCGCGTTTAGGAGTGATTTCGAGGGTGGGCAGGCGGCTGATGGCTTCGAACTCGACGTCGCTTCCGCCCGGAATGTCGCGGAGAATTTCACGGGCGTCGGCGGCGAGATGCTCGAGATGGGTGAAATCATCGCCGAAGATCTTGAGCGATAGGTCGGCACGGGCGCCGGCCATGATTTCGTTGAAGCGAAGCTGAATCGGTTGGGTGAAAAGATAAGTTTGGCCGGGGATGGTGGCGGTGAGCTCGGCGCGCATGAGCTCGATGAGCTCGGCTTTGGTGACGGTGCGACCGTCGATTTTTCGCCAGCGGTCTCGCGGGTGGAAGAACACGTAGGTGTCGGCGACGTTCGGGCCCATCGGGTCCGTCGCGATCTCGGCGGTGCCGATGCGTGAGAACGTGTGGCTGATCTCCGGAAAGCGCTGGAGGAGGAGTTTTTCGGAGCGACGTTGGAGATCGATGGAATCGGTAAGTGCGACGCTATTGCCGCGAATCATCTGGATGGAGAGAGAACCCTCGTCGAGTTGCGGGATGAACTCGGCGCCCAGGCGACCGAAGAGCCAAACGGAGACGGCGAAGACGAGTGCGGCGCTGACGACGACGAGCCAGCGGAGGCGAAAGGCCCAGGTGAGGAGGAGCGTATAGAGGGCTCTCGCCGCGCGGCTGAGGAGGTTCTCGTGCGCATGAATTTTACCGCGTGCGGACGGCGGGGTTGGGAGACCCCGTCCTACAAGCCAGGCGGCGAGCGCGGGCATCAAGGTGAGCGCAAGCAGGAGTGAGCCGATGAGCGCGAGGATGACGGCGATGGCCATCGGGCGAAACATTTTCCCCTCGATGCCGCCGAGTGCGAGGATCGGAACGTAAACGAGCGTGATGATGAGGACGCCGAAGAACATGGGGCGAACGACCTCGTGCGACGCTTCGCGGATGGAGGTGAGACGCTCGTCGCGAGTGAGCGGGCGTTGGAGCGTGGTTTGCCGGGCGGTGAGATGGCGGAGGATGTTCTCCACCATCACTATCGCGCCATCGACGATCAGGCCGAAGTCGATTGCGCCGAGGCTCATCAAGTTGGCGGAGAGCTTCGACTGCGCCATGCCGGTGAGCATGAACAGAAACGAGAGCGGGATCGCGAGGGTGACGAGGAGCGCGGCGCGCCAGTTGCCGAGGAAGGCAAGCAGGACGGCGGCGACGAGGATCGCGCCTTCGACGAGGTTTTTCTCGACGGTGCGGATGGTGGCGTTGACGAGATCGGAGCGGTCATAGACGACGCGGAGTTCAACGCCGTCGGGAAGCTTGGGTTGAATTTCGGCGAGGCGGGCAGCGGCGGCTTGAGCGACACGGCGGCCGTTTTCGCCGGTGCGCATGATAGCGGCGCCGGTGACGGTTTCCTCGCCGTCTTCGGTTGATGCGCCGGTGCGAACGGCGGAACCGATCGAGATCGTGGCGAGATCGCCGACGGTGAGCGGCGCGGCGCCGGCGGCGAACTTCACGGGAAGCGTGGCGATCTCGGGGGGCGTTTTGACGCGGGTATCGGCGCGGACGACGACGGCTTCACCGCCGATCTCAAGGATGCCGCCGCCGGCGTTTTCGGTGCTCGCGCGAATGACGGAAACGAGGTCGTCGAAGGAAACGGCGGCGGCGGCGAGGCGGGCGGGATCCGGCTCGACGACGAATTGGCGCTCGTAGCCGCCGATGGCGTTGACCTCGGCAAGGCCGGGTGTGGCACGAAGAAGAGGTTTAACGGTGTAGTCGTGGATCCGGCGGAGCTCGCGAAGTTGGGTGTCGCGATCGACGGGTTTGTTGGGCGCGTCGTCGCGGTAGCGAAGCGTGTAGTAAAGGATCTCGCCCAGACCGGTGCTGATCGGAGCGAGCGAAGGAGAAACGTGGGAGGGGAGTTGATCGCGGGCTTCGTTGAGGCGCTCCGTGACGAGTTGGCGGAGAAGATAGATATCCGCGTCGTCCTCGAAGGTCATGGTGACTTGCGAGAGGCCGAATTTGGAGAGCGAGCGAAGCTCGGTCATGCCGGGGAGTCCGGCCATGGCGGATTCGATCGGCCAGGTGACGGCGGACTCGATTTCTTCGGGCGCGAGGGCGGCGACGGCGGTGTTGATCTGCACCTGCGGACTGGTGATGTCGGGCACGGCATCGATGGGAATGCGCGTGGCAGACCAGAGTCCGACGCCCATCAGAACGACGGCAGCGAGGAAGATAACGCCACGCCGCCGCAGGGAGAAATCGATGAGATGTTCGAGCATCAATGGCTATGGCCGCCGCCGTTGATGGCTTGGAGTTCCGCGAGCCAGAGTGTCCGAACTCCGGATACAACGATGCGATCGCCCTCGTAGAGATGATCCGCGGGAGTGCGGAGGAACCAGCCGTCGTTTTCGACAAAAGCGAAATCACCGCGAACGGTGCGAAGGAGCGCGGAAGCGGGAAGCTCGCCGGCGAAATCGACGACTTCGATGTCGGCGAATTTTGCGGCGGCTTCGGTGAGTTGGACACCGCGACCGTCTTTGTAGATGCAGGCGGCAGGAGAGTCGTGAGACTTGGCGTGCTCGGCGTCGGCGGTCGCGTGGGTGTCGGAGCAGCCGGGGAGAGAAAGGACGGCGAGCGTGGAGGCTGTGAACGCGAGGAAAGTTTTCACGGGGAGAGCGAGACGAGGTTGAGATCGAGTCCCGTGAGGAGTTGGAGCCGGAGCGCGGCGTCGAGGGCTTCGAGCTGGGTGTCGAGGAGCGCGTCGACGGCGTCGAGGTAAGCGGTCTGAAGCTCGACGTAAGTGGAGAGTGGAACGGCGCCGAGGCGGTAGTGGCGGTCGGCGAGTTCGGCGGCTTCGCGGAATTTTTCGACGGAGTTGGGGGACCAACGCTGGATTTCGGCGAGCTTGGTGGAGAACGCCTGCGCGGCGGCGAGGACCTCGCGTTCGGCGTCGCGGGTGGCGACGAGCAGCGCGGTTTCGGCTTGGCGGCGGCGGGATTCGGCTGCGTCGATTTCGGCGCGGTTGTGTGAGGAGAACGGAAGGGGAACGGAGAGGCCGAGACCGATGGTGGTTTCGCGGTCGGCGGCGGATTCGCGTTCGAAGAAGGGACCGACGCTGAAAGACGGGCGCTGTTGATGTCGGGCGAGGCGGACGACGAAACCCTGTTGTTCGAGCTCGAGCTGTTTGGCGCGGAGCTCGAAATGGTTTTCGCGGGCGGCGCCGAGGAGGGCGTCGATGGGTGGCGCGCCGGTGAAGACGAGTTGAGCCGGCGTGAGATCGAGCGCGGTGAGTGGGGCGGCGCCGCGGAGCTGGTTGAGCTCGACGAGAGCGGATTGAGCGGCGAGCGAGGCGTCGGTGGCGCGGCGTTGGAGGGCGAGTTCTTGGGCTTCGATGACGCGGGTTTCGAGCAGGGGCGTGAGGCCGGCGGGATCGCGTGAGAGAAAGTTTTCTTTCAAGGCGCGGAAACGCTCGGCGACTTCACTGGCGGCGTCGGATTTCTCGCGTGAGGCGGCGAGGCCGAAGGCGAGCGTGCGGGCGCGCGAGAGGAGCGCGGCGCGGAAGCGATCGAGGCCGAGTTCGGCGAGAGCGACGTCGCGATTGGCGATGGCCTTGCGCAGGGCGAGGCGACCGGGCCATTCGAACGTTTGTGTGAGCGAGACGGACCACGCGGTGCCTTCGCCCGCGAGGAGGCCGGCGGAGTCGCGCACGCGTTTGTGGCCGGCAGAGAGGGCGAGTTCGGGATTTTCGCGCGCGACCGCGGCGCGGGAGGACGCGCGGGCGGCTTCGAGTTCGGCTTCGTAGAAGCGGAGCTCGGGATTTTGCGAAATGATTTCGCGAGCGAGCGAATCGATGGCGACGGAAGAATCGCCGGCAAAGAGGATGACGGGAAAAAGGAGAAAAGAAGCGAGACGTGCGTTCATAACGGGTGACAACGAGGGCAGCGGAAGGCTGCGAGTTGAGCGGCGGCGACGCGCGAGCGCCGGCCAGGGGCCGCGGACATCCAGGCAGCGGGCGGCGGTGGCCGGTGCTGCGAGTGGAACCGTTAAGACGCAAACGAAGGCGCGCGGGGAGAAAGCGCCGCGCGGGAGACAAATTGCCAGGTGCGGCCGAGCTCAGGCGGAGCGGCTGTGTGCTCGGTGAGCGCAGGCGGCGCGACATCACGCAAGGAAACAGGGGCGGATGTGCAGGCGCAGATCAGACAGACGCAGACTGCGGCTGGAACGGTGAGGTCGATTTCGGATGGAGCGCGTTTGATCCAGCCGCTTTCGACGACTTCGCAGGTGTCGGACGGTTGGGCGTCGGACGTGGGCGCGTGGTGATCGGTTGCGCAATGAAAAATCTCGTCCAAGCCGATCGCTTCGAAGTCGCAGTGTGCGGTGGCGGGAATCCAGAGGGCCACGAGCAGCAGGCAGGCGAGTTGGCGGAAGCGCAGCACGGAAAAGCACGAAAGGGGCGGGCGAAGGGGAGTCAAGCGACCGGCGGGAAGGGCAGAAGCCTTCAAATTTGTAAGGTTGGAGAAAGGGAGCGGAAGGGGCGATGTGCGATCTTGGGGAAAACCAAACAGAGGCTTTCGCATATGAATTCACAGAAACATTCTCGCACACGCGCGGCGCTTCTCGCGCTGGCGCTCTTTGGGGTTGGCAGTTTGGGTGGGGTCGCTTGGTCGGCGACGGCCGGGTCGAATCCTTCCGTGACCGTGAAGGTCGATGAAAAGCCGATTGCGTCGGACGCTTCGTCGCCGCTGGGGGCGAGCTATGCGCCCATCGTCAAGAAAGTCGCTCCGAGTGTGGTGAAGGTGCTCGTGGCTGAAAAGGCGAAGAGCGTGCCCGCCGCGATGGAGGGGCATCCGTTTTTCGATTTGCCGGGTTTCCGGGAATTTTTCGGCGATCAACAAGGGCGGCAGTTTGGCGGTCGCCGCGGAGGCGCGCTGCGGCAGCCGCCGGCGCAAGGCTTGGGCTCGGGCGTGGTCGTGAGCGCGGACGGATATATTTTGACCAACAGCCACGTGGTTCGCGGCGCGGATACGATCAAGGTGTCGTTGAACGACGGCCGTGAGTTGACGGCGAAAGTGGTGGGCACGGATCCGGAGACGGACCTCGCGGTGATCAAAGTCGACGCGAAGGATCTGCCGGCGATCACGTTTACCGACAGCGACAAGGTCGAGGTTGGCGACAAGGTGCTGGCGGTGGGAAATCCGTTCGGTATCGGCCAGACGGTTACGAGTGGAATGGTGAGCGGCCTGGGTCGCGCGACGCTGGGACTCGACTATGAAGATTTCATTCAGACGGACGCGGCGATCAATCCGGGCAACTCCGGTGGTGCGCTCGTCGACGCGCATGGACGCTTGATCGGAATCAACACGGCGATCCTGAGCCGCACGGGCGGTTTCCAGGGGATCGGTTTTGCGGTGCCGGCGAATCTCGCGCGGAACGTGATGGAGCAGCTCGTGAAGAACGGAAAGGTGATCCGCGGTTACCTCGGCGTGAGCGTGCAGGATATCACGTCGACCCTGGCGGAACATTTCGAGTTGAAGGAGCGCAAAGGCGCGCTGGTCGCGGACGTCGTGCCGGACAGCCCGGCGGACAAGGCCGGTCTGCAGAACGGCGACATCATCACGAAGTTCAACGGCAAGACGGTGAACGACGCGCGTCATCTCAAGCTCACGGTGGCGACGGTGCCGCCGGGCGAGAAGGTGAAGACGGAAGTGTTGCGCGATGGCGATGTGAAGACGCTCGACGTCACGATCACGAAGCGCCCCGGCGACCGTTCGCTGGCGCGCGACGACAGAGGTTCGTTCGACGCGGAAGACACGGGCACGTTGCGCGGCGTGGGTGTGTCGGACCTCGATCCGCAGGCGCGGCGTGAGTTTGGGGTGCCGCGGAATGTGCGCGGCGCGCTCGTCACGAGCGTCGAGCCGGATTCGGCGGCGGCGGCGGCGGGCCTGCAGCCGGGCGATGTGATCCAGGAGATCAATCGCGAGCCGGTGGGGAATGCGGATGATGCGATCCGGTTGACCGAGAATGCGGACAGCAAGCAGACGCTCGTGCGGATCTGGAATCAGCGCGGAACGCGTTACCTCGTCGTGGACGAGTCCCAGTCGACCGACGGCGAATAAGAATTGTCAGCAGGGTTTGTGGTTTGTGCAGGGGTTGAGCTCCGGGTGTGGGAACGCCCGGAGCTCTTTGGTTGTTTTTGATTCCGGCGGCGTTCATAGACGCCCCATCAACGGCTGATCCGATTCTCGAATTCTCATGCGTGTGCTCGTAGTCGAAGACGATGCGAAGATCGCGTCCTTTGTGGTGAAAGGCCTCAAGCAGGAAGGCTATGCCGTCGACCATGCGAGTGATGGCGACACCGGGTTGGCGCTGGCGAGCTCGACGGAGTTCGATGCGGCGGTCGTCGATATCATGCTGCCGGGCCTGGATGGGTTGAGTTTGGTGCGGCGCTTGCGAGCGCAGCGGAGCGATGTGCCGGTGCTTTTCCTGAGTGCGCGCGCGACGGTGGAGGATCGCGTGAAAGGATTGCAGGCGGGCGGGGACGATTATTTGACGAAGCCCTTCGCGTTTGCGGAGCTGTCGGCGCGATTGCAGGCGTTGATCCGGCGGGCGACGCGGACGCCGGAGGCGACGAAGCTGACGGCGGGCGATGTGACGATGGATTTGGTGGCGCGGACGGTGACGGTGGGCGGACGGCTGGTGGAGCTGCAGCCGCGGGAGTTCGCGTTGTTGGAGTATTTGTTGCGACATGCGGGCCGGCCGGTGACGAAGGTGATGATCCTCGAGCACGTCTGGGACTACAGTTTCGATCCGCAGACGAATGTGGTGGACGTATTGATGTCGCGACTACGCAGCAAAGTGGATCCGGAGAAGACGCGGATCGAGACGCTGCGCGGGGTGGGGTATGTGCTGCGGAAAAGTTGAGAGTTGAGCGATGAGAGTTGAGACCAGAGACAGCGCAGCGGAGGGGCGGAGGCGGAGTTTCGATCCGCGGCGGTCGCTGGCGGTGCGGTTGAGCTTGTGGTTTGCGGCGATGTTCGCGGTCGGGTTTACGGCGATTTTTGGGTTGTTGTATTGGACGCTGGGGCGGCAGATCGAGGCGCAGGAGGCGGAGGCGTTGCAGCTGCGGTTGCAGCAATACGCGGATATCTATGCGGCGACGGGGTTGAACGGGTTGCGGCAGCGGGTGGCGGAGGACAGTGCATCGCCGCGCGTGCGGTCGTTGTTCATTCGTCTGATCGGTCCGCGCGGCGATCCGATTTGGGGGCTGATTCCGCCGGGGTGGATTGAAGAAGATGCGCGTCGCGTCGCGGTGCCCGACGGATGGGGCGGTTGGACGGAGCGGCGGACGTATTCGGTGCGCGTGCCGAAGGACGAGCAGCAGGATTTGGCGGTGGCGGGACAGGTGTTGCCGGGCGGGCTGTTGCTGCAGGTCGGGCGGAGCACGGACAGCAAGGCGGTGTTGCTGGCGCCGCTGCGCAGAACCTTTCTGTCGGTGGGAGGCGCGGTGGTGGTGGTGGGGTTTGCAGCGGGGGTGATTGCGGCGCGGCGGGCGACGCGGCCGTTGCGCGATGTGATCGCGACCGCGCAAAGGATCATCGCGACGGGGGCGCTGGACGCGCGCGTGCCGGCGCCGAAGCGGAACGACGACGTGGCGGAGCTGGTGCGGGCGTTCAATACGGTGCTCGACAAGAATGCGGGCTTGTTGCGCGCGATGCGGGAGGCGCTGGACAACGTGGCGCATGATTTACGGACGCCGCTGACGCGACTCCGCGGCACGGCGGAGCTGGCGCTGCACGGAGCGGCGAGCGGTGGCGGAGCGGGCGCGCAGACGGAGGCATTGGCGGATTGCGTGGAGCAGGCGGATGACGTGCTGCGGCTCTTGTGGACGCTGATGGAAATCTCCGAAGCGGAAGTGGGGATGTTGAAGTTGGAGAAATCGGAATGCGATCTGAGCGAACTCGCGCGAAGCGCGACGGAGCTGTATGCCGAGGTGGCCGAGGCGAAACCGGTGACGTTGCAGGTGGAAGGCGAGATGCCGTTGCGCGTCCTTGGCGACGCGACGCGTCTGCGGCAGGCGATCGCGAATCTGGTGGATAATGCGGTGAAGTATACGCCGGCGGGCGGGCGTGTGTCGGTGCGCGTCGCGCGCGAAGGTGACGACGCGGTCGTGAGCGTGAGGGATACGGGACCCGGCGTGCCGGTCGCGGAGCAGACGCGGGTGTGGGAGAGGTTGTATCGCGGCGACTGGAGCCGGTCGGAACGCGGACTCGGATTGGGCCTCAGCATGGTGCGCGCAATTATCGAAGCGCACGGGGGGCACGTGGCATTGCGCAATGCCGCTGAAGGTGGAGCGGTGTTTGAGCTGCGGCTCAAGGCGGTTGCTGACGAGGTCCCCTCCGGGAACGTGTAACCTAATAGGTTACACATTGGGTTTATTGGGCGAGGTGCAGCGCCAGGAGGATGGCGGCGAGCGTGAGCCGGATGCAGGAGGGTGCGCGGGCGGAGGGAGGGCAGATCGAGAGGGGAGGCTGCTGAAAGCGGGGGAGCGGGGCGCGGCTGGCGACGGTGCGGTTGAAAGGGGCTCCGCGCGGGCATGTGATCGGAATGCTGCGGCGAAAGCAGACGAGCGGAGCGGTGAAGCGGCTGATGGAAGCGGCAAGGGTGGTGGCGCGCACGGGCTAGCGTTTCCAAGCGGTTTCCTTGGCTTCGTCGTAGTGGCGGAAGGCGGAGCGGAGGCCGGTGAGGACTTCGGCGGAGGTTTCGAGGAGGGCTTGGAAGCGGGGTTCGGCGACGCGTTCGACGTCGGTGTGAAGGTGGTCGATCAAATCGGTGAGCCGATGCTGGATGTTTTCACTGTGGCTGCGGGGCTCGCCGGCAGGCTCCGGGGCAGTGTCTGTGTTCATAACTTGGATACTATCGCATCGGCAATTTGGATGCGGTATCGAGGAAAGCCCGGTGTGCGGGCATCCGGCCGGGACTCTAGACGGCCGCGCCGGCGGGGATCGGAGCGGACCGATCGAGGCGGCGCTCGGTGCGAAGCTGAGCCAGGGCGGAGCGCGAAAACTCCTTGGGAGCGGGCAGGCGTCGTTCGCCGGGTGCGAAGTCGAAGATTCGAGTGAGGCGGGCGTGCAGGCGGGCTTCGGCGCGGGCGAGAAGTGCGACGGCGTCCGCAATGGGGTGGCCGAGCTCGCGAGCGGCAGTTTCGAGGGGATGCTGGAGGATTTCGACGTGATGCACGAGCAGGGCCTCGTCGACGGGCAGTTCGGCGATCAGCGGCGCGAAGCAGCCCGGCAGGAGCGCATGGTGTTGTGCGTGTGAGATGGCGATGAGGGCATGCCAGGCGCGATCGCGGGTGTGTGCGGGGACGCCGCCGCGAACATAGTCGACGATCGCGTGCCGAAAAATCTGCTGCCAGCGCGAGACGAGAGACGTGTCGGCGGGCAGGGATTCAGACCAGCGAAGGGCCAAGGGGAGGTGCTGCGCGACAACGACGGCGCCATCGGCGTCGCTGCCCAGCCGCGCGGCGAGAAAGGACTGCAGGCGATCTCGAGTGGCGCGCGCGGCGGGAGAGAGGTCGGCGGCGGAGGGCATGGTCGCGAAGAAAGAGCTCGGGCGGCGCGAGCGGATGGGATTACGCGGCGTGTTGCAGGGAACGAGAGGCGGGGCTGGTCGAGCCGTGCAGACGATCGCGGTATTTGGTCGGGGCTTCGCCGGCGATGCGGCGAAACACGCGGTTGAACTGGGAGAGCGACTGGAAGCCGCAGGCGTAGGCCGCCTCGCTGATGCGGACGTGCGGGTTGAGGAGGCGTTCTTTGACGGCCTCGATCCGGAGGCGGGCGAGGTAGTCGGTGAACGTGAGGCCGGTGGTGCGCTTGAAGATTTTGCAGAAGTAGAAACCGCTCATGTTGGCGGCGCGGGCGACCTGGTTGAGCGAGAGTTCTTCGGTGTAGTGTTCCGCCATGAACGCGCGGGCCTTGGTGATGGCGGGGAGTTCGGCGGCGCCTTCCTGGACCATGACCTGGTTGCTGAGCGACGCGAGGTGCTGGGCGAAAACGCTCAGGAGGCGGACCATCGAGTCGTATTGTTTCCGATTGACGACGCGCGTCTGGAAGTAAGCGGTTTCGAGCTTGGCTTCGTCGAAGGTGGCGCCGAGTTCGCCGAGCTGGCGGGTGACCTTCTTGAAGCTGGCGCGCGTGGGCGGCGCGAGCAGAACCTGGCCGGTCTGGAGGTGGCCGATGACGGTGGCGCCGACGCGGACGGGCGCGACGGATTCGGTGAGACCGGCGAAGCACTGGGCCGTGACGGGCTCGTTGCTCGCCTGCGACTCCATGCACTGCTGCATGCGGAGGCAGGCGGCGCAGGCCTTGTTGTTGGCGGCCATGAGGGCGCAGAACGGGTTGAGCTGCTTCGACTGGTGAATGGGCGACTGGAAGGTGCCGATGGGGCGGAGGGCGAGGGGGAGACCGGTGGTGGTCTCGTAGGCCTTCACGTAATCGCGAAAGATTTCGGAGCGCTGCAGGTGAGGAACGACGCTGCGTTCCGGCTGGATCGGCTCGGCGGAGGCGAGGGCGCTGGTCGAAGGGAGGGGGGACGTGTGTTGCACGGTCCGAGAATACGGCACGAGCGGCGTTTGGTGAATTGGAGCCGGGGCGATATCCCACTAGGGATTTTTCTTAGTCGACCGTTGTATAAAACGTAAGTGGCTGACAGATAGGTTGAAGCGCGATGAGTGTGAAGACTTTGGATACGGATCCCGAAAAGCCACATAACAAGGGATGCGGGGAGAAAACCAAGGGAGACGAAGACAGCGATGCGGAGCTTGCGGCAGGCGCAACGCCTGGCACAGGGTGGAAGCGTGACTTCGACCAACTACTCCACGCTCTCGCGCGAAGAATTGATTGCGGTGCTCGAACGTCTTGAAAGCGAACGCGCGGAGTCGGAGCAGGAGTTGGTCGCGACCGTGAAGGAGTTGTGCGACGTGAAGGCGGCGCTCGACGAGCATTCGATCGTGGCGATTACGGATGCGCGGGGGAAGATCACGTATGTGAACGACAAGTTTTGCGCGATTTCGAAGTTCCGGCGCGACGAGCTGCTGGGGCAGGACCACCGCGTCATCAACTCGGGTTACCATTCGAAAGAGTTTTTCCGCGATCTGTGGGAGACGATCGGGCATGGACGTGTTTGGCAGGGCGAGATCAAGAACCGGGCGAAGGACGGAACGTATTATTGGGTGGATACGACGATCTTCCCGTTTCTGAGTCCGGCGGGAAAGCCGGTGCAGTATGTGGCGATCCGCACGGACATCACGCAACGGAAGGCGGATGAGGCGGAGTTGGAGCGGTTTGCGGGGGATTTGGCGGAGAAGAACAAGGAGCTGGAGGCGATCGTTTACACGGTGTCGCATGACCTGCGCTCGCCCCTGGTGAATGTGCAGGGCTTCGGGAAGCAGCTGCAGCGCGCGTGTGAGAGGATCAAGGCGGCGATGGCGCTCGCGCCGGACGGCAAGGTCGCGGCGGACGCGTTGAAGCAGCCGGTGGACGAGGCGATTCCGCAGGCGCTGCGGTTCATCAATGCGGGCGTGAACAAAATGGAGATGTTGCTGGCGGGCTTGCTGCGTTACTCGCGGCTGGGGCGGGTGACGCTGACGATCGTGCCGATTGACATGAATGCGTTGCTGGCGGCGGCGGTGGCGGCGACGAAGTTTCAGCTCAATGAAGCGAAAGCGGAGGTGCGGCTGGAGTCGCTGCCGCAATGCTTGGGCGATCAGGCGCAGGTGAGCCAGGTGTTCGCGAACCTCATCGACAACGCGGTGAAGTATCGCGATCCGGAGCGACCGCTGCGGATCGTGATAACGGGGCGGACCGAGCGCGGGCGGTCGATCTATTCGGTGGCCGACAATGGCATCGGGATCCCGGAGGCGCATCAGCCGAAGATCTTCGAGATTTTCCACCGGCTGGATCCGGATGCGACGCAGGGCGAAGGGCTGGGCCTTACGATTGCGCAGCGGGTGCTCGAGCGGCAGCGGGGCAAGATTTGGGTGGAGAGTCGCGAGGGGGCGGGCTCGACCTTTCATGTTTCACTGCCGTCGGTGTGAAAAGGAGGAGGCCAGCATGTTTTTCAGCACACACGATCCCATGAAGAATGAACCTGTTATCCTGATCGTCGAAGACGATGAAGGGCACGCGATCCTGATCCGGCAGAACCTGGAGGCGGCGGGACTGAACAACCGCATCGAGCATTTTCGCGATGGGCAGGCGGCGTTGGATTTTTTCTACAAGCCGGGGAATGCACGGACGGCGCAGGCGAATGAAACGTATCTCGTGCTGCTGGATATCCGGATGCCGAAGGTGGATGGGATCGAAGTCTTGCGGCGGCTGAAGTCGGATCCCGAGTTGCACAAGTTGCCGGTGATCATGTTGACCACGACGGACGACGTGCGCGAGGTGGAGCGGTGTCACCAGCTGGGGTGCAACGTGTATATGCAGAAACCGGTGGATTATGAGAGATTCGCGGAAGCGATTCGGCGGCTTGGGCTGTTTGTGACGCTGTTATTGGTGCCGCCGGTGAAGAAAGTGTGAGGGCTGGCGGGGTCGGGAGACCCCGCCCTACAAGGATCACGATGGATGCGGAAAACAAAGCGGTGGTGTTGGTGGTGGATGATGATGAGGGGTTGTTGATCCTCATGGCGGACGTCTTGCGCGAAGCGGGGCACGACGTGGTGACGGCGAGTTCGGGGGCGGCGGCGGCGAAGCGGATGGCGGAGCGAATGCCGGACCTGATGGTGTTGGATTTGAAATTGAAGGACGTGGGCGGACCGGAGTTGTTGAAGCGGTTGCGGAAGGAATCGCTGGCGGTGCCGTTCATCGTCGTGACGGGCCAAGGCGACGAGAAGATCGCGGTTGAAGTGATGAAGGAAGGGGCGCGGGATTATGTGATGAAGGATTCGGCGATGCTGGACCTGTTGCCGGCGGTGGTGGAAGGGGCGTTGACCTCGATCGAGCGGGATCGCGCGCTGGAGGAGGCGCAGCGGACGCGGTGGCGGTTGGAGAAGGAAGTGTTGGAAGTGAGCGAGCGGGAGCAGCACCGGATCGGGCAGGATTTGCACGACGGGCTGGGGCAGCAGTTGACGGCGATCGAGATGATGTGCGCGTCGTTGAAGGAGGACGTGGTGGCGCAGCCGGAGATCGCGAGGCAGGTGGACCGGATTGGCGGGATGTTGCGCGAGGCGATTTCGCAAACGCGCTCGATGGCGCGCGGGCTGGTGCCGGTGAAGGACGAGCCGGAGGCGTTGTGGGCGAGTTTGGTGGAGCTGGCGGAGCGGACGAATTCGCTAGGGCGCGTGAAGTGTGTTTTTGAATACGCTGTGCCGGTGGCGGTGGAGGACAATGCGGTCGCGGGACACCTGTATCGGATCGCGCAGGAAGCGGTGAACAATGCGGTGAAGCACAGCGGGGCGAAGGCGGTGACGCTGGCGTTGGAGGAAACGGAAGATGGAGGGCTGGAGCTGACGGTGAAAGACGACGGACGTGGCTTCGAAAAAACGAAAGGGCGCGGAATGGGGCTGCAAGTGATGGAGCATCGGGCGGCGGTGATCGGAGCGGAGTTGATGGTGGAATCGAAGGCGGGGAAAGGGCTGACGATTCGCTGCCGGTGGACTCGGAACGGGCGGACCGGCGTGAGGTGACGTGTTGCGGCAGAGGGACTCGGACTGGATTCTTCGCTTCGCTCAGAATGACAGGTTGTTTTTGATTATTCCGCTATGGCTCAGACCTCGTTGCCCTCTTCGGATACCGGACGTAAGCGGATTTTGATCGTGGACGATCATCCCTTCATGCGGGCGGGCTTGGGGCAGTTGATCGACAAGCAGCCGGGGATGATGGTGTGTGGGGAGGCGGGAGATCCGGCGGCGGCGATGAAGGAGTTGGAGAAGGGACAGGTGGATCTCGTGCTGACGGACATCACGATGCCGGGGCGGAGCGGGATCGAGTTTATCAAGGATTTGCAGGCGGTGTATCCGCAGCTGCCGATCCTGGTGATCTCGATGCACGACGAGGTGATTTACGCGGAGCGGGTGCTGCGGGCGGGTGCCCGCGGCTACATCATGAAGGAGGCGGGCGGGGAGAATCTGCTGGCGGCGCTGCGGCGCGTGCTGGAGGGGGATGTTTACGTGAGCCCGAAGATGTCGGCGCGGTTTCTGGACAACATGTCGGGGCGCAAGCCGCGCGGGTCGACGTCACCGATCGAGAAGCTGACCGATCGTGAGTTCGAGGTATTTCAACTGATCGGGCAGGGCAAGAGCACGCGCGACATTGCGAAGCAGCTGAACCTGAGTTCGAAGACGGTCGACGTGCATCGTGGGCACATCAAAGAGAAACTTGGTCTGCAGGACACGACGGCGTTGGTGCGGCACGCGGTGCGCTGGGTGGAGACGCAGAGTCTGGATGAGTGAGGGGGCGAGCGGGCGGTGATCGAAGACGGGAGGAGACGAAACGCTCACGCGTTTCGCTACGTCACGGGGTGGCTTTGATGTAGTAGCCGGTGCATTTCCACGTGCCGTCGGATTCTTTGGAGAAGGTGACGGTTTCGATGGTTTTCGGGGCGCGCTCGAAGGCGGTGTTGAATTGAGCGAGGACGAACTCGCCTTCGATTGGGCCGGTGGGAGAAGGCAGCGTGGTGACGAACTTCGCGCTGAGCAGGCGGCGAGACGAGGAGGAGCCGAGAGGTTTGCGGACTTGATTGAGGGCGGCAGTCCAGGCGTCGCGGGAAATGGCTTTTTGAAAAGCGGCACTGGCGGTGTCCCAACTGCGGCCGTAGTGGTCGTTGTCGACGTCGGCGAGCCAGGTATTCATGGCGGCGACGGCGGCGTCTTTGGCGTTGGCGGCTTCGTCGGCGCGGGCGGATTGGAGGAGGAGCAGGCAGGCGAGCGAGAGGGAGACGAGGAATGCGACAGCGGGAAGGCGGAGGAGGGAGGGGTGGCGGGCGATCATGACGATGCGGTTTTTGAGGTGGGCGAGCGATTCCCCGAGGGCGAGGGCGCCCGCGGGAGCGGGAAAGGATTGGGCGTGGCGCAGCGCGGCGAGGAGGGTTTCGCCGTATTCAGAATGTTGGGACGCGGGGAGCCAGCCGAGGGCGTTGGCATCCGCGGCAATCTCGCGAAATCCGAGCCAGCGGCGGGCGGCGACGTGGGCGAATGGGTTGAACCAGTGGACGGCGCTGACGAGCGTGAAGGCCCAGTGGAGGGCGAGGTCGATGGAGCGGAAATGAGCGAGCTCGTGAAGAAGGATGGCGCGGATTCGATCCGGCGGAAGGTCGGCGGCGAGGCTGGCGGGGAGAAGGATGCGAGGACGGAGCCAGCCGAGCAGGGCGGGGGCGGCGATGCGGTCGGAGACGACGAGACCGATGGGTGCCGTGACGCGAGCGCGAGCCTTGGCGTCTTCGAGCAGATCGAGGAGTGAAGCGTCGGTGGAGAGCCGCTCGCGGGACCAGCGACACTGGGTGCGAACGGTGCGGACGATGACGAGGCCGAGCGAGGCGGTGCAGCCGGCGGCCCAGAGTGCAACGAGGAAGCGCTCGAGCGACGACGGGGACGACGGGGCGGACGCTGGCCCGCCGGGGATGGGATCGGGAACGATTGGGTCGGGCAGGAGAGTGACCGCGCGTTGGAGATCGTGGAGCGCCGAAGGAAGTCGCGGGGCGTGGTGCAGGTTGAGCGGGAGAAGAAAGGCGATGGCGACGAGCCACCACCAGAGGCGCCGACCCTGGGGGTGCATGTGTCGTGCGAGCGCGAATTCCACGACCGCGACGAGCGCGAAGAGGAGGGTGCCGCGAAGCGTGAGCTCGGCCAAGGCGTGGAGCATGGTCAGGGCTTGCGCGCGTGGCGCAGCAGTTCCTCGAGCTGCTTGATTTCGTCTTTGCGAAGCCGGCGCGATTTCGCGAAGTGGGCGACGAGAGGCGAAAGGGAGCCGTCGAACACGCGGTCGAGAAAGGATTCGGCTTCGGCGGCCTGGCAGTCGGCGGCGGTGACGGCGGGGGAGTAGAGGTAGGCGTTGCCCTGCTTTTGGAAGGTGAGCGCGCCTTTGTTCACGAGCCGGTTGAGGAGGGTCTTGATGGTTGCGGGCGACCAGTCGTTGGGTTCGGCGAGGGCGTCGATCACGATCTGAGCGCTGCTCGGTTCTGACTGACGCCAGAGCACCTTCATGACCTCCCATTCGGCGGAAGAGATCTGCGGGACAGGGGGCATTTACACGTGTAAATGGAGCGGCTGTTTACGTGTGTAAATAGAAAAGGTTTTGATTTTGGAGTGGCGGGGGCTTGGGGGCTAAACGAGCCCGACGAGGACCG
>JAEWBF010000103.1 GCA_023391285.1 Verrucomicrobiota bacterium
TTGGAAGCCGTGACGGCCGCCGTCGCCGGCGGAACTGCGGGCGGTGTAATCGCCGACGAGGGCGCCGATGGGGGCGAGGGTGGCGGCGATGCGGAGGCCGGTGAAGAAATACGGAAGCGCGGCGGGAAGACGGAGGTGGAGGAGTTGTTGGGCGCGGGTGGCGCGGTAGGAGCGGAAGAGTTCGACGAGGTTGCGGTCGGTAGAGATGAGGCCCTGGGTGGTGTTGACCACGAGCGGGAAGAAGCAGATGAGAAATGTGATCGCGACGACGCTGGGGAGACCGGCGCCGACCCAGAGGACGAGGATCGGTGCGATGACGATGACGGGTGTCATCTGCAGGATCATCAAGTAGGGATAGAGGCTGATGCGGAGGAGCGGGGAGAGGGAGAGGACGGTGGCGGAGACGAGGCTGACGAAGATGGCGAGGCCGAAGCCGAGCAGGGCGCCTTTGGTGGTATTGAGGGAGGCGGTGGCGAGGGCGGAGGCGTGGTCGCGGAAAGCTTCAAGGATGGCGCCCGGCGTGGGGAGGAGGAAGCGGGTGTCTTCGGAGAGGAAGGCGTAGATGGCATACCACGCAGCGAGGAAGACGACGCCGGTGAAGGCGGGGAGGAGGATGCGGAGAGCGGACGGGCGCATGGGAGTTACGCGCCGGCGGGAGCGCCGGGCTCTATTTCGGCGGCTCGGAGGGAGCGGGAGACTTTGGTGATGAGATCGTGATAGGCGTGGGTGAGGCGGAGGTCGGCGGTGCGTGGGTAGTCGAAAGGGATGGTGATGATTTTGTGGATACGACCGGGATTGGCGGAGAGAATGACGATGCGGGTGGAGAGAAAGACGGCTTCGGCGACGGAGTGGGTGACGAAGAAGGCGGTCCAAGCTTGGGCGTCGCGGATGGCGAGAAGTTCTTCGTTGAGATGTTCGCGCGTGATTTCGTCGAGCGCGCCGAACGGTTCGTCGAGGAGGAGGAGTTTCGGTGAGAGAGCGAGCGCGCGGGCGAGGGAGACGCGCATCTTCTGTCCGCCGGAAAGCTGGCGAGGGTAGGCGTCCGCGCGGTCACGAAGGCGGACGAGGTCGAGGGAGCGTTCGGCGATGGCGCGGCGGGTGGGAGGCGGAAGGCCGCGGAGTTTGAGGGGGAGTTCGACGTTGCGGGTGGCGGTGAGCCAGGGGAGGAGTGTCGGGTCTTGAAAGACGAAGGCGAGGTCGGTGGCGGCGGATTCGGGCGGGCGGCCGCCGATGGTGAGAGAACCGGAGGTGAGCGGAGCGAGACCGGCGATGAGGCGGAGAAGGGTGGATTTGCCGCAACCGCTGGGGCCGATGAACGAGATGAATTCGCCCTCGGCGACTGACAGGGAAATGCGGTCGAGAATGAGCGGGCCGTCGGCGAAACGTTTGGTGACGTTTTGGAGTTCGACGAGGGAAGCGGGCATCCTGGGGTAGGAAAAGGAAGAGGGGAGAAAGAGAAAGATTAAGAGAAAGATGCTGCGTCGGACAGATAAGGGAAAACCGCGAAGGGCGCGAAGGTGCGCGAAGGGTCGAGAGAGGATCGTTTAGGGAGAAGGCAAGGACTCGAGGGCGGCGCGCGCTTCGGGGAGATTGGGGTCGAGGGAGAGGGATTTTTCGAAGGCGGCGCGGGCGGCGGGGAGGTCGTTGCGTTTTTGGGCGATCAGGCCGAGGCGCCAGTGGACGTGCGCGTGCGAAGGGTCGCGTGGGCCGGGCGTGAGGGCGAGGCAGCGTTGGAGGGATTGTTCGCCGGTGTCGAGGTGTGTGCCGGAATCGGCGGCGGTGCGGCCGAGGAGGTAGTGGAGATGATAGTTATCGGGGTGCGATTGGGTGGCGTCGGCGAGTGTGGCGATGGCGTCGTCGAATTTTTTCTCGCGGATGTAGAGCTGAGCGAGGATGGCGGCGCCCATGGGGACGTCGCGGCGGCGGATTTCTTCGGCTTGTTCGTAGGCTTTGGGGAGACCGCCGCCGACGAAGGCGGGGGCGGCGCGGTAGTAGGAAACGAGGCCGTTGCGAGCGACGAGATTGTCGGGATTGAGCGCGACGGATTTTTCGAGCGCGGCCTGGCATTTTTTAGCCCAGGTCATTTTCGAGAGGAGGCCGACTTGTTCGGCTTTGGCGCCGTAGGCACCGCCGAGCTCCATGTGATAGTCGGAGTTTTCCGGGGCGAGTTGGGTGGCGAGTTCGAAGCGGCGAATGGCTTCGTCGGTGTCGCCGGTTTTCATGGCGACGAGGCCGAGGTGATAATGGACCTCGGCGTTCTGTGGTTCGGCGGCGGTGAGTTCGCTGAGGGTGGCGCGGGCTTCGTCGTAACGTTTGGCTTGGTAGTGCTCGCGGGCGAGGTCGAGGGAGGCGGCGTGCGCGAAAGTGGCGAGGAAGAGAATGGTGACGGCGCGCAGGAGCATGAAGGGGGAGGGCGTTAACGAGCGATAACTGGAACGCGGGCGTCCTTCTGGATTCTTCGCTTCGCTCAGAATGACAAATGGAATCAGGCGGTGAACGGCCAGAGGTGGAAGAACTGGAGGAAGAAGATGGCGGCGATGAAGTAGCCGGTGAAGGTGAGGCTTTTCGGGCGGCCGAGGCCGAGAGCGAGGAACGCGGCGGCGATGAGGCCGAGGCCAATGCCTTCGGCGATGCTGAAGGTGAGAGGAATGGCGAGCATCGTGAGGACGGCAGGGGCGGCGATGGCGAAGTCCTTCATTTCGATTTCGGTGACGGACTGCATCATGAAGATGCCGACGATCACGAGAGCGGGTGCGGTGGCGGCGGCGGGGATGACGAGGATCAGCGGCGTGAGGAAGAGGGCGAGCAGCATGAGCGCGGCGGTGGTCATCGTGGTGAGTCCGGTGCGTCCGCCGGCTTCGACGCCGGAGGCGGATTCGATGTAGCTGACGACGGTGGAGGTGCCGAAGAGCGCGGAGAGGAGCGTGGCGATGGAGTCGGCGGCGAGGGCGCGGCCGGCTTTGGGGAGCGTGCCGTCGGGACGGAGAAAGCCCGCGCGCTTCGTGACGCCGATGAGTGTGCCGATGTTGTCGAACATATCGACGAGGAGGAGCGTGAGGATGAGTGGAAGGGCGAGAAGGAAGGCGTTGCCGTTGGTGAGGAAGTTGAAGCTGAGTTTGAGAAAGATCGGGGCGGGCGAGGCGGGGAGGGAAACGGGAGAGTCGGGAAGTTGGGTGACGTTGCCCGAGTCGCCGGCGGAAATGAAAAGTCCGGCGAGGGTGATGGCGGCGATGCCGAGGACGATGGCGCCGGGAATGCGGCGGGCGACGAGGATCGAGGTCAGGAGGATGCCGGCGAGGCAGAGGGCGACGGGGCCGGAGGAGAAATCGCCGTGCGTAACGAAGGTGTCGGGATGGGCGACGATGATGCCGCCGTTTTTCAGGCCGATGAACGCGATGAAGAGACCGATGCCGCAGGTGATGGCGATTTTCAGGGCGTGCGGGATGGCGGCGATGATCTTTTCGCGAATGCCGGTGATAGAGAGGACGAGAAAGATGACGCCGTTGACGAAGACCATGCCGAGGGCTTCGGGCCAGGGGACGCCTTTGCCGAGGACGATGGTGAAGGTGAAGAAGGCGTTGATGCCCATGCCGGGCGCGAGGGCGATGGGGTAGTTGGTGAGGAGCGCCATGATCGCGGTGGCGATTGCGGCGGTGAGGGCGGTGACGGTGACGAGCGCGCCTTTGTCCATGCCGGTCGCGGAAAGAATCGCGGGGTTGACGGCGAGGATGTAGGCCATCGCGGCGAAGGTGGTGAGGCCGGCTTGGAGTTCGCGGCCGACGGTGGTGCGATTTTCGGCGAGGCGGAAGAGGCGTTGAAGCATGGGGTGAGGGAGGAGGTTGAGGGGCCCGCGAAACACGCGAAAATCACGAAAGATGAGTGGCGGGTTTTTCTAATCAGGAATGGATGCGGAAGGACATGGATTTTCGTAGGTGGGGCGGAGGAGAGGCGAAAAGCTCACGCTTTCCGCGACAGGGGAGCACAACGTGGCGCGGAGCGAATGCGAACAGGGTGCGGGGTTGCGTTGGGTGAGAGCGGCGACCACGCTGGGCGGGTATGCGCGTGATCGACAGCCACGTTCATTTGTATCCGCCCGAGGTGGACATCGATCCGGCGGGTTGGGCGGGATTGCGGGAGGAGAAACATTGGGCGCTGCTGTGCACGCGGCGGCGGAGGGACGGACGGCCGGTGCAGTCGCTGCCGAGCGTGGAGGCATTGTTGCGCGCGATGGATGCGGGCGGGGTGGAGCACGCGGTGCTGCTCGGGTGGTATTGGGAAAAGCACGATACGTGCGTGTGGCAGAATCGATTTTATGCGGAGTGCGTGAAGGCGCATCCGGACCGGTTGTCAGGTTTTGCGGTGTTTCATCCGGCGGCGGGCGCAGCGGCGGTGGTGGAAGAAGTGAGGCGGGCGTGCAGCGAAGGGTTGATCGGGATCGGAGAGATGTCGCCGCATTCGCAGGGATTTTCAGTGCAGGATCCGGCGTTTGGGGAGGTGATGGCGCTGGCGGCGGATTTGAAGTTGCCGGTGAATCTGCACGCGGCGGATCCGGAGAGCCGGAGATTTCCGGGATGGGTGGAGACGCCGGCGAAGGATTTCGTGTGGCTGGCGCGGACGTTTCCGCGGACGAACTTCGTGCTGGCGCATTGGGGCGGGATGCTGGCGATGCGCGATGCGCGGCTGGCGGAGCAGAGTAATGTGTTTTTCGATACGGCGGCGTCGCCGCTGTTGTATGACGAAAAAGTGTGGGCGCAGGCGGTGCCGGTGCTGGGGCGGGAGCGGGTGCTGTTTGGGTCGGATTATCCGCTGAATTTGTATCCGCGCGTAAGTGTGGAGGCGGAGATGAGACGGTTTGTGGCGGAAGCGAAGCGGGGCGGGGCGGATGCGGAGGTGATGGGCGGGAATGTTGCGCGGTTGTTGGGGTTGAAGGGGCGG
>JAEWBF010000077.1 GCA_023391285.1 Verrucomicrobiota bacterium
GCGGAACGCGTGAGCGTTTCGCGAAACGCTCACGCGTTCCGCCACCCTCCACCCGCCCGCCATCTTCACACCTCCACCAAATCTTTCTCCACCTTCAGATTCCCGATGATGAAGTCCTGCCGCTCCGGCGTATTCTTGCCCATGAAGAAGCCCAGCAGTTCTCCGCTGTCATGCAGGTGCGCGAGAGTCACCGGCTCGAGGCGAATGTCCTCGCCGATGAAATCCTTGAACTCGTTCGCCGAGATCTCGCCGAGACCTTTGAAACGCGTGATCTCATGGCTCGCCCCGAGCTTTTTCACCGCCGCCTGCTTTTCCTCTTCGGTGTAGCAGTAGATCGTCTCCTTCTTGTTCCGCACCCGGAAGAGCGGTGTTTCCAAAATGAATACGTGACCGTTGCGGATCAGGTCCGGAAAAAACTGCAGGAAAAACGAAATCAGCAGCAGCCGGATGTGCATGCCGTCCACGTCCGCATCGGTCGCGATCACGATCTTGTTGTAACGCAGGCCATCCAGGCCGTCCTCCACGTTCAACGCCGACTGCAACAGGTGAAACTCCTCGTTCTCGTAAATCACCTTCTTCGAAAGCCCGTAGGTGTTGAGCGGCTTTCCTTTCAACGCGAACACCGCCTGCGTCTGCACGTCGCGCGTCGCCGTCAACGAGCCCGCCGCCGAATCGCCTTCCACGATGAACAACGTGCTTTCCTCCGCGCGCTCGTTGCGATCGCCGAGGTGCAACCGGCAATCGCGCAGCTTCTTGTTGTGCAGCGACGCCTTCTTCGCGCGTTCGCGCGCCAGATTGCGAATGCCCGCCAACTCCTTCCGCTCGCGCTCGTTTTCCTCGATCTTCGATTTGATCCGCTCCGCCGTCTCCTTGTTCTTGTGCAGGTAAACGTCGAGCGACTGCTGCATGAACTTGCCGACGAATTCCTTCAACGTCGGCCCGTCCGGTCCCACGCTGGTCGAGCCGAGTTTCGTTTTCGTCTGCGATTCAAACACCGGCTCCATCACGCGCACCGCGATCGCCGCATCGATCGACTGCCGCACGTCCGCTGCGTCGTAATCGCGTTTGAAGAAATTCCGCACGGTATCCACCAACGCCTCACGAAACGCCGACAGGTGCGTGCCGCCCATCGTCGTGTGCTGACCGTTCACGAACGAGAAATACTCCTCGCCGTAATGCGCCCCGTGCGTGAACGCCACTTCGATGTCCTCCCCTTCGAGGTGCACGATCGGATACAGGGGTTCGCCGCTCAGGTTCTTCTGCAAAAGATCGCGCAAGCCGTGCTCGGATTTGAACGACTTGCCGTTGAACGTCAGCGTGAGCCCGCGATTCAAGAACGCGTAGTTCCACAACATGTCCTCGATGAACTCCGTGCGGAACTTGAAATCCTTCCCGAACAACTCCTCGTCCGGCGTGAACTCGATCAGCGTCCCGTTGCGCTCGTCCGTTTTGCCAACTTTCGAATCTTTCTTCAGCCGGCCCTTTTCAAACTCGACGAGTTTCGTCTGCCCATCGCGAAACGCCTCTGCGCGATAACTCAGCGCCAGGGCATTCACCGCTTTCTGGCCGACGCCGTTCAACCCGACCGATTTTTGGAAGGTCTCGCTGTCGTATTTCGCCCCCGTATTGATGATCGACACGCAGTCGACCAGCTTCCCCAGCGGAATACCGCGACCGTAGTCGCGCACGCGCAACGTCCGTTCGCTGAGCTCGATCTCGATCTTCTTGCCGTAACCCATCGTGAACTCGTCGATCGAGTTATCGATCGTCTCCTTCAACAGCACGTAGATGCCGTCCTCCGCATGCGACCCATTGCCGAGCCGGCCGATATACATGCCGGGCCGAAGCCGGATGTGCTCAAGGGACGACAGGGTTTTGATCGACGCTTCGGTGTAAGCTTTGGCCATGGGTAAAAGTTGCGCAGAACACACGTGTCGCCGCCCGCGCTGACAAGCGCATTTCGCCCGCCGCCATCGCTACCGCCCCCGACCGCCCTGCCATCGTCATGTAGGAGCCTGCTTGCAGGCGATTTGGAGCTGAACAACGTCCCGTATCTTCGCGTCCAAGCCCGCTTACTTCACCCCGCCATGAAAAAACTCCTCCTCACCTTCGTCATCGGCCTGCTCGTCCTTGCGATCGTCGGCTATATCGCCGCCCACTTCTTTCTCGGATCGATCGTGAAGACCGGCGTCAACAACGTCGGCCCGCGCGTCACGCAAACGAACGTTCAACTCGCCGACGCCTCCCTTTCACCCACCGGATCCGGCACGCTCACCGGCCTCACCGTCGCCAACCCCGCGGGTTGGACCGAAACCAACGCACTCTCGCTCGGCAGAATCCAATTCGACGTCGCACCGACGTCCGTGCTGAGCGACACGATCGTCGTCAACTCCCTCGTCATCGACCAGCCCGAGCTCACCTACGAGACCCGACTCGTTAATAGCAACATCGCCGATCTCCTTAAAAACATCGAAGCCAGCCTCGGCCCCTCCGCGCCCAAACCCGAGGATCCCAACACGCCGCCGAAAAAATTCATCGTGAAACATTTCCGGCTCACCGACGGCAAGGTCACCATCGGCGTCGGACCCGCCGCCCTGCCCGTTCCTCTTCCTTCGCTCGAACTCAACGACCTCGGCGTCCAGGAAGGCGGCCTTACCGCTGGCCAACTCTCCGTCGCCGTCCTGCGTCAGGTGCTCGCCAACGTCGTCACCGCCACGACCGGAGCCGCTCTAAAATCCGGCGGCACCCTCGGCGCCGGCGCCACCGAGCAACTCAAGAAAACCGGTGAGGGACTCAAGAAGCTCTTCAGCGGCGAAAAAGAAAAGAAGTAGCGCGTAGCGGAACGCGTGAGCGTTTCGCAAAAACGTTCCGCCCTCCCCCACACCTCTCGCCCCTGTGCCGCTCACCCCACACGCCCCCTGTGCGCCTCGGACCTTCCTGCCTCATTGACCCACCCTCGGTCACCCCGCTTCGCTCCCTCACGTGAAAATCACTTACTACGTCGAAGTCCTCTCCTCCTGGTGCACGTGGGTTGAACCGGTCTGGGCCGAGTTGAAACAGCGCTACGCCGGCCGCGCTGAGTTCGACTGGAAAATCGCGCTCATGAACCCGCAGGACTTCCCGGTTTCGCGTGAGCAATGCGATTGGTTCTACCGCCGCAGCGGCGCCACCGTCATGCGCTCGCCCTTCATGCTCAACTCCGGCTGGTTCGAAGCCGAACGCAAAGGCGACTACACCGCGCCCAATCTCGTCGCCGAAGCCGGCAAAGACTTTGGCTTCACCGGCGACGAACTTCGCCTCGCCATCGCCCACGCCGCCGTTCGCGAAGGCCATAAAGTCGGCGACATCGCCGTCGCCGTCGCCGCCGCCGCCAACGCCTGCAAGGTCGACGCCGCGCAACTCCGCGCCCGCGCCGAATCCGCCGAAGTGCGCGCCCGGGTCGAAGCCAGCACGAAGGAATTCTTCGCTCATCAAATCAGCCAACGCCCCGCGTTCGTCCTCCAAGACGCCATCGGCGACAAAGCCGTCTTTTCCGGTCTGGTCCGCCTCGAACCCCTCGTCGCCACCGTCGAAGCAATGCTCGCGGACACCGCCGCTTACGCAGCCCACGCCATCCACCACGGCAAACCGCCGCAGTAAGCCGCGCGCGAAACTGGAGAACCCCCGCGATGTTCCATCAGTGCCGCAAAAAGTTGGAACCGCTCGCCCCCCGCCGTCGTCTCCACCTTCCACCAGCCATGAAGGTCTTCCGTTTCACGCTCGCATTCGCGCTTCTCACCTCGTGCTTCGCCGCTGCCCGTGCCAGCGACATTCGTTTTTCCAAAAGTCTTTCCTCGGAGGACTTTTCCGCCGCCGGCTTGAACCGCCTTTCGTCCGATCACATCGCGATCCTCGACGCCTTGGTTCGGCGCGACATCGCGCAAGCACGCATCGTATCCAAAGAACCTCGTCCCGCTCAATTTTCAGAACGGCTCACGGCCACCGAGCGCGACAACGCCGGCGTGTCGCTCCTCGCGGCTCACGAAATCGCCGCACTCGACGCCCACATCGCTCCCCTCGCTGTTCCGCCCGCGTCCGGCCCCGGCGCCCGCTTCACTCCCAACAACCGCTACGCTCCCGTTCCTTCCGTCAAAATCGATCGCGGTCCGCGTATCCACGGCGAGCTTACACTGATGGTCGCCGCGGGCAGCGACGACTACAGCGCCTACGGCGGCGGAATCGCTGTGACCCTCGATGATCCCGCGAGCAAGATGGCGCTCACGGTCGCGTATTCCGAGGTCCACAGCAAAGGCGGCAGCCCCTGGCGCTACTACGGCGATCCCTATCACCATCGCCGCCACGGCCCACTCGCCCCGCTTTACTGATCGACTTGATCCGCTCGCCGATGGAGGCGCGGTGCCCCCACCACGCTTTTTTGCCTCTCACTCACTCGTGCGCCCCGCGGTAATCCTTCTCCCCCGCCCGCACCGCGATTGTCATTCGATTTTCTTCTGGAGGTAGCGGACACGTCGCAAACGGCGTGAACGCGCACGGCGGGTTGATCGCCTCGTTGAAATCCAGCACGACCTTTCCGTCCCGCGGCGGCTCCGCGTAGACGAATCGCGCCGCGCCATACGTTTCAACCCCGCTCGTCAGATCCGAGATCACAAACATCATCGGTTCGTCGCCCCCTTCCACCAGCGGCAGAAGCTCGAAGGTCTTCCCTTCCCGCGCGAATACCGCCTTCCCCGGCACCAACGCACGCATCTCCTGGCCGAGGATGTTCTTGATCATCACCTCTCGCGCTCGTTCGAACCACACCCAGTCCGCCTCGATCCGCCAGCTCCGATCGATCGGGAAGTAGTCGATCCCCACAAACTTCGCCCGCCGCTCCGACGCGGTGTCGCGCACGCGGAGGGCCTTTCGTCCACCGCGATCGATCAGGTGGAAACTCACCGTCCCGAACGTCACCCGCGTCGCCGGCAGCACGCCCGCTTCCCGCAGCGGCGCCGTCAACACTTGCTCGCCATCCACCCGCACCTCTTCCGCCGGATTGAGCGTGATCGTGGCACCACCACGTTCGTTCAACACGATCGTTCCGACGTGCGCCGGCGCGTTCTTCAATACGATCGCGTTGTCCGGCGCCGACCCCACCGAATTCGACCCCGGCTGGAGAAAGTGAAGTCCCACCAGGGTCAACCATCCTTCGTCCCGCAACAATCGTTGCACGCGTTCGGCGCGACCGGTCTCGATCTCCGCTACATACGCCGCCTCCGGCTCCGCCGCGCTCACCGCCAGCACCACCATCGCCCACACCGCGAATCCACGCATCATCCTCCCATGGTGCGTCATCCGCTTCCGAACTCAAGCCACCCTGGCCCGCGTCGCCGCCGGACCAGCCCAAATCCAAATCACACCGGCGGCTTACCGCGGAACGCCCCGATGAGCGCCGCAATCACCAGCAGCACGAGAAACACAAAAAAGAGGATCTTCGCGATATCCGCGGAAGCTCCCGCAATTCCCGTGAAGCCAAAAACTCCCGCCACGATCGCGATGATGAAAAAGATCAGGGCCCACTTGAGCATGGTTCGTCCGGGTTGAGGTTATTTCCGCGCGGCGCAGTCCGCTCAACTGTCCTCCAGCTTCACATTCTGCTTCCGCAAAAAGGGGACCAGTTCATCCACGCCGAAATCGGCCAGGATCGTTCCATTCCAGTCCAGCGTGGGCGCTTTCGACTGCCCTGACTTCTGCATCATCTCGCGCATCGCGTTCGCATCCGCGCTCACGTTCTGTTCGCGGTAGCTCACGCCTTTCTCGCGCAGAAACTCGATCACTTCGTGGCACCAGGGGCAGCCCGGCTTGATATAGAGAATCGGTAGTTCTTCGCCAGCCATGCCGCGATGGTCCCGCTCGCGAATGAGTTGTTCCTCGCGCCCGCAACGCGCGAGCGCCTTTCGGGACTCCACCTGATGGGCCGGTTTGGGCGGCATCCCGGCGCGTAAGCGCAGGGCCAGGTTCAACTTCCCCACAACACCCGCCTCAGCTCCTCCACCGTCGTCACCGGCGCCTGACACGCATACTCCTCGCACACATACGCTGTCGCGCGCCCTTCGATCGGCGTCATCGCGGCAACCCACGCCGCCTCCTTCGCGATCGTCTCCGTCGCCGCCGCCATCACCAGCCGTCGCGGCCCCAACCGCTCGTGCACCACGTCCGCCAGCGCGCGAAAATCCTGCGCGTTCGGATCGCCCGCGATCACGACATGCCGCGGCGCATCCAGCGCCAACTCCAGCGCGCACAGCATCTGCGGCAAGCCCTGCGGCGCCCGCTCCCACTGCGCGCGAAACGCCAGCAAGCACCCCCCCCCCGCTCTCGATACGCTTTCCCGCTTTCACCCAGCATCGCCGCAAACCGCAACAGATTCATCGCCGCCACCGAACTCGCCGCCGGCTCCGCCCCGTCGTAATCCTCCTTCAACCGCAACACGATCGCCGCGTCGCCCGCTTGCGAGTTGAAATACCCGCCCTTCGCCTCGTCCCAGAATTTCTCATCCATCGTCCGTTGCAGTCGCCGCGCCCAGGCCAGCCAGCGTTCCTCGAAACCCGCCTCATACAAATCGAGCAGCCCTTGCGCGAGAAACGCGTAATCCTCGGCGAATCCTTCCGCCGTCCCCCGGCCGTCACGCCAATTCCGATACAGCACACCGCGCCCCGCATCATACAATTCCCGCTCCAGAAAACCCGCCGCTCTCCGCGCCGCACCCAGCAATCTTTCTCTTTCCTCTTTATCTTTCTCCTCCGGCGCCTCTCGCAATACCTGCGCGCCCCGCGCCAGCGCCGAAATCATCAACCCATTCCACGCCGTGATGATCTTGTCATCTCGCAACGGCCGCGGCCTCTCGCTTCGCACCTTCCGCAGCTTTTCCAGCGCCGCGAGCACGCGATCGTTCGCCTCGACCACATCCATCCCATACGCCTTCGCCGTCTGCAAAATCGACTGCCGCTGCATCAGCACATTCTTCCCGCGCAACTCGCCTTGCGGATCCAGTTCCGCCGGCACATTCCCCTTTTCCGCCACGCCATAATGCGCCGAAAACAAGGGCGCATCCGCCCCGAGCACCGCCGCCATCTCCGCCTGCGTCCATACATAAAACGCCCCTTCCACCGCGTGCGCCCCGCCACCCCTCTTGTTACTTGCCCCTTCATCCTTGATACTTCCTGCCGCCTCCGGCGGCAGCGAATCCGCATCTTCCGCCGAATAAAACCCGCCTTCGGAATGCGCCAGATCGCGTAACACATAATCGAATACATCGCGCGCCACCCACGCATACCGTTCGTCGCCCGTCGCCTGTTTCGCTTCGAGCGCGTTGATCGCGATCTGCGCCTGATCGTAGAGCATCTTCTCGAAGTGCGGCACGAACCACCGTTCATCGACCGAATACCGGTGATACCCGCCGCCCACATGATCGTGAATCCCGCCGCGCGCCATCGCCTGCAACGTCGCCGTCGCCATCTGCACCGCTTCCTTGCCCGACTCGCTCTCGAGTCCCTGCAACGCCGCCGCCCGAAACAGAAAACTCAGATTGCTCGCCCGCGGGAACTTCGGCGCGCTGCCGAACCCGCCAAAGTTCGGATCGAACGCCTCATAAAAATACTGAAAGCATTTCTCGAAAGCAGCCGAGCCGCTTTCGAGCAGATGAGAGTTGAGGGTTGAGAGTTGAGAGCCCCCGGCCTCACCCAACTTCCGGTCTCTCAACTCCGAACTCTCACCTCTCATCTCCAGATGCTCCCTCAAGGTCCCAATCACCCGTTCCCCTTCCGCCACCAGCTTCTCCCGCTCCTCCGCCCAGCCTTTTGCAATCGCTCGCAAGATCGACACAAACCCCGCCCGCCCGCCGCGATCTTCCAACGGAAAATATGTCCCGCCGAAAAACGGTTTTAGCTCGGGAGTGAGCCACGCGCTCAACGGCCACCCGCCGTGTCCCGTCATCGCCTGCACATACGTCATGTAAACCTTGTCCACGTCCGGCCGCTCCTCGCGATCCACCTTGATCGACACAAACGACGCATTCAGCACCGCCGCCACGTCTTCGTTTTCGAACGACTCGTGCGCCATCACATGACACCAATGGCACGTCGCATAACCGATGCTCAAAAAAATCGGTTTCTGCTCCGCCCGCGCCCGCGCAAACGCGTCCTCACCCCACGGCATCCACTCCACCGGATTTCCCGCATGCTGGAGCAGATAAGGTGACTTCTCGTTCACGAGCGCGTTGGGCATTCCGCAACCTCCCGCAAACTTTCCATTTGGCAATGGAATGTTCCGCGTCGCTCGCCGGGGCAAACGACGCGTGACATCCGCCGCATCAATCCTACGGTGCGCGCCGTGCCGGCCCCCGATGTCCATTCGTTCAGCCACGCCTGCCGCGCCCTTTTCGCACCAGGCCTCACCCTCGCCACCTTCACGTCCCGCAGCTTCGCTTTTCTTCACCGCCTGGTCTCCGCCGAACTCATCGCTTGCGGCGTCCTCGAGACTCGCCAGCAACGCCTCGTCATCGGGTTCGACACACCTCACTCCGAATTCCCCGCAGCCATGACCGCGCTGGGAACTCTGATGAGTAAATACCCGCTCTTCCGCTGGGATCCCTCCGTGTTTCACGGCCGCCCTTTTTGCCGCAGCCATTTCTACTCGCGCCGCGAGTTCACCGAGCTCGATGTTTACCACGAGGTCTTTCGCCCGCTGGGCATCGACAACCACTGCGCCGTTCACGTGCCCACCGAGCACGGGGAAACGATGTTCTTCGGGCTCGAGCGCACCGGCGGACCCGACTTCTCGCCCGACGAACTCTCGCTTCTCGAACTCGCGCAAACCCACCTCTCCAACGCCCACGCCCTCGCTCGTTCATTCGAAGCTCACGCCGACGACACCGTTGAACCTTCGCTCCTCGCCCGCGCCGGCCTCACCCCGCGCGAAGCCGAGGTCCTCTCCTGGCTCAACGAGGGAAAAAGCAACCACGAGATCTCCGTTCTCCTCGGGATCGGTCTCTACACGGTCAAAGCCCACATCGCCTCGACCTTCGACAAAACCGGCACCAGCAACCGCCTCGCTGCCATCGTCTGGGCGCGCCAAACCTGCCGTCGCTTCCGCGCCATTTCTCCCTCGCCGCCCTCCGGCTTCATCGACGTCCGCGCCCGCCTCGCATAAGCCTCCGGGCTCGCAGCCCCCCTCCGAAGTGGAATAGCCGTCATCTCCCACCGCTGTTAAAGTGGAGCATGCAACCCCGCCAGGTTTCCCGCTTCCATGTTCTCGCTCTCTGCGCATCCCTCACATCCATCGGCACACGCCGCTGCATGAACTCCCGCGTTGAAGATCCCTTCCCGTTTGAAGCGCGTTCGCAGCCCCCGATGTTCACGCCGACCTCAAAGCGGTCGATGAAGACATCCCGTGGGACATGGACGCCGGCGGCACCGCTGAAGACCGCGCCATCTACATCCTCGGCACCACGGGCGCCGTCACGCACGACCTCGGTTACGGGCCCATGGTGGGGATCAACAGTCCGAACAACCACCTGATCATCGCCTCCGGTTCGACCCTCCTCGGAGACAGCGGCTACATCGGCTCGGGCGACACCAGCAACTACAACATGGTTAACGTGGTCGGCACCGGTTCATCCTGGATCATCGACGATCGGCTCGAAGTAGGCGGCGACGGCAGCCACAACCACCTTTCCGTCGAAGAAGGCGCCTACGTTTCCACCCGTTGGGCCTACATCGGCCTCACCGAGACCGCCCATTACAACAGCCTCCATGTCAGCGGCAGCGGATCCAGAATGGACGTGCAAAGCGGAATGACGCTCGGCTCGACCGGAACCAACAACACGCTCCACGTCGGCTACGGTGGGACACTCTCCGTCGAAGGAATGCTAGACGTCGGCGGTTACGACACCGGCAACGACAACGCAGCCTTCGTTTACGATCGCGGTTCCATCCTTTCGGTGCAGCAACTCGGGATCGGTGGCTATGACACTCAGCGGAACTCTCTGACCATCCAAGATGCCGCTCTCGTCCGTATCAGCGAGTATTGGAGCATCGACTACGCGCTCATGATCGATCCCGAGGGTGACAGCTTCCTCAACTTTGCTGGCGGCTTTCTCGCCATCGCAGGCGACGCCCGCGATCTCATCGCCGAACGTATCAACCAAGGCGCCTTCCGTTTCGGAAACGAGTCCTTGTGGACCATCGGCAGCGAAGACGATTTCATCTTCGACTTCTTCGCCGACGAAGCCGACGCCTTCGCCTTCACCGGCTACTCCGGTCTCGCCGGCTACACCATCGTTACCGACTTCTCCGGCTCGCCCATCCCCGAGCCTTCCACCTACGCCGCTCTCGCCGGATGCGCCGTCCTCGGGCTCGCCGCTTTCCGCCGCTTCCGTCGCCATCGCTGAGGAAGTCGCGTCTCGCCAAATAGAGAACCCGACATCCCTCGGGTTGATCGCGCAACTTTCCCTCGTGCGCGTCGACATCCCTGGGCAGGTTACACCCATGCCCACAAAACGCATCCTCGTCACCGGCGGCTCCGGCAAAGTCGGCCACTGGCTCATCAAACACCTCCTCGAGTCCGGCTACGAGGTCGTCAACATCGACACCCGCCGCCCCGCCGTCGCCCAGTGCCGGACGATCATCGCCGACCTCACGCAGCTCGGCCAGGTCGTCACCGCCTTCTCTCCGTTCGGCACCGGCGATCGCACCCCCTACGTCGGCGTCATCCACATGGCCGCCATCCCGCGCGCCCACGAATCGCCCAACGACGAAATCTTCCGCGTCAACGCCCTCAGCACCTACAACGTCCTCGAAGCTGCCGCGCTGCTCGGCATCAAAAAAGCCGCCATCGCCTCCAGCGAATCCTCCTACGGCCTCTGCTTCGCGTCCGAATTTTTTCCGCCTCAATACCTGCCCGTCGACGAAGACCACCCGCAACTTCCCGAGGACACCTACGGCCTCAGCAAAATCGTCAACGAGGTCACCGCCGACGCCTTTCACCGCCGCACCGGCATGCAGATCATCTCGCTTCGGATCGGCAATGTCCTCAGCCCCGAAGACCACGCGCCCGTCCGCAACACGTTCTCCGATCCATCCGTCCGCCTCCGCAATCTCTGGTCCTACATCGACGCCCGCGACCTCGCCGTCATCTGCCGCCTTTGCATCGAAAAGGACAACCTCGGCTGCCAGCCGCTCATCGCCAGCGCCGACGACACCTCGTCCGATCAGCCGACGTTCGACCTGATCAAAAAATACCTGCCCACGGTCACCGACCTCCGCCGCCCGCTGAAAGATCGCGCCCCGCTCCTCGCCAACGACCGCTCCAAACAACTCCTCGGCTGGAAGCAACAATACTTCCTCTAGAGCGCACTGTTGCCGCGGGCGCGGCAGCGCCGGTAGGGGGGGGGGGGCGCGCGCCCCGCGCCCCGCCCCCCC